>JAZSRA010000095.1:0-57812 GCA_045538195.1 Eubacteriales bacterium | reverse complement strand
TCATTTTCCAAATCTATAAGCTTATATTTTGGCTTGTTGTTTTTAAAGATATATATTTCGCCGTGCTTTTCAACCATTTTTGCGACCTTGGAAAAATTTTGATTTGCCTCTGAAATGGATACTATGGATTTACTGTTTATGTTCATATAACTACCCCTTTCTTTTTCTTCTATTATTAGTATATATGAATTTTAGGATATTGTCAACCTAAAATTTAATATTTGTAATTATTTTTCTCAAAAAAGAAAAGACGACCGAAGCCGTCTCCTCTTTGCGCGAACAAATATTACTTTTTGTCCTTCTTAAAAAATCCCTTTTTCTTCTGATAGTTGCTTTCACCGCAGGCGTTGGCAAATGCGCGGAGCAGCTCTTTCTGCTTTTCGGTAAGTCCCTTGGGTACTTCTACGTTAACGCGGAAGATAAGGTCACCTCGGCGGCTGGAGTTCACCATGGGAACGCCCTTTTGACGCATAGTAAAGGTAGTTCCCGTCTGCGTTCCCTCGGGAATATTAAATTTTTCTCTGCCCTCAAGGGTGGGAACCTCAATTTCAGCGCCAAGAGTCGCCTCGGAAATAGTGATGGGTACTTCGCAGAAAAGGTTGTAGCCCTCTCGTCTGAACGTAGGACTCTTTCTTACGCTGACCATAACGTAAACGTCGCCTGCGATACCGCCGTTTTTGCCGTCGTTGCCCGCGCCGCGGATAACGAGTCCCTTGCCGTGATCTATTCCCGCGGGTATATCTACGGTTATGTTCTTGCTTATTCTCTCAAATCCCGCGCCACGGCACTTCGAGCAGGGGGTCTTGATATACTTACCCGTTCCGCGACACTGATCGCAGGTGGTGGTTGACTGAAACTGCATTCCGCCAAGATTCTGCACCACTCTCCTTTGACCCGTTCCGCGACAGGTGGGACAGGTCTCACTCTTACCGTCGTCGCTTCCCGTACCGTTACAGTGAGCGCACTTTGCGTATCTCTGGAACTTTATTTCCTTTTTGCATCCGAATACCGCTTCCTCGAAGTTGATGGTTACGTTGACCTCTATGTCGTCGCCCTTTTGAGGACCGTTGTTCCTACGAGAACGCGAGCCGCCTCCGAAAAAGCTACCGAAGATATCGCCAAGATCGACGTCAAATCCGCCGCCAAAGCCACCAAAGCCGCCATAACCACCCGCTCCCGACGTGGGATCGAATGCCGCATGACCGTATTGGTCGTATTTTGCCTTTTTATCCGCGTCAGAGAGGACCTCGTATGCCTCGTTTACCTCCTTGAACTTCGCCTCAGCGTCCTTGTCGCCGGGGTTTACGTCGGGATGGTACTTCTTCGCAAGTCCTCTGTACGCTTTTTTTATCTCGGCATCGGACGCGCCCTTGTTTACGCCCAACACCTCATAATAATCTCTTTTATCTGCCATAGTTGTTTTTATATATGCGGGGAGAAAACTTTTGATGCCAAAAGCTTTTCTCCCCGCACCCCTCTTTCAAAAGCTTTTTCTAAAAAAGGCAACTTTAAAACGTCCGATTAATTTTTAGCCGTAAAAAATACTTGCCTTATTATTTGCACTTTATGGGAAAGCTCGAAGATCGAGCTTTCCCATCATTTGAAAATATTACTTGTTGGAATTATCCTCGTAGTTTGCGTCGTAGAACTGTCCGTCCTGACCGCCCTGTGCGCCTGCGTCGCCGCCCATATTGGGATCAAAGCCCTGACCCTGAGCGCCGCCCTGCTGTGCATAGAGTTTCTCACTGATCTTGTAGAATGCCTTCTCAACTGCCTCGGTATCAGCCTTGATAGCCTCGGTGTCGCCGCTATTTACGGTCTCTTTGAGCTTTGCGATCGCAGCTTCAACGTCTGTCTTATCGTTAGCTTCTACCTTGTCACCAAGCTCGCTCATCATCTTCTCACACTGGAAGATCATGCTATCAGCTCTGTTCTTGACCTCAACCGCTTCCTTCGCCTTCTTGTCCTCCTCGGCAAACTTCTCGGCATCCTTGACTGCCTTATCTATATCGTCCTGAGACATATTGGTGGAGGAAGTGATAGTGATGTGCTGCTCCTTACCGGTTCCTTTATCCTTTGCGGTTACGTTAACGATACCGTTAGCGTCGATGTCAAAGGTAACCTCGATCTGAGGAATTCCACGGGGAGCGGGAGCAATACCGTCAAGGTTGAATCGACCGAGAGTGGTGTTATAAGCCGCCATCTCTCTCTCACCTTGAAGAACGTGGATCTCAACCGAGGTCTGACCGTCAGCCGCGGTGGAGTAGATCTGGCTCTTCTTTACGGGGATAGTGGTGTTTCTGTCGATAATTCTGTTGAATACACCGCCCATGGTCTCGATACCGAGAGAAAGGGGTGTAACGTCAAGGAGAAGAAGATCCTTGACCTCGCCGCCGAGAACGCCGCCCTGAATAGCCGCGCCAATAGCTACGCACTCGTCGGGGTTAATACCCTTGAAGGGATCCTTGCCGATGAACTTCTTGACTGCGTCTTGAACTGCGGGGATTCTGGTAGAACCACCAACGAGAAGAACCTTGTCGATCTCACCTGCGGAAAGTTCCGAGTCACGGAGAACCTGCTTTGTGGGGCCCATAGTAGCCTCAACGAGGTCTGCGGTAATTCTGTCAAATTCAGCTCTGGTAAGAGTTGCCTCAAAGTGGAGAGGACCAGCCGCGGTTGCGGTAATGAAAGGCAGATTGATATTAGAGGTAGCAACACCCGAAAGCTCGATCTTAGCCTTCTCTGCCGCGTCTTTAAGTCTCTGCATTACCATTTTATCGTTACGGAGGTCAATGCCGTTCTCTTTCTTGAACTGCTCTGCCATCCAGTCAATAATTCTCTGGTCGAAGTCGTCGCCGCCAAGCTTATTGTTACCTGCGGTAGCAAGAACCTCGAATACGCCGTCGGAGATCTCAAGGAGAGATACGTCGAACGTACCGCCGCCAAGGTCGAATACCATGATCTTCTGGTCTTCTTTATCTACGCCGTATGCAAGAGCAGCGGCAGTAGGCTCGTTGATGATTCTCTGTACGTTAAGACCTGCGATCTTACCTGCGTCCTTAGTTGCCTGTCTCTGTGCGTCGGTGAAGTATGCGGGAACGGTGATTACCGCGTCGGTAACAGTGGTTCCGAGATATGCTTCGGCATCGGACTTCAGCTTTTGAAGTATCATAGCGGAGATCTCCTGGGGAGTGTAAGCCTTGCCGTCGATGTCTACCTTTTTGTTAGAACCCATATCTCTCTTGATCGAGATAACGGTCTTATCGGGGTTGGTGATAGCCTGACGCTTTGCGACCTGACCTACCATTCTCTCGCCCGTCTTTGAAAATGCTACTACCGAAGGGGTAGTTCTCGCGCCCTCGGGATTGGGAATAACGATAGGCTCGCTGCCCTCGTAAACCGCTACGCAAGAGTTTGTTGTACCTAAGTCAATACCAATGATTTTTCCCATGATTATATCCTCCTTATGGATAGTGTGTAATTTTATTTTTTATTTTTTTCGCAACTTTCTTGAAAGAAAGTTGCACAAAGAACTTTCAATGCAAATTTGTTTTGTTTTCTACGGTTCAATTAATCAAACCGTAGTGAAATTCATTGACGAAGAGATTTTTTCGGAGACAAGGCGTACTACAAAAAGCAAGGCGAAGGCGTAGTTCTGCCTATGTCGAGCCGCTTTTGAGGAACAACGCAGTATCCGAGAAAATATCAAAGTCAATTTGCTACTGTTACCATGGCGTAACGAATGATCTTATCGCCTTTGCGGTATCCCTTCTGGAACACGCTGACGATCTCGCCCGAATTACGGTTCTCGTCGTCAACCATCATGACCGCATTGTGAATATTGGGATCGAACTGATCTCCTTCAGCTCCGAAAGCTTCAACGCCCATCTTTTGGAGAGCCTCGTCTGCGCCTTTGAGAGTCATTTCAAGACCTTTGAGAACCGCTTCGGCTTCATTTACGCCAACCGCTCTTTCAAGATTGTCGATTATAGGAAGTATTGAGGTCAGCGCGTCGGCATAAGCGTCGGCATATGTTCCCTCTTTTTCCTTTGCGCTTCTCTTGCGGAAGTTATCGTATTCCGCCATCATTCTCATATATTTGTCGTTCTGCTCGGCAAGATCTGCGTCCTTTGCTTCAAGTGCCTTTTCAAGCTCTGCGACCTTAGCTTCAAGCTTCTTGTTTTTCTTCTTGTCGTTCTTTGCTTCCTTTTCCTCGGCTACCTTTTCTTCGGTTTGAGCAGACTCACATTCGTTCTCATTCGGAAGATCAACGGTCTCCGCGGAGGCGGTGTTTTTCTCATCCGTCATCTGTATTACCTCCATTCTTTTCGGGTATCATTTCTTTATCGTTCAATATACTTTCAACGTTGCCGGCAAGTCCCTCGATGGTTGCCACCACCTTTGCGTAGTCCATTCGACGAGGACCGATAATGCCGATCGCTCCAAGGGTCTTACCGTCTCTGACGACCGGCTTGAATACCAGTGCCGAGTTGTTCATGACCTTGACCGAGCTTTCCGATCCGATAACAACGTTAACTCCGTCGCCGTCGGTTTCAGAGACCAGCTCCAGAATATCCTCTTTCTTTTCAAACGCTCCAAGCAGCTCACGAAGCTGATCCTTGTTGCTATATTCGGGATATTGCAGAAGTCTGTCCATGCCCGAGACCTTCAAGTCACCGCCGTCAAGCTCGTTCATGCTTTCGTATATTATTTTAATGATAGGATTAACTATCGCCGCCTTATCTCCCATAGCGTTTTCAAGTTCAACGATAATGGGAAGCGTGATCTCGTCGGCACACTTACCCGTGATATGGTCGTTTAGTGCCACCGAGAGGTCGCTTGCAGTCAGTTGGCTTATGCTCTTATCAATAGACAACCGCTTGGTGACCACCGCTCCGCCGTCGCTTATCATTACAAGCAAGAGACTGTGGCGGTCGACGTATATTACGTCGAAACGCTTAATTCTGACCGAGCTTGCCTTGGGTTTTATAAGGAAGCTTGTGTAGTTGGTAAGATTTCCAGCAAGCTTCGACGCCGCTAAAAGTATCTGATCAAGCTCGTTCATCTTCGACTTTAAGAGCTTATTGATCTCGGTGATCTCGTTAGTGGTCATGGCATAGCTTTCGATGAGCGAGTCGACGTAAAATCTGTAACCCAACTCACTTGGCACTCTACCAGCCGAAGTGTGAGGTTGTTCAAGGTATCCGAGCGCTTCAAGCTCCGCCATCTCGTTTCTGATGGTAGCAGACGAGCAGTTCAAATGCTCATCCTGCATGATATACTTTGATCCGACAGGCTCGCCGTCAACAATATGCGCGTCTACTATTGCTTTAAGTATACGCTTTTTTCGCTCGCTCAATTCGTGTTTTGAGTTGTCTGACATGGTTTTCGGCGCTCCTTTCGGTCTATTTCGGCAATGTTTGCCGATGTTGAATGTTTTTTAGTTGATTTTTAGCACTCGCTCGCGCCAAGTGCTAACCTACGCTAATAATATACCCCAAATCAAGGGGTTTGTCAAGAGTTTTTACCAATAATTTTATGAACTTTTTGTAAACAGTGCTAAAAATCCGCCCGTATTCCCTCTGCCGTCTTTTTTTCGTCACTTACCCGTCACAAAGCGACAAAAAACTGCTTTTTCATCAAAAAAAGGCTTACTTAAAACAAGCAAGCCTTCATTATTAAATTATTCTTGTTCTCCGTCAGCGACCTTGGGAACTACCTCCATGATCACGCTTATCTTTTCGCTTCTGTTTCCTATCATGTCGTATGCCACGAGATAGATAGAATATCTTCCTTCTTTATTATAATCCACGCCGCTGTCGTCGATCTCGATACGCAGGTCTCCCCCGCAGTTATCGGTAACGGTAGCTATTCCGTCGTAAAGCGGAGCTTCCTCCGAGGGGAGGTTGCCCACCTCCACCGTCAGCTTATCGATGTTAAGGGAAAGCCTTGGCGGTTGATTATCCGAGACAAGATCAAGAAAGACCTCGATCACCTCGGTCTTATTTCCCGAAGCGTCCTCAAATCTTACCTTTGCTCTGTATTCACCCATATTTTTTTCAAATTTGGGAAGCTCCTCGACAAAATATCCTTTGAAGTCATCCGCTTCGTTAACAGTATCAATAAAATCCTTGGGGAGGGGTCTGCGCGTGCTTCCTATGGGCCAATTTATGCGTTTCACCCTTATTTCGGGAGCTTTGGTGTCAATAACTTCAAGACGCACCTTACGCACCTCACCGTCCGCGTATACCGTAAAATAGTAGACCCCTGCCCGATTTACACATTCGGGATCAAAATCGTCTCCAAAATATGCGTCGGCATCCCCCGTCAGCATCTCGGCGCTAACAGTTTCTCCCGCCTCGACTGTCAATCGGTCGGTCTGAAAAAACAGAAAAGCACATACGACGCCAAGGATCAACGCCATCGCCGCCAATGATACCGTGACACTTAACGCTATCCTTTTAGCTTTTTCCTGATCTATAGGTATATAAAATTTTATTCGTTTAGTCAAAACGATTACCATTTGTTTTCTCCACATCTTAACTGTTGCGTTCTCGCATTATCCTTGCAAACACAAATTGCAGTTCTCATCATTTCAAATATATTATATCAGTTTTGTCCATAAGTTTCAAGTGGATTTTGATTTTTAATTTTTTTAGTTGTCGGGGCAAAGCAAATTATAAATTGCAAATTATCTGTGAGGCTTATACGTTCATTTTCTGCCCGCGTCGTCAGAAAACGAACCAAAAGAACGCCGCACGGGTGTAGGGGTGAGTTCTAAAAATCCGCAAAAGGCGACAGAACACATAAATCAAAGGCGGATTTTTTGAACATCCCCTCCCCCGTGTCCCCCAACCCCGAATGGTTGATAGAGTGTGGTACGGCTTACAACAACATAAAACTTTTAAATTTAAAGATGCTTTCCCTTCGGGAAAGGTCGCTTACGCGACAAAGCTTTAAGTTTTAATAAGATTGCGGCTACAAATCTAAATTATAAGAGAGTTTTACCTCTTTGATATTAATAATATTTTTTCGTCGGCTCTGCCGACAGGAGAGAGGGGTACATAGGGGAGAGAGGATGTCGCAGGGCGAGAAAATGCGGCATGTTCGCTTTTTCTCGAACAAGACCCTCTTTCCCCTATGCGGCGTTTCTTTTGTAACAGCAAATGCTTGCATTTGCGAGTCAATCAAGCGCTTGCGCTTGTTGACAGTTTTCATTGTCGCTGATGACAAGAAAAGTTAGTATTAAACCCATAGATAAATCAAAATTTGAAATTTAGAACCAATAAAAAAGCCGCAGAAGCTTTTTTGCATCTGCGGTTTTTATGTCCGTGTCAAATATCAAAGCACGCACTTCAAAAATTGCTGAAGCTTGGGATGCTTTGGATGATCGAAGATCTCCTCGGGAGTTCCATCCTCGGCGATCTTACCGTCACACATAAAGAGTACACGGTCTGCCGCCTCGCGGGCAAATCCCATTTCGTGGGTAACACATACCATGGTCATACCCTCGTTTGCAAGCTCCTTCATAACGTCGAGAACCTCGCCAACCATTTCGGGGTCTAGTGCGCTTGTAGGCTCGTCAAAGAGCATGATCTCGGGGTCCATCGCAAGAGCGCGAATGATCGCAATTCTCTGCTTCTGTCCGCCCGAAAGCTTGGAGGGATACTCATTTGCCTTGTCCTCAAGTCCGATACGGCGCAAAAGCTCCCACGCTCTCTCCTCTGCCTCTGCCTTGGTTTTCAGCTTGAGCTGAACAGGCGCTAACGTCAAATTCTGCATGACAGTCAAATTATTGAAAAGATTGAACTGCTGGAAAACCATTCCCATAGTTCTTCTCGCTATGTTGATATTAAGTCCGTTTTCCTTCTTGACTTTTTTGAGCAGCCTTCTGTATTCGCCGCCCTCGTGCTTGCGAAGAAGATCCTTTTCCTTGATCTCTTTAATTATTTCATCGCAGTAGCCAGTCTCGCAGTTAGGCTCGGATCCGCTCTTTTTTACCAGCTTTTTGTAGGTTTTTGACGCCGCGATGACATCGAAATGCAGATAGGGATCGGGTTCTCCGAGAAGCTGGTCGTTGTACCAGATCTCACCGTACGTAGGCTCTTCAAGGAAGTTGAGACAACGCAAAAGCGTACTCTTTCCGCTTCCCGATGCACCGATGATAACCACCTGCTCGCCCTTTTTGATATCAAGAGACACGCTGTCAAGTACTCTCAGCTTGCCAAAATCCTTATACAAATTTTTAACGCTTATCACTTGCACGCAGTCTCCTTTCTATCAATTTAATAAAGAAGGTCAGCAAATAAACTATACCGAGATAAAAGAGCGCGACCACCGCCATAGGAACGATATAGCTCGCCATATTATTACCGCTTCCGATTATCTTCGCCGCCATGGTAAGGTCAAACATACCGATCATACTGACGATAGAGGTCTCCTTGATAAGAGCGATAAGTTCGTTACCGATAGCGGGAATAACATTTTTGATCGCCTGCGGAATTATTATCTTCATCATTGTAACTCGGTTGGAAAGTCCAAGCGCCCTTCCCGCCTCGGTCTGACCGATGTCAACCGAAAGAATACCCGCTCTGATATTTTCGGCAACGTAAGCGCCCGAATTTATACCGAACGCAAGCGTTGCGGTTATGATCTCGGGAAAGCCGCGGAAGGTAAACACAACGTAGAACATTATGAAGAGTTGAAGCGCCATAGGCGTTCCGCGAACGATAGTAATATATATCTTGCATATCGCTCTGGGCAAAGTCGTCCACTTGCTTTTGGGCGCGATAGATACGAACGCTACCACGGTTCCCAAAACAAGACCGAGTATCGCCGCAAGCACTGAAATTATAACGGTATTCTGAAGTCCGAGCCAGATGTTTTCCATATAAGAAGGAGTGCTGAAAAGCTCTATCACCTTTAAGATGAAATCCCAACACGCAGTTGCCATCTCGCAGACTTTATTCCAAATAAAATCCATTTTAACCCTTTCTTTAACACAGGAAAAGAACCGTGGCCGGCACAGTTCTTTCCCAAAAACAGATTATTAATTAATCTTTGATCATGTGAGCCATGACCATTTCTTCAACCTTACCCTCAGCGATAAGCTCAGTGAGAACCTCGTTGATAGCGTCAAGAAGCTCGGTATTGCCCTTGGTTACGCAGATAGCGTACTGCTCCTCAACGGGAGCGTCCTCTGCCTCGGTCGCACCCGAATAGTAGAGAGGGAGACAAACAAGTCCGGAATTCTTAGAAACTATGTACTCAGCGGGAAGCTCGTCGATGATAACTACGTCAACCATGTTGCTTCCGATACCGTCAGCGGCAAGCTGAGCGTTATCAAAGCACTTGAGTTCTGTGTCGGTGCCGTAAAGAACACCGTCGTAGCCGTAATCGTTGTCCTCCTGGGCGTAGATCTCACCGTCGGTGTAGATCCAACCGGTTGTATCGGTCTGAACGCCGATGGTCATGCCTGCGAGAGACTCCCAAACGATGTACTGATCCGCACCCTCGCCTCTCTTGGCGATCTCGGAATCAGCCGCGAAGATAACGTACTGAACTGAGGTGTAGTAAGGAATGGAGAAATCAACCTTATCCTTGCGTTCGTCAGTAATAGTGATACCTGCCGCGCCTGCATCGCAGACCTTGCCGTCCTTAACGTTATCGATGATTGCGGAGAACTCAACGTTCTTGAAGGTGACCTTCTTACCCATTTTTTCGCCGACCATATTCATGATCTCAACGTCAACGCCTACTATCTCATTTCCCTCATAGTACTCAAAGGGAGCGAAGAATGCGTTTGTCTGAACGATTATCTCGCCCTCGTCCGAGCAGGAAGTAAAGAATACTGCACAGGTTGCCACCATGAGGACAACAAGTGCTACCGATATGATCTTTTTCATTTTAATTTCCTCCTAAATGAATAAAAATTAATTATTTTGATACATTATTTTATCACCGCTATGAGTTTTTGTCAATAGATTTTTTAAATTCTCTTTATTTTTATACAGTTTATGGTGCTTTTGCCGATACAAATCACGAAAGTTGTATTCTTTAAACAAAAATGTATATTCGTTATTTTTTTGCATACATAAAATTCGACACCGAACGAAAATAAAAATTTGCAGATACCGCATTAAAAACAGTAAAATTTTTTAAAGTTTTTTTCGAAAAAGTGTTGACAGAATGAAAAAAAGATGATATAATCTGTAAAGTGTTTTGCTTTACACCTATTTGCGGTGTAAAAAACATCAAAATCTGTCGGAGGAAGCCTGAAATGTTCACAAAAGATCTGAATATCGGTTTTTTGCTCGACTTTTACGGAGATATCCTTACAGACAGACGCAGAGACGCCCTTGACTTCTATTATAATAATGATATGTCGCTTTCGGAGATCGCCGAGGAGATGGGCATTTCACGTCAGGGTGTCCGAGACATTATCAAAAAGGCCGAGGAGGAGCTTCGCTTTTACGAGGAGAAGCTTGGACTCGCCAAAAAGTTTGAGGACGCTCAGAAGCACGCCGAAAAGGCTCTCGCTCTTTGCGAAGACGGAGCAAACACCCACGAGATCGAAAATGAGATCAGACTTCTGCTCGATAGCGTAGGATAACGTTCTTGTCGCAAGTCAAAAACCGCTGCGCTCTGCGCATATATATTAAAAGGAGGTGTTTTTTATGTCAAATATGTTTAGCAGCTTAAGCGAAAAGCTTGAAAATGCCTTCAAAAAATTCAAAAACAAGGGAAAGCTGACCGAAGCCGACATCAAAGCGGGCATGAGAGAGATCAAGCTTGCTCTGCTTGAAGCCGACGTTAACTTCAAGGTCGTCCGCGACTTTATAAAGACCGTTTCCGAGCGTGCCGTCGGTGCGACGGTATTGGAATCCCTAAACCCCGGACAGCAGGTCATCAAAATAGTAAACGAGGAGCTGGCGGCTCTTATGGGTTCCACCCACCAAAAGCTTCAGGTTGCGTCGAGTCCACCCACCGTCATTATGATGGTAGGTCTCCAGGGTGCAGGTAAGACAACACACGCGGGTAAGCTTGCGGGAATGCTGAAAAAACAGGGCAAAAACCCGCTCTTGGTTGCTTGTGACGTCTACCGTCCCGCCGCTATCAAACAGTTGCAGGTGGTCGGCGAAAAGCTTGACATTCCTGTTTTTGAGATGGGAGATAAGGAATCCCCCGTCAAGATTGCAAAAGAAGGTATTAAATTAGCTAATAAAAAGGGATACGACACCGTGTTCATCGATACTGCGGGACGACTCCAGATAGACGAGGTTCTCATGAAAGAGCTTCAGGATATCAAGGCGGAGGTAAATCCCACAGAAATATTGCTCACCATCGACGCGATGATCGGTCAGGAATCGGTAAACGTGGCAGAGACCTTTAACAATATGCTCGACATCACGGGCGTCATCCTCACAAAGCTTGACGGTGACACCAGAGGCGGTGCGGCGCTTTCCGTCCGCTATATCACGGGCAAGCCGATCAAGTTCATCGGTGTTGGTGAAAAGCTGGATCAGATCGAACCCTTCCACCCCGACAGAATGGCGCGCCGAATCCTCGGTATGGGCGACGTGCTGACCCTTATCGACAAGGCTCAGGCGCAGTTCGACGAGAAAAAGGCGGCTGAGATGGAGGAAAGACTCCGTCAGCAGATATTTACTCTCGACGATTATCTCGAACAGATGGCTCAGCTTAAGAACATGGGCGGTCTCGACCAGATCGCAGGCATGATCCCCGGAATGAAGCCGGGTGCATTAAAAGATGCCAAGCTTGACGAAAAGGTTCTTGTTCATCAAGAGGCGATCATCAAGTCTATGACAAAAAAGGAACGCGAGCATCCCGAAATGCTTAACGCGTCAAGAAAGCTCCGAGTTGCCAAAGGCAGCGGAACCAGCGTTGAGGAGGTCAACAAGCTGCTCAAGCAGTACGACCAGATCAAAAAGCTCATGAAGCAATTCTCTGATATGGGTAAGACCAAGCAGGGTCGCAGAGCCATGGGAAAGATGAAGCTTCCCTTTTAAGTGCAGAATGAAAAATGCAGAGTAAAAAATCGCTGTTTAAACCGAAAGGTTTTTAATAGAAAAATTAAAAAATTATTATATCAAAATTTTTGGAGGACAAAAAAATGGTAAAAATGAGACTTAGAAGAATGGGTGCAAAGAAGGCTCCCTTCTACCGCGTAGTTGTTGCTGACAGCCGTTACCCCAGAGACGGTCGTTTCATCGAGGAGATAGGCTACTACAACCCCCAGACCGATCCTGCAGAGGTTAAGATCGACGCTGATCTTGCAAAGAAGTGGCTCGCAAACGGCGCTCAGCCCACTGAAACCGTAAAGGCTCTGCTTAAGAAGTCCGGTATCGTTGACTGATCGTAAGATCATACGAAAAAAAAATACCGATTTTTAAGGAGAATACCCATGGTAGATTTGAAAGAGACCCTGCGTAATATCGCAGTTGCAATCGTTGACAATCCCGACGAGGTCGTGGTCATTGAAAACGAGACAGAAACGAGTATCAATCTTACCTTGAGCGTTGCTCCCGACGATATGGGCATGGTTATCGGCAAAAACGGCCGCATAGCTAAGGCTATCCGTATGGTGATCAAGGCTGCCGCTAACGGTTGCAATAAAAAGGTCAACGTTGATATCAGATAAATTACAAGTAAAGCTTGTAACTACTTATCAGACAAGAAAAACACCGATGAAATTCGGTGTTTTTTCTTATATATTCAGCGTCGGAACAGAAGATTTTTTACAAGCTCCCTCTTTTTCTTATCGTAAGAGCCGTAGGTCTTAATAGCCGAAACTATCTTGCCAAATCCCTTCTCGCGAAGCTCCGAAAGGGTCTTGATGCCCGATGCAGAGATAGAATCAAAGACCATCTCCACCACTTCCCGTCTGTCCTCCGACGTCAATTCGTCAAGTCTTTCGCGGAAACGCGCCTCGTGCAACTTACCCACTGCAGAAAGATCTGACAGCGAAACGAAATTCGGGCCGTCGATCTCCCATGTAAACGGGTCGTGCTGAAAAAGTCCCCTTCCCGTGCTTTTTATAACCGAGTACCACTCTCCGCGCTCAAACATTACGCCAACGTATGAGGATTGAGGCAATATGACCTCCAAACGGTTCTTCATCAACTCGTATCGCTTACCTGTCACCATTTGAGGCGAAAGTCCGGGACCGTCGTAGCAATAGGCACGAATTATTCTCCGCGAGGTTTTATCAGAACACTTCAAAGCAGAATACAAGGTCAGATTTCCGCCCTTGGAATGTCCAAGCACGATTATCCTCTTTTCGGGATACTTTTCCGCGATCCGCTCAAGATATTCAACCGCCAATTTTTGGGCTGGGATCTCGTCAAGGTAAGATAAGCAACAGTCCTCACGCCATCCGACCAAGGAATCGTCGGTGCCTCTGAACGCCACCGCAAGGCGGTCTTTTCCTATGTGAAAGGTCATGGCCGCAAACTGAACGCAAACATCATCATCGGTGTGCTGGACAAAATCCGACACAACTATATCTCCAAACCTTTTGGTCATACCGCACTCGCAAAAGAGCTTGTTGATCTTCACGGCAGGGATTATAAGTCCAAACTCCACACTGTCGTAGTCCTCGTCGGGACAGTAACCATCAGCGACGGTCTTTATATCAATGTCCTCGTCGCCGCATAAAGCATCAAAATCTATAAATGTAAGAGTGGAAAGTATCACTCCGTCTACCGCGTTAAACCTTGACTGATAAAATGAAAGATCTCCCCTCCATTTTAAATAATCAAACATATCGGGCATTTTTCTTCCCCCTTTCACCGTATGCAGACAAATATATATCGTTATTATCCTTCATTATAATATTATCACAAAATTAATATGTTGTCAACCTTGGTAAGATTTAGATTTTTCAAACGGCTACCGCCAAGGCGGTAGCCATTTGAATTAATTAGCCTCGGCAAATCTTCTCTGCTCACGCTCGATAAACTCGGCGGTCTTCATGTCCTGTATCTCGGACGCGTCGAGAACAAGAGCAAACTTTCTCTTGATCTTTACCCACTCGCCTCTCTTGATAATGCAGTTCTGTCCGTTGACGGCAACATAAACATCGTCACGGTATCTGTCGTTATCCTTGAAAAGCTTGACCGAAATGTATTCGTTGAGATAGTCCTCGTACTCTTTTGCCGCCGCTTTGGCTTTTTCAGCGGCAATTCTCTTTTCTCCGCGAAGGACGGCATTTTCCGCCTCCTTCTCCGCGAGCATCTGCTCATATTCCGCTCTTATAGCGGCTATCGTATCATTCAATTTTGACATATTAGTTCCTTTCTTGCAGGGCTTCGCCCCACACCCCACCTAAGGGACTTTTAGAAAAAGTCCCTTAGGAATCCCCAAAACTTCCCCGAAAAGGCTTTTTGGAGATAATATTTGTTTTGTTGACTTGAAATTACACTAAACAGCTTCAAATATATATTTCATCATTTCAAAACCCAAGCAGTCTGTAGCTTCAACTATCCTTATTGAAGTTTTCGCGGGGGTGCAGGGGGAGCCTTTTTTTAAAAGGCTTCCCCTCCATTCTCCCCTCAATCTCAAACCGACGCGGCGGTCTCGATACGGATCATGAATGCTTCGACGAGACGAACTGTAACCTTGGTCGCCTTCCAACCGACGGTAGCTCTCTGATTGAGAGGGTCGGAGGAGCCTGCCGAACCAAGCTGCTTGACGATATGCTCAAGACCTCCGTCAGCGAGGGCGGTAGTACCGTAAGCGTTCTCGCCAAAGATGAGGGTCGCGTAAACGTCTCTGCCCTCCGCACCTGCCTCACCGGGATAGATCACGGTGTTAGCGTCGCAGGTAACAGACGCGGAAGTAGCCTTGGTGCTGTCGGTTGCAAGAGTAAGAGTGGTTGCGGTATTAGCTGATACAAAGTACTTCTTGCCGCCGATAAGCACCTCTCTGCCAACAAGCTCGCCGTCGGCAACAACGCCGCCCGTGAACTTGACGACAGCAGAAGCGGTCGCTTTTTCGCTCACCTTGAGTACTCTTGCGTCATTTGCAAGATCCTCCGCATGGAAGACCTTTGCTTCGGTGCTTTCGATGAAACGAACACCCTCGATCTTGCCAAGCTCTCCCTCGAAAATAGCCGAAGGCTCGGCGTACTGATGAGGATACTTCCAGTTGGGATCGCTCATAAGATCGTAAGCGCAGTCGGGATGAATGATCGCAACGTATGCGCCGTCGATCTTCTCTGCGTTCTGATTTTTGAGGAATCTGACCGCCTTGCGGATCGCGTCAACGGTGAGATAGTGGTTCTCGCCGGCGCTCTTGCCGCCCGTAAGCTGGCATCTTGCGCTGACCTGACCCTCGCCGTACTGCACGTTTGTTCCGCCAACAAGCACCTCACGGGATATAGTGTCAAGGGTTCTGCCCGCCTGACTGCCAAGAAGCTTGGTCGCCATACAAAGATTGTTGTCGATGGCGGTCATAAGAAGCAGGTCGGTAAGCTCAACGTAGCCGCCGTACTGCGCTACGGTCGCGTTGACGATACCCATATTGATGGTCTGACCTGTGGGAGTAATTCCCTCCGCGATAGGATCGGTAAGCTTGGGCAGCGGATCGTACTTGCGGAACTGAACCGACTTTCCGCCACCTGCGGGAATAGTATGCTTCTGGGCGAAGCGGTCGTGAACGAGAGCAGGCTCGGCGTTATCGATAAGATAATCGGAATAATAGGTACGCATCTCGGGAGAAAGACCTTCGCCCTCCGCGTATTCGTTGACCTGACCGTTCTTTACGTTTATCTCGCCTTCGGTGCCAAGCACCTTTTCACCTGCTCCGAAAAGCTGAATGTTTGCTTTCAAAAATGTCATATCGTGTAAATTCCTTTCATATTTGTAGTTTTTTGTGTTGAATTAAATAAATTTTGATTTGTCTAGGATGCGTTCCACCTTTTTCGAGAAAAAGGTGGAGCCAAAAAGCTTTCCTGATTTGGGTTCTAACTGCCGTGGAGTGACGCTGAAAATTGCAAGCAATTTTCAGCCTGCTATCCGCTTTCGTGTTACAATAGCTTAGAACCCAACCGATATTATTCAACTTAATTTTAAAGTAACTTTAAGTTAAAGTTAGATAAAACGTCTTGGGTTCAATACCCTTGCAATACAAAAACGACAGTGAGGGATTTTTTTAACGAGCGAAGCGAAGTGAAAAAGCCGAGTTTTCAGCTTGCTGAAAAAAGCACACCCTAAAAGGACCCCTTTTTTCGGGAAGTTTCTTTGCTTACTTTCTTTTCAAAGAAAGTAAGCCGCCGGAGGCACGCTTCCCCCGTTAAATTCCAATTTATTTAAAACTTTATCTTCTCGCCGCTCGCCGCGCGTTTTGCAAGCGTAGCGCGTTCGTTTTTTGTAAGTCTTGATACGTCAAAGGGAGAGCTTGATTTGCGAGGAGCCACACCGTTCTCCGAGGGACGGAGCTTTTTAGCCTTTATCTCCGAGATTATTCTTTCCTCGGTTTCCTTGATGGCTTTTTCGACCTCGGAGCGCATCAACGCTTCAAAATCCGCGATCCTCTGCTGATGCTCACCGATCTGCGTCTCTTTTTCCGCAAGGCTTTCTTCAAGAAGTTTGAATCGCTCCTCCATGACCTTGTACTTTCGGAAACGGCGATTGATAAGTCGTTGAGTATCCTCGGCATAAAGATCTTTAAATCGACCCTTTACCAAGGAATCGTACTCCTCGCGTTCTGTTGCTTTTCTTTTTTTCTTTGACACGGTGTCATCTTCATTTTCGACGGCAACGTGATCCTCCTCGGAATCTTCCCCGATAGTGTCCTCAAGATCAAGGTTTTTCTCCTCAACCAAAACCGTTTCATCGAAAACGGTCTTCTCGCCAAGGGACATTTTAATTCTGTTTTCTTCCATAGGTAAAACGTAATCCTTTCCCACGTTAAACGTGTTGTTTTGTTGTGCTTATACGATTGGGGTTCATTCTCCAACGCCAAGCTCGGTTGTTGACCCGAACATGCTCGGGATAGGTCATGGCAATCTGCCAAAATCCAAGACAGGCAAGCTGAAGATAGTCCTCACACTCGTGTCCGCACTCGATGTCGGCAAGACCGCTCTCTATGGCGTTTACACGAAGCGTGTCCTTCTTGAAATTCAGAAGATATCCGCAAAGGGCGTAAAATATTCCCGAGACCGAAGCGCACACGATGTCATCTCCGCCATCTCCGTAGCCGGCGTGACCCTCAATATGCAGACGAAAGCCCTTTTCCGTCCTTGAAAAATCCACGTCTATCACGTCTTATCCTCCACCGCCTCGTCTCCGTACATTGAACGTATAGTTGCTTTAAGCATACCCACTCCCTCAAAGTCCATAAGCTCCAGCATCATAAGGGTCTCTGCCGCGTTTTCTCGCTTAAATGCCCCCGACTCGTAAAGCTCCTTGGCAAATTGATTCTTCTGCGCCGCCTCGCTGGGAGCCTTCTTGGTAGCGTTGACCTCGATGTCAAAATAGGGTCGTCTGCCGTCAGATTCCGTCAGATCTCTACCGCAAAAATCGAGATATTCCGCCTTTCCGTCTTCTCCTACGATGCGGAATATGCGCTTTTCGCTATAGAACTGACGTATAAGTTCAATTACCAGTGCGATGATCTTGATATATGCGCGGAAAGTCTCCTCGATTCCATCACGGGATGACTTTGCGCCCGCCTCACGAAGAATACTTATAGCGCTTGCTGCCGTAACACCTCCCGCATATCCTCCCTGGGATACGTCACGGGAACCCGTTACCTCTTTAAGCTCCTCTATCTTCATGCGCTTGACGTCGATCACCGAGTCGTCAATAGGATTTATCTCTATCTGGCGAAGCTTTTCCTCGTCAATATCTCCCTCGACCTCAACGATACTGCGGTTGAGATCAAGGAATTCCTTTTCGTTGACACCAAGGCTTCGCTTTGCCCAGAAGCGTACCTTACTTGCCCAGTCGGTGTAGTTCAGCACATCGTTGTCGATACGGTTGATATACCGCTGAAGGTCTCCCGAAATCGAGATAAGACCAAAGCCGCAGGCGTCGCCCGTAGGATAGAGACGGTCAAAAACTACGGGATAGAGTCCGTGATGATACCATCCGTCCCGGCAGGTGGGATCGTTCTCAGAGCAATAGAGGATCTGATCTCCCACAAACTTGCAAAGATGCAACGAATGTGCGCCACCCGAAGCATATTTTTTGTAATACCAATCCACCAAAAGATATTTGCCGTCGCCTCCGATCTCAAGTGAGGAACGCAAAGCGCTGTCGCTCTCAAGACAGGTGTCGCCGTCAAAATTTTCGAAGGAGGCTTCAAGCTCACCTCTGTCGCAAAGCTTTACTATAAAAAGGTTTTGCGAGCTTTGGACGTCGCTGACACCCGCCTCCCAGAAAACGTCTGAAAGAGAGATAGGTCTTATGTCAACGTCGCCCATGCCGTCCTCCAGCGAATTGTTCCAAAAAACTCCGTAAACGGCAGTGCCGTGCTTGAGCTTTTCCCATGAATTGTCCGAATAGGTCTGTTCAAAATTGCATCTTTGAGTTATAACGGGTATGATCTTTGAAAGCATCTCGGCATATCTTTCGTCACGTTTTTCACGAGGCAGACACACGCAGGCGGGAATGTTTTCTATCACGTCCGCGTGCTTGTTTATGACACTGTTGAATATCCAGGAGCAGGACTCGCCGCCCGAATATACACCGCGCCAGACCTCCTCCTCATCGCGCAATCTTGCCTCTATCTTACTTTTATCTCTTTTATAGAGCAACAAAGTCTTAACGGCATAGGCGAGATCAGGGGATGCAATACTGTTTTTATTCATTATATATAATGGTCCTTTCTGATAAATATTATCTGTATCGGGCGCGGAGCTGATATCTTACGCTCTCCTCGGACAGGTCCAGAGGATCGGACGCAAGAAATAACCCCGTCGCCCTTTGGCGAATGGCAGGGACAGGACGCTCCATACACATATATCGAAGCTCATCGTAGATATGATCCTCCATCGCCGTGTCAACGTCCTCGACGTCGGTGGAGCTGTAAACGAGGCACGGAAAGGTCCTTATAAACTGACGGCAGGTCGAAAAAACGTAAAATCTCGGCTTTCCAAGCTCGTCAAAGGCAAGACGGTTATGTATCTGTTGCTTTCCCGCTATACGGGAGTTGTCTGCCTTATCCCAATAAACGCATTGCTTTTCCATAATACCGCCGATGCTCTCACCGCCGTTCTTCTGATATATCGCGGGGTCGGCAACACCGTGGATAAGCCTGCCTTTGAGGTTTTCGTCCTCATTTTCTATTCTTTTGATTTCCGAAGCTACTCTTGATGCCTCCCATCTGACACCCTCGTTTGGCGTTTTGGTGCATCCGTAAAGCTCACGGATACGGTAAAGAGTTCCGTCTTTGTCCTCTGCATACCAGCCTACCGAAAAGGGCCTTGAATATCCCCAGTCAAAGCTGCGATAGATACTCCAATCCCTTGGTATTTTAAAGGGCGAGATCACGTGCGTATGGGTTCTGTCCAAATAGCGGTCGGGATCGTTTCGCCATTCCGTAAAGACCTGACCCGAAAATCCGTCCCAATCGCCGTAAAGCAGCGCGGCGCGTTCGGCGTCTGGCAGTGATGCCAGACGGGTCAGATATTCGGGATCGTTTCGAAGCAATATCTCATTGTCAAACACGGTGCTTGGCACGAATATGCGTGACTTTCGCCTCTCCTCCTCCCGCCCGTCGGGGAAACGGATCTTCACTGTCTCCCAAATGGTCGTCATTGGAGGTGCTGGGGTGATAAATCTCTCCTTTACCCAGCCGTGTCCGATACCGCCAGGATTTGCCTGCGCTCGCATATAGCATCTCGTTCCCGCGCCGCTCGGGCGGTTTCTTGAAAAGAGATAGCTGTATTCGTCGAAAGTAAACTGCGTCAGCTCGTCAAAATCGATAAAATCGTAACGCTTGCCTTGATAGTTATAGCGATCATCGGTATGAGCGAGAGATCCGAAATATATCTTTGCTCCCGAAGGGAACCTCCAGAAGTGCTTGCTCTCGTTGAATACCGCGTCGGGAAATGCCTGCAAATATATTGAAAATGAGCGATCTATAAGCTCCGAGAGCTGAGGATATGTCTTTCGCAGAATAAGTCCTCGATAGTGTGGAATATTTACCTGACGGAGTGCCTCGGCAAGGGCGCAGTCACTTTTTCCACCGCCTGCCGCGCCTCCGTAAAGCGCCTCGTCCTCAAGACGTCGCATAAAATCCGCTTGCCTTGGCTGCGGACGCCATATCACCCTTTTTTCGCACCGAAAACCGCCTTTTTTCAAGCTATGGACTGCCGCCGTCATGTCTCAACCTCAATCCTCGACAGGCTCGTCCAGCATGTCTGCAACGGGCATCTCCAAAACTCCCGTCTCACCCTCGGCTTCCTCCGAGTATGCCTTTTCACTCTGCTCGCTCCAACGCTCGCTCTGACGGTTTTTCAGCCAGAATTTTTCAGCATTCAGATCGGCAGGAACGTAGGTCTCGTCAATGCCCGTGGCAAGCTCCTCATATTCGCGGACCTTTTTTCCCGTGTCGGGATCGAACTCTACTCTTTTCAGCTTGTAAGTTTTTTTTAGTCCTACGTTGAAGCCGGTCGCCTTTTTGTGAAGCGCCTTTATGACCGAATAATCCGACTCGCTTCTGCCAAAGCTTATCGCTTCGGCAAATTCGGGATGCTTTTTCTTCCACATCCGAAACACCGAAAGCTCAAGACCGCAGCGCGCGGCAAGCTCCTCGTCTCCCTCGCCCTCCTCAGCAAGACGGCGGAGATATTCGAGACCGTAGCGCTCGCGCCAAAGCTCATATTTCGTTTTTGGCATCGGAGTTGACCTCGTCCCCGTTAATAAAAGATTGAGGGGGGTCAAGCTTTTCCATACGAATAACGTAATCAGAGCCATCAATGCCTACCCTCGCGGAATAGCGACCAATAGCTTCTCTTATCTGCATTTTAGGTATGCGAACCTCCCCCTGCCCGTCAATAAATATGGATATGTAAGCAGAAAGGATAGAATTGGTCTGCTCAAGAGCGCAGATCTTCAGTCTTTCGACGTTAAGTTGCTTGTTTTTCAGTTTTACGAGATATGAAAAAATTTTATTGATTATTTTCACAGGAGAACTTCCTTTCATAATAATATCTGTCTAACACCCTTTTAAAAGCGCAGTCGTTGTAGGCTGTCGGATGAGCGCAATAAGCGTAAATTATCTCACGACGCGATATTTTGTCCGGAAATTTAAAATGGGCGCATTCGCAAGATATCGCTTTTTTGTCCTTCATAGACTGCAAATAAGGGCATGTTCCTTGTATTGCCAAAGTTTTGCCTTTCCGCTCACCAAATATCAGGCAAATGTGGTGAGCATATATATTATTGTTAAGCTTGCTTAACTCGTTGCTAAAAAAAATAAAACCTTAACGGTTAAACCTTGAAAAGACCGAAAACGAATCATTTTTAGGGAAATCACAGATAATCAAACCGACGAAGGTCATCCGAGTCCGCTTGGGGTGGACGGAACGGCCTGACGATCGCACAGCTTTATAAGCATATAAACCAAAGTCAATAGCAAGTAAAATGTATACATTTAAGCGCTTAATACTTGCAATTCTCACCTGCGAGGCCACCGAAAAAAAGGCAAAAAATTCGCAAGTGAAATAAGTCTTTAGATAAATGCTTCCCATATCTTGTGTTACAGACAAGAGCCGCAGGCGCCTGATAAGCAAAAGAAAACCAAATCGTGTTTTCTGTTGCTTACAACTGCGTCGCAACCTTAACTGTCGCTATTATAGCACGTTTGTTCTATTTTGTCAACCCCCAATCGGAATTTTTTTCCTGACTCGCAAATATAGGCTCATTCCCTTTTTGCATATAGCTTTTTAACGAATCAGCCTCATTACGTTGAATTTTTCATTTTGCAAAAATTATTTTAAAACTCTCACGGAATGATCATTTCAGTTTAGCAAGCTTAATATTATTTCGTCCCAAAACAGTTTTCTTTGTCGTATTTATAATAAATTTGTTGATTTTTAAATTATTAGTTGTGTTTCTGCTGTATTTAGTTGTTTTTGACGAATAATTTCATTAAATTTATTTAACTTTTTTCTAAAAAAGTGTTGACATTTACTTAACTTTCTGTTATAATGGGATATATCAAAAATTACTTATTTTTTTAAGATTTTGAATTTCAAGAACTAACTTGAATATTACGTGTGAGGTATTTATGACAGATTTCAGATCTCGCCTGGCGGAAGTCATGGCCGAAAAGAATATGAGAGCTGCTGAGCTCTCAAGGCGCACCGGCATATCCAAGCCGCGCCTTAGTCAGTACCTCAGCGGTGTATACGTTCCCAAGGCTGACGCGATCTGCCTGATTTCTCAAGCGCTTGAGATCAACGAGGGTTACCTGCTCGGCACCTCCGATTCTATTCAAGCTAAAAGAACCGGAAACACCAAGTTCAAGGCTCTCCCTGTTGTAGGTGAGATAGCTTGTGGCGCTCCGGTATTTGCTATTGAGGAGGACGACGGTCTCGTTATTACCGACATTGACACCGACGCAGACTTTTGTCTTATCGCCAAGGGTGATAGCATGAAGGATGCGAGGATCTGTAACGGCGATACGGTATTTATCAAAAAGACCGACGTTGTGGCAAACGGAGAGATCGCGGCGGTGGTGATCAACGATGAAGCAACACTTAAAAGAGTATATTACTACCCCGAAAGCGAAAAGCTAATGCTTATCCCCGAAAACAACAGCTATGAACCTTTGGTTTTCGTCGGCGAGGACCTTGAAAAGATACACATCATAGGAAAAGCCGTCGCTTTTAAGTCCGACATAAAATAACGTATCGTTTCAACCTATAATATCCTCGATCATCTCATCAATATGTATCGGAGACACGTCTCCTCTGTTTATTGCATCAACGAAACGGCGTATAGCTTCTTCGTTACTCGACAGTTCCTCGTAAACGGCAGTTTTTCTGTTTCCATTAGACAATTCTACCGAATACATCTTGTTTTCAGAGATCTTGATTTTTGCGCTTAATCTTTTGTTAAACATGGTCTTCCCTCTCAAAATTGTTGTGTCCTTTCCATTATAACACATTCGCACAACAAATGAATTTAGATATATTGGAGTCAAATCGCCTCGATTTCCACCTTAAAAAACGACAGTTTTGCGTATTTACTGTAAAATATCAAGTTTTTTGCAAAAGCTTGATATAAAACACACTATTATTTTGAACAAATATTTTATAAAAACGCACTGTTTATAAATATTTTCTAAAGATTGTTGAATATATATAAACAATTAATGCATTTTTATGAATTTGAAACCAATTCAAACTGCTCGGTTTAATACAGGTTGTGAAAATCATTCAATATTATTATCACATCTTCCTAATTTATTCAATTTAAGGATCAAACTTATGTCCAATAGCAAACCTATGCACGACGGTCACCGTTCCCGCATGAAAGAAAAGTTTTTAAAATACGGTGCTGACGTTTTTTCAGACCACGAGCTTATCGAAATGCTCCTTTTCTTCTCTGTTCCGCGCGTAAACACCAACGATACAGCTCACCGCCTTTTAGATAAATTCGGTTCTCTTGAGGCTGTCTTTTACGCAGACATTGATATGCTCACCTCGGTGGAGGGAGTCGGCGCAGGATCTGCCCTTTTGATCTCATTAGTAGGTGCATTGATGTTTCGCTCCCGCAAAAAGACCGTTTCAAAAAGAAAAAAATATAGCAACGTATCTGAAATAGGTCAAATGCTTACAGGTTATTATCAAGGCATGACCCAAGAAAGATTTTGCGCTCTCTATTTTGACGCATCTATGAGATTGATTGAGATGTCTGTTATTTCCGAGGGTACGGTAGGCGAAGCAGCGGTAACTCCATCACGAATTGCTAGAGAAGCGATACTTAAAGGTGCTTCAGGCGTCATAATCGCTCACAACCATCCCTTTGGTGCGGCGTCCCTTTCAAGCTCCGACCGCAATCTAACTCATATTATCGAGGCTTCCCTCGCCGCGGTTGACGTTCCCCTGATTGAGCATATCGTAGTAGGCGAGGTCGGATATACTCCTACTATGATGTATAAGGCAGGATCTCTAAGAACTTCTTTGAGTTCAAAGATCTTCGGAGATTCCTTCCACAAGGATTTTTACAACTTTTGATCATTACTTAAAATTCACTTCGTATATTAATTGCGTTAGACGAATTAACGCAACAATGATATAAATAAAATTTTAGAATATATAAATCGGAGGATTTACACAATGGGTATTTTTGAACATGACGAGACAATGGAAGTCGGCGCCAACATTAAGGTAGTAGGTGTAGGCGGCGGCGGAAACAACGCAGTAAACAGAATGATTTACTCCAACCTTCGCGGAGTAGAGTTTATCACTATCAACACCGACCGTATGGCTCTTAACCGTTCCAACGCGCCCTCTCAGCTCGTGATCGGCGAAAAGCTCACCGGCGGCAGAGGCGCAGGCGCTCGCCCCGAGATCGGTAAGCGCGCGGCTGAAGAATCTCTTGACGAGATCAAAGCTCTTCTTAGCGATACCGATATGGTATTCGTTACCGCAGGTATGGGCGGCGGTACAGGTACAGGAGCTGCTCCCGTAGTTGCGAGAATAGCAAAGGAAATGGGTGTTCTCACCATTGGTATCGTTACCAGACCCTTCTCCTTCGAGGGCAAGGTAAGAGCAAAGAACGCCGAGGAGGGTATCACCGAGCTTTCCAAGTTCGTTGACGCGCTCATCATCATCCCCAACGACAAGCTTAAGGAAGCAAGCGACCAGAGAATTACCCTCAAGAACGCATTTGAGGTTGCTGACAGCGTGCTTTACACAGGTGTCAAGAGCATTTCTGACCTTGTAAACGGCGAAGCATTCATAGGTCTTGACTTTGCTGACGTTTCCACTATTATGAGAGACGCAGGCTACGCTCACATGGGCGTTGGTGCTGCAACCGGCAAGGACAAGGCAGAGGTTGCCGCAAAGATGGCTATTTCCTCTCCCCTTCTCGAATCCTCTATCAAGGGATCTCACGGTATCCTTATCAGATTCGTTGTATCTCCCGACGTTGGTCTGGAGGACGCAGAGCTTGCGGCTACTCTTATCCAGAACGAGGCTCATCCCGACGCAAATATCATCTGGGGTGTTGGCTTTGACGAGGATCTTGAGGACGAGATGCAGATCACCATTATTGCTACCGGCTTCGACAAGAAGGAAGAAAATAAGGATGATAGCATTTGGAATACGCTTATCGGCGGCGGCATCAAGAACAAGTAATTTACATTTTAATTACAAAAGACCTTTTGCGATTGCAAAAGGTCTTTTGTGTCGACAAATTGGAGTTTATCGATTTCTTATATGTACTTTTCTTGCCACCAGCTGCAAGAAAAGTACGAAAAGAAAAGCCGCACGGAGGGATAGGGGCGGGTCTTACGAATAAAAAAGCAGCAAGCCGCGTTTTTATTCGCCTCGACAGCCCCTCCCCCGTGTCCCCCAACCCCAATGGGTTAATAAAGCGGAGCGTAATTATAAGAGGGATTTCCTTTTATAATATTAATTATCTCTTTTCGTCGGCAAAGCCGACAGGAGAGGGGATACTTCCGGGGAGAGGATGTCGCAGGACGAGAAAATGCGGCATGTTCGCTTTTTCTCGTACAAGACCCTCTCCGCTTGAGCGGCGTTTCTTTGGTTCGTTTCTTGTCGCTGCTGACAAGAAATGAACATAAATAAAACTCATAGACAAATCAAAATTTAAATATCACACCATCTGCCGTCTCATTTTTTCCAGCGCGCCTTTTTCAAGTCTTGACACCTGCGCTTGTGAAATACCGATCTCACTCGCTATCTCGGTCTGGGTTCTGTTTCCGTAATATCTCATGCCGATTATTGTCTTTTCTCTCTCGGTCAACTGATTTAAAGCCTGTCTGAGAGCAATATGCTCCAGCCAGCGTTCATCTCCCGAGCCTGAGTCGCTGAGCTGATCTATAACGTAGAGCGAGTCTCCGCCCTCACTGTAAACAGGCTCGTATATCGACATTGGGGTAGCAATAGCTTCCATTGCTCTCGTTACCGCTTCTCTTTCAACGCCAAGCTTGGTTGCAATCTCGTCAGAGGTCGGCTCACTCTCCTTCTCACCCTGTAGTTCCTCTCTTGCCTGAAGCGCCTTATAAGCAAGATCTCGCATTGAGCGACTGACCCTGACGCTTCCGCTATCACGAATATACCGTCTAAGCTCTCCAAGTATCATTGGTACTGCGTATGTGGAGAATTTCACATCCATTTCCACATTAAAACGGTCCACCGCCTTGATCAGCCCCACGCAACCAACTTGAAACAGATCGTCCGCGTTTTCTCTTTTGCCCGCAAATCGGCGAATGACCGACAAAACGAGACGGAGATTGCCATTTATCAGATCCTCTCGCGCCTTTTCATCTCCCATTCGTGCGCGCAAAAGCAGTTCTTTTTTTTCATCCTCGCCAAGCACGCACAGCTCGGACGTATTGACTCCGCATATTTCAACCTTATTATAATACATTCTTATGGGCGACCGAAAACAGAAATTCGGTCACTTCCTTTCATAATTTCGTATCGAAGGAGATCTTCTCCGATAACAAAATTATTCCCTACCGCTCTCTGTGAGATACAGATATACGCGGTAGGGATTTTTTTCAAATAACCGGTTTTAAAATTGGATCAATCGTCAAATTCCGAGAAATCAAGGGCTGTGTCCTCGCGCGCCGTCGCCTTGGAGGGCGTTGTGAGATCAATGACCGCCTTTTCCATTTTTACGGCAGTTCCCTCGTTGAGTATGCCAAACAGGACGTTAAGCTTTGCGTCAAGATTAGTGGCACTTCCGAATTTCACTTGATATTTCAGATCGTAGATAAGCGTGATGTCGAATTTTTCGTCAAGGACGATCCCGTCAGTCTGATCTAGAAAACCGCTTTCACTCTCTTTAAGATGCGTCAGAAAATCTGTGGCATAGTCGTAAAATCTCGGCTCCTTCACCTCGTAAAGAGGCTCACCCTCGGTGTCGGTCTCCTCAACCGTGTCATAAAAGACCAGACACTTGCCAAGCTCAGGCTCTCTGACCTCGGGCAGAATAACGTATGCCGCGCCGTATGCCGAGTATTTGGATCTCTTTGTGCTTATGTCCAACACTCGAAGATCTTCGTCGATGGCATAATACTTTTCGCCTATCTTGGTGTAAAAATCCAGTTTTCTCACCTTGACGTCTATTTTCAACTTACCAAAGGGGGTTTTGACTATCTTTATCTCACCAACAAGAGGAAGCTTGTCCCTTATCGATCTTTTTATAGCGAAGGACGGATGCAAAAGCATCAGATCTCCCTCGCCGACGTCTGCCGCCTCAACTATGTCTCCCTCGTTGAACATATCCACGTCGCCCGAGACCTCGATCTGTCTCACAGGGGTCAGAAAAACGACCAATCCTAAAAGGAGTATGACCGCCAAGGTTATAGGCGCACCGATGATTATTCTTTTGGCATTTTTGTCGCCAAATCGCAGGAAAAGCCCCGCGCGAAATCCTACGAGAATCTCTCTCGCTCTTTGCGCCGCACGGCTCTCATTCTTTTTCATCTCGGCTCACCTCTTTTCTGACAACGATTTTTTGATTACTTCTTTTCTGCCATGACCTTTTTTATTTCGTCGTAAATAATACGGTTGGCATCGGGCTTGGCAAAGGCTGAGATCTTTTGTTCAAGCGACCTTCTCTTTGCCGTATCATTCAACAGCTCCTCAACCACCTCGGTAAGTCTGCCGCTCTCGAACTCGCTTTCCTCAACCAGAGCGCATCCGCCTTTCTCGTATATAGCCTTCGCGTTTTTATACTGATGATTCATGGCAACGAAGGGGGACGGAACCAGAACTGCCGCCTTGGAGAGTAGCGCAAGCTCGGACACCGTCATAGCTCCCGCGCGGGAAATGACAAGATCGGCTCTCGCCATTCTCACGTCCATATCGTATATATAGTCGACAAGTTTGATATTTTTCTTTTCCCCAAGACCCTTTTGGTCGTACAGAGACTTCAACTCCTCATAGTCTCGCTTACCCGCCGCGTGATAAAACTCGGTGTCGGGATATTTGTCAGCGATCTTGCAAAGCATATCGGCAACGGCTCTGTTAAGGGTCTCAGCACCAAGGGAGCCGCCGAAAATGAGAACGCTTTTATCAAAGCCTTGCGCTATCTCCTCACCGTCCGCTTTCTTTTTCTGTCCTACGACCTGAGGATTGCCTACGTTGATTATCTTTTTTGCTCTCTTGACAGAGCCTGCGGTTGACTCAAAATTAGTCATAACGCAATCGATCTTGGGCGCAAGCTTCAAGACCGCCTTGCCCGGAATCGCGTTGGACTCGTGGACGATAGTGGGAATACCCATCTCCGCGCCCGCGTTAAGCACGGGATAGCAAGCGAATCCGCCCGTTCCGATGATCACGTCGGGCTTGAATTCGTTGATTATTGCCTTTGCCTCTCGCTTTGACTTTATCATAGAGATCAAGGTCAAAACGTTTTTGGGGTTGTAGATCTTATAAGAATGCAGAATATTGACACGATACAGCTTTTCATAGCCTGCTCTCGGAACAAGGTCCTGTGCCTTGTCTCTTGCAAGACACGAGCAGACGAAAGCAATTTCAGAGTCCTTGTCATATTCCTTTATAGTATTTGCAATAGCGATAGCGGGATTAACGTGACCCGCCGTTCCGCCTCCTGTCATAAGAACGCGCATATTTACCTTTCCGCAGGACTCTGCCCTGCACCCGCAAGAAACTTTTTGAAAAAAGTTTCTTGACTTCAAAAACTTTAAAAAATTTTATTTTTTGACGTAAGAATATCTTGAAAGTGACAAAATAATGCCCATTTCAAATATCTGTATTACAAGAGCGGTTCCTCCCGACGAGAAGAACGGCAGTGAAATACCCGTATTTGGCATTGAGTTGGTTACGACCGCTATATTCATTATGGTCTGAATAGCGATCTTTGCGGTAAGTCCGTAGACCACCAGAGAGGAAAATTTATCGGGACATCTCGCCGCTATCCTGAATCCTCTCCACAGCAGAAGCGCAAAAAGCACTATTACCACTGCGGCTCCGACAAATCCAAGCTCCTCACAGACTATGGAAAAAATGAAGTCGTTTTGAGGCTCGGAAACGTAACCGAATTTCTGTCTGCTATTTCCAAGACCGACTCCAAAAAGTCCACCCGATCCGATAGCGTTAAGTCCTTGAAGCGTCTGCCATGCAGAGCCTTGGGGATCGGCTTTTTCAATAAAGAGCCAGGTCAAAACTCTCTCCTGCGCGTAATCGGAAACCAAAAGCACCACCGATACTACGATAGCACCCGCGCCGCAGATCATAGCCATCCACTTCTTTTGCGTTCCGCCGATAAACATAATTATAAGACCGAGCAGACCGATAATTATAAGACCCGACAAATGCTTTTCAAGCATAACAAGTCCGCAGATCACGGCGATAACAAGTCCCGGATAAAGCACTCCGTATCTGAAATGTCCGCCGAAGCGTTGAGACATTTCGATCCTTTTCTCATATTTCGACATTATAAGCGCAAGAACAAGAACCACCGCCACCTTTGATATTTCAGAGGGCTGAATGGTAAGAGGACCGATAGCGATCCATCTTTGCGCTCCACCACCCGTATCACCTACCACCAAAACTGCGATAAGCAAAATGACCGAGCCTGCGTACGCCGCAAGTCCGAATACTCGCCACAGCCACGGACGTGCAAAGATCACGAAAGGAGTAACAAACGCCACGCCCAAAACGAGAAAGCCTATGTGACGTTTCAAATAATACAGACTGTCTCCCATATATTTCTCTCCCGTAAAGGAGCTTGCGCTATACGCCATCACAGCTCCGAAAAGTGCGATAGCTATTACGATTATGAGAAAATAAACGTCTATTCCACCTCGGACAAGCGTCTTTTCCTCACGCAAATCATCCTTTGGTGCATGTATCGGTTGGAGATATATAGGATCGTTCTTTTCAAGATCCTTTTCGTATATATCATTCAGCTTCTGGGTGCCGCGACGCAGAAAAAAGCCTTTTTTCTTATCTTTAGGATCTTTTTGAGCCACTTTTGATCTCCTTTCCGAATTTATTAATCAAAAAACAATTTATTTTGCTTAAAAGTTGAGTACCGCTCCAAGAACGCCCACGGCGCAAAGCAGAGCCGATACAACACAGAATACCGTAACTATCTTGACCTCACTCCAATCCATAAGCTGGAAATGGTGATGAACGGGAGCTTTTTTGAAAAATCTCTTACCCTTGGTAAGCTTGAAATAAACTCTCTGCCAAAGGCTCGAAAGCATCTCAAAAATGAAGATCATAGACATGATTATCACCGAGAAAAGCTGTCCCTCGCTTACGGCGCAGCCCATAATGATGCCGCCTATAAAGAGCGAGCCTGTGTCACCCATAAATATCTTTGCGGGATAACGGTTGAACACGAGAAATCCGAGAAGCGCGCCTAAAAGCATCGCGCCCGCAAGTCCCGTATATCTTGACCCCGTTATGACCGCCATTACTATAAGAGCTATCGCCACGGTAGAGCCCACCGAAGACGCAAGGCCGTCGATTCCGTCAGTAATATTTGTGCTATTGACAAATCCGACGATGACCAGAAGATAAAGAGGATAAGCAAACCAGCCGAGATCGAGGGCAAAGTCGATAAGCGGAATTTTGAGAGCGGTGGGAAGATTATCGGTCATTCCCATCATGCAAAGATAAGCCGCCGCAAAGGTGATCTGAAGTATAAGCTTCTGAATTTCCGAAAGTCCCTCGTTTTCCTTTTTGACAAGCTTTTTGTAGTCGTCAATAAAGCCGATAAGACCGTTTGAAACGCCAAGACAGAGAGTCAGAGCAAAAGGAATAAGCGCTTTATTGCTGTTCTCTCCCATCACGCCGCACTTTTCAAGTATTACCCATATAAGAGCGACTGTGAGAAAGGCGATTATAAAGCAAATGCCTCCCATAGTGGGTGTTCCCGATTTGCCTGCATGCTCCTTAACGTACATATTTATCGGCTGATTCAGCTTTTTTGCGCGCAGCACGGGCAGGATAAATCTCGTAGCCAACACCGTAAGTAAGAATACCGCCAAACAAAGGATCAACGCCTCTATACCTATTATACGATTAAAATCAAGGCTTGTCAATTCATTTACAAACTTATAAAACATCGTCTGTCTTTCCTTCTCGTTGATTTTTGATTTTCAGAACCTTATAAGAATACCAAACTAATAACGTCCTCAAGCTTCACCGATCGGCTGGCTTTAAAGAGGATCGCGTCGCCGTCCGTCAGCCTTTCCTTGATAATTGCGGCAAGCATCTCCTTGCCGTCAGATTCCTTTACCGATACCGTGCAAGATTCATCCATACCCGACGAAATCGCCGCGTCGGCGATAAGTGCGCCAGACTCGCCAAGAGTAAAGAGCAGGTCAACGCCCTTTTCGGCAAGATATTTTCCAACGCTTCTGTGAAGGTCGTCGGAATTTTTGCCAAGCTCCTTCATGTCTCCCAACACCGCGATCCTTTTCCCTTTTACTGAAACCGAGGAAAGCGTATCTATCGCCGCCATCATAGACTCGGGAGCGGCGTTGTAGCAATCGGCAAGTACCGTTATACCGTCCTTTTCATAAATATTCATTCGCAACTCGCCCGCCTTGTATGACGCAAGACCGTCTCTTATACTTCGCTCGTCAGCCCCGAGAAGATGCGCCGCCACCGCCGCAAAAGCGGCATTATAGGCAAAGTGCTTGCCTATAAGCGAGATTTTTAGATCAAGCAGAGACCTTGCGGCAAGATGAAGATCAAAATATGTGCCGTCCCCGTCAACCCTGACGTTGTCGATCTTCACAGAGCATTTATCTCCAAAACCGACGTAAACGGTATCGTATCTGTCAGAATAATGATCGGCTAACAGAGGCTCGTCGCCATTGAGTAACAGAAAGCCGCCGTCAACTATTCCCTCGCCTATTTCAAGCTTGGCGCGAGCAATATTTTCTCTCGTACCGAGATATTCAAGGTGAGACGAACCGATATTCGTGACCATACCTACAAAGGGCGTTGCCGCATTGGTCATTCGTCTGATCTCGCCAAAGCCGCTCATTCCCATTTCAAACACCGCCGCTTCATGGTCACCTGTCGCCTCCATAAGCGACATAGGCATACCGATAACGCTGTTGAAATTACCCTGTGTGAAGTAGGTGTTGTATTTCTTATTTAAGATAGCAGCGCAAAGCTCCTTCGTAGTGGTCTTGCCGACGCTGCCCGTAATAGCTACGGTCAAGATCTCTTGTCCCTGACGGTAACCTCTGGCACAATCAACGAATGCGTCTATGGAATTATCCACCACGACGTAAGCCACACTCTTGCCCGAAATGTTGGTAGGCACGTACTCGCAAAGGACACATCGGCAGCCCTGTTCGATGGCGTTAATTATATAATCGTGTCCGTCAACTCTCTCGCCGCGAGTGGCAACGAACATTGTGTTCTCGTCCGCCTCTCTCGAATCGGTGCAGATATATTCAAAGCTATTTCCGGTCTCTCCTGTAAAATCGTATAACTCGCCGCCGCAATAGCGTGCGACGTCCGCCATATTTGATTTTGACATACCAAGCTTTATTTTCATAGGATACCTCTCTCTCGGATTTTTGCGTCTTTATCCTCGTTTTCGCTTAACCGTAATATTTAGTGATCAGCTCAGCGACTATCTCGCGCTCGCAAAAGCGTCTTTTGCCGTCACTTGTGATCTCGTATTCCTCGTGTCCCTTGCCCGCAAGCAGAATAACGTCTCCTTTTCTTGCGTTTTTGACAGCATACTCGATAGCCGCCTTGCGATCCTCAATGACCGTGTACGGCGAGCCGTCACAACCGTCTATTCCCGTCAAGATGTCGTCGATTATATCCGACGTTTTCTCGCTTCGGCTATTATCCGCAGTAATGATAACAAAATCCGCCATTTCCACTGCTATCTTTCCCATGTGCGGACGCTTTCCTCTGTCGCGGTCGCCGCCGCAACCGAAGATCAAAACTATTCTTTGCTCCGACGTAACGAACCCCCTGACGGCGCGAAGAAGATTTTCAAGAGCGTCGGGAGTGTGCGCGTAATCAACGTATACGTTAAAATCAACGTTTCCGCGCGTCTTTAAGCGTTGAAGTCTGCCGTCGATCATAGAAAAATGCGCCAGAGCGTCCTTTATATCCTTTGCAGAAACGCCAAGCTGCCTTGCAACCAAAGCCGCCTGCATACTATTCATCACGTTAAATCCGCCCGTCAGCGGTGAGCGTACCCGAAGCCGCAGATGGGGGTGAGTAAGCTTGTATTCTATCCCCCGCTCTCCGTAAAGATGGACGTCCTCGGCGGCACAGCCCGTCTCGCGGCACTCTGCCGTGCAAAGCGTTGCGGGTATTTTTATATTATCGGCAAGAATCCTGCCGTATCTGTCATCGTAATTGATCACCGCCCGCAAGCTCTGACTGAACAGCTTTGATTTAGCGGCAAAGTAGTTCTCCATATTCTTGTGAAAATCAAGATGATCTTCCGTAAGATTAGTAAAGACCGACACCTCAAAGGTTATGGGTGCCACCTTATCAAAGGCAAGGGCGTGGGACGTGACCTCCATTATCGCATACTCGCATCGATCCTCTGCCGCCTCGGCAAGGATCGCGTAAAGCTCCTCGGGGTCGGGGGTGGTCATATTTGCCTCAGGATTTTTGCTTCTTATAGCGATCTCTCTTAAATGCGTTCTGCAGCCCGTAGTTCCGATCAAAGCGCATTTTTTCCCCGATCCGGTCAATATTTCATATATCAAACGGCTGACCGAGGTCTTTCCGTTAGTCCCCGTCACACCGATCATTTTCAACCTTTTGTGTGGTTCAGAATACCACGCCGCAAAAAGATAGGACATTATCTTTCGCGTGTTTTCGCAGACGATAACGGGAACGGGAGTATTTTCCACGTCGACTCTGCCTTCATTTACCGCTCGCCTTGATACTACCGCGGCAACGGCGCCTCTTTCTATTGCCTCCTTTATGTAGGCGTGTCCGTCGGCGTGAAGCCCCTCTATTGCTATATAGAGGTTGCCCGGCTCCACGCGCGACGAATCGGGACAAATTCCCGTGATCTCAACGTCTCTTGCGGCACAATAACTGCCACCCGAGACCAAATTTATGCTTTCAAGTAATTCTTTAAGACGCATTTTCCCCTCCGAAAAATATAAGTATCAAGACATTATATTTTTCTTCGGCTGAAAAAATGCGGAGCAGACGTAAAGACGCAGTCAAATACTATCCGTCGTCACTGTCGTCCCATGAATAATCGTTGTCGTAATCGTAATCTCCGTCGTCGTCAAGATGTCTGAACGTTACGTTTATAACCGTACCTATCGGCACCTCGGTTCCGGGTGCTATATCCTGAGCCACAACGTAAGCTCCCTTGCCCGTCATATAGTTTTTAGTTCCGGTTATCTTGATGTTAAGTCCGAGATTCAAGAGAGTTCCGTTAGCCGCGTAAGCGGTGGTCTTTTCGCTGACAAGATCGGGGACCTTGACCGTCTTTCTTTCATTCACCGCCTCGTCAGTGGTGTAGAGGTAGATGGTAGCCGAGCCTCGTTCAAGCTGACTTCCCGGCGCGGGAGATTGAGCCTTTACTCTTTCACCGTCACCGATGACCTTGACCTTAAAGCCCATATTCTGAGCAAATTCGGTAGCGCCCTGCACTCCGCTCTGAATAAGGAACGGAGCGGTGATGGTCTGCTTACTCAGATCCTCCTCGCTATACTCCGCTTCAACTCCGTAGTACGGCAATATTTCTTCAAGCAGATTACCGACGTAAGGCGCAGCGATAGTACTTGCGTAAAGTACACCCTCGGTAGGCTCGTCAACCAGAATAAGGGTCGAAATCTTGGGATCCTCCGCAGGCGCGTAGCCAACGGTCGAGCAAACGTAAGGGATATAACCCTCGCGCTTTGTATCTTTCTTTTCACTTGTTCCGGTCTTTGCCGCAACTCTGTATCCTGCGACGTAAGCGTTTTTCGCGCCACCGTCACCGGACACGCCGTCTTCAAGCACCGCGGAGACCTTTCTTGACGTCGCTTCGCTGATGACCTGACGGCGAATATTGGTTTCGTAGGAATAGATAACGTTGCCTTCGTTATCGGTGATTTCTTTGATAAAATGAGGTGTTACGAGATAGCCTCCGTTGGCTACCGCGTTGATAGCGGTAAGGTGAGCTATTGGAGAGATCTTGAAGTTCTGACCGAAGGATGCCACCGCAAGGTTCAGGTCGCTGAGCGACGATTCCACAAAATCCGCTTCGCTCCAAAATGTAACGCCCTTGGTAGTAACGCTCTCACCCGAAATATCTATTCCGCTCTTTTCAAAATATCCGAATGTCTCAAAATAATTAAGGTATCTTTCAGCTCCTATTTTAGCGCCCATAGTCATAAGAGCGGGGTTGCAGGACTGCTGAAGTCCTCGAGCAAAGGACACGCTTCCGTGTCCCTTGTGATAGTGGCAGTGTATCTTTTGTCCTAAAACGGTCTGGGATCCCGTACAGGTGACGAAGCTGTTGTCGTTGTCATTGACGAGATTTTCCTCGTACGCCATAGCCGCGGTTATGACCTTAAAGGTCGATCCGGGCATATACATTTCGTTGACCGCCTTGTTGAGCCACGAACCCATCATAAGCTCCATTTTAAGCTTTTCCTCAAAGGTGTCATAGTCGGGAAAGGTATCCTTGACTTGACTTGCCTTCTGATCAGTAGCTTCGCAAAAAAGTTCAAGGGCGTATTGCTTATACTCGTCGCTACCTTCCTTAAAATTGCAGGATTTCAGCTTTGCGCACGCCTCCTGCCAGATAGCCTCACACTGATAATTCAGCTCTCTGGGATTGTTCAAGTCGTAGTTAGGATAGACCGCCATAGCGAGTATTGCTCCCGTTTCGCAGTCCATAACGATTCCGCAGGCGCGGTTCTTTCCGCCCGACTCGTGGTAGGTGGTCTTGAGCTGCTCCTCAAGCTCCGCCTGAATGTAAACGTCTATTGTAGTAGTGATATTATAACCGTCGATAGCGGGAATATAGCTCTCGTAATCGTAAACAAGCTCGTTTCCAAAGGAGTCCTTGGCTCCGATGTACTTTCCGTCCGTACCCGAAAGTATCTCGTCGTACTGGTATTCAAGACCGTAAAGTCCCTCGCCGTCTCCTCCCGTAAAGCCGAGAACGTGACAGGCAAGCTCGTTATAGGGGTAATATCTCATGCTTGTTGCTTGAAGATGCAAGAGAGCCATATCGTCTATCTTACTTTCAAGCATAAAGGTTCGCACGGCGTCGGCTTCGACCTCGCTAATATTTCTGGCAAGAGTTCTATCCTTGTATTTTGTATACCCCGCTTCCTTCATGACCGCGTCGTAGCTGACGCCGAGAGTATCTATCGCCGCTATTCCCTTTGCGATGAGGTCGGCATAGTCTACTCCGTCCTCCTGACTCTTTCGGCTGATTGCCGCAGGGTCAAGAAAAAGACGGTAGGTGGTCACGTTTGTGGCGATAACTATTCCGTTGGTGTCGTATATGTTTCCACGGTCTGCGTTAACCGTAGTCTCCTGAGTTATCTGATCTATTACCTTTTGCTGAAAATCGTCGAACTGAAAGGTCTGATATATAAATATTCTCAAAGCAAGGACTAAAAACAGCACGCTCATTATTATACATAACCAGCCTGCCCGCGACCTTACTTTTTTACCGGGCGTTCCGCCTTCCATAATAAATCTCTCCTTTCAATCGTTTTTTCTGTGGATAAAGCTCTCGGAGCATTTCCGTATCAGTTTTTCTATACGGATAAAGTTTTTAGCTCCTTATCCAAATAAGATTTTCACATCAGTATATGTCTTGTACATGTGAGTTATTACCTTAAAATAACCCCTAAAAATCATTTTAGGGGCGAACTGCGTTCGCCCATTTGTACAAGTCGTACTCGGCGGGAGAGAGCAATTCGTCCCTAAAAAGAACGGTAAGACGCCCGACTGTTGTCACGGTCAATCGGACATAAGACCGATCGCCTTCAAAATCGTTTTCAAAAAAGAATCTTCGCCGTTACCCTTGTGGAAAAGCTTTATTTCTTCATCTTCAGTAACGTCGAGAAATTTTGACGTAGCATAACTGCCGTTGATCATATTATACTCCTCGATCGCAATTCTTTGGATGTCAAGCATATTATTTTTCTCAACCAGCTTTCCTTCAAGATCCTTTTTGGACTCTTGAAGCTGCTCGATCTGATATTCGAGCTTGCTAACGTCACCCGAGGCGCGGCTTACCATAACCGAGCTGCACACTACAAGCAGAAGCGACAGGGTCACTACCGCCAGCACGGGAAGAACGGTCTTGGGAAATCTTTTTCTTTTTCCCTCTACCACTTTCTCCTCAACCTGCTTGCGGACCTCGTCAACGATAAATCCCTTGACAAATCCGCTCACAAGAGTTTTAGTGCGTCTTTTTATGGCAAGCCACAAAGCTTTTTTTGGCGGTTTACCCGATTCCTGCACATTTTTGCCCGCCTCCGCTTCTTCATACTCCTTTTCCGCGCGAGAGTAGAAGTGCGGCATTTTGTAGCCTCTGAGATCTTTATAATAAGCGGCAAAGTCGTCTGAACTCATATAAGACTTGCCGTCTATTTTCATAGTTCTGTATTTGTCGTCGTTTGCGGATACGCTTTCGAACTCAATTCCAAGCATTTCCGCGTTTTTCCGTATTTCTGCACTTCTTTGTGCTGAAAGTCCGGTCTTGATGCCGCGATTTTTGAATTTTTCGCAGAGCATATCTATATACAGCGCCCCGATGTCTATACCGCCATAACTTCCCGTCATAGGCTCCGCCATGGCGGCAGCGACTCTCGCTCCCGTCTTTTTCATCGACTTCCTCCGTTTTTCTCGGGCAATCGACTACATTCGACGATGAACGCGCGCCGTTTGCCTTATATTTTCTCCGCTACGCGGAGCTTTGCGCTTCTTGAGCGCGGGTTTTCTTCAAGCTCGACTTCACTTGGAAGTATCGGCTTTCTCGTTATCACGTTTACCTTCGGCTTTCGTCCGCAAACGCACACGGGCAACGATCTCGGACAGTTACATCCGCTTGCCAGATCCGCGTATGTCTGCTTGACGATCCTGTCTTCCAGAGAATGGAAGGTGATTATTGCCACCCTTCCGCCCGGATTAAGCATTTCCACCGCATCCCTGATAGTTGGCTCGATAGCGTCAAGCTCACCGTTGACCTCAATGCGTATCGCCTGAAATGTCCTCTTTGCGGGATGGTGACCGCCCTCCCTCGCCGCCGCTGGGATAGCACTCTTGATTATATCCACGAGCTGACCCGTAGTCTTTATGTCTTCCTTTTCACGGAATTTGACGATCGCCGCCGCGATCTTGGGGGCAAACCGTTCCTCACCGTAGCTGTATATGACCTTTTTGAGCTGATCGGCACTGTACGTATTGACTACCGTGTAGGCGTCAAGCTCGTTTCGTCTGTCCATTCGCATATCCAGTGGCGCGTCGGTATTGTGAGTAAATCCGCGCTCGGGAGTGTCAAGCTGATAGGACGACACGCCAAGATCAAGCAGAACACCGTCGATCCTGTCAATGCCAAGCATCTCGCAGCTCTCTTTTATAGACGAAAAATTGTTTCTTACAAAGGCAACTCTGTCGCTATAATCGCGAAGCCTTTTCCCTGCCGCCGCTATTGCCGCGTCGTCACGGTCAATGGCGATAAGTCTGCCGCCCGCGTTCAGTTTTTTGACTATTTCAAGCGAGTGACCGCCGCCACCCGCCGTGCCATCAACGTAAATGCCGTCGGGCTTTATGGAAAGTGCCTCAATGCACTCGTCAAGCAACACCGAGCGGTGTGAAAAATTTATCTTCTTCTCCATCGTCAAAGCCCCAATCTTTCAAGCTCTGCGCGGATCTCGTCGGCATCCTCGCTATCGATCTCGGCTCTGTAATTTTCAAGAGACCAGATCTCGCAATAATCACTGCATCCGACCACTACTGCCTCTTTCTTGATCTCTGCATAGTCTAAAAGCGAGGGGGACAGAATTATTCTGCCCTGAGAATCGGGAGACACCTGCGCCGCGTTTCTGTGAAGATAACGAAGCGCCTTTTCGGCAACTCGTCTTTCCTGCGCTCTTATGGGAGCGAGATATTCCTGCCATCCGTCAAGCGAATAGATTTTGAGAACAGGACCGCGAATGTCACGAACCACCATGAACGTCTCTCCAAGCTCGTCTCTGAATTTAGAGGGGACGAATATTCGGTTTTTAGAATCAACGCTATGTTCAAACTCACCTGTAAACATAGAAATACCTCCTTTCCCGTTTAAGTGGTCATGATCAACATCTTGCAAATGCGCCACTTGCCGACACAATTGCTCCACTTTGCACCACTACGATGCTAATATTATAATATATAAACACCAATTAATCAAGACGATTTTCAAAAAATAAAATAAAATCGTTCAGTTTTTTTAATCTTTTTTATCTTTTTGTGTGATTTTATGCCCCGTTCAACCCCAAAAATCGTCTCTTTGATGACTTTTTACAATTCTTTTCAAGTTCTTACATTTATTTCCAATTAGTTGTGCCTTTTTATCTGAGCCTATTCAAATTTTGACTTATCTATTAGTTTTTATGTTCATTTTCTGTCATCGGCGACAGAAAACGAACCAAAAGAACGCCGCATAGGGTAAAGAGGGTCTTGTACGAGAAAAAGCGAACATGCCGCTTTTTCTCGCCCTGCGACATCCTCTCTCCCCTATGTACCCCTCTCCTGTCGGCATAGCCGACGAAATGGGTTTATTGATTTTAAAGAAGTGAAATCCTTCTTTTATTTTCGATTTGTAGCCGTGATCTTATTAAAGCTTAAAGCTCTGTCGCGAAGCGACCTTTCCCGAAGGGAAAGCCTCTTTGAGGCTAAAAGTTTGATATTGTTATAAGCCATACCTCACTATATCAACCCAATGGGGTTGGGGGTCACGGGGGAGGGGATGTCGCGACGAATAAAAACGCGGCTTGCTGCTTTTTTATTCGTGAGACCCTCTCCTATCACCCGTGCGGCGTTTCTTTGGTTCGTTTCTTTCCGCTGGTGGAAAGAAATGAACACCTAATCCCCGCTAAATTCCAATTTAACAATCACAAAAAGGGCGGCAATCCGCCCTTTTCTCATTTGATAATCATCTTTTAAAAATCATACTTTTTCACGCGCACGAACAAGGACTTAAAAGCCTTGTAATTAAAAGGAATTAAGGGATAAAGATAGCTTCTTTTCTTGTTTACCGTCTCGTTTGTAGCGATCAGGATCAGGATCAGCAAAGAGCCTCCGATAAATCCCCACAAGCCGAATATGGCGGTCAAAATAAGCAGGATTATTCGCATAAATTTAAAGGCATAACCAAGCTCATAGCTGCGCTGAGTAAAGTTCGCTATCGCCACGAACGCCATATACAGTATGACCTCCGGAATCAGCCATCCGATGCTGACCGCGAAGTCACCAAGTATCAGTCCTCCTACAACAGAAAGCGAGTTTGACAGCATATTAGGCGTGTTTAAAGACGCCATGCGCAGTCCGTCAATAATAAACTCCGCTATTAATAGCTGGGCAATTATCGGCAATCTTCCCGTTTCATTCGGTATGATAAAATCGAGCCACTGCGGCACAAAGCTCTGATGTGTTATGAGCAGATACCATAGCGGCACAAGATACAGCGCCAGCAGGAATACAACGTGTCTAATTACACGAATATAAGTTCCCGTCAAGGGTGGAAAATAAAAATCGTTGGTCTCCTGCATAAAATCAAAGATCGAAGTCGGCATTACCATAGCGTCTGGTGAATTATCGCAAAGAATGACTACACTTCCCTCCAATATCTGCGCCGCCGCGCTGTCGGGTCGCTCGGTGTATCTGATTTTGGGAAACGGATTGTACCATTTCTTTTTTATAAGACATTCCGCCAAGGATTCATGACCCAGCGTTATAGAATCGGTTTTAATGCTTTTCAGCCTTCTTTTAATCTGCTCGACGTACGCAAGATCAGCTCTGTCCTTCATATAACATATAACCACGTCGGTTTTTGACGAGCCGCCAACCGTCAGATAGCTCATAGTCAGCTCGGGATTGCGTATACGTCGGCGTATCAGTGCCGTGTTAAATATGAGGGTCTCCACAAATCCGTCCCGCGCTCCGCGCATTACCTTGTCTCCCTCGGGTTCGCCTGTTTCGCGGGCAGGATAGGTTCGAGCGTCGATAACTATTGCGTATTCTCCGAAGCTTGACCCAAGCATAAGAGTCGCGCCCGACATGACCATCTGTATCATTCCGTCAAGCTCGCTTGCTGAGTCGGTCTCAACGTAAGGGACGTGAGCACGCAAAAATTCCTCTACCACAAGCCGTGCAGGCTTGTTTTCGTCATCCTTCTGGGGCGTGCCGTCAGCACTCCCCCCAAGTCCCTTAAGCGAGAGCAGATATATCATCAGCTTGGACATCACCGCGTCCTTGACAAACCCGTCAATATAATATAAAGTCAGCTCATTCTTGCCGACTGTCAACACCTTTTTGATAAGATCAAAGTTGTCATCAACGTGCAGTATTTCGTCGATCAGCTTGACGTTGCTAAAGTAGTCTCCTGTCAGCCGTCTTCTTTCTTCCATAATATATAAACACCGTCCCCTCTCGCCATCTTCATGATGTCAATGGCGAAAAATATATTCAAAAATAGTATTATCATCCGAAAAAGAAAAATACGGCGAAGGAAAGCTCTCCGTCGCCGTAATTTTTTCTATATTTGTAAAAAATCAATCAAATTTAACAATCCGTTTATTTTTCGACAAAATGTTACTTTATTCTTCTTTTTCAGCATCATTTTTTGTCTCGTTAAGCTCCATAAGCTCACTGAGGAAGTGTTCAACGTCGGTAAACTCGCGGTAAACCGAGGCAAAGCGTACGTAAGCGACCTTGTCTCTCTCCTTTAGCTTGTCCATCACCATCTCGCCTATCTGCGCGGTAGTGACCTCCTTGGTCAAAGAATTCTGAAGCTCGTTTTCGATCTCGGTAACTATTTCGTCGGCATTGACAGGACGCTTCTGGGTCGCCTTAAGCACGCCCGCAAGTAGCTTTGTACGGTCGAAAAGCTCGGTCCCTCCATTTTTCTTTATAACGAATATCTGCACTGACTCAAGCACCTCAAAGGTAGTAAATCTCTTTTGGCACTCAAGGCACTCTCTTCTTCTTCTAATACTATTGCCCTCGGACACAGGTCTGGAATCCAGAACCTTGCTCTCGGTATGGCCGCAAAAGGGACATCTCATTGGTACAATCTCCTTAACATTTGGCTATTGGAAATTTTTTCTTTCCATTTTGTTTAATTATACCACAAATATTCCTGCTTGTAAATAAAAATTTTCAACAAAATCAAGTAAAAATCTATTGACTTAAATAAACAAAAGTAATATAATATTATCATATTTTACTTTTACGTCAAACGGAGATACGATCCATGAAAAGAATTCTTACCATACAAGATATATCCTGTGTGGGCAAATGCTCGCTGACTGTAGCTCTGCCCATCATTTCCGCCCACGGAATAGAAGCAGCTATTCTGCCCACAGCAGTTCTTTCCACACACACCGCGTTCAGCAGGTTTACCTTTCGCGATCTGACCGAGGACATCGCTCCCATCTGTCAGGTATGGCGTGACGAGGGCATCGAGTTTGACGGCATCTATACCGGCTATCTCGGTTCCAAAGAACAGATAAGCCTCGTGCTTGACATATTCCGGGACTTCGGCGAGAGCAAGCTCAAATTCGTAGATCCCGCAATGGGCGACAACGGTGTTCTCTACAAGGGATTTGACACGGATTTTGCTCACGAAATGGCAAAGCTTTGCGCGGCGGCTGACGTTATAGTTCCCAATCTTACCGAAGCCTGCTTTATGCTGGATAAGCCTTATCAAGCGAGCGGATATGACGAGGATTACATAAAAGATATTCTGCGCTCGCTAACCGCTCTCGGTTGCAAAAAAGCGGTGCTGACAGGCATAGGCTTCGCCCCCGACATATTAGGTTGCTACGGCTACGACAGTGAGCGCGACGAGTTTTTCAGCGACTACAACGACAAAAAGCCACAAAGCTTCCACGGTACAGGTGATGTTTTCGCCTCTTGTTGCTTCGCGTCCATGATAAACGGTAAAACTCTCGCCGAAAGCAGCGCCGCCGCCGCAGATTTTGTCTGCGATAGCATCGATGCTACTATCAACGACGAAAAGCCGATCTGGTACGGCGTGAATTTTGAAAAGGTTTTATAATGTTTTTGTGGGGAAGGGGAAACTTTTCGAGAAAAGTTTCCCCTTCCCCACACCCCATCCCTTTCAAAAGCTTCCCTTAAAAAAACAGATTGGTTTACAGTGAAGTGATTTTCCCTTTCGTTGGTTTGTTTTAATGATAAAGCTGTTATTTATGCAAATGTCCGAAAAAAATAATTGAATAAGGCGGTATATCGTACAAACATCCAATTAAATAATGAAGATTTTCTCTTGACAAGCTAAAAAAAAGGGTGTATAATGTAGTTGTGAAAATTTGTTTTTCGGAGGACACAACATGAATGACGTTGTAAAGCAACTCTCTCTCATCGGCATTGTTCCCGTTATCAAGATCGAGAATGCTGCTGATGCAAAGCCTCTCGCAAAGGCTCTTATCGATGGCGGACTCCCCTGCGCCGAGGTTACTTTCAGAACCGCTTGTGCCAAGGAAGCTATCGCTATTATCTCAAAGGAATACCCCGATATGATCGTAGGCGCGGGTACCGTGCTTACCAAGGCTCAGGTTGACGACGCAATCGAGGCGGGTGCGAAGTTTATCGTATCCCCCGGCTTCAATCCCGAAATCGTCAAGTACTGCCAGAGCAAGGGATGTCCCATAGTTCCCGGCATCAACAATCCCTCCGGTATTGAGGCGGCTTTGGAGCTTGGTCTCACAACCGTTAAATTTTTCCCTGCAGAGCAGTCGGGCGGTCTTGCTATGATCAAGGCTATGTCGGCTCCCTACGGCGGCGTGACCTTTATGCCTACGGGTGGCGTTTCCCCCGCTAACGTCAACGATTATCTTGCGTTCAACAAGATCGTTTGCTGCGGCGGATCCTGGATGGTAAAGCCCGAAATGATCTCGGCAGGCGACTTCGACGGCATCACCAAGCTTGTTCGCGAGGCAGTTGACACCATGCTCGGCTTCAAGTTCAAGCACATCGGTATCAATCCTTCGGGCGACACGTCCGCTAATGCCGCAAATACGCTTCAGAGCTATTTCTCCTTTGAACCCAAGGTCGGAGGCAAGTCTATCTTTGCAAGCCCCGAGTTCGAGATGATGAACGAAAAGGGTCCCGGCACTAACGGTCACATCGCGATCCAGACCAACAACGTCGACCGCGCGGTATATCACCTTGAGCGCCGCGGCGTTAAGTTCGATCACTCCACCGCAACCTACGACGACAAGGGCAATATGAAGTTCATCTATCTTGCCGACGAGATCAACGGATTTGCTTATCATTTGGTAAAATAATTAAAAATTATAATTTTTGAAAGGAATATAATCATGTCAAAGGTAATTACATTTGGCGAGCTTATGCTCAGACTTCAGCCCTACAACTACGAGAGATTCGTTCAATGCGACCACGTCGAATTCATGTTCGGCGGTGCCGAGGCTAACGTTGCAGCATCTCTCGCAAACTACGACGTGGACGTAGCATTCGTCACAAAGCTCCCCTCACACTCAATCGGTCAGGCAGCAGTAAACAGTCTCCGCAGATACGGCGTTGACACCACCAAGATCGTACGCGGCGGCGACCGTGTAGGTATCTACTTCACAGAAAAGGGTGCATCTCAGAGAGGCTCTATTTGCATCTACGACCGCGCACACTCGGCTATCGCAAAGGCATCTCGTGAGGACTTCGACTGGGACGCTATCTTCGAGGGAGCAGAATGGTTCCACTTCACAGGCATTACTCCCGCTCTGGGCGGAGATCTCGTTGAGATCTGCAAGGACGCTTGCCGTGCGGCTAAGGCAAGAGGCATCAAGATCTCCTGCGACCTCAATTACAGAGCAAAGCTCTGGACAAGAGCAGAGGCAAAAGCGGCTATGACCGAACTTTGTCAGTACGTTGACGTCTGCATCGCAAACGAGGAGGACGCCAAGGACGTATTCGGCATCGAGGCTGAGGCTACCGACATCTACGGCGGTAAGCTCAATCACGAAGGATACAAGTCTGTTGCAAAGCAGCTTGCTGATGCGTTTAATTTCGAGTACGTTGCAATCACTCTCCGTGAGAGCCACAGCGCATTCGATAACGGTTGGTCTGCTATGCTCTACAACGCAGCAAACGACGAATACTGCTTCTCCAAGAAGTACGACCTCCACATCATCGACCGTGTTGGCGGCGGCGACTCCTTCGGCGGTGGCCTTATCTACTCCCTTGTTAGCGGCAAGTCCACTCAGGACGCAGTTGAATTTGCAGTTGCGGCATCCGCACTCAAGCACTCCATCGAGGGCGACTACAACATGGTAACTCCCGCAGAGGTTGAAAAGCTTGCAGGCGGCGACGGCTCGGGCAGAATCCAGAGATAATAAGATTTTTAAGAGAATGTGGGGAGGAACTTTTTACAAAAAGGTTCCTCCCTCGCCCCTCTTCAAAAACTTTTCAAAAAATTAATTCACGAGTGAAGTTTCTTCCCTAACTGTTCCAAAAAAATTGATGAATTTTGCTAAAAGTTATCACAAAAATACATCGTTTTTGTGTTTTGTGAGTATCAGGAAAACATAATTTTGTTCTTCCCTTTTTATGGGAAGATTTTTTATAAATTTTAGGCTTCTACACACAAAATTAAGCAAAATCCGTACTTCAACAGTAATTTAATGATAAATTTCGGACAAAAATTATCAATTATGCCCATCAAGCATAAATAATATTGACAAAACTCAAATTCCGATATATAATAAAATTGAATATAATAAAATAATCTTTGAAAGGAATAGCATTATGAAAAAACAAATTATCGACTCAATAGAAAAGGAAAAACTTATCGTAATCGTTCGCGGTGTGGACAGAGACGACCTCATTCCCCTTGCCGAGGCTATGTATGAGGGCGGCGTAAGGCTTCTTGAGGTAACCTACAGCGCAAACGGAAGCGTTTCCGACGAGGAGACGGCAGACCGAATAAAAATGCTTGCAGAGCATTTTGAGGACAGAATGTATATCGGTGCAGGAACCGTTTTGAACGAAAAGCAGGTAAAATTGACACAGGCAGCAGGCGGCAAATTTATAATCTCTCCCGACACAAACGTTGCCGTCATAAAAAAGACCTGCGAGTTGGGTCTCGTCTCAATGCCAGGTGCGCTTACCCCAACCGAAATACAGACGGCTCATAACGCGGGAGCGGATTTCGTCAAGCTCTTCCCCATTGACAATCTCGGTGTAAATTACGTAAAAGCCGTCAAGGCACCGCTCTCTCACATTAAGATGCTCGCCGTAGGAGGCGTCAATCTTGATAATATCGCACAATATAAGAAAATCGGTATTTCAGGCTTTGGTATAGGCTCAAATATTATTGACAAATCGCTGATATCCGCAAGGGATTTCAAAGGAATAACCGAACTGGCAGATAAATACGTCAAGACAGTACAGGGGTAAATAACATAATTACAACATATTTAACCCGCCATAAAGTAAAAAACGGATACTCTTTACCCAAAAGGTATTGAGTATCCGTTTGCTTTGTTGTATAATTAAATTACCACAAGTAATACACAAGAAAGCGAGATCTGCATTCGAGTCAGCAACTATTTTATTAACAATTTGTCATTATTTCAATTATTTTTTTATCTGTTTCCTTCATTCCCTCGTTACCAAGAGCCGAAATGTTGCGAATGGTGTTCTCGACACCTTTGCTGACAAGACCGTCCCCACCGTAGAACTGACAGCCGTTCTCGTGCATATCAAAGCCCATAATGCCCGCGTCCACCGCCATAGCGATCTTTGCCGCGCAGGACGCCTTTGCTCCGTCACAAACGATACCAGACGAAATTGCGAGAGCATTGACAATAGTGTGATTTATGGTGCGGAGATCACGTGTCAAGAGGTAAGCAATTCCCGCCCCTGCTCCCGCTCCCGCGCTGACCGCTCCGCAGTAAGCCGAGAGACGTCCGATGCCGCTCTTTAGGTGCAGCGTCACAAGATTAGAAAGAGTCAAAGCGCGAAGCAGTTCTTCGTGGGATTTTTCATAGTACTCGGCGTAAGCGATTACGGGCAGGGACGCCGTCATTCCCTGGTTTCCGCTTCCAGAGTTGATAATTACGGGCATATCGCAGCCGCTCATTCTCGCGTCCGACCCTGCCGCCGCATAGGCTTTCGCGCGAGTGCGGATATTGTTATCGCGCATGAGGAGAAGCTGACCGATGCGCGCGCCGTAATCATTTGTCAAGCCCTCGCGGGATATGGCGGTATTATAGGCTATCTGTCGCTCCAGAATATCGCTGACGTCGGCAATTTCCACCGTGTTAGCAAAATCAAATATGTCGGAAATAGTAAGCAGCTCGTGATCAGGCTCATTTTCTGGCGACCAAGGTGACTTTTCGCCTATTTTCTTGGCAACATCTATCCTTTCGCCGTCCTTAACGATCTGAACGATATTGGTATGCTCGTCCTCGATATGCACCGTGGCAAAATGATCACCTCGGCGGACATTTATCATAAGATCAAGTACATGATCGCTATTTAAAGGCTCAAGAGCAAACTCAAGCTCCTCCATTCGCGCCTTCAAGCTCATTTCCTCGGCGCGAGTGACTCTTGAAACCACCTCAAGCTCACATTCAGCGCGGCCGAAAAGCACACCGAGAGCCGCCGCAGTTTCAAGACCGCGAAGTCCTCCAGAATGAGGCACGATAACGCTCTTAACGTTCTTTATTATGTTGCCGCTGGCAAAAATCTCGATTTTTTCGGGCATCTCGCCAAGCACTTCTCTCGCCTTTGCCGCGCAAAAAGCCACCGCGATAGGCTCGGTGCAACCCATAGCAGGTACAAGCTCGCGACGCATTATTTTAATATAAGTCTGATACAAAACTGATGATTTTTCCATAAAACATCCTTTATGTGGATTTATTATCATAATTATACTAAAATTGTATCATTTTGTCAAGAAGCAATTCTTTCAACTAGAAAACTGTCTCGAAGCGATAAAAGATCGCCCACTTGCATGGGCGATCTTTTAATTTTATTATTTGGGAACGTAGTTGAAAACTATTTCAGCATTGATGAGATAGTCGTTAGCATATTCATCAATACTTATTTGCGACCATTCTTCCGCGCTACCCGTGTAATAAACCGTTTTAATGGCGCGGCTTCCGGAGAAAGCATAGCTATCAATAGTGGTAACACTCGTGGTAATAGTTACACTTTCAAGAGCGTCGCAATACGAGAACACTCCGCCGGCAATACGCGTGACACCATCGGGAATCACGATACTTGTAAGGCTATCGCAATTAGTAAACGAATACTCAACAAGGCTTGTAATACCCTTAGGCAAAGTGACGTGTTGAAGATTAATACACTCCTCAAAGGCAAATATATTAATGCTTGTCACACTGTCGGGAATATCTATACTTGTGAGACCCTTGCAAGTAGCAAACGCAGCCGCACCGATACTTGTAACGCTATCGGGAATATCAAAGCTTTCATCTGTCTTTCCAACGGCATACATAACGAGCGTTGCACCATCCTTGCTATACAGATTGCCGTCTATTGATTTGTAGTTTTCGTTCGCCTCGTCAACGGTAATGTTTTTAAGGCTTGAACAATAGGCCAAAGCATACGTATCAATGAGTTCAACACTCGCGGGGATAAATACATTTTCAATATACGGACAATACATAACAGAATAAACGGCGAGTGTTGTGACACCGTCAGGAACGGTAAAGCTTGTTCTTGTGTTGCCGTTAGCATACTGTATAAGTATTTTCCCGTCTTTGGTGTAGAGATTTCCGTCTATTGATTTATAATACTCGTTCGTTTCGGCAACGGTTATGTTTTCAAGCTTCGAGCAACCGTAGAACACTGCTTCACCAATGCTTGTTACTCCCTCGTGGATAGTTACACTCACAAGATTTCTACAGCCTTGAAATGCATCGTCGCAAATGATATTAGTTCCACTGTTAATTTCACACGATGTTATCCCGTAATCTTTCGCTTTCATAAGAATAACGCAGTGATTGTCTTTATTTCCAAGATAATATGCGTTGTCGTATTCATAATACTCAAGATTGTCGCAATAGCTCAACACGGCATCACCTATGCTTGTAAGACTGCTTGGAACACTTAATTTCTTAAGATTTGAACAGTTCCAGAACATATAATCACCAAAGCTTGTTATACCTTCGGGAATATAAACTTCTTCAAGGCTCGTGCATCTCCAAAACAATGCAGATCCAATGCTCGTGACACCCTCGGGGATAGTTATACTCGTAAGACTTGAGCAATCTTGGAATGCCATATCACCAATACTTGTTATACTTGCGGGGATAGTTATACTCATAAGGCTTGAGCAATCTTCGAATGCCATATGACCAATAGTTATAACACCTTCGGGAATAATTATATTATTAAGACTTGCGCAGCCCCCAAACGCACCTTGACCAATGCTTGTGACACCTTTGGGAATAATTATGCGCTTAAGGCTTGAGCAATTTTCAAACGCATAATTATCAATGTCGGTGACACCTTCGGGTATAACTACGTGAGTAATGCTTGAACAATTTCCAAACGCTCCCCAGCCAATGCCTGTGACAGTGTCTCCATCAGGAGAGGTAGAAGGAATAACGATAATCGTATCATCACAAGTACCTATTCCGCTGACGTGGCATTCTCCGTAACCAACTGGGACAAATTCAAGTCCCTCACTGGGAGTTGTCGGCAAAACTTCCTCGGTTGTTTCCTCGGTTGTTTCCTCGGTGGTCACTTCGGTGGTTTCGGGGTCTGGAACATCTATCTCAGGATTTCCTGTTCCCGGAGCGCAGTTATAAATTATATTTGCATTGTTTAAACCACTGTTCTCAGTGCCTATACTGATTGCTTCCCACTTATCTTCACTTCCCGTGTAATAAACAGTTTTAAGATTTGAGCAATTGTTAAAGGCAAAATTACCAATACTTGTAACACCCTCTGGGATATTTATGCTCGTAAAGCTTGAACAACTGTCAAACGCTCCGTCAAAAATTGTCACAACACTCTCAGGAATAGTAATATTTGCAAGAGATTTGCAACGGGAAAACATTCCCTCGCCAATACTCGAGACATCCTCAGGAATATTTGTACTCTTCAGGCTGGAGCAATCCATAAACACCCAATTGCCAATACTTGTGACATTTTCGGGGATAGTTACGCTTATAAGACTCGAGCATTTCCAAAACGCCCCGTCGCCAATGCTTGTGACGCTTTCAGGGATAGTTACGCTCGTAATGTTTGAGCAACCGCGAAACGCATAGCTATATATTCCTGTAACAGTCTCCCCCTTGGGAGAGGTAGAAGGAATAACGATAATCGTATCGGCACAAGTACCTATTCCACTGACGTGGCACTTTCCGTCACCGTCGGAAACAAATTCAAGTCCCTCACTGGGAGTTGTCGGCAAAACTTCCTCGGTTGTTTCCTCGGTGGTTGCCTCTGTGGTTACCTCCGTGGTCACATCGGTGGTTGCATCGGTTATCGCCTCGGTGGTCGCCTCAGTGGTCGCCTCAGTTGTTGCGTCGGACGCTGCCTCGGTGGATTCTTCGTCGGCACTCTCGGTAGCATCTTCGTTACTTCCATAGATGGGCTCCGTGTTTGTAGCCTCGTTATTATCCTCAGAATTTGAATCGTCTTGAGATTTAGTAGTTTCCTCATCTTTGGCACTCGTAGTTCCTTCATTGCTGCCTATTTCACCTAAATCGCAGGAAACAAGGCTAGCCAAACAAAGACATATAGCCAAAATCAATGCCAAATAACGTTTTTTCATCATACTTTCCTTCCTTAATAAAGACATTTTATGATCATAACTAAAACAACCATTCTTACAAACATTATACACAATATATAGATAATTGTCAATGCTTTAATCGCAACTTATGTTTCAGTTAATTATATGTGAGGAAGTATAACAACGATTACCTGCGAGATAATTTACGAAACATCGGGTTGAAAACATTTTGAAAGACAAGAAATATATAATAGCATCAAAAAAGCGGAGCTTTCGGTCTGCACCCAGTACAACCCGTTCACGCCGCTTGGTTTTTTTATTTTAAAATTTAAGCACGTTTTGCTTATCAAAAACAGTTATGAATATCATTCCGATTATTATGCCCGCAACACCTTGAATCGCATTGGCCGGAACATTTACCAAAGAAGGCGTAAAGCCGTAAATAAAGCTTTCAAAGGTAAGATAACCGCCTACCATTACTATTTCTGCACAAATACCGCCCACAATTCTTGCCATAAAAGGCCTTGTGTGCTTCACGAGTACTTTGAAATTACACCACGCAAGAAGGGCCATTAGTCCCTTTATAGCAAAGGTCACAACAGCATATGTGGCATAACCGGAAAACACATCCGCCAAAGCCGAGCCTATTCCTGCGGCGCAGAATGCGTACACGGGTCCTAACGTCCAACCACACAAAAGAACTATACAGTCACCGAGATTTATGTATCCTCCTAAAGGAGAAGGAAGCTTGATTATCATAGTTGCCACACACACAAGGGCGGCGAACATTGAAGCAATAACTATTCTTTGAGTCCTTCTCATTGTGTTACCCCTTTAATAAAAAAATCAATTCGCAAAAATGCCAAGATCGGTGCGGAAATATAGCCACATAGCCACACCGATCTTGTCAAAATAATATATTACTTAATCGCAGTTTTATCCTTCTGGATAACGTCGTGCGCGCCGCCCTCGACGATACTTGTCGCCGAAACGAGAGTGAGAGTTGCCTTCTCCTGAAGCTCAGGAATAGTCAAAGCACCGCAGTTGCACATTGTGGACTTAACCTTGGCAAGTGTTATAGCAACATTGTCCTTAAGCTTACCTGCATAAGGAACGTAAGAATCAACACCTTCCTCAAAGGAAAGCTTCTTGTCACCTCCAAGGTCGTATCTCTGCCAGTTTCTTGCTCTTGCCGAGCCTTCGCCCCAGTACTCCTTATAATAGGTGCCGCCGATCATTACCTTATTGGAGGGCGACTCGTCAAAACGAGCGAAGTATCTGCCCAGCATTACGAAATCCGCACCCATAGCAAGGGAGAGAGTGATGTGGTGATCGTAAACGATACCGCCGTCGGAGCAGACGGGAACGTAAATGCCTGTCTCCTCAAAGTATTTGTCTCTTTCAGCGCAGACCTCAATTAGAGAGGTTGCCTGACCGCGACCGATACCCTTGGTCTCACGTGTGATACAGATAGAACCACCGCCGATACCGACCTTGATAAAATCAGCGCCGCAATCAGCAAGGAAACGGAAGCCTGCCGCGTCAACTACGTTACCTGCACCGATCTTGACGGTGTCGCCGTAGTTCTCGCGAACCCACGCAATAGTTCTCTCCTGCCACTCAGAAAATCCCTCGGAGGAGTCGATACATACGACGTCAACGCCTGCCTCAACAAGCGCGGGAATTCTCTCTGCGTAGTCACGGGTGTTGATACCTGCGCCGACTACGTATCTCTTCTGTGCGTCGAGAAGCTCGTTGGGGTTCTTCTTGTGCTGGTCATAGTCCTTGCGGAACACAAAAGAACAAAGTCTCTGGTTTTCGTCTATAATGGGGAGACTGTTAAGCTTGTGATCCCAGATAATATCGTTAGCTTCCTTTAGAGTAGTTCCCTCGGGAGCGGTGATGAGCTTTGCGAAGGGGGTCATAAATTCAGAGACCTTAGTAGCAGGATCCATACGGCTTACTCTGTAGTCGCGTCCGGTAACGATACCGACCAGCTTACCTTCTGCGGTACCGTCCTCGGTGATCGCAATAGTGGAGTGACCCGTCGCCTCCTTGAGTGCTACACAATCTGCCATAGTAGCGTCGGGAGAGAGGTTGGAATCGCTCTTAACGAAGCCCGCCTTATGCTCCTTTACTCTTTTTACCATAGCCGCCTGATCCTCGATGGACTGGGACCCGTAGATAAAGGATACCCCACCCTCAGTGGCGAGAGCAATTGCAAGTTTGTCGCCGGAGACTGCCTGCATAATAGAGGATATCATAGGGATGTTCATTTCAATTGCAGGCTTTTCACCCTTCTTGAATTTAACGAGAGGGGTCTTTAGGCTTACGTTTGCAGGGATGCACTCGCTGGAGGAATATCCGGGAATAAGCAGATATTCGTTAAAGGTATGTGAAGGTTCATTGATAAACTTAGCCATTTTTCTTTTTCTCCGTTTCTTTGAATTTATGTACGTATATTACTCGTAGATAGGAAATCTTGCGCAAAGAGCTTCAACCTCAGCCTTGATCTGGTCTTTGTTAGCCTCAAAATCGGTAGCAACAAGCTTCATCCACTTTGCTATAAGGAGCATCTCTTCCTTGCCAAAGCCGCGAGATGTAACTGCGGGAGTACCAACTCGGATACCGCTTGTAACAAAAGGCTTTTCGGGATCGTTGGGTATAGCGTTCTTGTTAACAGTGATATTGACCTCATCAAGTCGATGCTCCATCTCCTTGCCCGTAACACCGAAGGGACGAAGGTCGATAAGCATAAGGTGGTTGTCGGTGTCGCCCGAAACAATGCTGAAACCTTCAGATTTGAGTGCGTCACAAAGAACCTTTGCGTTCTCAATAATATTCTGCTGATATTCCTTAAATTCGGGGGTAAGAGCCTCGCCAAGCGCTACCGCCTTGGCGGCGATGATGTGCATAAGAGGGCCGCCCTGAGTTCCGGGGAATACCGCCTTGTCGATCTGCTTTGCAAGCTCCTCACGGCAAAGGATCATACCGCCTCTGGGACCGCGGAGAGTCTTATGTGTGGTTGTAGTAACTACATCAGCGTAAGGAACAGGGCTGGGATGAAGTCCAGCCGCTACGAGACCCGCGATGTGCGCCATATCTACCATGAAATATGCTCCGACCTCGTGACATATGTCTGCGATCTTTGCGAAATCAATGGTTCTGGAGTATGCGCTTGCTCCGGCAATGATCATCTTGGGCTTACACTCAAGAGCTGTTGCTCTGATTGCATCGTAATCAAGCTGCTCGGTTTCGTCGGAAACACTGTAAGGAACTATATTGAAATATTTACCCGAAATGTTGACGGGAGAACCGTGAGACAGGTGACCGCCGTGAGCAAGGTTAAGACCCATTACGGTGTCCCCGGGTTGAAGGAGTGCAAAAAATACCGCGAGATTAGCGGATGCGCCACTGTGAGGCTGGACGTTTGCATGCTCCGCACCAAAAAGCTTCTTCGCTCTCTCGCGCGCAATATCCTCAACGACGTCAACACACTGACATCCGCCGTAGTAACGCTTACCGGGAAATCCCTCGGCATATTTATTAGTAAGAACCGTGCCTGCAGCAAGAAGAACCGCTTTTGAAACGATGTTCTCGGATGCGATAAGTTCGATGTTGTGTCTCTGGCGATCAAGCTCCAAGGAGCAAGCGTCAAACACTTCTTTGTCGTAGTTTACAAGCTCATCAAAAAAGTTCATTTTTATAATTCCTTTCATGGGGTAAATATTATCCGATTATATTAAATTTAATTATACAATATTTCGCCCTGCTTGTCAAGCATTTTTCCCGAAAATTCACGTCTTCAAACATTTTTGTCACAATCTGCCGAAAGAAGGCTTGTTTTTGCCTGTAGCCTTGCTTTTTTCGCACAAACGCGCCGTGTTGGAGCATAAAAAAATCTATAATGCCATAGAATTTCAACAGAAACGCAAAAAATTGGAGAACCCTTATGAAATATAGATTTTTAATAAAAATAATGCTGTTTTTTCTTGTCTCATCAACTGTCATCGCTGCGCTGGCGTGTCTGCTCGGCGCATTTGATCTGTCATTTTTCAACACCGAGAAAGACGTAGCCGCGAGTGCCGATTCACCCAAGTATACCACCGTGATCATCGATGCGGGACACGGCGGTGAGGACGGTGGGGCATCAAGTGAGGCAGGACTTGTGGAAAAGGACGTGAACCTTGAGATCGCAAAAATTCTCTGTGATATGCTCCGCGCAAACGGCGTTGACGTCATAATGACCCGTGAGGACGACCGTCTGCTTTACGACCGCAACACAGACTACCAAGGGCGCAAAAAAAAGCTCGACCTCGCCGCCCGTCTTGCTATTGCCGACGGCACTCCCGACGCTATTTTTATAAGCATCCACATGAACTCCTTCACTGACCCGCGCTATTCGGGCCTGCAAGTATGGTATTCCCCCAATAACGCTGATTCTTCCGCCCTCGCCGAACTGATACGGTTGGAAAACACCCAAAAGCTTCAGCCCGACAACACCCGCAAATGCAAGTCTGCTACAAGCGCCATAAATCTGTTGCACAACGCCAAATGTCCCGCCGTCCTTGTAGAGTGCGGATTTCTCTCAAACCCTGACGAGGCAACGCTTTTCGGGACCCACGACTACCGCCAAAAGGTAGCTTTTATGCTCTTTTGTTCTATAACAGAGTTTTTGCAAAATTCAGGTCAAACACCTTGACAAGCTCGAAAAAGTGATTTATAATATAAGCGTAATAAAAACTGCCACCGGGTAGATGATGCAAGTATAAAAATACGGCATCCGTAACGTACATTAGGTCTTTGAAGTACGTTTACGGGTGCCTTTTTTGAGGAATTTATGAAACGGATTTTAAAGTATTTTTCGCCATTTGAATGGAGCTTGTGGTTCTCGTCCATGCTCTTGATAATTCTCTTTTTCTGCCTTTTTGACAAAGAGAGCCATCTCACCCTTGCCGCCTCGCTTATTGGGGTCACTTCCCTCATTTTTGCCGCCAAGGGCAACCCTGCAGGACCTCTTTTGATGATAATTTTCAGTATTCTCTACGGAATTATCTCGCTTTCATTCGCCTACTACGGCGAGATGATAACATATATCGGTATGACTTTGCCGATGTCGGTTGTAGCACTTGTCTCTTGGCTAAAAAATCCTTATAAGGGAAGAAAAAGCGAGGTCAAGGTCAACAATATTGGTCTCAGAGAAACGCCCTTTGCCCTCGCCCTTACTGCCGCCGTCACCGTGGTGTTCTATTTCATTCTTGACGCCTTTGATACCGCAAATATTATTCCCAGCACAATCTCGGTGACTACGAGCTTTCTCGCCGTATATCTGACTTGGCGCCGTAGTCCCTTTTATGCCCTCGCTTATGCGGCGAACGATGTGGTTTTGATCGTTTTGTGGATGATGGCATCTCTTCAAGATTTTTCATACCTATCGGTTACCGTTTGCTTTGTTGTTTTCCTCGTTAACGACCTTTACGGTTTCATAAATTGGCGAAAAATGTCAAAGCGGCAGAAATAAACATCTACCATTTATTCAAACTTATCCCACGGATAGCTGCCCTCAGGCAGACTTACGACCGCTACCATTTTCTTCGTCACGGGATGGGTAAACTCCACCTTATGCGACCAAAGGGCGCAGGTGGTCTTGTTATCGCGGCTGCCGTACTTTCCGTCGCCCACAAGAGGCATCTTTCTCGACGCAAATTGAACTCTTATCTGATGCGTCCTGCCCGTTATCAGCTCTACTTCAACAAGCGACATCTTCTCGCCGTCATCGCGCTCAACTTTCCCAATTAAACGGTAATTTGCCACCGCCTCCTTGACGCCCTGACGCTTTTTGTCGCAGACGTAAGATTTATTCTTACGCTTGTCGTGGAAAAGTAGATCACGCATCTCGCCCGACTTTTCCTCAGGTTCACCGTGAACAACTGCCAAATAGATCTTTTTATAATCTCCCGACTGTACCAGTGCCGACAGCTTTCCTGTCATATCTTCCCTTTTGGAATATATCATTGCCCCGCCCGTGGCAGTATCAAGCCGATGTACGAGACCTATAAAACCATCCTCGCCCTTCTCTTGCCTGTACTGCGACAAAAGTGAGATCATATCGACTTTGCCCGAGCTGCTCTTCTGCGACTCCACTCCCACAGGCTTCTCGCAAACGAGCAAATATTTATCTTCGTAAAGTATTTTCATAATAAATACCTCAATCTCTTAATACTCACATTTTACCACACTCAATCACAAAAAACAATAGAATTCATTAAAAATAAGAACAAATCTAACTATTTCTAACAACCAAAACAAAAGTAGCCCCTCAAATTTTTTCGTAGGCAAGGCGCACCGGAGTGGGCAAAGCGCAGGCGTAGTATACCTACGTCAAGCTGCACACGAGAAGCAACACAGCATACGGGAAAATTTGAGGGGCGCGAGAATAGATAAGGGGTGCGTTTTCCGCACCCCTTATCTATGTTTGGAAGATTAGTCAGCGTATACGCTAACCTGCTTTCTTCCTCCTGCCTTATGCTCAAACTTTACACGTCCGTCGATAAGAGCAAAAAGAGTATCATCCTTACCGATACCAACGTTGTTACCGGGATGGATAGCTGTTCCTCTCTGTCTTACGAGGATGTTGCCGGCGAGAACTGCCTGACCGTCAGCTCTCTTAACGCCAAGGCGCTT
>JAZSRA010000098.1:0-1966 GCA_045538195.1 Eubacteriales bacterium | reverse complement strand
GAAGTTGTCCGCCAAACGTCCAAGAAAAGCTTCTAAGGGTTACGTTTAAAGAAACCGTACTAAAACTGACACAGGTAGGCGAGTAGAGTATACTAAGGCGCTCGGGAGAACGCTGGTTAAGGAACTCTGCAAAATGGCCCCGTAAGTTCGCGATAAGGGGCGCCGTTGGCCTTGAATAGGGGCCGACGGCCACAGTAAATCGGCAACAGCAACTGTTTATCAAAAACACAGGACCGTGCGAACACGCAAGTGGAAGTATACGGTCTGACGCCTGCCCGGTGCCGGTAAGTTAAGGAAGGAGGTTATCGCAAGAGAAGCTTCCGACCGAAGCTCCGGTAAACGGCGGCTCTAACCTTGAGAGTCCTAAGGTAGCGAAGTTCCTTGTCGGGCAAGTTCCGACCTGCATGAAAGGCGTAATGACTGTTGCACTGTCTCAACCAGCGACCCGGTGAAATTGTAGTCGTGGTGAAGATGCCACGTACCCGCAGTAAGACGGAAAGACCCCGTGAACCTTTACTGTAGGCTGAAATTGGTCTGAGACCTGTTTTGTGTAGGATAGGCGGGAGGCGATGAACCCGGAGCGTCAGCTTCGGCGGAGCCAACCTTGAAATACCGCCCTGAACATGTTTTAGCTCTAACGACGATTCCCTTGAATCAGGGCGTCGGACATTTTCAGTCGGGCAGTTTGACTGGGGCGGTCTCCTCCCAAAGAGTAACGGAGGAGTCCAAAGGTCGCCTCAGCCTGTCTGGCAATCAGGCATAGAGCGTAATGGTAGAAGGCGGCTTGACTGCGAGACCTATAAGTCGAGCAGAAACGAAAGTTGGGCATAGTGATCCGCTGGTTCCGTATGGCAGGGCCATCGCTCATCAGATAAAAGGTACTCCGGGGATAACAGGCTTATCGCTCCCGAGCGTCCACAGCGGCGGAGCGGTTTGGCACCTCGATGTCGGCTCATCGCATCCTGGGGGTGGAGGAGCTCCCAAGGGTTTGGCTGTTCGCCAATTAAAGCGGTACGTGAGCTGGGTTCAGACCGTCGTGAGACAGGTCGGTCCCTATCTGCTGCGGGCGTTCGAAATTTGAGGAGGTATCTCTTTAGTACGAAAGGACTTAGAGGTACGCGGCTCTGGCGTTCCAGTTGTCAAGCCTTTGGCACGGCTGGGTAACTAACCGCGGATCGGATAAACGCTGAAAGCATATAAGCGTGAAGTCATCTCCGAGATTAGATTTCGTGAACGCAAGTTGAAAGTCCCCGTCGAGACTAGGCGGTTGATAGGCCGGATGTGTAATCTCAGCAATGGGTTAAGCTAACCGGTACTAACGGACGAACGTTTGATCGCGTCGATCGATTATTCCTGCTAACGCATTTGCTACTCTTGCAGAACTTAATTTTGAAATGGAAATTGCCGTCTTGGTGAAAATTGAGGCGGTAATCTTCCGGCGACCATATCCAAGTGGAAACGCCCGTTCCCATCCCGAATACGGAAGCTAAGCGCTTGGAGCCGATGATAGTTGTGAAACCGCGAAAGTAGGTATCGCCGGGTTTTTTTTCAAGATTCTTAACCGGGTCTTGAAAATTTAAGTCGAAAAAATAAAAAATCGACTTGACAAATTACGGGAATATGATAAGATATTACCCGTAAACGATATTTGACAATCAGGTAAAGATGTTCATACAGTGTGAGCTTCGTCTCTAACGAGATGAAGAACCGTTAGAATCGAAAGATTTTAACCAAGTCGGAGGCCAAGCGGTCTTAGGAAGACAATGACTAGACCCAACTCCTTGGCCCACAGAACGACATGGCTCCGATCCGACTTTTTTAATTTTACGACTTAAATTTTCAAGACCCGGTTAAGAACCTTGAAAAAAAACCCGGCGATACCTACTTTCGCGGTTTCACAACTATCATCGGCTCCAAAGTCGGAGGCCAAGCGGTCTTAGGAAGACAATGACTAGACCCAACTCCC
>JAZSRA010000145.1:0-1849 GCA_045538195.1 Eubacteriales bacterium | reverse complement strand
TCCTCAGTATCACGCAGCTTTGCACTGAATACAGATTCGAGTGCCGGCGTCAAAAACTTTTCGCTGCTTTCCCTGCTCAGCCATTCGAGATAGAACTCAACCGCATCGCGGATAAATTCATTTCGGGATATGCCAAGCTCGGTGCTCTTTTCATCGCACCGCCGTAATTGTTCCTCTGTAAATCTGATTCCTGTCGAGCCCATGGCTCTGCAATTTTTACTTTTCATATTAGTTTCTCCTTGTATTTTTGCTGATTATTTGGCGGAGAGCTCCAAAACCTTCCCAAACCCTTAAAGAGACACACAAATTCTCATCCGCCTGAAATCTTTTAGGCTGAAAAAGCCTTGGAAACTCTCCGTTTTCTGTCCGCTCGGCGTTGCCGTGCGGTGTGGACTAGCCGAGAAGAGACTCGGCTTTATCCTGCTTCATAATCGGACGGCGTTAAACCGCCCGATTTCTGTGCTTTTCATCGTATTTTGCGAGTGCTTCTTCGGCTCTTCTCCGTGCTGCTTCTGCGTACAACCGTTTCATCTGAATTTCTTCATAGTAATCGATCGCTTCCTGAATCGGACGGATGGTATACTTCAAAGTACCGTTGTGGGCTTTGCCTGACTTGGTTCTCACCATTGTCCACTCGGTAGTAATCAACCGCTTTTTTTCAAGCGACTGAACATACTTGCGAACGGTATTGACACTCATACCAACCGCCGATCCAATCGTTTTATATCCGGGATAGCATTGAAAGGTTTTTCTGTCCTCGCAGTACATGAGATACAGGTACACGAGAATTTCACCTCCGTCTAAACCCAAATTAAAAATCATATTCGGCACGGGAAAGAACTTGTCCTGTGCATTTGGTTTCCTTCCATAGAACATTCAGCACGCTCCTTTCAGGTAGGTCTGCCTGAATTGAACATCGACTATCGCATCACCGAGCAGAACAGAAACGAATATCATCTCAACGAAATCATCGAATGAAATTTGCCACCGCTTTCGCTCGGCTTCGGCAATCGCGCAGTCGAGATCTTCGGGCATCATTTTATTGATGATAAGATCACGAATGAACTCGCGCTCGAACTCAATTGACCAAACAGTTATTCTCTTTCTTTGCCAAAGAGAAATCATCGCTTGCTTTGCAAGCTCTTTGACTTCCTCGCTTGAATATTTTCGTTCCGGGTGGAAGTAGCACGCGGACAGCAGAAAGAAAAAATCTCTACACTCTTTTCTCATCGGCTACCTCTCTTTGCTACCTGCTCTTCCATCCATCGCTTCAGATCATCGCGCGGAACAATGAACCGCTTTCCGATCCTGACAGAAGGAAATCCTTTTTCGTGCATCAGCTCGTAAGCACTTGATACGCCAACGCCAAGAACCTTGGCGAGCAACTCCGCGTTTAAGAACAACGGGAGATCTTCATAACTTTGATAATTCGAATTTTTCATATTGTTGTTTCCTCTACTTTCTTGTTTTTCATTTTTATTTTTCGCGGTTGTTTTTTGAATTGCGATTTTGATTTCATTTGTTTTTCTCCTTTCTTTTTCTTCTGACTTGTAAGCTTCGTAATCATAACCCTTCACCTCCTTATTGACATGTAACACACACTTTTCGCGGTTGATTAAAATATCCCCTCAATAGGGAGAGAATGAGAATGGCGTTTTTTACACCCTTCTCCGCAAAAATTCACAGATTATTTTCATTTCACCTCAAGTGATAGATAACGAGAACAGCGTTTTTATAAGGTTTGAGGAAAAATAAAAAGCCGCTACATTCAGAACACCACAAAAATAGATATCCGATAAGATACTGTCAGATAATTTTTGTGTGCTCGCTATGTAACGGCTTTCGCCAA
>JAZSRA010000031.1:0-1598 GCA_045538195.1 Eubacteriales bacterium | reverse complement strand
TGATAGGCGACTGCACACGAATACAGCGTATCGCCTCAGCCTTATTGAGCATCTCTTGGTTGAACATCCGTTGCTGCTCGTTGCGTGGCTTGGCATAGAGGTAGATACCGAGAAATTCTCGGCGGCTCATCTTCATCGTGTAGGGGTTACGGATTGCGGGGTAGTAATCTAAATAGAGTGAAATACGGTCGTTGCGCAGTGCCTTTTGGCGCAGGGTTACATTTGTGCAAGTTAGTGTCATAGCTGTTATGTTTTAATTATTTATATTTTTTGTTGCAAATTAAATTGGTGTTCCGATGGTGGTATCAATCACCATCAAGTAACTTTACTCAATCTTGGGTGGCTCAAAGAATTTATCGAGTTCGGAGCGTAGAATCTTGGTGTACTTGCCAACTTTGATGCGAGTGATGTTGTGATATTTCACATAATGGTAGAGCTGATCGCGAGTGAGATTGTATTTCTCCATCGCTTCGGGTATGGTATAATATTGCGGCTCTTCGGGCGTGGCGATACCTTTGGCTATATCGAAATGCTTTTTCGAGTAATAAACCATCTTGCCCTCCTTGCGCTTGGGGATTACATTCTTATAAACAAAGGTGTAGATTGCCGATAGCGTCATACCGAACTTCTCCTGTAACTCCGCCACGCTGTACCATTCGGTAATGCTCGCATCAGGAGCTTTCTTGGCAAAGTAGGAGTCGATATGCTTCTTGCTCCAATAGGTTCTACCACGATTGAATGTGCGAGGAATATTATGCTCCTTCGCAATCTCATAAATCCACGACTCCTTAACGCCAAATTTCTCTTTAATCTCAGCAATGGTGTAGAAGTCGGTGATACTCTGCTTGCTTCTTGGCGGATGTTTTTTGTAAGGAGAAGCATTATCAAATAGAGCCTCGATGTCTCTTCTCCTGATAATAGTCTTTCTCTTTAGCTGAACCGATTTTATTAGATTCGTTTCAAGATACCTATAAAAGGTAGCCCTGCTTATACCGATATACTTTGCGGCTTCGCTTGGGGTAAAGAAATCCTTGTCAATGCAATCCTCTTTTTCGATTTGTTGATTGACCATTGTTTGAAATTCACTAACACGCTTTTGCCTTGTTCTCTCTTTGTAGGCAAGGTTAGCACAACGATGCGAACAGCATCGTGTCGAGGTTTTGTGAGCAATAAATAATTTGCCACACCACTCGCATTTTTTCTGAATGTCGATGTTACTAGCCATTTAATTTATCTTTTAATTTCGCCAAAAATGTATCTCTGCGTCTCACTGTGTCTCACAGCGTCTCATTTTTCCATCACCTCGCCAACGCAAAATCGCATTTCGAGCGGCGAGGTACACAGGAGGTACAAAAACAGGCGTAAAAAGGCTTAGCAACGATTAACAACGATGCTTGCACAAACAAAAATAGCACCCGTAAAGAGTGCTATATTAATCATTTATAATTGATTTAACTATTTGATAATCAACTACTTATTTCCCGATACAAAAATTAGCAAAAATATTCCCAAGGACCTCATCCGTCGATATCTCTCCGACTATGCTGCCGATATGATAGATCGCTTCGCGGATGTCCTGGGCGGCGAGGTCGGTGGGG
>JAZSRA010000087.1:0-1679 GCA_045538195.1 Eubacteriales bacterium | reverse complement strand
GTATACAGGCTTGCCTTTTTCCACTTCGTCAAGCCGTTCACGAAGCTCGTCAACGGGGATATTCTTAAAGCCGTCAATGTGACCTTGTGCATACTCTCCGACAGTTCTCGCATCAAGAAGCGTTACGCTTCCGTCACGGGGAAGGTTTTCAACATCTTCGAGATGCCACTGCTTGAGCACACCGTTTGCGATGTTATCGTTCATAAAGCCAGCCATATTCACGGGATCCTTAGCAGAAGAATAAGGCGGTGCATACGCAAGATCAAGTTCCTTTAAGTCGGTGGCCTTCATTCCTGCACGGATGGCGGTGGCAAGCACGTCGATTCGCTTGTCCACGCCTTCGTATCCCACGATTTGTGCGCCAAGCAAACGGTAGCTGCCTTTTTCAAAGACCACCTTTATGGTCATGACCTTACCACCGGGATAATAGCCTGCGTGACTCATAGGGGAAAGGATAACCGTATCTGCATCAATCCCCATTGCCTTTGCAGTTCGTTCATTGATGCCGGTGAGCGCCGCCGTCATATCAAAGACCTTGATGACCGAGCTGCCCTGAGAGCCTTTATATCGGCTGTCAAGTCCGCAGACGTTATCTGCGATAATGCGCCCCTGTTTATTGGCAGGACCTGCAAGGGAGATCAGCGCATCTTCGCCCGTCACGAAATTCTTTACCTGTACCGCATCGCCTGCAGCGTAAATATCAGGAATCGAGGTCTCCATACGGTCATTGACAATGATACTGCCTTTGATGCCGAGTTCAAGTCCCGCATCTTTGGCAAGAACCGTATCGGGAGTAACACCGATGGCGAGCACCACCATATCGGCATGAAGCGAGGCATCGTCCCTCAAAAGCACTTTAATGCCGTCGTCCTTTTCCTCCAAGCCCTCCACCGCACGACCGAGAACAAGCTTTACGCCGTGCTTTCTCATTTCATTATGAATGAAAGCTGCCATATCCAAGTCAAAGGGACTCATCAGCTGCTTTGCGTATTCAACGACGGTAACGTCCATTCCCAACTCACGCAGGTTTTCCGCAAGTTCAAGGCCGATAAAGCCACCGCCTGCCAGCACTACCGATTGAGGATGATTTTCATTTATATAATTTTTAATTCGAAGCGTATCCTCCACGGTGCGGAGAGTAAACACTTTGTCAAGGTCTGCGCCGGGAAAACGGGGCTTTGTCGGCTTTGCTCCGGGAGAAAGAATGAGCTTATCGTAGCTTTCCTCAAAATTCTCACCCGTTTTCAAATTCTTGACCGATACCGTCTTTTTTTCGGGATGAATTGCCGTAACCTCGTGATGCACCCTCATATCCACACGAAAGCGAGAGTAAAAGCTTTCTGGAGTCTGAAGTGTCAGCTCCTCGGCCTCTGTGATCACATCCCCAATATAATACGGAAGTCCGCAGTTAGCATAGGAAATGAATCCCGAGCGCTCAAACACCACGATCTCTGCCCTTTCATCCAGCCTTCGGATTCGTGCGGCAGCAGTTGCTCCGCCTGCCACACCGCCTACAATAATGACCTTCATAATTACTTTTCCACCTTTCCGCGATAAGAAGATATACCGCCGATGTTATTGACCTTAGTATATCCCATCTGTCCGAGTGCCGCCGCAGCCTGACGGCTTCTTGCTCCGGAATAACAATAGACAAACAATTCTGTATCTTTATTTTCCAC
>JAZSRA010000081.1:0-11147 GCA_045538195.1 Eubacteriales bacterium | reverse complement strand
AGCCACACCATTTGCATTATTTCTCGTCCGCTTTGTCCTCTACTTAACATTCTTTCACCGCCTGTCTTTTTCTTGCTTCTATTATATCACATCTTACGCAAAAAAGCCACCCTTTCGAGTGACTTTTTCGACAGACTGACGCACCGCTATAATCTAATAGCGGTGCGTTTGCTTATTTAAATTTGTCTATACAAAAGCTTTTTGGAAATTTCTATCATTTTTTCGTCGCCCTTGGTGTTGATTATCTCGACCTCGCCCTCACCGTGGCGTAAAAGTCCTTTTTCGGAAATTCGGCGTTTGGTCTCTCTTGCAGTACCCTCGCCGCCGTCGAAAATGGCGACTTTATTTCCCCATATATCTGAGATGACTCTCTTAACGTGGGGGTAGTGGGTGCAACCGAGGACGATGCCGTCAATATTTTCATCAAAATAGGGGGCAAATAGCTGAATGAGATAATTTCTAACTTCGTCGCCGTCGATGTCGCCGGTCTCGATAAGCTCGGCAAGTCCTGCGCAGGGCAGGGGTATAAACTCGCCTTTGTCGGCAAATCTTGCTACCAGCGACTTGAATTTTTGCTCCTTTAAGGTGAGAGGAGTTGCCATGACCAAAATCTTAGGGTGGTCGCAAAGCTGACTTGCGGGTTTTACGGCAGGCTCTATGCCCACAATAGGCAGGTCGGGGTTTTCCTCGCGCAAAATACGCACTGCCGTGCTGGTTGCGGTGTTACAGGCGACGACCAACGCCTTGATGCCGCGCTTTTTCAGTAATTCAAGGTTGTTTTTTGTGATTTCAAGCACCTCGGCGCGATCTTTTGTGCCGTAAGGGGCATTTTTTGAGTCTCCGAAGTAGAGAAAACGCTCCTCGGGAAGAATTTTTACAAGCTCGCGAAGTACGCTTATGCCGCCCACTCCCGAGTCAATGACCGCTATTGGCAGGTCCTTTTTTTCAACCAAATTCCTCACCTCCCCCCAAAAGTTGTTTCTTTGAAGTTTACAAATAAATTATAACACGGAGACGCGAGGATTTCAATAACAAACGGCAATTATTTTTTGTTTTTTTCAAAAATCACCTTGCCATCCTCGGCAAAGGCTCGGATGAAATCGCCTTTTGAAAATTGACCTGTAAGAAGCGCCTCGGAATATGGGTTTTCAACCAGCTTTGTTATTGAACGTCGCAGTGGTCTCGCGCCATAATCGGGCGCGTACTCGTGAGCAACTACTGCGTCGGAAACGCTTTCATCAAATTCTATAAACACTCCGGATTCCTCTATTCGGTCGGCGACGGAGGAGAGCATGAGGGAGGCTATTTTTGTTAGATCCTCCTTTGAGAGCGGTGCGAAGTAGATTATCTCGTCCACGCGGTTGAGAAATTCGGGACGGAAATGCCGACGCAGAGCCTCGTCTACTCGCTGTTTTTCGCGCTCGTTTTTGCCGCTTTCGTCTCTTGCAGTAAAGCCAAGACCCACGGCTTCGCCGTAAGCCTTTGCACCGAGGTTCGTAGTCATTATGATGATCGAATTTTTAAAATCAACTCTACGCCCTTGAGAGTCGGTCAGAGAGCCGTCGTCAAGTATCTGAAGAAGCAGACCGAAAACGTCGGGGTGTGCCTTTTCTATCTCGTCAAAAAGCACGATGGAATAAGGATGACGGCGTATTTTTTCGGTAAGCACGCCGCCCTCGTCGTATCCGACGTATCCGGGTGGAGAGCCTATAAGCTTGGAAACGCTGTGCTTTTCCATGTATTCCGACATATCAAGGCGTATCATAGCTTCGCGACTTCCGAAAAGAAGCGACGAAAGGGCGCGGCAAAGCTCGGTCTTGCCCACTCCCGTCTGTCCTGCGAAAATAAAAGAGCCGATGGGTCTTGACGGGTCTTTAAGACCTGTACGTCCGCGTCTTATTGCGGCAGAGACCGCCCCTATTGCTTCAGTTTGTCCTATGACCTGCTCTGAAAGTCTCTCCTCTAGAGCCGAAAGCCGCTGCGCCTCGCTTTCCATAAGCTGGGAGACGGGAATGCCCGTCCATTGAGTAACGATGTCGGCTACGTCTCCCTCACCGAGGGTGAGTTGATCGTCAAGCTTTCTTTTCTCCCATTCATCCTTTGCCGCCGCGTATTTTTTCCGAAGCTCTATCTCTCGGTCGCGCAGAGCCGCCGCGGCTTCAAAATTCTGCTCGGTAATTGCTTCGGCTTTTTCGCCCTCGATGCGTCGAAGCTCGTTTTCCATCTCTCTATGCTCGGGGGGAGAAGTGAATATTTTCAGTCTGAGTCTCGCCGCCGCCTCGTCAAGCAGGTCTATTGCCTTGTCGGGCAGAAAGCGGTCGGGAATATAGCGTACCGAAAGGTTTACTGCCGCGTCTATTGCCTCGTCGGATATGGTCAGCTTGTGATGAGCCTCGTATTTTGACCGCAGACCGCAGAGTATTTGCTTGGTCTCCGAACCCGTAGGCTCGCCCACGTTCACAGATTGAAACCTACGCTCAAGAGCGGCGTCCTTTTCGATATATTTTCGGTACTCATTGATGGTGGTAGCTCCGATGACCTGAAGCTCGCCTCGTGCCAGGGCGGGCTTGATGATATTTGCCGCGTCCACCGCGCCCTCTGCCGCTCCCGCGCCGATGATCGTGTGTATCTCGTCGATGAAAATAATGATATCGGGATTTTTTTCTACCTCGGAAAGAATATTTTTCAGTCTTTCCTCAAATTCGCCGCGGTATTTTGCCCCTGCGATCATGCTTGCCAAGTCAAGGGATATGACGGTTTTGTCACGTAGTATTTCGGGGACATCTCCGTCAGAAATGCGGCAGGCAAGTCCCTCAACCACCGCCGTCTTGCCGACACCCGGTTCTCCGATAAGACAAGGATTGTTTTTAGTCCGTCTTGAAAGTATCTGTATAACACGCTCGGTCTCTTTGTCGCGGCCGATTATGGGGTCGATCCGTCCCGACCTTGCCATCTCGCAAAGGTCTCTGCCAAAGCTTTTTATCGAAAGCTTTTTGCTCTTGTCCTCGTGGGCAGCGTCGCGTGGCTTGGGGGAGGCGGCTCTGCCCGGACTTGATTCGATATAGGACTCAACGTCGCCCCGTATCTCCTGTGCCGAAAGCCCAAGCGCTTCAAGCATACGGACGGCTACGCAGTCCTTGTCCGACAGCAGAGCCAAGAGCAGATGCTCGGTTCCGATGTAGGCGTGATTGCTCTTTGCCGATTCGTAGGCAGAGGTCTCGATTATTTTTTTTGTTCTCGGCGTCATATCGGAGGGCGAGATAGGACCCGGAGTTCCGATTCCCGTGATCTCAATTATTGTGTTTTTTATTCCCTCGGGTAGCGCGCCCCTTGAGGTGAGTATCCTCGACGCGGCGGAGTCGGGAGTTGAAAGCAGACCGAGAAGAAGATGCTCGCTGCCAATATATGAGTGTCCCATTTCCGAGGCGAGGGTCAGGGCGCAGTTAAGTGCGTATTGAGCCTTTGGTGTGAATTTGTTAGCCATAAGTGTTCCTTTTGATTCAGATTTGTTTTCCCGATGCGGTATAGAGAAGCTTGGAGACAAATTCCGCTCGCGCCTCCTGACATTCCTCCTCCGAGGCGCAGGTCTGACGGGTCAGGGCGCAGGATGCGTTCAGACCCTCTCCAAGAATCAAATTCATATCCTTTACGGTGAATGGCGGAAGCTTTGCGTCTCCGTCGGAAGAACAGAGAGCGAATCGGACGGAGGAGAGCAGAGAGAGCATTTCATGCTCTGCAAGTCTCCTTGTGTAAAGCAGCTGTCCGTAAGCACGCCACGCCTTGTCAATTATTATTTTGCCGCTATCGGCGAAAATCATTCGCTCAAGCTCCGATTCGCGGTCTACGATCGACTCCGCAAGCGAGGAAAATCCTTCTGCCGCCGCGGATTCGTCGCAAAGATGGGAGGGAGAATAAGACAGAGTATAAAGGTCGCCGCAGTTGTCGGGGTAGGTGAACGCAGGTTCAAGTCTGCCGCCCGATTCGGCGCAGAGGAGGCGGACGGTATCGATCTCCCCGCATGAGTGCAGAGCAGGCAGATAGAGAAGTGAAGAAAAGACTGCACCCGAGCCGCAAAGCGAGGGTGTTGCGGAAACGTAGCCTAAATGCTCGTAATATGCAAATTCAAGCTCTCTGTCAAGAAGCTCTTCCACGCTCGACGCGATATTTCTCGTGTCGGATACCGCCAATCCCGAGAGAAGCGATCGGATCGAAATTATATCCCTGCCTCCGACGGCGACCGAGAGAGAACAAGGCTCGTTGAAATATACCGCTCTCGATCCCGTGGCAGACAGAAGATCTCTGTCAATAAATCCCTTTTCGGCTAAAGAGAGGGCGTGGAGCGAGTCTCCTTCGGGCAGGATCTCCTTCCTGAAGCCGTTCTTGGTAAGTATTGAGTCGATTTTTTTGTGGAGTGACAAGGTGTTTTTTTCGCCAAGTTTTTTTGTGAAAGGCAGGCCGAAAACATTTCGCACGTAGCCTGTTTTTGAAAAAATTACGTGCCCGGGGCGTTTCCCCTCGTTAGTGAACCAAGACATATATGTATTTCTCCTTACTCTTATTGTTTTTCAAGATTTCTTATCTTGTCACGGACGGTGGCGGCAAGCTCGAAGTTTTCGGCTTCGACGGCACGGCGAAGCTCGACCCGAAGCTCGGTCAGTATTCGTTCTCTGTCAAGGCGCTGACGTCTTGCGGAGGGCATTCGGGCGGAGAATACCGAATTTTTCGTTGGGAGAGCAGGGAACATGAGAGTGCCAAAGCAGTCGTAACATTCGGGGCAACCGACTTCACCCATATGGGAAAGCTCCTCGGAAGTCATTCCGCATCCGCGGCAGACCGCACCCGCGTCGCGTCGGGAGGGTATAGCCGAAACGGTGTTATCTTCTGACGCCAATGAGTAAAGGGTGGGTGCAGGCAGGTAAAATGAGTGCTTGTCCTCTTGGGATATTACGGCGGTGCTTACCGCTTTGCCGAGCAAGGCTCCGCAGGAAGCGCAGAGGGAGTGACGTCTGCCGCCCTCGTCGGCGTAAAAGAGAGTTGCCTTTTTATTTTTGCATTTTTCGCAATTCATTGTTGATTTCCTTTCTTTTTTTCTTTTTTTGCGAATAAACTGATGTCTTTTTGCTCAAAAAATCAAATGTATCGCAATATCAATGTTATTTTACACGAAACGGGACAAAAAAAAGGTCGCATTATGGCGGGGCGGAGAAAAAATTTATAATATATGTATTATTGTTACTTTCCTGCCACCAGCTGCAGGAAAGTAACCAAAGGAAAGCGATTTATTGTTCATTTCTTTCCACCAGCGGAAATGAAACCTGCCGACAATCGCTTAGCGATTGATCGGCTCGCAAATGCAAGCATTTGCTGAACCAAAGGAAAGCGAGGTATTATTCATTTCTTTTCTCCGGAGAAAAGAAATGAACATATCTCGCATTTCTTTCCGTCACAGAAAAAAATAAATAGAAATTCATTAATAGTTTACAAATTAATCTTCGGAATAAATTGACAAAATTTAGAAAATGAGGTATAATTTAATAGAATGGGGGAAAATGGTTTTTCTCCTGATCACAAGTAAAAAAATAATTTAAAAAACCCCAAACGGAGGCATTCAAATGGATAAAAATCAGACAGTTGGAAACCTGAAGATCGCCTCGCTGTTCGACGCGGGTACGTTCGTTGAAATCGGCGCTTATATTAAGAGAAGCGGCGACGACGCGGCGTATGACGGAGTTATCTGCGGATACGGTTCTGTATCCGGTAAGCTCTGCTTCGCATTCGTTCAGGACAGCGACAGAACAAAGGGAGCTTTCGACGAGGCAGGCGCCCGTAAGATCGAAATGCTCTACGACATGGCAATCAAGAACGGCGCGCCTGTGGTAGGCGTGTTCGACAGCGCGGGAGCGGTAGTTCTCGACGGTAGCGCGGCTCTCACCGCCTACGGAAGATTTATCTCTTGCGTTGCAAAGGCATCGGGCATCGTACCCCAGATCGCCGTCTACGACGGACTCTGTACCGGTATGGCTCTGACAACCGCTAATATGTTCGACCTTTCTGTAAAGGTCGCTGATAAGGCGGAGCTTTACCTCACCGCTACGTCAAAGGACAAGGATATGCTTTGCGCTATTGACGCAAAGGACGAAGCAGAGGCATTCGCATCTGTTAGAAATCTTATAGAGATACTTCCTCAGAACAATAAAGACGATGCAAGCGTGATGAGCGGCGACGACGCGGCACGCGCGGTCACCGTAGCAGGACTTACAGGTGTTGAGCTTGTTAAGGCTCTTGCAGATAACGGAGTGTTTACCGAGATATACGCAAAGGAAAGCGGTATCGTAACAGGCTTTGCGTTCTTCGGAGGCACGCTCTGCGGTGTTATCGCGTCCAACACCGCTTGCGACGCGGGTAAGATCGGATTCCTTGGCGCAAAGAAGGCGGCAGACCTTATCTCCTTCTGCGACCGCTTTGGAATTTCCGTCCTCACTCTCGTTGACAGCGAGGGACTTTGCGATTGCGCTTGTCCCAAGTGCGTGGCACGTCTTGCTATGTCCTACGCTAACGCAACCTGCGCGAAAGTTACCGCAGTCGTTGGAAAGGCTTACGGCGCAGGCTTTACTCTGCTTGGCTCCAAGTCGCTGGGCGCTGACCTCGAGATCGCACTTGAAGATGCGGTCATCAGCGTGATGAGTCCCGAGAGCGCGGTTGCTTTCATCATGAACGATCAGATCACTGCGGACAAGTCCCGTGCCGACGTTGAAGCGGAGTGGTGCGAGAAGTACGCAAGTGCTACCGTTGCGGCAGAGAAGGGCAATATCGACGATATAGTCCCTGAAGCAACTCTGCGCGCTCGTATCTGCTCGGCACTTTATATGCTTGCGTCAAAGGCGGACGGTATTCCCGAGCGCAAGTACGCGAGAACACCTCTTTAAGATTACAGTGGGGTGATAAATATGAAATTTTGGAAAAAACTTTGCATATTCGTCATTCTTTCTCTTGTTTTGTGTATGACGCTGGCTACGGTCAGCCTTGCGACCGACGCTCCCGCAGGTGACGCGGCTACCGAGATCGAGACCGAGGCAGGCGGCAAGCTCGATATGGACTCTACTCCCGAAGACATTTGGGAAAGAGCGCAGCTTGCTCTGCAAGGAACGGTTACCGGAATGATAATGGTATTTGCCGTTCTCGGGCTTCTTGCGGTCATCGTATCGCTTTCAAAGTTCATCCTCAACAGAGATCAAAGCAAGAATAAGAATGAGGCGCAGGCACAAACTCCTGCGGCAGCTCCCACGCCTGCTCCCGTAGCGACTCCTGCACCAGCAGCTCCCGCTCCCACGGCGGCAGTGACCGATGACGGTGAGCTTGCGGCTGTAATTACCGCGGCTATCGCGGCTATGATCGAGAGTGGCGACTATAAGAACGAATTTGTCGGCGGCTTCAGAGTCGTTTCCTTCAAGAGAACGACCTCGGGCGCTTGGAACAGAAAATAATCAGTGAAAGGTATAGGTTTTAAATAATGAGAAGATTTAATGTAACCGTAAACGGTGTATCTTATGATGTAGTAGTTGAAGAAGTCGGCGGCGCGCCTGCTCAGGCTCCCGTAGCGGCAGCACCCGCTCCCACCGCGGCTCCCGCACCCGCAGCAGCACCTGCCCCCGCGGCGGCTCCTGCACCCAAGGCGGCTCCTGCAGGTGCTGCAGGCGCAGTAGCGGTCAAGGCTCCTATGCCCGGAACAATTATGAAGGTCAACGTAACTCCCGGTCAGGCGGTTAAGAAGGGTGACGTTCTCTGCGTTCTTGAGGCTATGAAGATGGAAAACGACATTTCCGCTCCCCAGGACGGCGTTGTTGCTTCTGTCAACGTACAGAAGGGTGCCTCTGTTCAGACCGAGGAAGTCCTCGTAACTCTTAACTGATAATTTCTTTCATACATTTTAGTTTTAACGAAAGGAATTATATAGATGACCGGCATCTTAGACACAATAAAAAATTTTATTGGCAGTATGGGCTTTAACTATATTTTCGGCGCGGATAGCTTCAATTCCGACGGCGTATGGATGGGCTGGCAGTATCTTGTCATGTACCTCATCGCCTTCGTTCTGATCTATCTTGCTATCGGAAAGAAATTTGAGCCTCTGCTTCTTCTCCCCATCGCTATCGGTATGTTGCTGACCAACCTGCCGGGCGCCAATCTGTTCCACCTTGATATGTGGATAGATTTTGAGCAAACTGGAATGACCGTTCTTGATTCTGTTCAAATGGCAATAAACAACGGCGGATTTCTCGATCTGCTCTATTTGGGCGTAAAGCTGGGTATATATCCCTGTATCATATTCATCGGTATCGGTGCTATGACCGACTTTACTCCTCTTATCGCAAACCCCAAGTATTTCCTTATCGGTGCGGGCGCTCAGCTTGGCGTTTTCGCGGCGTTCTCGGCGGCTCTCATTTCGGGATTTTACACCATCGGTCAGGCGGCGTCCATCGGTATCATCGGCGGCGCGGACGGCCCTACGGCGATCCTTGTTACCAAGACCTTGGGTCCTGCGATCCTCGGAGCGGTAGCTATTGCGGCATATTCGTATATGGCTCTGATCCCCATGATCCAGCCTCCCTTTATGAAAATGCTTACTACAAAAAAGGAAAGACTTATCAAAATGGATAAGCTCCGCGACGTATCGAGACTTGAAAAGCTGGTTTTCCCCGTGCTTGTAACCGTTGTCGTAGGTATTCTCGTACCCGACGCGCTTTCTCTCGTGGGATGCCTAATGTTCGGTAACATACTCAATGTCTGCGGCGTTACCGAGAGACTTTCCAAGACCGTGCAGAACGAGTTTATGAATATTGTCACCATTCTTCTCGGTGTTTCAGTCGGCGCTACGGCGTCTGCCTCTAACTTCTTAAGCATCCAGACCGTTATCATCATCGTTTGCGGTCTCGTTGCGTTCTGCATCGCTACCTGCGGAGGACTTATCACCGCAAAGATAATGAACTGGCTCTCGGGCGGTAAGATCAATCCCCTCATCGGTTCGGCGGGCGTTTCCGCAGTTCCTATGGCGGCGAGAGTTTCTCAGGTGGTAGGACAAAAGGAGGATCCCTCCAACTTCCTGCTTATGCACGCTATGGGTCCCAACGTCGCAGGCGTTATCGGCTCTGCCGTTTGCGCGGGCGTATTTCTCTCCTGGATCGGTTGATCCGCATTTAAAGTTTAAGAAAGGTAAGGTAATATATAAATGGCACAGGTAAAGATTACCGAAACAGTATTGCGTGACTCCCACCAGTCGCTGGTTGCTACCAGAATGACTACCGAGGAGATGCTCCCCATACTTGCCGAGATGGACAAGGTCGGCTACCACTCCCTTGAGGCGTGGGGCGGCGCTACCTTCGACGCTTGTATGCGATTCCTCAATGAGGATCCTTGGGAGAGACTCCGCAAGATCAGAGCTGAGGTCAAGGATACCAAGCTCCAAATGCTCTTCAGAGGACAGAATATCCTTGGATACCGTCATTACAGCGACGACGTAGTTGAATATTTCGTTCAGAAGTCGATAGCTAACGGTATCGATATTATCAGAATTTTCGACGCACTCAACGATCCCCGTAACCTCACGACGGCTATTAACGCCACAAAAAAAGAAGGCGGTCACGTTCAGGCGGCGTTCAGCTACACCACGGGTCCCGTTTACACCATGGACTACTACTCAAAGTATGCAAAGCAGCTTGAGGAGATGGGCGCTGACTCTATCTGTATCAAGGATATGGCAGGTCTGCTTAAGCCCTACGACGCTTACGAGCTTGTAAAGACGCTTAAGGAAAGCACCAAGCTTCCCATTCAGCTCCATACCCACTACACCGCAGGTCTTGCTTCCATGACACTCTTGAAGGCAATCGAGGCAGGCGTTGACATAGTTGATACCGCGATCTCTCCCATGGCTATGGGTACGTCTCAGCCTCCTACAGAGACTCTTGTGGCTACTCTGCAGGGAACAGAGTACGACACAGGTCTCAGCCTCGACACGCTCAATAAGATCAACAAGCACTTCACGCCTCTCCGTGAAAAGTATCTCGCGGAAGGACTTCTCAACCCCAAGGCTCTGAAGGTAGACGTAAACGCGCTCCTTTATCAGGTTCCCGGCGGAATGCTTTCCAACCTTATGTCCCAGCTTAAGCAGGCGGGCAAGGAAGATAAGCTGACAGAGGTTCTTGAGGAGGTTCCGAGAGTAAGAGCAGACGTTGGTTACCCCCCTCTGGTTACTCCTTCCTCACAGATAGTTGGTACTCAGGCAGTATTCAACGTGCTGAACGGCGAGAGATACAAGATGTGTACCAAGGAATTTAAGGGTGTGGTTCGCGGCGAGTACGGTAAGACGCCCGTGGCGATCGACCCTGAGTTCGTAAAGAAGATAATCGGTGACGACAAGGTTATTGACTACCGTCCCGCAGACGATCTTAAGCCCGAGCTTGACGAGCTGAGAGCAAAGATCCCTGCAGGTTATCTTGAGCAGGATGAGGATGTTCTTTCCTACGCGCTCTTTGAGCAGGTAGCGCTCAAGTTCTTTGAGTACAGAAAGAACCAGAAATACGGAGTTGACGCAAACGCGGATGCTGCCGCAGGCGTTCATACCGTTTGATAGTATAATGAAAATCTCCGAAGGGAATTAAGCCCTTCGGAGATTTTTTAATAAGGGATTGTAAATTAGGATTTATATGTTCATTTTCTTCCTGCGGCGGAAGAAAACGAACCAAAAGAACCGCGATTTATTGTTCATTGTTTTGTTCATTTCTTGTCACCAGCGACAAGAAACGAACCAAAGAAACGCCGCATAGTGGAAAGAGGGTCTTGTACGAGAAAAAGCGAACATGCCGCATTTTCTCGCCCTGCGACATCCTCTCTCCCCTATGTACCCCTCTCTCCTGTCGGCAGAGCCGACGAAATGGGTTTATTGATTTTAAAGAAGTGAAATCCTTCTTATAATTTTGATTTGTAGCCGTAATCTTATTGTAATTTTTTGCTTTGTCGCGGAAGCGACCTTTGCCGAAGGGAAAGCATCTATGAGGCTAAAAGTTTTATCTGGTTGTAAGCCGTACTCCACTATATTAACCAATGGGGTTGGGGGACACGGGGGAGGGGCTGTTGAAACGAATAAAAACGCG
>JAZSRA010000020.1:0-21929 GCA_045538195.1 Eubacteriales bacterium | reverse complement strand
ACATAGTATAAAGCAGCTTACTGTGAGCGGGCTTCAAGCCGTCTATCTCGGGGATAGCACGGGAAACTATAACGCTCATAGTGTATGGCATATAGTTTTTCTCAATCGTTTCGGCTATAGGCTGAGGTATAATGGGAGCGTAGACTATTTCCTGTACTTCGTCCTGTTTTTTCTTCCTTGCCATTTATATATTACCTTTCGTCAAAGTTATCGTCAATTTTAAGAACGGTATGCGCCGCCGCGCGTATCATTCTGTTATGGAGTGCCATTCCAAGACCTTCCTTGTCGGGAATATGCGCGTATATTACGTCGGGCTTTATCTGATCGCATTCGCGAAGGCGAGAGAACAAGCTCCTCGCGTGCATGATCTTATCATCGCGTTTGCCAATGGGGAGCAATAATTTCTCATCAAGAAGTTCTGCTTCCTCATCATAGCAAAGAATAGCGCATTTCTTTGTTTTTTGTTCATTTTGAAGGAATTTGATTATATTATCCTCGTCGCCGTCAAGCAAAATGAAGGGAGCGCTCGGTGCGTAATGTCTGTATTTCATTCCGGGAGAAAGCGGTCGCTCATTTTCATCAAGCGTGCCCTCTATAGTCGGGGAAATCGTTACGTTGTCACACACACAGCAAAGCGCGTCGTAGGTAATTGCCCCGGGGCGAAGAAGAACAAGTCCTTCCTTACCATTATTTTCGGTTATTAAAACTATAGTCGACTCAAGACCTATTTCACATGCGCCGCCGTCCACTATCATATCAACTCTGCCGTCAAAATCCTCGATAACGTATTCAACGCTTGTTGTTGAAGGCTTTCCCGAAATATTTGCCGAGGGAGCAGCCACGGGGATGCCTGCCTCTTCGATTATAGCGTGAGCAACGGGGTGGGAGGGGCAACGGATGGCGACGGTATCGAGACCTCCCGTAGTCTCGTATGGAACGGTGTCCTTTTTGGGAAGAATGACCGTCAGAGGCCCCGGCATAAATGCCTTGGCAAGCTTATAATAAAGCTCGTTGGTATAGGCGTATTTTTCAGCGTCGGATGGCTTGGCTATATGTATAATTAAGGGGTTGTCCGACGGCCGCCCCTTTGCCGCGTATATTTTCTTCGACGACCGAGGATTGGTGCCGTCGCCACCAAGACCGTAAACCGTCTCGGTAGGGATGACGACCAATCCGCCGTCACGCAAAAGAGCCGCCGCCTCTGCGATGTCGTTTTTCTGAATATTTACGTCGTCTATTCTGACAATTTTCGTTTCCATAGCGGCTCCTTTCTGTATTTTAGCCGTTACTTTCGGCTTTAAGCTTTTCTGCGGTGTCAGCCGCAATAAGTGAGTCTATCATCTGTCCGATGTTGCCGTTTATAAAGCTGTCAAGGGAGTGCAGGGTTACACCGATTCGATGATCGGTAACTCGGTTTTGGGGGTAGTTATATGTGCGTATCTTTTCACTGCGGTCTCCCGTGCCCACCTGACTCTTTCTGTCGGACGCGATCTTGTCTGATTGTTCTCTTTGCTTTATGTCGTAAAGCTTTGCACGGAGCATTTTCAACGCTTTATCCTTGTTTTTAAACTGTGAACGTTCTTCCTGACACTCGATGACGATTCCCGTGGGCTTGTGTGTCAGACGAACGGCAGATTCGGTCTTGTTGATGTGCTGCCCGCCCGCGCCGCTTGACTTGCAGGACTCGTATATAAGGTCGGACTCCTTGATCTCGACCTCCACGTCCTCCACCTCGGGAAGTACAGCCACCGTTGCTGTAGAGGTCTGAATACGTCCCTGAGACTCGGTCTCGGGAACTCTCTGAACTCTGTGAACTCCCGATTCGAATTTAAATCTCGAATAAGCTCCGTCGCCCTCAACGGTAAAGGAAATCTCCTTATATCCGCCAAGCTCGGTCTCATTAGCGTTGGCTATTGAAACCTTAAAGCCTACAGTCGCCGCGTACATTGAGTACATACGAAAGAGTACTGCAGCAAAAAGCGCCGCTTCCTCGCCTCCCGCTCCCGCACGGATCTCGACGATGATGTTTTTGTCGTCGTTGGGGTCACGGGGAAGAAGAAGAACCGTCAGCTCCTCGCCGAGGCGCTCAAGGCGCAATTTTGCCTCTTTAAGCTCATCTTGCGCCATTGTACGCATTTCGTCATCGTCCGCTTCGTCGATTATCATTAAAGCGTCTTCTATATCGGTCTCAGCACGCTTATATTCGCGATATTTTTCAACCACGGGTGTGAGGGCGTGATATTCTTTTATAGCTTTAGCATAAGCCTGAGCGTCTGTTATCAAAGCCGTGTTGTTGGCAAGCTCGTATTCGAGCCTGTCATATTTTTCCACGGTAGATACAAGCTTTTCAAACATAAATTAAGCCATATTGAAGGCAAGGAATGCCTTGTGAGCAGAGTAAACGTCTGCCTTGGAAACTACCTCGTAGGGGGCGTGCATACTGATTACGGGAACACCGAGGTCAACCGTCTCAATATTGTGCTTTGCGATATACTTAGCAACTGTTCCGCCGCCGCCCTGATCGGTCTTTCCAAGCTCTGCGGTCTGCCAGATAACTCCGTTCTCCTCATAGATCTTTCTGATCCACGCAACGTATTCTGCGGGAGCGTCGTTGGTGCCGCCCTTACCGCCGCTACCGGTGTACTTGGACATAGTGATACCGCAGTTGATGTTAGCCGCGTTCTTGGATTCATAAACCTCTGCGAAGTTGGGGTCGAAGCAAGCGTTAACGTCAGCGCTGAGGCACTTGGAGTTAGCCTTGACCGCGTAGATATTACCACCGAGAGCATCGGTAATAGCGCCCATAAGGTCGGTGAAAAGACCGCACTGCATACCTGTGTTACCCTCGCTTCCGATCTCCTCCTTGTCAGCGAGAACTACCATAAGAGTATGCTCGCTTGCATCGGACTCAAAAAGTGCGGTAAGAGAAGGATATGCACAGACCTTGTCGTCGTGACCGTAAGCAGAAATGAGAGAACGGTCAAATCCGACGTCGCGAGCCTTGCCTGCGGGAACTACGAAAATATCAGCGGAAAGAAAGTCCTCTTCGTTGATACCATACTTCTCGTTGAGAATGGTAAGAATATTCATCTTGATCTTGTTGCTGTCCTCGGTGTCGTTAAGCGGTCTGGAGCCGAGAAGAATGTTAAGGCTCTCTGCGGGGATCGCCTGTCCGAGAGGCTTGGAGTTCTGATCCTTTGCGAGATGAGGAAGAAGATCGTTGATATAGAATACGGGATCGCCGTCCTCATCGCCGATGCAGACGTCAACGCTCGTTCCGTCCTTTTTGACTACTGTTCCGTGAAGCGCCAGAGGCATAGCAACCCACTGATACTTGCGAACACCGCCGTAGTAGTGCGTCTTTGCGAAACAGAAGCCGCCTGCCTCGTATACGGGAACCTGCTTGAAGTCAAGTCTGGGGCTGTCGATGTGGGAAGCGACAATTCTCATACCGTTGTTGATATCCTCGCTACCGACTTTGAAAAGATAGAGATTTCTGCCGCGGTTGTTGTAGTAATACTTGTCGCCTGCCTTTATCTCCATGCCGAAAGAATAGGGCTTGTAACCGTTAGCTTCTGCCATCTCGATCGAGACCTTGACCGCCTCTCTTTCGGTCTTGGACGCGTCCATATAGGTCATATAGCCGTCACAGTAATCGTAAGCTGCCTTTATCTCAGCTTCTGTTGCCTTGTCGTAAAAGTTAGCTTTGGTGTAGGTAAGTTCGTTGCTCATTTTAATATCCTTTCTTCATAGTGTAACTATGTATGATTTTTATTTTTAAGGATCAGTACAGATCCTCGTATTTTTCTTTTGCCCTATTAACCTTTTTTACGTAATTCCGTGTCTCGCGGTAGGGAATATCGCCAAGCTTTCCTTCCTCGTCGAGCCACTCATCCACATTGCCGAGACCTCCGTTGTAGGCGGCGATAGCCGCGTCCCAGTTATTGTATCTTGCGTAAAGATAGGATAGATAATAGGTGCCGTAACGAATATTGGTGTCGGGATCGTACCTCATGCCGGGGTCAAGACCCTCTTTCAAGCGTTGATTGCTTATTTCGTTAAAAGTGGATTCTGTCAACTGCATGAGCCCGACCGCGCCCTTGTCGGATACGGCGGAGGAGTCAAATCCGCTTTCGATCTTGATTACCGCCCAGATGAGTTCTTCCGGTACTTCGAAACGCTCTGAATACCTTTCAACCGATTCTGCGTATTCATTGGGCTTGGGATATATTGCGAATTCTATCCGTGATAATGCAAAGTCGAACACAAATCCAAAAACGATTGAAACAGCAAGGACGATAAGTATTATTTTGCCCCATCCCGAACCCGAATCGGAGTACTTTTTGCGGGATCGCGTCATAATGATATCCTCCTTTTTGAAAGGACGTCATCTATAGCAGCTCGAAGTGAGATAAGGTCGCCGTTATTATATAATACTTCGTTGGTGTTTTCAATATAGAACGCGTCAGACTTTTGAGAGGTGATCCTCTTTGTTGCGGCTACTTGGTCGATAGAGTCGCGGAGCATTATCCTGTTCATTCTGATGTTTGTATCTGCCAGAACAGAGACAGTCAGGTCGCAATCCTTTACAATATCTGCTTCGATAAGCAAAGGCGCGTCTATAACGCAAACGTTAATGCCTTGGTTTTTGTAGTTCAAAATAACACCATTTATTCGATCAATAACATACTTGTGGGTTATCTTGTTCAAAAGCTCAAGCTTTTCTTTGTTTTCGTCACCGAAGACTAAAGACGCAAGATTTTTTCTGTCAATGGCTCCCGTGTTAGTCAATATCGCCTTACCGAAGTTTTCTGTCAACTCATTGATACAATCCGAGGGGGGAGTGATAACGTCGTGATATACCTCATCGGCATCTATTATTCTTGCACCCTTTGATGCAAGATATTTTGAGACCTCGCCCTTACCCGATCCGCTGGGACCGGTGATACCGATAATGAACATATCTAACTCCTTTCGTGAGATTTTAGATTACTTCAGAAAAAATAAGCATCCACATTATATTATAACTCATTATGAGAATTTTTTCAAGTCCAAAATCATAATTATTATTTAATTTTGAAAGAAAATTTCATCAAAACCCCAAATTACTATGTTTACTTGACAGTAAAATATCCACATGGTATAATAAACACATCTGTTCGATATGCGGAGGTTGGTTCAACGAAAGAAAATGCCACAATTATAAAGTTAAATTTTAATGCTTCAAGCAAAATTGCTCTACTAAATCATATTTTGGTGTTGCAATTTTGCTTTTTGTATTGTATAATGTTAATATATATTATTTTACGGCGGTAAACGGAATGTCAAAATATACCACGATTTTATTTGATGCGGATGATACGTTGTTTGATTTTAAAAAGTCCGAACACGAGGCAGTTAAGGACTGTCTTTCTTTGGTCGGATTTCCTGAAAGCGATGAAATTATAGAAAAATATTCGGAGATCAATCAAAGCTACTGGAAAATGCTTGAGCGCGGTGAGATCACCAAAAAGGATCTCTTTATTGAGCGATGGAAGACCTTCCTTGGTTTTTATGGCTTAGTTGACGTCAATGCCGAAATGCTTGCAAATCATTATCTTACACAGTTATCTCAAAAATGCTATCTTTTGGATGGTGCTGAGGAGTTGTGCCGAAAGCTTTACGGCAGAGTCAAAATGTATATAGTAACAAACGGTTTTGGGGTAGTGCAGCACGGCAGATTTGACAAGAGCATCCTGAGAGAGTATTTTGAAGATATGTTCATTTCCGAGGAGATGGGTGCTGAAAAGCCGTCCATTGATTATTTCAATGCAGTGGCAGCTGCTATCCCCGATTTTGACAGAGAAAAAGCTCTTATTATCGGAGATTCTGTTACCTCTGATATTAAGGGCGGAATTACTGCTGGAATCGACACCTGCTGGTACAATCGGGGCCGCAAAATTGCTCCCGACGGAATGAATATAACTTATATAATAAACGATCTTGCCGAGATAGAAAACATTCTGTTTTAATTTGAAAGGACAGACTTATGACCTTTGATTTCGATTCAAGTCTTGAAATTCGCGAAAACGAACCCTTATCAAAGCATTCCTCCTTTAAGATCGGAGGACCTGCCAAGATAGCAGTTTTTCCAAAGACGTACGACGAGTTTGTCGAGGTCTTACGTGCGGTAAAGAGCTGTAACTACAAATATATGGTGGTGGGTAACGGCTCAAATCTTCTTTTTGACGACGAAGGATTTGACGGAATTATCATCTTCACAAAGCATGTGAACGCTACCGAATATGTCCATAAGAGTGATAAGACCGTTATAAGAGTCGAGTGCGGAAAATCGCTGACCGAGCTTGCAAGTGAGACGGGCAAAAAGCACTCCTTGACGGGTCTTGAATTCGCCTTTGGTATCCCCGGAACGGTTGGCGGTGCGGTCTATATGAACGCAGGTGCTTACGGCGGACAGATGTCGGATATAGTTGTTGAAACCGAGTATTTTGACAGCTTTAGCGGTGAAGTCAAAAGCATCTCGCGCGGCGCGCACAGATTTGATTACAGACACTCTATTTTTGCGGAGCATCCCGAATATATAATTCTTTCCACCACCCTTGAAATGAAAGATGGAGACGTAGAGGAGATATTCGCGGCGATGACGGGGAATATGACCTCGCGCCGAGAAAAGCAGCCTCTTGAATACCCGAGCGCGGGAAGTACCTTCAAGCGTCCTACGGGATATTTTGCAGGCAAGCTTATAGAGGATTGCGGACTTAAGGGCTACACCGTAGGCGGAGCGCAGATATCCGAAAAGCACGCGGGATTTACCGTCAATATCGGCGGTGCGACCTCCGCGGACGTTCTTACGGTGATTGAACATACAAGAGCCGTTGTGCTTAAAAAATTCGGCGTCGAGCTTGAGTGTGAGATCATTTACGTACCGAAATAAAAAGATTGAAAGGCTATAAAAATGTCATTTTCATCACAAGTCAAGGATGAATTAAGTACTTTACCGATAAAGGGAAACTGTTGTAAAAAGGCATATATTTTCGGCTCTCTTATGTCTGCTGATATATCCGACGGACAGATTTTTGTAAAGATTACAGAGAAGTCAACCGCCGAGCAGCTTTGCCATCTGCTTAAGGCAATATATAAGATTGAACCTAAAAGAAAAGAGATCAGACGCGGATGCTACAACGCGATTGAATTAAAATTCAAGTCGGCAAAAATTGCAGATTTTTTGTCCTTTGCAGACGAGTTTTCCGGGTCTGATGAGGACGTAGACGCTCTCAATACTTATTTCGCTTGCGACAGCTGCAAGCAAGTCTTTGCACGTGCTGCATTTTGCACCGCCGGTAGCGTAAGCGACCCGAAAAAGTCATATACCTTGGAGATCTACGCAGCTAACGACACTCGCGCTATGCTCATACACTCGGTACTTGAGGAGATAGTCACCGAGGCGCCGGGAATTACGTCGCGAAAAGGAAAAATGAGCGTATTTTATAAAAACAACTCGGCTATTGAGGATGTTCTGACGGTTTTGGGTGCAAGTAAGACTTTGTTCGAGTTTTTGGACAGCTATATCGAAAAAGACCTTCGAAATTACGAAAACAGAGCTACTAATTGCGTAACGAGAAATATTGCTAAGTCGGTTGGCGCATCGGGCTTGCAGGTTTTAGCCATCGAAGCACTTATTGCAACGGGCGCATTTGAGGAATTAAGTGATGATCTGCAGGCAACGGCGGCTCTGCGATTGGCTAACCCCTCGCTGACCCTATCCGAGCTTGCGGAGATACATATTCCTCCGATCTCCAAGTCGGGATTAAATCATAGAATATCAAAAATAATGGAGCTTGCTAAACAGAGGGAGCTAATATAAAATTTACGGAAAGGCAGGAGCTTATGGGAGAGTTCGTTCATCTTCATCTTCACAGTGAATACAGTCTGCTTGACGGCGCTTGCCGAATAGCCGACATCCCCGAAAGATTGCGTGAGTGCGGCCAAGATGCGGTCGCTATCACCGATCACGGCAACATGTACGGCGTTATCGAATTCTACAAGACCTGCAAAAAGGTGGGAATTAAACCAATAATCGGTTGCGAGGTCTACGTTGCCACCTCGTCAAGATTCGATAAGCGTGCAAATAACGATTCTTACTACCACCTCGTCCTGCTTTGCAAAAATATGACGGGATATAAGAATCTTATACGTCTGGTCTCGCTGGGTTACACCGAGGGATTTTATTCCAAGCCCCGTATCGATGAGGACCTGCTCCGCACTCATAGTGAGGGGCTTATCGCTCTGTCTGCTTGTCTATCGGGCAAGATACCGAGACTTTTGTCGGTGGGCGACTACGATGCGGCGAAAAAAACAGCGCTTGACTACGCCGAGATATTCGGCAAGGACAACTACTATATCGAGCTTCAGGATCACGGAACAGAGGAAACAAGGCAGGTCATGCCGCTTCTCGTCAAACTTGCCGAGGAGACGGGACTTCCTATGGTTGCAACCAACGATTGCCACTATCTGCGCCGTCAGGACTCCGAGATCCAGCAGGTGTTGATGTGCATTCAAACCAATACCACACTTGATAGCCAAAACAAACCCACCTTCGATGTGGACGACTTTTATATCAAGACCACCGACGAGATGAAGCGCATTTACGGCGGATATGTGGGTGCTATTGAGAACACCGTCAAGATAGCCGATATGTGTCAGCTTGAGCTTGAATTTGACAAGGTATTTTTGCCTAAGTTTCCGTGTCCTGACGGTAAGGGAGCTGAGGAATATCTGCGTGAATTAACCCTTGCGGGGCTTGAACGCAGACAGAAAAACGGACATCTTGTGTTTGGAGATAAGCATCACAACGATGAAAAAGCATATCGAGAGAGAATTGACTACGAGCTTTCGGTCATAAATACAATGGGATATGCCGACTATTTCCTTATAGTTCAGGATTACGTCGGATTTGCCAAAGGTGCTGGTATTCCCGTAGGACCCGGACGTGGCTCGGGCGCGGGTAGCCTTGTGGCGTATCTCCTTGGAATTACCGACATCGATTCCATAAAATTCGATCTGCTCTTCGAGCGTTTTCTCAATCCCGAGAGAGTCAGTATGCCCGATATTGATATGGACTTCTGCTACAACCGCCGAGACGAGGTTATCGAATACGTCACGAGAAAGTACGGCAGAGAACACGTTTCCCAAATAATCACCTTTGGTACGCTTGCTGCAAAAGCGGCGATACGCGATTGCGGACGGGCTATGGGAATGGCTTATTCCGACGTTGACGTAGTGGCTAAAGCGATACCGCGAGAGCTTGGAATCACCCTTAAAAACGCTCTCCGTTTTCCCGAACTTAAAGAGCTTTACGAAGGCTCAGAGCAGATCAAAAAGCTTGTTGACACGGCTATCTCTCTTGAAGGTATGCCGCGGAACATTTCGGTTCACGCGGCAGGCGTTGTTATTACGGACAAGCCTATCTCCGAGTACGTTCCTTTGTCAGTAAGCAACGGTACCGTAGTAACTCAGTTTGATATGGACACCATTGCGGACTTAGGACTTCTCAAATTCGACTTTCTGGCGCTCCGCTATCTGACAATTATCAATGATGCTCAGATGCAGATCAAGGAATTTGAGCCTGATTTCGACATTGAAAAAATCCCGTTTAACGATAAAAAGACATTTGAATTGATCTCACGGGGCGACACCGCAGGCGTTTTTCAGCTTGAATCTACGGGAATGAAGCAGGTGCTTCAAAATCTGAGACCCGAGTGCATCGACGATATAATTTCGGTCATATCTCTTTATCGTCCCGGTCCTATGGACTCGATACCGAGATTTATCGAGTGCCGTCACGATCCCTCCAAGGTAGTCTATGATCTGCCAGAGCTTGAGCCTATTTTGCGTTCAACCTACGGATGTACCGTCTACCAGGAGCAGGTTATGAGCATCTTCCGCACGGTTGCGGGATATACCTACGGTCACGCGGATATAGTTCGCCGTGCTATGTCGAAGAAAAAGGCAAGCGTGCTTGAAGCCGAAAGAGAACAGTTTATCGGCGGCGCCGCAGAAAAGGGCATTGACAAAGCGAAAGCCGAAAAGCTCTTTGACGATATGGCAAGCTTTGCAAACTACGCCTTCAATAAGGCTCACGCCGCCGCTTATTCGGTGATTAGCTACCGTTCCGCATATCTAAAATCCCACTACACAGCCGAATATATGGCTGCTCTCCTTACCAGCGTCCTTGGCAATCAAGTCAAAAGCGTTGAGTATATAAACGAATGCTCAAAATTCGGAATTTCAGTGCTTCCTCCCGACATAAACGGAAGCCGTGTGACCTTTGCCACGGATAGGGAAAACGGCAACATTCGTTTCGGTCTCTTAGCGCTTAAAAACGTGGGAAAGCAGATGCTTGAAGCTATTATTGACGAGCGAACCACGGGCGGCAGATTTACCTCATTTGACAACTTCGTCGAGCGAATGAGCAGTATTACAGACCTAAATAAGCGTCAGGTTGAAGCGCTTATCAAGTGCGGAGCCTTCGACGGGCTCGGTCTTTTCCGTTCACAACTCCTTATTTCCTACGAGACTATCATAGATAACGTTCAGCAAAAAAACCGCAACAACCCAGCTGGGCAGATGGATATGTTCTCAATGGGCAGCGTGGAAGCCCCCTCGTTCGACTATCCCGACATTCCCGAATATGGAATGAAAGAAAAGCTGCTTATGGAAAAAGAGGCATCGGGGATGTATTTCTCGGGTCATATGCTTGATAATTACTCAAAGCATATCGACGATCTCGATATAATACCCACCGCCGAGCTTGCCGAGACCGACGAGGGCGGAGAATTGCTCTACGGTGACAAGGACAGAGTCAAGCTTGTGGGAATTATCAGCAGCGTTACCCTTAAGACCACGAAAAACGACGACAGAATGGCGTTTTTCACCCTTGAGGACAAATACGGCGAGGTCGAGTGCATCGTTTTCCCGAAAAAGTATAACGAGCTTTATCACGAAATATTCGTGGATGCCGCCGTCTACGTTGAGGGAACCGTGTCGATAAAGGACGAGGAAATGCCCAAAATTATCGTAAATCACTTAGCCGCACTGACCGAAAACGACAGATACGTAAGTAAACCCACGGCTACTCTTACACAGACTCCCCAAAATGAGCAAACCGCAGAGAGCAACGCCACCGTGAAAGTAGCGGAGGGCAACAGCAGAGCGCCCTCAATGATAAATATGTATCTTTCGCTTTACGGCGCGGCTCAAAGCACCCCCGCTCACGCTCAACCGAGAGCCACCGCACCGAAAGCCCCAGAGCCACGCGCACCCGTGGCGATACAAATACCGGGCAAGATTTATCTGCGAGTTCCCGATATGTCGAGCGAGGTGTTTTTAAAGGTCAAAAATATGGTGGACATATTCAACGAGGGCACGATCAAGGTCATTTTCTACGATTCCTCAACGGCAAAGTATTCCGAATATAGCCAGAAAATGTTCTATTCGGAGTATGCTATAAGTGAGTTGAAGAAAATAATTGGCGACGACAATGTTGTCATCAAATAATACAAAAACACCGCCGAGAGTAACCATTTGGTCGCTCTCGGCGGTGTAATTATTCAGAATTACGACAACGAGAATTTAATTATACAATAATCCAAAATGAAATTACTGCCTTTTTACTTTAATTCCTTTGTTCTTCAAAAAAGAAATAAACTCTGATTCGTCACCAACTATAAACATATCTTTTCTGAATATGTACAGCAAATTTGCTTTAGAACGCAACAAGATCAAATTCTTTGTCTGAATAACGACTTTAATATTATCAAATGTGATTTTGTTTATCGAACCGGTTGATGCAGTCTGCTGTATAAATTCATCAGTTACCACAGTTGTTACTTCAATTTCCTTTCCGTGAACTTCTTTGTCTCGCTTCACCACTATGTTAACTTGACGTATATAGGCATACAAAGGAAGAATTGCTATAAAAGGTGCCAAAATAAGAATTATTGTACTAGTTGTACTACAAGAATCCCCGAAAATCGCGCACACTAAATTTATCACAAAGGAAAGTCCAAACACGACCCATCCAAATATAGATAATTTTCTGCGAAAGTAAAAATAACTGTAGATTTCTTTGACGAGTTCTTTCGTTCTCACGTGAGTGTTTTCAAACAAAACATCCATAAATAAATTTCCCTTCTTCAATTTCATCCATATTATTACACAATTATTACACACATTTGGTCGCTCTCGGCGGTGTTTGGATTATTTGTTTTTTAAACTTAAATATTCAGCGTTTTCTTATAAGCCTCGATATTAGCAAGCGCAGTATCCTGATCTGCGGCAGAGACCATAAAGTAGAATTTTACCTTAGGCTCGGTACCCGAGGGACGTACGATTACCACGTCACCGTTTTCAAGCTTGAAGGAGAGAACGTTGGACGCAGGTAACTCTGTAGAGGTCTTCTCACCTGTCTCAACCGAGGTAAAGGTCTGTTCCTTGTAATCACCGAAGGTAACGACCCGAACGCCGCCAAGCTCGGTGGGAGTGCTTGTTCTCATGCCGTCAAGGAGAGCCGCCATTTTTGCGGGACCGTCAACACCCTCCATATAGATCTCAACGTTCTGTTCAAGGCAGAATCCGTATTTTGCGTAAAGACCTTCGAGAGCATCGTAGAGGGTCATATTCTTTGCGTGATAATATGCCGTCATCTCGCAGATGAGCATAGTCGCAACTACAGCGTCCTTGTCTCGTGCGTATGTTCCCTTGAGGTAGCCGTAGCTTTCCTCAAAACCGAAGATATAAGAACCTTCGCCCGTAGCCTCGTGGTTCTTGATGACCTCACCGATAAACTTGAAGCCGGTAAGCACGTTGAACATTTCAACTCCGTGAGCGTCACAAATTTTGGTTGCAAGCTCGGAGGAAACTATTGACTTAACAACGTAGGGCTGATCGGGCATAGTGCCGGTTTCCTCATAAGCGGTGATGATATAGTCGATAAGGAGCGCGCCCATCTGGTTGCCCGTGATGGTCTTGAAACTTCCGTCCTTTGTTCTTGCAACAACGCCAACGCGGTCTGCGTCGGGGTCGGTAGCGACTACGAGATTACTTCCAACCTCATTTGCGATAGCGATACCGAGATTAAAGACCTCTGCGTATTCGGGATTGGGCTTTTCAACGGTGGGGAAGTTGCCGTCAATGACAAACTGCTCCTCAACCTTGTAAAGATGCTTGATGCCCGTTCTTGCAAGAATTTCGGGGATAAGCTTGTGACCCGTACCGTGAAGGGGAGTATATACTATCTTCAATTCATCCGCAACTGCTTTGACTGCCTCAGGATTAACTGCTTGTGCCTGAACCTGCGCGAGATAAAGCTCATCCATTTCAGAACCGAGGATTTTGATCTTGCCCTCGGCAACTGCCGTATCGAAATCAACTCTCTTGACGTCGTTGAAGATGTCTATCTTGCATATCTCCTCGTAAACGGTGTTAGCATGCTCAGGAGGGAGCTGTGCGCCGTCCTCCCAATATGCCTTGTAGCCGTTGTACTGCTTGGGATTGTGAGAAGCGGTGATGTTGATACCGGCAACGCACTTCAGCTCGCGGAGAGCGAAGGAAAGCTCGGGAGTGGGGCGGAGAGCGTCGAAAATGTAAACGGGAATATCAGCTGCAGCAAGAACCTCTGCGGAAACCTTGGCAAAAAGCTCGGAGTTGTTGCGGCTGTCATAAGCAATAGCAACGCCGTCTGTCGCTCTACCTTCCTTCTGAATGAGGGTAGCAAGACCTTGAGTTGCTTGTGCTACTGTGTAGACGTTCATAGCGTTCATTCCGGTCTTCATTGTACCTCTGAGACCTGCAGTACCAAAGGTAAGACCCGATGTGAAACGAAGCTTGATCTCATCGTCATTATCGGCGATGTCGCGAAGCTCTTGTTTTTCAGCTTCTGTAAGGATGGGAGAGTTCAACCAAAGATTGTAGTTTTCAAGATAAGTCATTGAAAAGATCCTTTCAATTTTAAAATTTTAAATAATTAAGCCTGCTTGTACTGTTCAAGTGCGATTGCTAACTGATCGGGGCAGGAGGTGGGTCTGGGACCACAGTTGATTCCACGAAGACGCTTGATAGCCTCCTCAACCGTCATACCTTTGACAAGCGCACTGACGCCCTGTGTGTTACCTGAGCATCCGCCTGTAAATTTTGCTTCAACTACGATACCGTTTTCGATATCAATGTCGATCTGACGGGAACAGGTTCCCTGAGTTTTGTAAGTAATGTGTTCCATGATTTTATACTTCCTTTCAAATAATATTCATTTTGTTGTAATTTTATATCTGCGTATAAAGTCCGATAGGGATAAAATCGGGGCAGTCAATAGCGAGAAACGACAAAAATGTCTGCATATCCGATCCGTCAACTCTGAAAACAGGGCAAAAGTATATTTCCTTTCCGCTTCCTGAGGCATGCATATTCAGAGTGTCTATTCGCCTGAGCTTAAGCGAGCAGAAATCTGCCGCACAAAATACGTCCTCAAGCTTTAAATTGTCATCGTCCGATATTGCAAATTCAAAATATCTGTTTCTTGTCTTTGTACGAATTGAGTTGTTTTGAAAAACGAATCCCTTTCTCAAAAGCGCGTAACGGGTGTATCCGTTATTGCCGTGCAGATCACACACCGAAATTATCTTAAAAGAGTACTTGAATATAAGCTCGTAAAAGGACAGGAGCTTACCGTCGGCAGAGGTCTCGACGGGTAATATGCAATACTCGCAGTCACCCTTGTATACGCTGTCGCATACGTCTGTTACGTTCCCGAAATATGCGGCTCGCGGGGAATTCAACAGTGAAGAAAATTGCAGATATGCGGCATTGTTATAGGAGTTTTTGATATAAGCAATACTTTCTGCGGCTTTCTCGGATATTGAAAGCTCTGTTTCCTGCCATAGCTTTTTCAGCGCGTTTTTGTTCTCCGGGTTTAATTTGCTGAAAACCCCTTTAAATACCGTTAAGCGCTCAATAGTGGATAGCTTCGAAAATATTATATCCGCAATATGCCTGTTTTCGCTGATGATGTTTCCCGAGTCGGCTTTTCCCTCGGATTTGATGGAAAGAATAATACTTTTTATTATGTCGGTATCTCCACCGTCGATCAGGATTGCCTCGGACAACTCGGAAAGATGCGCCAGTCTCTCCTCAATTATGGCTTCAAGGACTCCTTCAAGCTCTGAAAGATTTGAAAGCGTTATTTCGGTATTGCTGCCTTCAAGCTCGGGAATATCCGAATAGATCAGTCCCATCAGAGCATCTCCAGTATCTTGAAGCTGTCGGCAAGGAATGCTTTAAGCTCGTCTGCGGTCATGTGTCTTTGAGAAATCAGAGTAAGACGGTAGATATCCTTTGCGATAAGCTTTGCTTTTTCAGTGTCGCTATCATTTATTTCGGCAAGCTTTGAGATAAGGGGAGAGGACGAATTAAGTATGAGAGTGTATTCCGTAGGGAAAGCCCCGCCCATATCCATGCCCATGCTTGCATACATCTTCATCATGTCCTCCATTCGTCGGGATTCCTCGGAGAGAGTAAGCAGGGCAGGAACGCTTGCATCTTTAAGAATCTCAAACTTGACGTTGAGCTTTTCGTCGCCTACAGCTTCCTTAAAGAGAGAAATAATAGCTTCGTTTTCAACTGCCTCGCCGTCTCCCTTGAGTACATCGGAAACGTCGGAATCTATTCTCTTGTATTTGACGTCACTGTCGTTCATTTCGCACATGCCGATAAACTGGGTATCAAGCTGATGGTTGAGCAGAGCGATCTTGGTGCCTTCTGCTTCAAGCATTGAAATATATTGTGCTTGAAGCGCTTTATCTGTAGCGTAATATATCTCGCCCTTGTGTTTTTCCTCGCAATCCTTGAGATATTCGTCGGCGGTCATGAAGCTACCGTCGGTAAGCTCCAACAGATAACATTTTTTAACTCTGTCGTAGAATTTTTTGTCACGAAGCGCGGCGTACTCGAAGAATATCTTAAGCTCGCTCCAGATCTTCTGGTATTTTTCGCGGTCATTGTTGCAAAGAGAGCATATCTTGTCCGCAACCTTTTTAACAATGTGTGCAGAGACCTTTTTGACGTAAGCATTATCCTGTAAATAGCTTCTTGAAACGTTCAAGGGAAGCTCTGGGCAATCAAGCACGCCTTTGAGCATAAGCAGAAAATCGGGTATTACCTCTTTGATATCGTCTGCTACGAAAACTTGATTATAAAATAGCTTGACCTGACCCTCGTAAGACTCGTACTCGTTAAGTCTTGCGGGAAAATAAAGTATGCCCTTGAAATTGAGGGGATAGTCCGCATTGATATGAATATGGAAAAGCGGCTCTTTATAATCGTGGAATACTTTCTTGTAAAACTCGCCGTATTCCTCGTCGGTACAATCGGATGCGTTTTTGAGCCAAAGCGGAGAGGTCTCATTGATGGGTGTATCAATATTTTCTCCGTTATCTTTTGCGTTATTCTTGCTTTCGTCTCCCTCAACTGTGCAGAAAATATCCACCGACATGAACGTGCAGTACTTATCAAGTATTTTACGTATCTTGGATTCTTCAAGATACTCTGCCTCATCGTCAGAAATATGCATAATAACGTCAGTTCCGTGTATTTCTCTGTCTCCGTCCTCGATTTCATACTCGCCGGCTCCGTTACAGACCCAACGGAGAGCCTTGGAATCGGTGTATGATTTAGTAACCACTTCTACTGTGTCGGAAACCATAAAAGAAGAATAAAAGCCAAGACCGAAGTGACCGATTATGCCGTTGTTTTGGTTGTTTTCGTCGTACTTCTGTATAAAATCAAGCGCTCCCGAAAGTGCTATGGAGCAGATGTATTTTTCAAGCTCCTCCTCGGTCATACCAATGCCGTTGTCGGAAACGGTAAGAGTCTTCGCCTCTTTATCAAGAGTAACTCTTACCGAGTATTTCTCGTCGCCGCCATCGTATTCTCCAAGAGATGAGAGTCTGCGAAGCTTGGTTATCGCGTCGGTCGCATTGGAAATGATCTCGCGAAGAAATATATCCTTTTCGGAATAAAGCCATTTTTTGATTATAGGGAATATATGGGCGGTCTCAACCGATATGCCGCCTTTTTTTGTGTTATTTTCGCTCATTTTTTTACCTCAAGATTTCAAGCTTAATATATTTATACAAATTTATTATATACCTTTTTTGTTTATAAGTCAATAGGAATGGAGGGCAGAGAAGCAAAGTTTTTAATTTATTTAAAAATTATTATATATTCACAGATTAATAACATCTGCATTGTATAATAAAAGTATATTTATGTCGGATCGGAGGGCTTGTAATGACCGTAACAATTCCCGCGTATGCAAAAATAAATCTGTTTTTGGATATAGAGTCTTTAAGGGATAATGGATATCACAACATTATCAGCATTATGCAGAGCGTAAGCCTGCACGACGATATTACGGTGTCATATTCTTCCGATGACGTCAAAACCATAAGCGTTTTCTGTGACAATTCAGACATTCCTTGTGATAAAAGTAATCTTGTTTACAATGCCGCGGACATCTTTCCCGCAAACGGGAAAATCAAAGTCAACATCTGCAAACGGATCCCCGTCTCGGCAGGACTAGCCGGAGGAAGCGCCGACGCCGCGGCAACGCTTATTGCATTGAATGAATTAACAGACAATAAGCTATCGGAGGACGAGTTATGCGCGCTCGGCGCACGTCTTGGAGCTGACGTGCCGTTTTGTATAAAGAGGGGCGCTTGTTTGGTAGAGGGAATAGGCGAGAAATTGACCCCCGTGGCGTCAATGCCGCGTTTTCCTATCGTTATAGCTAAAAAAGGCGAGGGAATGTCCACTCCTGCCGCGTATAAGGCTCTTGACGTAAAGTTCGATAATTTTACAGGTTACAGTCCAAAATCCGAGCTTTGCGATATTCTTTTTGATTCCGATAGACGCTTAAACGCTAAAAGCTTTTGCAGTGGATTGTTCAATATTTTTGAGACCGTAGTTGAGCCGGAAAGACCTGCGGTCACCGAATTAAAGAATGTAATGCTTGCTTCCAACGCCTCGGGGGCAATGATGAGCGGAAGCGGAACGTCGGTTTTTGGAATATTCAACAATGATACCGATGCTAAAGACGCATTGACTGATCTGAAGGCTTGCGGGGCGGAGGCTCATCTGTGTTATCCATTGTGACAAATAAACAAAATCCGCATCTGCCAAAACAGATGCGGATAATGTATTAAAAATAACTCAAGTATGAGATTCAAGGTAATCTACAACGTCACCAACGGTAATGAAGCCGTGCAGATCTTCGTCCTCAATCGTAAGATCGAATTTTTCCTCGCAAAGCATAACAAGGTCTGCCAATTCTATTGAATTGATGCCAAGATCAGAAGCAAGCTCTGCGTCAAGGGTAATAACCTCTTCCTTTACCTGAAGCTCTTCCATAAGAATATTTTTGAGTGTTTCAAACATATCAAAATCTCCAATCCGTCGCAAAAGCGACATATATTGACTATATTATATATATTTTTGGCGGTTTTGTCAAGCAATTTTTGAAAAAAGTTGTATTTTGTTGTTTTTATAGAAATTTATCTCAAAGAAGGGAGTGAGAACGATCAACGTTTTTTATAGAAGACCTTTATTTTTATCTTGTGTTGCGTTCTTGCTTTTTTCGGTAATAGGTTATTTTGTCCCCGGCAGTTATAAGCTTCTTTTGATATCGGTCGGCGTTTTAGTTGGGGTAGTATTTTTTCTCTTGCGCTTTGCGCTAAAAAGAATTTCTCCTTTTGTTTTTCTATGTGCAGTGTTATCTGTCATTATGTCGATCACTGCTCTATGCTCGTCATATCTCTATTTCAATGTTGAAGCGAAAGCAATAGAGAAGTATCATAACGAATATCACAGCATTGAAGGTGTAGTAACATCAAACCGTTATTACGGAACAAATTTTTCCGGATTTGAAATTATAGTTACTGAGATCGACGGCAAGGATACCTATCATAAGGCAACCTTGTCTTGCCAATATATTTTGATTTTACATCCGGGTGATAAGTTCGAGGCTGAAGTGTACGGTTCAGCGTTTGTGAATACCTCATCAAGCTACAATATGGAGCTTGCGATGCACTCGGACAGGATATTTATTGATTATTTGTCAGAGGATGAATTTGCGGTTCAGATAATTGATAAAAACGTTTTTCATCCTAAGATATTTTTTAAAGATCTTAATAAAAGAGTATCCTCGGTGTTTGCGCAGAAGCTTGACGGTCAGACCTCCGATATGTGTTCTGCTATCTTTCTCGGCAATAGGGATGCATTATCAAATACCGTAAGACGTGACTTTACCAGAGCAGGTGCGGCGCATATTCTTGCGCTCAGCGGAATGCACATGAGCATTATTATGGGATTTTTGATGTTAGTGCTTAAGAAGTTGAGAATCAATCGCATGATTATCGCGCTTATTCTTTCTGTTTGCGCCGTGTTTTATCTTTTCCTTACGGGATTTCAGATCTCCGCGGCAAGGTCGGTGATCATGCTGCTTTGTGTTTACGCATCGTGGCTTTCAAAACAATCTCCCGACCCATTGACTTCTATTATGATATCTGCGATGACGCTTATGCTGATGTTCCCCGGATCGGTCATTGATGCCGCGTATTGGATGTCATTTGCGGCAACTCTCGGTATTCTTGTTTATATGCAGCCGTTTACCGAGTGGATTTGGAGCTTACTCTCGCCCTGCAATATTCCGAATTTCTTGAAAAAATGGGCAATTAAGTTAATAGCTCTTATCGCGACGTCGATCTTTGCTATGATCCCTCTAATCATAGTACTATGTATCTTTATCAAGCAATATTCGTTTTATTCAATTATTTCGTCTGTGGTATTGTCACTGCCGACAGCGGGAATTATATTAATATCCTTGTTGTTTATAATTTTCTCGAATGTAGGAGTGCTTTCTGCATTTTTAGCTAATGCATTAATCACTCTGACTGAATTTATGATCGGATTTTGCGAAAAACTCTCAGATGCCGAAAATGCCGTTGCTTCGTTGAACTATCCCTTTATTCTGATCATAGCATCCATTATGGGTATAGCTTTGATGTACTCTTTGATTGTCAATCAAAGAAATATGTTTATTTCCTTGATCCCATACGCTGTTGCAATAATCATCTTTGTTTCCGCGATTTCGCTATATAACGGTTCAGGACGGGGGAGCGTTAATGTAACCTACGTAAATACATCCTCGCAAACAGACATGCTGGTTATGACTGATAATATTGGAAATGCCGTAATATGTGATGTCGGCGGCGGAAGCAAGTCGTCATATTATCTGGCATTGGATGCCCTGTATTCCGAAAGAGCCACCGAGATCAAGTCTATCGTGTTGACTAAGTATGCCACGATCCATTCTTCATCATTATATGAAGTGTTTACGTCTGAAAAGGTTAGAGAACTGTGGGTTCCATATCCGGATACACGTGATAATTATTATAAAATGTTGTCCGTGCGGGAGCTTGCCGAAAGATACGGTGTTGACGTACGCGTTTATAAATATGGAGAACGCTTATATATTTTTGAGCATACGACCATAGTTATAAACAATTATTATATTGACCGTTCCGTGAGGCCTATTTCGTTGGTTTCGGTTACCACGAGAAATGACAGATTGACGTATTGCTCGCCTGCATTCAACGAATGTGACGCGACAGACGATATTTATGCCGAGTTTGACAAATCGGAGTTTATAATTTTCGGAGACTCGGGACCGAAGTCAAAAACATATTATAGTATTCCCGATAATGACATTACAGAGGTGGTAGCCTTTAGCGACGATATAAGAGTTTCTTATTTTAAAGAAAACGGTAGGATCGGTGCAGAATATTATAAGGTGCCTAACGTCTGCAAATTTCGTTTAGAAGAATAAAAAGGAAACAGATAAATGAAAATAAGTAAGTATAAAATAGAGACAGACAAGAAGGGGATCAGCCTCAAGATAGCGGTCGTGTCCGATCTTCACGCAAGATCTTATAAAAAAGTAGTTGAAGCGTTAGAAAGGATAAAGCCTGATGCGATCCTCATGCCGGGAGACATTGTAGAGATCGCGGCAGATTACATGAACAAAAGAAATCAAAACGGACTGAATTTTCTTGAGGTAGCATCAAGAATAGCCCCTTGCTATTATTGCTACGGAAATCACGAAATCTTTTATTCTCACGCGAAATTTGGGCATCCCAAAACTCCCGATCCAAAGCTTGGAGCAGAGTATTTGGATCGCATCAACTCTTACGGCATAAACTTAGTCAACGATAAATATACAGAAATAAAATTTTCAGGTAAAAACGACAATCAGAATTTCGAGAAGATATTGGTGGGAGGACTTGTTTGCGGCAGAGATATGGATCCCTCGCTAAATATGCCACTGCCCAATTTTGAATTTCTGTCTGAATTTAACGCCGAAGCCGGCTTTAAGATACTACTGTGCCACTATCCCCATTATTATGAAAAGTATCTCAAGGGTTCAAGCTTTGATCTGATACTGTCGGGACATGCTCACGGCGGACAGTGGAGATTTTTCGGCAGGGCGGTATATGCTCCTCATCAAGGCATATTGCCCCAATATACCTCGGGGATATATGACGGAAGACACATCATCAGCCGCGGTGCATCAAATAACGTTAAGCCAATCCCTCGCCTTTTCAATCCGTGCGAGGTCTTAGAAATACAGATCGAAAGTAAAAAACAATAAAAGACGTACGGGAATCAGCATTGCTGATTCCCGTCAGTCTGTCGAAAAAGTCACTCGAAAGGGTGGCTTTTTTGCGTAAGATGTGATATAATAGAAGCAAGAAAAAGACAGGCGGTGAAAGAATGTTAAGTAGAGGACAAAGCGGACGAGAAATAATGCAAATGGTGTGGCT
>JAZSRA010000012.1:0-47369 GCA_045538195.1 Eubacteriales bacterium | reverse complement strand
TACGAAGCTCAGTTGCGGTTGCCCACGCGGTGAGGATCACGTTGAGCTCGTTTTCTACCTTTTGATTATATACGTAGTTGATCGCCGACTCTTTATCCGTTACAACGCTTTCGTTGTACTGAAGGGTCATTTTCTCAATCTTGGTTTTATCCTCTTTGCCGTTTGCGTCCTTGGCATACTCTACCTGCACGTAGCCTTCCAGGAACATGAAGCAGAAGACCTCATTCTTGAACTCCTCATGAGACTTGTAAGGCTCCTCGGTAAAGTTTTCCTTTGCCGACGCAAAATCCTTTTCAAGCTCTTCGCGGAAAAGCTCCAAAGTAAGCTCGTAGTCGGCAAGAAGCTGAGCGTTGGTTACGCTTGATATATCCGCGGAAACAGCCTTCTTATAGCCCTGCGAAAGCGAATGCTTATTGATAGCCGCCACCATAGACGTATAATCCGCGCTGTATGAACCCTGTGTCTGGGTCTTGCCAACCTGCATATAAAGGTTGATAAGCTCCTTGATACGGTCGTTTGCTCTGTTGTTAGCCGCGGTTGCGAGAGCGTCGTCGGTGTTGGACGAGCCTGCGCCGAGGGTCTGGGTTCTGTAATCTTTAAGACCGACTATGTCGGTGGAATACATTGTGGAAGATCCCGTATAAACGGGGTCAAGATAAACGTACATGTTGAAAAGCACGTCCTCGATAGTCAGGGGGTGACCGTCCGAGAACTTAATACCGTTCTTGATAACGAAGGTATAAACGGTAGTGTCGTCACCGTCGTTATGAACGATAGAATAATCCTTTACTACGACCGCCTCGTCGTCACCGCAGGCAACGGTAACGTTACCATTCTCATAACCCGTGGTAAGCATACCGATCTGGGTCATAGCAACGATTGTGCTGTCGTTTGCGCTGGTGGCAAAGAAGGGATTGAACAATCCGTCAAGGTTTTCTGTCATAACAACGAATGCGTCGGGCTTTGCGGTATCGTCGCTTCCGTTGTTACAGCCGTAAAGCGCAACACTTCCCAAAAGCATTGCCAGACAGAAAACTATACATAGAATTCTTTTTTTCATGGTTTCCTCCAAGATTTATTTAAATAAAATTCAAACACGTTAATTGAGCCGAATACCGAATTACTCTGCCCACACAATATATATTTTAACGGTAGCAGACTCAACCGTTCCCTTTTCGTGATCTATGAACACTTCTCTGCCGTCAAAATCGCCCTCAATGGGCATAGTCATATTCTCGTCGAGATACGCTCCCTCAAAGACCTTGCCCTCAACGTCGGGATAGTCCTTCATATCAAACTTTTCCTTGCGGTCGCTCCACTTGGGATATTTGATCTCAAACTTATTTTCGACCGAGTCGATCTTTTCAAAAGCGCCGTCCTCGTTCTTGGCGTAAAATTCGTAGGTAAAAGCGGGTATCCAAGCGGCGTAGAGAGTAAATTCTCCGTTTTTGAGAGACTCTATATCAACGAGATCGTTTTCAAAATCCCATTTTCCGCTATAAACGTAGCCCTGCTCTCTGCCCGACTCGGACACGGGAATGCCAAAGACGTCAAGTGCCTGTCCGTTCTTATCAACTCGGGGTGTCCTTTCGGTGTACCAACCCACTTGATAATACAAGGTCTTTTCGTCGGACTTGGTAAGCTTGAACACTCCCTCGCCCCTTTTGGTGTCCTGCGGTGAAAGAAGCGCAATTCCCGTCTTGCCGTTCTTTGTCACAACGTCGTTTGCGTTATAGACCTCGACGATATTGACGTTTTGCGTCTCGTTTACTCTCGCGCCTCCGTCCTCGTACGTGACCTTTACGGTATATCCCTCGTTCGCGAGATTGCCGTAGACGTCATTGCCGCACGCCGCCATACTCACCGCCGAAGCGATGAGTACGGTAGCCATAAGCGCGCTAAAAATTCTTTTTTTCATATAAACTCCTCCAAATCCGTCACAGATCAGACGTTTTCGCCGTTGCTTTCGGCATTTTCGTCATTTTCTTCGGAATTTTGAGTTTCTTCGTCCGATGACGGCTGGTTTTTTTCGGTTTCTACGCTTGGGAGCGTATTTTCCGTATTTTTTGAGACCTTATTTTTTCTCTCTGTCTTTTTTGATTTCTTTTTCGACGATATAAGCAATATTGCAAGCACCAACGCAAACGCAAACGCAACCGCGCCGATCAGCACCGAAACACCTGCAACTACCGCAAGAATTATGATAACGGTATTGCTATCAAGTTCAAGCCATCCGTTATCCGTGTTTTCATTATTATCGGGTTGACCCTCGTCCGAGCCGCTGTTGCCGCCCTGAACAAACTCAAGGTTCTTTATCTTCTGCTCTGCTTGAAGCAGCTTGTCGTAATTGGTTACAAGAGAACGCTGGGTGAGAGAGGATATTTTATCGTATGCCGCTCTTGCCGCTTCGACCAACGCCTTGTCTGCCAGCGTGAGATCATCGGGGATAGCGTCAATAGCCTCGATAGCCGCAAGGGTCGTATCGTCAGCCGCCGCCGCTCCGTTTACCGTAAGAGCGAAATACTTTCCGTAAATGAAGGAATCGTAACCGATACCGTTTGCGGGCTTGACCATTGTCAGCGCAGTCTCGACACGTCCCACGTAATCAACGAAGTTCGCGCCGTAGTAGATAACTGCAGGGGCTTCGGTAGCGTTCCACATAAAGTAAGGAACGATTCCAAGTCCGTCGTAATATACCATCTCACCCGTGTAGGCATCCTGATACTGATATTTACCTGTTGCGGGAAGATTTTCCGCTGAGAGCCAGTAGCTATAATCGTATTCCTCCTCAAGAATGGGAGCATTATAGCTTGCGAAATATACCACGGACAGCTTATCACATTCAAAGAATGCTTTATGTCCTATAGACTTCAACGTATGGGGGAATACTACCTGCTTCACATCCGACCCTGCAAAGGCAAGGGCGGTTATTCTGACTGTTCCCTCTGCTACCGTGACGGTCTCGCCGTCACCCGCATAGGAAACAAGCTCCAAGCCGTTAGGAACGACCTTATACAGATTTCCGCCGATGACCTTAACGCTTTCGCTGACGTCGTAGGTGTCGGTGGGCTTTGTGAAGGTCTCGCCGTTGAATTCCTCCGTTACCGTTCCCTCAAACGCGGGAAGCTTACACATTGCGAAGGGATTTTCGCCAAGATCGGTAAGCTTGTTGCCGAGAACTACGTTGAAATCGGTCATGCTCTCTTTGAGGAATGCCGCGTCGCCGATAGATACGGCGTTAGAAAGGTCTATGATGTTGATGGCCGTATACGCAAAGGCGTAAGGTCCTACGTCGCGTATCAATACCGAGCTGCGTACCTCTTTGAGGTTATTACAGTACGAGAATGCTCCCTCGCCAAGCTCGATATTCAATCTGAGTTCGTCGGTAGGTCCAAAGCTTACCTCTGTCAGCTTATCGTTATAAACGAAAGCGTACTTGTCGATTTTCCATACACTGTCAAGAGATACCGACGTGAGCGCCGCTTCGCAGAATGCGTTCTCGCCAATGATCTTAACCTTTGAAAGGTCAACGCTTTCGAGGTTTATGCAAAGGTTGAAGGCTCTTGCGGGTATCTCGGTTATGCTTCCGAGATCTACGCGTTTGAGCTGACGGCAGTATTCAAACGCACCCTCTCCAATGGATTTAGCGCTCGACAGAACCGCATATTCAATCTGAGGCGCGTAATATCTATATACGTATTCTCTGTTTTCGTCTATCTGAGGCTCGGACATATTCTGATCAGCGAACTCGTAAAGCACGTCGCCTGAGAATGCGCCGCCACCGATAGATACCGCGCCCGACAGGTCAATATCTTTAAGCATTACCGCGTTATAGAACGCGTTGTCGCCGATTATCGCTCCGTCGCCAAGCTCTACGGAAACAAGCTCCGCAGCGCCCATAAACGCGCCGTCGCCGATATTTACGCCGTTACCGATGGTGAGACTGTGGAGAGGCGACGTGTATATGTAGTAGTAGACAAGCTTTCCGTTCTCGCCGCGATAAGAACCCGGCTCCTCGGTAAAGTTGGTCTCTCTGTCGAGACGGAATGCGTCGTCGCCGATAGTCACGTTATTGCCTATCACCACGGTAGCAAGCGATTTACATTCTCTGAACGCGCCCTCACCGACGGTCATTCCGTCGCGGACTGTCAGGGACGTTACGTCAGTATAAGCAAAGGCATAGTCGCCTATCTTCTCTACTCGGTCAAGCGAAGGAACGGTATCGATACCCGTTCTGTAAAATGCGTAGTCGCCGATAGTTTCAAGCTCGCCGAGCTTGATCTCGGTCAGTTTCTCGCAATATGCGAAGGCATAGTTGCCTACCTTTGTTACGCTTGGGATATTTACCGAGGTTATATTGAGATTGCCCGAAAGAGCGCCGTTTGCTACAGAGGTGATCTTGCCGTCGGTAATATCAAGCTGACCCTTTATGCCGGGAGCAACCAAAAGCAGCTCGTTCCCTGCCTTGTTGGTCAGATACTCACCGGATTTCGCAGACTCAAAGGTCTTATTGTTTTCGTCAACGAATATCTTGGTCGCCGCCGCGTTGCTGAATGCGTACTCGCCGATGACCGCAACGTCCTTTCCAAGAGTTATGGTTTCAAGAGACTTACACTCGTTGAACGCCGCCGTGGGGATTACCGCCGCATTGATGCTTATCTCCTTAATGGACTCGCATCCGTCAAACGCGTACTGACCGAGCTTTATGATCTCAGCCTCGATCTTAACGCTGTCAAGACCGATATTGCCCGCGAACGCGTACGCGCCCACCGACTGAACGTTCTTGCCAAGCACCACGCCGTCAAGCTTGGTGTTGCCCGCAAAGGCTCTGTCTGCGATAGCTACTGCGTTGGTCAACTCAACGGTTCCCTTCAAGGAGCAACCCTCGAAGGCTCCGCGGTTGATAAATTTAACCTTTTCAATTCCCTCTACCTCGGTAAGAGCGGTACAACCGTAGAACGCACCGAAATCTATTCTTTCAAGGGTGGAAGGAAGAACTACCTTTTTGAGCGCGGTGAGATTTGCGAATGCGTAAGAGCCGATAGTCTTAACTCCCTCGGGAATGACTACCTCCTCAATGGTATCGTCTCCAAGGAACCACTGCTTAGTGGTCGTGGGGTCGTCTTCGCTTATCTCGTCACCGGGACCCTTTGCAACGTAATCAAAGTTGGAGAAGGCGAACTGACCTATATCGGTGATAGCAAGGCTCGCGGGTATCTCTACCCTACCGCCCATACCGAAGTAATGGGTCAGCGAGGGGCCTGTGGTCATGTAGGGATCCTTTATTTCAATATCAATGGACTGAGAGTAGTAGGTGCTGCTACCGTCAAGCAATACGTCAACCGATACCGACGCGTATCCCTCTGCAAGCGCGGTAATGACCCACTCGCCGTTCACCTTTTCAACCTGCACGAGGTTGTCGTTACTGGATACGGCAACCACCTCTGTGTCATTCGGGAAATATGCGTCAAGCTTATAACGGAGAGTGACAGATTCCGACGGGAACATCTCCATCGAATATCCGTTTCCGACAAACTTCATCTCGTCGCCCGTGCTTCCGATGTCTCGCTCGTCGCTTGACAGGAAGTAGTAGGCTTTATTAGTCTTATATCCCGTAAGCACGAAGTTGTCTGTGACGGGCTTGTCGTATCTTACGTAGCCCTCGTCACCTTCGCCGAGAACCGTCAGCTCAAAGGTCGTTTGCTGATTGGTGACGGGATCTCTCGCGATAATAACCGTCTGACCGGGAGCTACCGTGACCACCTTATTATTAACGATGTGAGCAACCTTTTCGTTTGTGGAGATATAGGTGAGCAGCTCTGTCCACTGGGTATCGGGATAGGACTTGGGAGTAAGGGTGTAGACCTGATTGGGACTCAAAGTCAGGCTTTCCTCCTCAAAATAGAACGCCTCGAAATCATCGGGGAGAGCTATCTCGTAGGTGGCCGTGTTGAGCGCGTAGTCGTACGTCGCGACGGTGAAGCTGTTCTTATTGACAGCGCCGCGTCTGATGTCGTCAACGTAATCTGTAAGCTCGTAGACGACGTAAGAGGTCGAATTTTCCTCGGAATATACGGGGGTAAGGTACTGATCGAAGGTCTCCAACATATAGCTGCTGCCTGTGGAGTCGAGCTTGACGTAGCCTACCTGCAATGCCATGGAATAGTGGTTATCGTATACCGCTATCTTTGCAAAAAGACGGGTCTTTTCAGCAGTGCGGTCATATTCGGTATAGAACTCGCAATCGGTAACCGCGGGCGCTTCAAAGTCGGTTACAAGCGGAAACTCGAAGGTGTTATTAAGGTTGGTTTCAAGTCCTCCGTCGCCGTAATCAAGATAACCTTGGAGCTTTACGTTATATTTGGTATTGTTTTTGAGATTATGCTCGTAGGCATCAAAGCCTATCTTTACGTCGGCGGGGTATATCGATCCGCCGTCGCCGTAGGATTTGCGGACGTCATCGTCCACCGTTTCAAAGACTACCTCTCCCGTGGAAGCGTCTGAGATAGTCACTACTATCTTGGACGCGTTTCGGAGAAGTCCCGCCCAGACGTTGCTCAGCTCATGAACAGAACCCTCTTGATTAGAAAGAGAGACGTACTTTCTGTCGGCGCTGATCTGCTTTGTGGCAGGATCCTGCACAAAGTAGAATGAGCCGAGGAAGCTTACGTAGTCGTCCTGAACGCTACCGATAGGACGGGTAGCGTAGGCATCGGGGAGAGTTTTATCAAGAAGGTCGATGGAGTCGTCCAGCTCGTCCTTGTTGGTTGCGTAGTAATCAAGGTCGAAGAGAGGCGCGCGTGTCCAGTCGCCGTAGAAAGCGAGGTAAGGAACGCTGAGGTCGACCACCTTTTCGTCCGCCGCGTCAAGGACCACGAAGCCCTCAACGTACATACCGTTCTCAAAGGAGTCGTCGAGATATTTCTTATCGGCGTCGGAGAGAGTGATAGTTACGGTAACGCTTGCGGTCTGTCCTGCGCCAACGGTCAGGTTCATGCCGTTTACGGTTGCGTTGCTGTAAGAGGTAATAGCCACGTTTGCTCCGTCAAGGATATATCCAAGCTCGTCAACGGTGGTCTCACCCTGATTTGTCTTGGTATCGCTGACACCCTCGGTCATAACGTATGCCGAAACGTCGTAGGAAAGCGACGCGTGGCCAAAGTTCTTCACCGAGAAGGTGAGAGTGTAGACACCGCTCTTTGTGGGATCGTCACCAAGCTCGATCTTGGTCTTGTCCATCTCCTCACCGTCTTTGTAGGTGATGATGTAAGCCTTTGTATTTCCAATGTTGTCAAGGTTCGCAAGACCTGCTCCCTGCTTTCTTACGGCATAGGGCAGTCCGTTTACGTTATATACGATGTCGGCAGTGGACATCATAAGCTGATTGACCAGAGCAGTTACCTTTACGGGATCGTTGGCGATCTCGGGGAAATTTTGCACCACGTACTGACGGATAAGTGCGGTCACACCAGCGATATTGGGGCATGCCATAGACGTACCCGACTGACGGTCGTAGCTCTGTCCCGGAACTGCCGAATAGATCATACCGCCGTGCGCGGTGATCTCGGGCTTGATGCCAAGATCGGGAGTGGGACCCCAGGACGAGAAGTCGGACATAAAGGGACCCGAGGTCTGGGAGCGGCTGAGAGTTATCTTTCCGCTTCCTGCCGCCGCAAGCATCTCACCGTCGTCCTGACCGATCGAGCAAACACCGAGAGTTGCGTCTCCGACGTTCATCTTGATGTCACCCGACACGTTGTTGTATATGATGATACCCGCAGCGCCCTTGCTCTGTGCTACGTTTGCCTTTTCTTCAAATGTGGTAGCTCCGCGGCGCACAAGCACGATCTTGCCCGTAACGTCTATTCCGCTGTAATCGGCAGAACGTCCGGCACCCGGGATCGTGACGTATTCGATCTCCATCGAATCGACTCCCTCGGGAAGAATATCGTCATAAAAATTCTTCTCCTCGGCAACGCGGTCGGTGGATTCTGTAAAGTAAACGATCTTGCCGTCGTAGAGTATGTAGGGGGTCTTTACACCGCTGATAGATGCTACCGACATTGCGCCCTCGTAGGTGGAAGGAGAGCCTACCGTTGCGCTGTCGGGATTGGACGTAAGACCTAAGTTTCCGTTCTTCTCCGAGCCGTAGGTCGAGTTGAAGCTGTTAGATGCCGCAACCACCATACTGATTCCCGTCTCGCGGATGCGATCGTATACGCCCGAGATCGCCTCCTTGTCCATTTCTCTGCTGAATCCGCAGCTTGTACCTATGGACATATTGATAACGTCTACCTCAAGGATAACGCAATCTTCAAGAGCGCTGAGTATCCAGGAGGTTCTCGCGGTGGAGACAACGTCGGAGAATATCTTCATTATTGCAAGCTGCGCGTTGGGAGCGACGCCTGTGATAACGTCGTCCTTGCCTGCGATAACGCCCGCAACGTGAGTTCCGTGTTCACTTGCCTGAGGCGTCATGGGATAAACGTCGGGGTCGTAGTCGGCATAGTCGAAGGCAAAAGGTACCTTCTCGTTCAGATAAACGTCCGCCGCGGTAAGTCCCGAATGGAGCTTGCTTGCCTTGGTGTCGGAAATAAAGCTTTCGACGTCGGCAAAGGTCATACCAAGCTTGCTTCTGTCAGCGGTAAAGTTATTGACCGAGAAAGCGGTGTGGTTGTAGTCGAGACCCGTATCAAGGACTGCGACTACCATTCCCGTGCCGTCGTAACCGAAGGAGGAGCTGTTGAAGATTCCCGTTTCATAAACGTTTACCTTGTTTTCAACGAGCTGGGTCTCGCAAGCCTTGTATTCGTCGCCCACGATAGCCGTAGCTCTGTCTCCGAGCGCGTTACAGAGATGCTCGAAATCTCCCGCTTTGATAACTACCTCAAAGCCGCCGAAGATCGCCTTATAGTCGGCTCCGAGAGTGTAATCAAAGCCCTGCTCGTCAAAAGCGTCGGTTATTACTTTCTTTTCCTTGATGATATCGTCAGTGACCGCCTTTGCGTCATCCGAGAAGACGAACTGCGAGAAAGAAAGCTCGGTGTCCGCCTTGTCGTACGCGTCAAGAAGCGAGTCCTTTTTTGTCTGAATAATGACCGATATGTCGTCAGTCTCCTTGACAGTATCGGGCAGCTTATACATTACCGAGCTGTCGATGAACTGACCAAGGTTCTTATTGATATTTCGGTCGCTTGTGTTGATGATAGAGGAGACCTCACCCGAGGTGTTTCCGCCAAAACCGACCAGTGCCGACACGGCAATAGCCAGTATCAGTATAGAAACGGTCGCCACGCTTCCCCATTTCATCAGTGTTTTTCGTTTTGCCATTTGATTTTTCCTTCCGTGGGAATTTAATTTGTTGGATTATTTATTAATACAATTAATAATATAATCGCGCAAGTATTTATGATTATATCATATATTCAAGAAAATTTCAAGTGTTTTCGAGCCGATCTTCAGTATTTTTCCGTCGCCATTTGTAACTTTATCGTGAAAAAAATGTAATATTTCTTCTGCCTCTTGATTTTTTATCGAATATATGGTAATCTAAAGAGTAAATATGCGAAATGGAGATTTTTATGAGAAAAAACCTTAAAAAAATTGCTATCACGCTGGCTATGCTCATCTCTTTCGGTACTGTTGCGCTTTCCTTTACAGGATGCGACCTCGGTGCTATGTTTAGTGGTATATTCGGCGAAGAGACTTCATCGAAAACGACCGACACTCTTGATTCCGAGACTTCGGGAGACGAGAGCGATACTCAAAACGGCGAGACAAACAATGACGGCAAGGTAGAATATACCGTCAGCATCAGATCTATCGGCGGTCGTCCTATGTCCAAGCTCAATTTCTACATATATCTTGGCGATGACCTCGTTACCTACGGCAAGACCGACGATGAGGGTATGGGAAAGATCTCTCTTGATCCTGCCGACGGTTATACGCTCAAGCTCTCGGAAGACGATCTTGAAGGCTATATCGTTGAGGAAAGCTATGCATTCGAAGGAAAGGCACTTGAAATAGTTCTCTCCTCCTCCGTCATTGCGGACTCCGACCTTACGGGCGTTCAGTACGAGCTTGGCGATATCATCCGTGATTTCACCGTTACAACTACCGACGGAAGCACATTCACACTTTCCGAGGCTCTTAAAACAAAGAAGGGCGTGCTTATCAATTTCTGGTACTCCACCTGTTCACCCTGCATCAACGAATTTCCTTATATGCAAAGCGCTTATGAGAAATTCAGCGACGAGATCGAGATTATTGCTCTCAACAACTACGCGGGCGACAACGACGTAGCCGTAAGAGATTTCAAGGCTACTATGGGTCTTACCTTCCCCGTGGCAAAGGATTTTTCAAGACTTGGCTCGGCATTCAATCTCCAAGGCTATCCTACGTCTATATTCGTTGACCGCTACGGTACTATCTGCCTTATCGAGATAGGCGGACTTACCAGCGAAAAGCCCTTCATTGCAGCTTTTGAGCATTTCTCCGCTGAAAACTATGAGCAGAAGCTCATCACCTCGATCGACGAGCTTACTCCCATAGAAAAGCCCGACGTTGAGATGCCCTCCTCCGAGGAGATAGGCGCAGTTCTTAACGGCGCAGGTTTTACCGCAACCTACTATCCCGAAACCGAATCAAACGACGCCGAGTATTCCTGGCCCTTCCTCATCGGTGAGAAGAACGGACAATCCTGCGTATATCCTTCTAACAAATACAAGGACGCTTCCTTTGCAACTCTCCACGCGACAGTAAATATGATCGCTGGCGAGGCTCTTGCTATCGATTGGTTCGCAGAAAGCGAGATCGGCGTTGACATTCTCTATATCCTTGTCAACGAAAAGGATATTTACAGACTTTCGGGTGTCAGCGAGGACTGGTCTACCTGCTTCCCCTACGTTGCCACAGAGGACGGTGAATATACCGTTTCTTTCATATATTTGAAGGACGACTCGACCGACACGGGCGACGATACCGTATATCTCCGCAATTTCCGTAAGGTCTCCGCAAGCGAGGTAAGTACTCCCACGTACATTCCCCGTCAAGCGGCTACCAAGCCTAACGCCAATGGTCTTGGTTACCAGCAGTATATTACTCCCGTATTTAATGAGAAAGACGGATACTATCACGTTGGCAACGCTAACGGTCCTCTCCTTCTCGTCAACTTGATGGCAGAAACCCAGCTCAGCGCCGAATCCCTTAATCAGCTTGGATACGACGGAAAGCTGGTCTCTGACGGAGTTAACCTCTATGAAATTCTTGTTAACTATTGCAACTATTCTATAAACGGCACGCTTTACGGCTTCTCCCCCGTTACCGAGGAGCTAAAGCAGATACTTGAAAAGGCAGCCGACATCGTTGGATTTGAAAAGAACAATCCCGATCAGTGGCTTCAGGCTTGCTCTTATTACGACGCTTACGGCACCGATAAGCAGCTTGAGGACCCCGTTAAGGGCGTCGCGTTCTTCGCGGCTTTTGACACGGTACTCTCCACCGAGACCGAGGAAAAATTCAACACCGTAACCTACGACGGCAGAGTTATTATGCCTCGCGGACTTAAATACAAGTTCGTTCCCCAAAAGTCGGGCGTATATTTCATCAAGTCTCAGTCCGATCAACCTCTTAACGGTTGGATATTCGACGAAAACCAAGAGATCATACACACCGCGGCAGTGGTCGACCGACCCTTTGGCGAATACAAGCTTGATACAGTTAACGTCTTCATGATAGAATATCTTGAAGCAGGCAAAACCTATTACATCGACATCGCTTATTATGACATCTACGCCGCAGGAACCTTTACCTTTACGGTTTCCTACATTGGCGAAAGCTACGACCATTTCCATCTTGCATCTCCCGGATATTTCACGTTCCATGAAAGCACGGGTGGTCAGATCAATGAGACCGTCGCAGGCGGTATCAACGTTAAGCTTGGAGAGGACGGCTTCTATCACGAGCTTCGTGAGGACGGAACTCTCGGCTCTATCGTTTACGCCGACTTCTCTACCTCAACGGGGATGTTCTCACACTCTATTGAAAAGATGATCGAACTTGGAGGCTTTGATTTCTCGGTTGACGAGACCGACCAGATGGTCCTTGCAAAGCTTAAAGAGCTTGGTGGAGACAAAGAAGCTTGCCTCAAATATTATAAGGATCTCTGGGGCGACTCCTACGAGGAGTGGGCAGGCATCTACAAGCTTGAGGAGATTTTTGCGGGCAAGTATCACGGCGGCGGTGACGATCTCACAGACGAGATCTCCGCTTACCTTGAAAAGATGCTTCCCAAGACCGATGACGCACCTGAGCTTGAAGGTTGCGTTCCCGTTGACGCAGAGCTTGCTTCTCTGCTCCAACAGCTTATGGACAAATATTCCTTCAAGGGAGTAACTAATTCCTGGACTAAGCTTTGCTATTATTACAGACATCTTGGTAGCACTGACATTACTCCCGCACCCTAAGATTTATTGCTAAAAAATGGGGTGTCGCGCGTGCGACACCCCACAAATAACAGTTTTCCGCATTTATGGAGGAAAAATATGAATATCAACAAATATGCGAAAATAGCGTTTGCTATATGTATAATTTCGGTTATGACCCTTTTCGCGGTCTCCTGTGATTTCTTTTCTTCAACTCCTTTGGAGACAAGTAGAGACACCGACGAAAGCTTATCTGCCGAATGCGACGAGCATCAGGAAAGCGATTGGATCGTTGATGCCGACGCGACCTGCTCTTCAAAAGGCTCAAAGCACAAGGAATGTATCACATGCGGCGAGATCCTTGAAACCGAGGATGTCGAAATGCTGGCTCACACCGAGAAAATAGTCGAGGGCCGCGCAGCAACCTGCTCCGAGGAAGGTCTTACGCAGGGCAAAAAATGCTCTGTTTGCGATGCCGTCATCATACCACAAGATATGATCTCCGCCCTTGGACATTCGGAGAGCGACTGGATAATAGACCTGACCGCTACTGCCGACACAGAGGGAAAAAAGCATAAGGAATGCACCCGTTGCGAACTGGTTCTTTTTACCGAAGCTATTCCTACCATCAGCGTCGATCACGTTCATTCCGGAACCTCTTGGACAGTAACAAAGCCAGCCACTTGCGTAGAAACAGGAATAATCTCCCTTATTTGCGAGTGCGGTGAAACCATTGATACTCAAATAACAGCAAAAACTAACAACCACACAGAAGAAACTATTCTCGGTAAGGCGCCTACCTGTAACGAAGCAGGCACTACCGACGGAAAAAAATGCAGCGTATGCGGAACCATCACCGCGTCCCAGATGCTCATCGCTCCCAAGGGTCACTCCTTCATAGGCGGAGTTTGTACTTCCTGCGGATTCAAGGGGAATTACGGTGTCTGGATCACCGACGGTCTTGGAAATCCTATGACCGATATTATCGTCAAGGTACTCAAGGATGGCGAAGTGGTCAAAATGTCTCCCTATAACGGTCAGTATACCACATTTGATCTGGAAGATGGAGATTATACCGTTGAGCTTGATCTTTCACTGCTCTCCGAGGAATATGTATATGACACATCATCCTGTACGATCTCAACGGCTCATAAATCTTTAAGCATAAAGCTTTATCGCGCCGCGAAGGAAGCAGAAGACCCGATATACGTTTCTTCTCCTATTGATGCCGACTACAAAGCTCAATACATTACAGAAGGATCGTATAAAGTTTCCCTTACCCCAAACGATTACTCATTCTTCATTTTCGCTCCCGAGGTCGCTGCTATATACACGATCACCTACGAGTGTGATTCCGATCTTACCGTCAGCTATCACGGCGGCACGTTCTTCGTTCAAGGCAATGATATTTCCAAGGATAATAGCGACTTCTCGAAATACGGAAACGGACTTTCGTTTAGCATCTATCCCTCCAATATCGGAGCTTCTTACGTCTTTGCTGTAAAGTCGAACGGGGCAACCGAATGTGTTCTCAACATTCAGAACGCGGGAGACCCCGGAACAAGACTTGTAGATCAGCCTTGGACGCCTTATCAAGAAAGTGCGTCTAAAATTGAAGAAATGAAAAATTATCCCAAAGACGGCACTTTCGTTCTTTTTGACGTTGCCAACACCTCCCTTTCTGCGGTTCTTAACCCAGAGGACGGATATTATCACCTCGGCAGCGAGGACGGTCCCGTTATCTTTATAGACCTTACCACAGATTCTAAATATATCGCAAGCATTTTCACAATCTGCGCTCACCAGAGAATGGGAACATACATTTACGATAATGACGGAAACGTCGTTGAAAAGCGCAGCTACAACGAGCTTTTCATTCAGTGCGGTATGCCCGATCCTATGGAGGCTACGTCAGCTCCCACAGAGCCTGTGCGCGTTCCCTTGACCGAAAAGCTTGCCGAAGCGGTAAAGGCCTTTGGTGACAAAAACGGCTGGTGGTCCGATAACGAAGACACCAATATATTCACAAGAGTGCTTCTCGGCGCGCCCTATAATCAGGAATACGCTTGGCTGCTCTACTGCGGATATTACGAATAAATCAATCGCATTTTTGAAGTCTATATGCAAATAAAAATTACAATGGAGGTCAATATGATAAAAACAAGAATTCTCTCATTTTTCTGTATTCTTCTCGCAACTCTGTTGCTTGCTTGCTCCTGCGATTTTACCCCCGTTACGGATAACAGCAGCGCCGAATCTTCGAGCGAAGAATCAACAGAAAAAGAATCTGATTCCAGAACGGAAGAGTCCGATGACACCGAGGAGACCGAAAGCACCGCTCCCGAAAACACAAAGGTTATCTACAAGGTAACCGTTGTAGACGGCGAGGGCAACGCTCTTGCAGGCGCATTCGTTCAGCTTTGCGTGGGTGATATCTGCAAGCTTCCCTCTGCTACCGACGCCGATGGCGTGGCTACCTTTGAGTTTGACGAAGCAGAATATACCGTCAAGGTAAACCTCGACGGCTACACCGGTGAGGCATCCTATACCTTCCCCGAGGGCTCCGCCGAGCTGACGATAACTCTTACAAAGGACGCAGAATAATAGGTTTTCAGACAATTAAAAAGTCATTCAGGCTACCGCCGCGGCGGTAGCCTTTTTTAGCGTCACCTATACAAAAAACCGTTTTTTTCGCAAACAGTAAAAAAACGACTTGATTTTTGAGAGAAACTATATTATAATTATAATGGATTTGTATTGCTACACCGATTTTTGAAAGGATGTATAAAATGTCAGACAGGACGAAAAAAATTATTTATCTCATATACGGGATACTGCTCTCGGTACTGCTTATCGTATCGGGTATTTTGCTGATGGTATCCTGCTATAACATCTATCAACTGGGGAATCGCCCTTTCACACCCGACTCTATCGCAGAGGCATTTGGAAAAATTCAGATAATTCTGTACGTCACCGTGGGGGCTGTCGTGGTGGGCGGTTGTCTCAAAATAATTATGCCGCTTGACGAATCTTCCTTTAAGGCAAAGGTATCTCCCCGCACAACCCTTGACCGACTTACGTCAAAATATGATCTCTCGTCTTGCGAAAAAGAGGATTTAGCACCTGTTACAAAGACAAAAACGCTTCGTGTTGTTCTAAGGGTGGCGGCTTGTGCTTTATGCGTCCTCCTCTCGCTCCCTGCCCTGATCATCGTGTGTCTCCCCACCAGCTTTACCGCGGATTATAACCAAAGCGTAATCAACCTTTGCTATCTGATAATTCCCTGTTTTCTTGCCTGCGCTCTTGTTGCCTCGGCTTACGTCTACACAGAAAATCTTCTGATCAACAAGCAGATAAAGACAATTAAGGCTCTTATTGTCGATGGAAAGGCTTCAAAGCTTGAAAAGAGCGAATGCTCGGAGTGTAAGTGCAGAAAGGAAAAATATTCGATCGTCTCTACAAGGGTGATCGTTATTGCAGTAGCTCTCATTTTCATTGTTTTGGGTATATTCAACGGCGGTATGTCAGACGTCCTTTCAAAGGCGATAAATATCTGTACCGAGTGTATCGGACTTGGTTGATAGGCGGTGTTTTATATGAAAAAAGTATTTAATTGGATAAAAAAACGCCTCCCCACAAAGAGAAGGCTGATTCAGCTTTACGCCGCTCTGCTCTTTAACGCTAACATAAAGGGATTTTTTACGGGTAACATTTATAAAGGTCCCTTGAAAAACATTTGCACACCCGGACTTAACTGCTACTCCTGCCCCGGAGCATCGGGCGCTTGTCCTCTCGGAGCTTTGCAAAACGCTCTGACTTCGAGCAATAAGACCATACCCTACTACGTATTCGGTATCATCATGCTCTACGGAGTTCTGTTCGGACGTTGGATATGCGGTTTTCTCTGTCCCTTCGGACTTATTCAAGAGCTTTTACATAAGATCCCCACGCCAAAGCTCAAAAAGGGTAAGATTACACGCATACTTTCTTACTTCAAATACGTCATTCTCGCGTTTTTCGTGGGAATCGTACCTGTTGCTTATGCATTCAGAAGCTTCCCGCTTCCCGGATTTTGCAAATATATCTGCCCCGCAGGTACTCTTGAGGGCGCTATGGGACTTCTCTCAAACGCAGTCAACCAAAGCTATCTGCGTATGTTAGGCCCGCTCTTTACTTGGAAATTTCTGCTCATGGTAGCATTCCTTGTGGCATGCGTTTTCATATTCCGTATGTTCTGCCGTTTTATCTGCCCTTTGGGTGCGATCTACGGATTTTTCAACAAATTCGCTCTTATCGGCGTGAGGCTTGACAAAAAATCCTGCATCGACTGCGGCATATGCCTTGACAAGTGCAAGATGGATATTAAGCACGTGGGCGACCACGAGTGTATTTCTTGCGGCGAATGTATCAGCGCGTGTCCTACGGGCGCTATAAGCATGAAAGGTCCTAAATTTATTATAAGCTCTCCCACGGAGGCTATATCTCCCAAGGCGACAGAGGAAGAAAAAGCAATAATTGAGGAAAAAAACAAGAAAAAGCGCACCGAAAACACCGTAAAAACTGCGGTGACGGCGGCGGTCATGCTTGCACTGCTCTCGGGCATTCTTTTGTACTTCAACGTCTTTGACGGCATGGATCTTGATGCATTCTTCCCCGACAATGAAACCGAACAGACCGAGGGCGAAAGCGGCTCGGTCGGTGAAAGCAGTTCGGAGGGTGAGGGCGGCTCGGAAGGCGAAAACGTCAAACCGCCCGTTGGAACATCTGTCGGCAATCTCTGCCCCGACATTTCTCCCACAATACTTTCAAGCGGCGAGAAATTCGATCTTGAAGCACATCGCGGCAAGGTAGTCGTTCTTAACTTCTGGTACACCACCTGCGGCCCTTGCGTTGAGGAGCTTCCGCATTTTTACGAAGTAGCAAGCGAATACGGCGAAAGAGTAACGGTTTTGGCTCTGCATATCGAAATGCCGGGCGTTGATGCAACTACTTGGATAGATAGCTCGTCGGGGCATCCCGAATGGAACGACGGCACTATGTTTATCGGCTGGGACGACGGAATGAAATGTCAAAATCTTTTCAACATTCAGGCATGTCCCACTACCGTCGTAATAAACGGCGAGGGTGTAATAACCGATAAATTCATAGGTTCCGTCACACACGATGAGCTTGTAGATGCAGTGGAAAAGGCTCTTGCAGGCACTTCTCAAGGAGAGTAACCTCTCCGCGACATATTTTAACGCGCCCTGCGCTATGGCAGGGCGCGTTAGATTAAAAATCTTTTGAAAGGAGGAAAATCATTGAAAAAGAAGCTGACTATCGGCATTTTAGCCCACGTTGACGCAGGCAAGACCACACTTTCCGAGGCACTGCTATATATTTCGGGCAGAATACGGACGCTCGGTCGCGTTGACCACAAAAACACCTATCTTGATACCAACGCGGTCGAACGCGAGCGTGGAATCACTATTTTCTCAAAGCAGGCTCGATTTTCAAGCGAAAACTGCGATTTTATTCTCCTTGACACCCCAGGTCACGTAGATTTTTCTACCGAGACCGAAAGAGTTCTCTCTCTCCTTGACTACGCAATTTTGGTGGTCAGCGCTCCCGACGGAGTGCAAAATCACACGAGAACCCTATGGCAGTTACTTGAAATATACGGCGTGCCGACCTTTATTTTCGTCAACAAGACCGACGTATCGATCAAGCTTACCGAGGATATGGAAACCGAGCTTTCAAAAACGCTTTCCCCTCTCTGCGTTGGTTTTTACGAAAAGCAGAGCAAGAGCGAGCTTGACGAAAAGCTTGCTCTGGTCAACGAGGATTTTTTAGAGAATTTCTTGGCAGGTAATGAAATCGATGACGGCGACATTGCGTCTTTGATTGCAAGCAGGCGGCTTTTTCCCTGCCTTTTCGGCTCAGCGCTCCGTATGACGGGCATCGACTTTCTCCTTGAAACCATTGACAAATATTCTCTCTCCCCCGTCTACAACACCGAAAAATTCGGCGCGAAGGTATTCAAGATCGCCCGTGTGGGCGGCACAAGGTTGACCTATATGAAGATCACGGGAGGTTCTCTGTCTGCCAGAGACGAGCTGACCTACGTCTGCGAGGGCAAAAAATACGTTGAAAAGGTCAGCCAGATAAGGCTTTATTCGGGCGAAAAATTCGAGCAGACCGAGAAAGTGTCAGCAGGAGAGATCTGCGCGGTTTTAGGACTATCCGCTACTTTTTCGGGTCTTGGACTTGGTATTGAGAGCGACGGCGAGAAGCCGATGTTGGAGCCTGTTCTCTCCTATCGCATAAATCTTCCCGAGGGTTGCGACCCGATGCTATATTTTCCCAAGCTCAAGGAGCTTGAGGAGGAAGAACCGTCCTTACATCTCTCTTGGATTGAGGAGCTTGCCGAGATCGAGGCAAGACTAATGGGGGAGATACAGATCGACCTTATAAAAAGGCTGATTTTTGAGAGATTTTCTATCGACTGTACTCTTGACACGGGCAGAATTTTATACAAAGAAAAGATATCGAAAAAGGCGATCGGTGTAGGACACTTTGAGCCTCTGCGTCACTATGCCGAGGTTCAGCTCTTACTTGAACCTCAGCCGAAAGGAACTGGGCTTATCTTTGATACAAAGCTCCCCGAAAACGCTCTTGACACGAACTGGCAAAGGCTTATTCTATCACATCTTTACGAAAAGGATCACAGAGGCACACAGATCGGCGCGATCCTGACCGACACGAAGATAACGCTCGTGGCGGGCAAGGCTCACCTCAAGCACACCGAGGGTGGAGACTTTCGCGAAGCTACCTTGCGAGCGGTTCGTCACGGACTTATGAAGGGCGGCTGCACTCTACTTGAGCCATATTATAAATTTCGTCTTGAAATACCGCAAAATCAAGTGGGCAGAGCTATGTCCGATCTTCAAGCGAGGAACGCGCAATTTGAGATCGAATCCTCCGACGAGAATCTCACGGTGATATCGGGAAGAGCGCCTGTTTCAACACTTCACGACTACACTCGCGAGGTCATTTCCTACACTCGCGGCGAGGGCAGACTTTCCTGCGTCAGTGACGGTTACGAACCCTGTCACAACGCAGAGGAAATAGCACAAAATGCTGCTTACGATCCCGAGAGCGATCTTGAAAACACGCCTCATTCGGTCTTTTGTGACCACGGAGCCGGCTTTGTGGTCAACTGGCGCGAGGTCGATAGCTACAAGCATCTTGATCCGTGCATATACCTTTCGGATAAAGATGAAACAGTAATTCCGAGAGTTGCTACCCTCGCGAGGAAATATCACATTAGCGACGAGGAGCTTGAAGCGATAATGCTCCGCGAGTTTGGTCCTATCAAGCGCAGACAGTACAAAGAACCCAAAAGTATTTCCGCGCCCAAGAGCGAAAAGCCGCCGAGGGTGAAAAATCTAAAGCCTCAGCGAAACATGGTGATAATTGACGGCTACAATTTGATATATTCTTGGGACGATCTCAAAAAGACTGCCGATTTCAATCTTGAAAAGGCAAGAGAGGAGCTTATGGACCTCCTTTCAAGCTACGTGGCGTATACCAAGGTGGAGCTTATGCTGGTTTTCGACGCTTATCTCGTCAAGGACGGTGAAGGTTCAGAATTTATGCGTGACGGATATAAGGTGGTCTACACCAAGGCAGACCAGACCGCAGACGCATACATTGAAAAAGTGATGCACGATCTTGGCCCTGATTACAGCATCAGAATGGTGACGGGCGACAGACTTTTGCAGTTCTCCGCCGTCCATTCGGGCATTTTGCGTATGACAGCTCAAGAATTTGTGGACGAGCTGACACGCGTCGGCAACGAGATCAAAGCGTTTATAAAAAAATTGACTGAAAGTCAGCAGTAAAATACGAAAGCACCTCTGAAAAGGGGTGCTTTTTTCATCGCAAGAGTTTAAAATTTGCCTCAAATATCCATACAAAAATTGATATGAGTAAAAAACTTGGATTTTAGCCTTCTAAATCGTTAAAATTTATCGAAAAATGTCAATTGCTTGTTGACAAATGTACTTCATTATGATATAATATTTTTATTCTTTTTTTATTAAGAAAACAGCATTTTCACAGGAGACTTTTACAATGTTTTGGGATTATCTGATATTAGCAATTTACGCGCTAGCTATGGTTGGAGTGGCGATCTACACGAAGAACCGCTCAGGCTCGGTTGATGACTTCCTGCTTGCTGGCAAAAAGGGACTTAACGGCTGGATGACAGCCTTCGCATACGGCACCACATACTTCTCTGCCGTCATTTTTATCGGCTACGCGGGACAGTTCGGCCGCTCCTTCGGTCTGGCTTCTATTTGGATAGGTATCGGCAACGCGATAATCGGTACGCTTTTTGCTTGGCTCGTCCTTGCAAAGAGAACAAAGAATATGACCCGCCGTCTTGAAGCAAAGACGATGCCCGAGTTCTTTGAGAAGCGTTACGGCGACAGGAAGCTGAAGCTTTTCTCCGCGGTGATCATCTTCATATTTCTCATTCCCTACTCCGCATCTGTTTACAACGGACTCAGCGCGCTTTTTGAGACCGTCTTCGGAATCGAAGGCTGGATCGTAATGGTGGCTCTTGCCGCTCTCACCGCTCTTTATCTTTTCTTCGGCGGATACTTCGCGACCGCCCTCTCGGACTTCATTCAGGGTATCATTATGATATTCGGCGTTGGCTGTATGGTCATCTGCTTTATGAACCACCAAAACGTAAACTGGAACATTTCGGAGCTTGTTAACAATCCAAATCTCACATGGTTTACATTCGGGAACGAAAACGCGTCGGGACTTTACGGAACTACCGTGTCGCTTATAGCACTGACGATGCTGACCTCCCTCGGCGTTTGGGCGCTTCCCCAAACGATACATAAATATTACGCTATCCGCGACAAAAAGGCGATAACGCAAGGTATTATCGTCAGCACCGCATTTGCGCTTCTTATCGGCTTTGCGGCTTACTTTACGGGTGCGCTCAGCATTTTCTTCCCCGAGACACAAGGTGTTTCCGATTCCCTCGTTATTCCTACGATGTTAAAGACGGTTATTCCCGTTGGACTCATGGGAGTTATTGCCGTACTTATCCTTTCGGCAAGCATGTCTACTCTTTCGTCGGTCTCCCTTGCCAGCGCATCGGTTATCGCCGTCGACCTTTACAAGGGCGCTGTAAATAAGAATGCAAGTGACAAAAAGACCAATACCGTTATGAGAATTTTGTGTCTTGTGTTTGTTGCTATTTCGGTAATTCTCGCAATTCTCAACGAAAAATTCGGCATCGCGGCCATCGCATATATGATGGGGCTTAGCTGGGGTACGCTGGCGGGCTGCTTTATGGGTCCCTACGTCCTCGGTGTTATCTGGAAACGGGTAACAAAGCCTGCGGTATGGACGTCGATAATCAGCTCTCTCGTTCTTACCGTCGCTCTTATTTTAGTGTTCGGATATGACAAGAATGGTTGGGCGTGTGATTTCGGTACGGCTCTTAAAAGCGGTGTCGGAACGTCTCCCCTTATCGGTGTTATCTGTATGATTTTCTCGCTTATAATCACCGTTATCGTCAGCCTCTGCACCAAGAGACCCGACGACAAAACTCTTTACAACGCATTTGACAAGCCTATCCAAGGCGAAATAAAATAAAACGTAAACGGCAAAGGTACTTAAAAATGATCTGGTCAAAAGAAGAAACTCTCTCCAGAGAGGAAATAGAAAAAATACAGCTTGAACGCTTGAAGGAAACTGTTGCTCGCGTCTATGAAAAAGTAGAGCCTTACAGAAAAAAGATGGACGAGGCGGGCATTAAGCCCGAGGACATCAAGACCCTCGCCGACCTTGCAAAGCTCCCATTCATCACAAAGCAGGATATGCGAGATAACTACCCCTTCGGACTTTTTGCGGTTCCCAAGGACGATCTCGTCAGAATCCACGCATCCAGCGGTACTACGGGCAAGCCTACGGTCGTCGGCTACACTCAGGGCGACCTTGAGACCTGGACCGAATGTGTGTCTCGAATCGCTTGCATGGGCGGCGCGACAAAGAAGGACGTAGCACAGATTTGCTTCGGCTACGGAATGTTCACGGGCGCGCTCGGACTCCACTACGGACTTGAAAATATCGGCGCGGCTATCGTTCCCTCCTCCACGGGCAACTCCGAAAAGCAGATTATGTATATGCAGGATTTTGAGACCTCGCTGCTTGTAGCTACTCCCTCCTACGCTCTCCGTCTTGCGGAGGTAGCGAGAGAGATGGGCATTGACCCCGCAAAGGATCTTAAGGTCAAGATAGCCCTTGTGGGCAGTGAGCTTCTCACCGACGCTATGCGCGAGGAGATGCACAAATATTGGGGTGAGGATATTAAGATCACATCCAACTACGGAATGAGCGAGCTGATGGGTCCCGGTGTTTCGGGCGAATGCCTCGAGGTCTGCGGAATGCACATCAACGAGGACTTCTTCATTCCCGAGATCATTGATCCCCAGACAGGAGAGGTGCTTCCCGCAGGCGAGCAGGGCGAGCTTGTAATCACCTGCATCAAGAAAGAGGGGCTTCCCCTTATCCGTTACAGAACAAAGGATATAACGAGACTTTTCTACGAGAAGTGCAAGTGCGGACGAACCTTTTGCCGTATGGAAAACCTCTCGGGAAGAAGCGACGATATGCTGAAAATCCGCGGAGTCAACGTATTCCCCAGCCAGATCGAGGAGGTCATTCTCAGTATCGACGAGCTTGGTCCTCACTACGAGATCGTGCTTGAGCGCGAAGGTTATCTCGACAAGCTTACAGTCAAGGTTGAGCTGGCTCAGATCACCGACTCCTTCAAAACTCTTGAAAACATATCCAAGACTCTTAAGAACAAGCTGAAAATAGTTCTCGGTCTTGACGCAAAGATAATGCTTGAATCCCCCAACACGCTCCAACGCTTTGAGGGCAAGGCAAAGAGAGTCAAGGACCTCAGAAACATAAAATAAAGCACCGAAAGGACAAACACAAAATGGCAGACAAGATAATTATGCTGGGTAACGAGGCAATCGCTCGCGGCGCGTATGAAGCAGGCGTTAAAGTCTCCAGCGCATACCCCGGTACCCCCAGCACCGAAATAAGCGAGTATCTCGCAAAATACGATGAGGTCTACACCGAGTGGGCTCCCAATGAAAAGGTTGCGGCGGAGGTTGCTATCGGCGCGTCTATCGCAGGCGTGCGCTCTCTTGCTTGTATGAAGCACGTTGGTCTCAACGTGGCAAGCGACCCTCTCTACACCTTCGCATACACCGGTGTTAACGGCGGCTCGGTATTTATCGTTGCCGACGACCCCGGTATGGCAAGCTCCCAGAATGAGCAGGACACCAGAATGATCGCCCGCGCGGCACACGTTCCGGTTCTCGAACCCTCCGATAGCCAAGAGGCAAAGGATTTCGTTAAATTCGGTTATGAATTAAGCGAAAAATACGATACCCCCGTTATTCTCCGCACCACCACCAAGCTTGCTCACTCTCAGAGTGCCGTTGAGCTTTGCGACAGAGTGGAGGTCGAGGACAAGAAATATGAAAGACAGGTGCCGAAATACGTTATGATGCCCGCGTCTGCTATCGGCAGACACCTTATAGTTGAGGACAGAGAAACCCGTATGGCGGCTGACTCGGCTTCTTTCCCCGTCAACAAGGTTGAAATGGGCGACAAAAAGCTTGGATTTATCACCTGCGGCATCGCTTATCAGTACGTCAAGGAGGCTTTCCCTGAGGCAAGCGTGCTGAAATTCGGTCTGGTAAATCCTATTTCCAAAAAGCTGGTTGAGGATTTCTGCAAAGAAGTAGAGACGGTATATGTCTTTGAAGAGCTTGAAACAGTTATTGAAGAGCAGGTTCGAGCCTGGGGCTTCCCCGTCAAGGGCAAGGAATGCTTTACCCGTCAGGGCGAATACAGTGTAAATATGCTGAAAAAGGCTGTCCTTGGTGAAAGTGACGCTATTTTCGAAAAGCAGGATGCTCCCGCGCGTCCTCCCATTCTCTGCCCCGGTTGCCCCCACAGAAGCGTATTCTCGGTGCTTAAAAAGCTTAAGATCCACGCATCGGGCGACATCGGCTGCTATACTCTCGGTGCGGTGGCTCCCTTGGGTGTTGTTGACACCACCATCTGCATGGGTGCCAGCATCTCGGCTCTTCACGGTATGGAAAAGGCAAAGGGCAAGGATTATATCAAGAATTGGGTCGCAGTCATAGGTGACTCTACCTTCTTACATACCGGTATCAACTCGCTTATCAATATGGCTTACAACAAGTCCACGGGTACTGTAATGATCCTTGATAACCGCACCACGGGTATGACGGGTCATCAGGATCACGCGGCTACCGGCAAGACGCTGAAGGGTGAGGAGACAAACTCCATTGATTTCGTTGAGCTTTGTCACGCGGTTGGCGTTAAGAACGTTATCGTGGTCAACGCATTTGACGTTGAGGAGCTGACGAGAGTAGTCAAAGAAAGCACGCAGAGCGACGAGTTGACCGTTATTATCACAAAATCTCCCTGTGTTCTCTTGAAGGGTCAGAAATTCCCCAATAAGTGCGTAGTTGATTCTGACAAGTGCCGCAAGTGCGGTATGTGTCTCAGCATCGGATGCCCCGCTATTACCAAGCAGGCAGACGGCAAGGTTAAGATCGACGAAACTATGTGCAACGGATGCGGTCTTTGCAAAAATTACTGCAAATTCGGTGCGATCGGAACGGTGGTGAAATAATATGGTAAAAAATATTATGATAGTAGGAGTCGGCGGACAAGGCACGCTCCTCACAAGCAGAATAATCGGCAAGACCGCGCTCGAGCAGGGGCTTGACGTAAAGATCTCCGAGGTTCACGGTATGGCTCAGCGCGGAGGAAGCGTCGTTACCTTCGTCCGTTTCGGCGAGAAGGTATATGAACCCGTGGTCGAGGAGGGTCAGGCAGACGTTATCATCGCATTTGAGCGACTTGAAGCGCTCCGCTACTCCCATTTTCTCAAAAAGGACGGCGTTATCGTGGTAAACGATTGCCGCATAGATCCTATGACCGTAGTTATCGGTGCAAAAACCTACCCCGAGGGCATTTTAGAGGGTCTTTGTGAGAGCCACTCGGTCTATTCCATAGACGGAATGGCTATTGCGAAAGACCTTGGCAACAGCAAGGTGCTGAACAGCGTCGTTCTCGGCTTTGCCGCAAAGCATATCGGCTTTGACAAGGAGACCTGGCTCGGTGTTATTGAGAAGACCGTTCCCGCAAAAACCATTCAGATTAATAAAGAAGCCTTCACTAAGGGCTACGAAGCATAAAAAGGGGTGATTTTTAATGATCTGGAACGAAACAAAAGAATGTATGAGCAGAGACGAAATGTCGGGACTGCAGAGCGCAAGACTCGTTAAACTCGTTGACTACGTTTATCACAACGTTGAATTCTACCGCAAGAAAATGCAGGCTATCGACCTTATGCCAGGTGACATCAAGGGTATCGAGGATATAGTAAAGCTTCCATTCACCACCAAGGACGACCTCAGAGACAACTACCCCTTCGGTCTTTTCGCGGTTCCCAACTCTCAGATAGTAAGAATCCACGCCTCCAGCGGTACCACGGGCAAGGCAACGGTTGTCGGCTACACCCGTCACGACCTTGACGTCTGGGCGGAGTGCGTTGCGAGATGCCTTTCTATGGCGGGCGTTACCAAGGACGATATTATTCAGGTAGCATACGGCTATGGACTTTTCACGGGCGGTCTTGGCGCACACGGCGGCGCTGAAAAGATCGGCGCAACAGTCGTTCCCATGAGCGTCGGAAACTCCAAGAAGCTGACCACTATGATGGTGGACTTCGGCGCGTCGGCTATCGCTTGTACCCCCTCCTACTTGCTTCACATCTCGGAGGTTCTTGAAGCAGAAGGGCTTCTTGACCAGATCAAGCTCAAATCGGCTATCTGCGGCGCCGAGCCTTGGACAGAAAAGATGCGTCACGAGATCGAGTCGAGACTCAACATAAAGGCTTACGACATTTACGGTCTCAGCGAGGTCATGGGTCCCGGTGTGGCTTGCGACTGTGAATTTCACAAGGGGCTTCACGTCTGCGAAGATCACTTCTACCCCGAGATACTTGATAGCGCCACTCTCACCCCTGTAGCAGAGGGTGTGACCGGCGAGCTTGCCTTCACCACCCTTACCAAGGAAGGAATCCCGCTTATCCGTTACAGAACCAAGGATCTGACAAGCATCGACCGCTCTATTTGCGAGTGCGGCAGAACAAGCGCGCGTATTTCTCGATTCAAGGGCAGAGTTGACGATATGCTTATCATCCGCGGGGTTAACGTATTCCCGAGCCAGGTCGAGGCGGCTCTTATTAACGTTGAGGAGGTTACTCCCCACTATATGATGATCGTCGACCGAGTAAACAACCTTGACACACTTGAAATTCAGGTTGAGGTGGATCAGAAGTATTACACCGACGAGGTAAGAGCTATCGAGGCTCTCACCAAGAAGATCGCTCACATCATTCAGCAGGCTCTCGGCATCAACGCCAAGATCAAGATCGTTGAACCTCAGACCCTTGTTCGAAGCGAGGGCAAGGCGGTTCACGTTATTGACAAGCGTAAATTGGTATAATTTTAACGGTAAAAGGAGTAAAACTATGTTTGCAAAACAGTTAACAGTATTTATCGAAAACAGAACCGGCCGCCTTTGCGAGGTTCTTAACGTTCTCAAAAACAACCACGTCAACATTCTCTCTCTAAGCCTTGCCGACACCACCGAGTTCGGTCTGCTCCGTCTTATCGTTGATAATCCTCAGGTGGGCAAGGAAAAGCTCTCCGAAAACGGCTTTTCTTCCCTGCTTTCCGACGTTTCTATTATCAAGATACCTCACGAGGTAGGCAGTCTTCAGGAGCTTCTTAAGGCTATCGACCAAAGCGGCGTTAATATCGAATATATGTATGGTCTGTCTGTCGAGGACAGCAACGCTTACGTAGTTCTCAAGGCGTCGGACGTTCAGAAGGTAGATGCTATCCTTGCGGAAAACGGCATTGAAACCGTATCCTGCGAGCAGATCGCAAAATTGCAGTAAAACAATGATTATTGATTTTCACGCGCATACCTTTCCCGACAAAATCGCGCAAAAAACTATTGATTTTCTTGCGGCGAAGGCAAATATTCCGCCCTATTCCGACGGAAGCGTGTCGGGACTTATGGAAAGGATAGAAAAAGCCAAGGTTGACCTTGCCGTTAACCTTCCCGTGCTGACAAACCCTGCTCAATTTGAGAGCATCAACCGTTTTGCACTTGCAATCAACGCAGATTTCGCCGAAAACGGCGGAAATATTCTCTCCTTTGCAGGAATCCATCCCGCTTGCGAGGATACCCGGGGCAAAATGAAGTGGATCAAGGAGCAGGGCTTCCTCGGAGTGAAGATCCACCCCGATTATCAGGAGACCTTTATCGACGACGAGGGTTATATCAAAATTCTTAAGTGTGCCAAGGAGCTTGACCTGATCGTCACCACCCATGCGGGCGTTGACGGCGGCTACCCCGATTCTCCCGTCAGATGCACTCCCGAAAGGGCAAAAAGAGTCATCGACAAGGTGGGACACAGTAAATTCGTGTTGGCACACCTCGGTGCTAACGAGATGGCAGACGAGGTGTACGATATTCTGGCGGGCGAGGACGTCTATTTCGACACCGCTTATATTCTCCGCTTTATCGGCAGAGAAAAATTCGTCAAGATCCTTGAAAAGCACGGCGAGGACAGAATTTTGTTTGCAACAGACTCCCCTTGGAGCGATATTGCGGGCGACGTAGAGATACTCAAGTCCTTCGACATCGGCAAAGAGACCGAGGATAAGATATTTGGCGGAAACGCAAGAATTTTACTCGGAATTTAAATTTCAGGTGATATTATGGGATTAAATCAGAAAATGTACGCGCTTGGCTCTAAGCGCTCGATAATAAGAGAAATTTTTGAATACAGTAAGACTCGCGCGGCGGAGATAGGTGCTGAAAATGTCTTTGATTTCAGTCTCGGCAACCCCAGCGTTCCCGCACCGAGAGAGGTCAACGACACTATACGTCAGCTGCTTGACAGCGAAAGCTCTGTGCTGCTTCATGGCTACACCTCGGCGCAGGGCGACGCTAACGTGCGCCGCGTTATTGCAGAGAGCATCAAGGAGCGTTTCGGGGTCAATATTACCCCAAACCACATCTATATGACCTGCGGCGCGGCGGCTTCACTTTCGATCTGCCTTAAGGCGGTTATTGAGGAAGGTATGGGTGACGAGTGTATCGTTTTCGCTCCATTCTTTACCGAATACCGCGTATTTATCGAAAATGCAGGCGGTAAGGTTGTGGTCAGCAACCCTCACGACGGCGACTTGCAGATAGACGTTGCCGTTTTTGAGAGTCGTATTACCGAAAAGACCAAGGCGGTTATCATAAACTCGCCCAACAACCCCAGCGGTGTGGTTTACAGCGAGGAGACCATAGCGGCGGTCTGCGAGATTTTGAAGAAAAAGTCGGAGGAATACGGCAGAGTTATCTACCTTATCGCCGACGAGCCTTACAGAGAGCTTGTTTACACCGACGTGAAGGTACCTTATCTTATGAATTATTATAAGGACACTCTTGTCTGCTACTCTTACTCCAAGTCGCTTTCGCTCCCCGGTGAGCGCATCGGATATATTGCGGTCTGCCCCGAAATGGACGACGCTCAAAGCGTCTACCTTGCCGTATGCGGTGCAGGAAGATCTCTCGGCTACGTCTGCGCGCCCAGCCTTTTCCAGCAGGTCATAGCGAGATGTGCGGACGCTAAGGTGGATATCGAGGTCTACCGAGAGAACCGCGATCTGCTTTACAACAATCTGACCGAGTACGGTTATGATTGCGTAAAGCCCGACGGAGCGTTTTATCTTTTCGTCAAGGCGCTTGAGGAGGATGCTTACGCATTCTACGAGAAGGCAAAGGCGCACGAAATTTTGGTAGTTCCCTGCGACGACTTTGGTGTCAAGGGTTACGTCAGAATTGCCTATTGCGTGGACAAGGAACGCGTGGAACGCGCTCTCCCAGCCTTCAAGGCTTTGGCGCTTGAATATAAAAAATAATAAAAATTCAATTACGACAACGCCGTAATTGAATTTTCATTGAATCAAACACAAAAAGCTCCAACCGTCGGTTGGAGCTTTTTATGTTGCACTCAAATAATTATTGAATTATTCCTCTACGGGTGCTGCAAATGTAGCTGCGTCAACGTTTCTGTTGTAGTTATCGCAGAGAACGATGTAGCTGTAGATCGGAACGAAGCTAATAAGGAAAAGAACGAAAGCGTTCTGCGCGGGCTTTGTAGCTGTGCCGTTAGCCTTTGCAATAGCGATCTGCTGAGCTTGGAACTGAATGAACCAAACGATCTGGAAAATTCCGCAGGTTACGCATCCAAGAAGAAATGCGGGGATGAACGGCATGATCTTCTTCTGGCCGCAAGATTCAGCAATCTTGTTGCTGTTCTTGGTCATTACAGCCCACATATAGAAGTTGTAAATGCCGAAGGTAACGCAAGGAATAAGCCAACACTTTACCCAATTAAACTTTTTCATAATAAAGTCTCCTTATGAAAATAAAATAGTTTTTTGTATATTCGAACATATCCTTATATACATGCATAAATTATACATCAATATTTATTATATGTCAAGACTTTTTATTATTTTAAGTTATTTTCAGTTATAAACTTAACATTTTCTTAAAAAATCGATCATATCATTTCTTACGTTTTCATAGGTAAAATCATTAAGTATTTCGTGTCTTGCGCCCTTATAGATGATCGACTTTACATCGTGTCCGCATTTTTGCAGTTTCTTTTCCACCTCAACAATTCCCTTGCCGTAGTTACCGACAGGATCATCCTCGCCCGCTACCAGAAGGATCGGGATACGAGGCATATTTTTAAACCATGCTCCGCGGTTGCAGTTCTTCAAAAGCGTCATCAGGTCGCCCATGGCACTGACTGTAAATTTAAAGGTGCAGTAATCGTCGTCCATGTACTTTTTTCGGATCTCAAGGTCTGTGGAGAGCCACGATTGTGAGCAGGCGTTATCGTCGTTCTTGAATTTATTGTTATATCCACCGAAAGCAAGCTTATAAATAAGCGGAGATATATGCTTTTCTCCCTTGAAAAGCTTTATGAGGGATATAAGCACAAGACCTGCGCCCGCGGCGGGATTTGCTCCGCCCGTACCCATAATTATCAGCTTATCGGGGCGGACGTATTTTTCGGTAGCAAGTCTAACGATAAACGATCCCATACTGTGTCCCATAAGATAATAGGGCAGCTTATTTTCTTTGTCAAATTCGGCTCTCACGGCATCGGAAAAGACCTTTACGTCGCGGCAGAGCAGATCATAGCCGTTCTTAGAAGCAATAAAGCCAAGCTCGCTCTTATCTTTAACCGTTTTTCCATGGCCCAGATGGTCATACCCTAAGCAGATATACCCAAGCTCTGCCATGTCGCTCATAATGCGGTCGTATCTTGCGATATACTCGGTCATTCCGTGGACGATGTGGAAAAATCCGCGAGCCTCACCATCTGGAATATAGACTATACCCGAAAGCGTATGTATCCCGTCACTTGATAATACCTTAAATTCTTTTTTTGTGTAAGACATATTTATTCCTCCGTCTCGGTAAATACTCTGCACGCCTTGACCGCCCGTCTCCAGCCGTCAAGGGCTTTTTGGCGTACTTCGGCATCGATATCGGGAGCAAATTTTCTTCCCTCTCCGGAAAGACGCTTCAGTTCTTCTCTGCTCTCAAAGAATCCAACGGCAAGCCCTGCGAGATACGCCGCACCTGCGGCGGTCGCCTCGGGATTTGAGGAACGGATGACCTCTATTCCCGAATAGTTGCTCTGCATCTGCATAAGCAGGTCGTTTGCCGACGCTCCGCCGTCCACCTTTAATTCCTTGACACCCTCTCCGCCTATCTCTGCCATATCGGCATTCATAGCCGAAATAACGTCCTCGGTCTGATACGCTATCGATTCAAGGGCGGCGCGGATAATGTGATTTTTGCCTGTCCCGGAGGTAAGCCCCACTACCGTTCCCCTTGCGTTCATATCCCAATGGGGCGCGCCAAGTCCCGCAAAGGCAGGAACGAGATAAACTCCGCCGCTATTCTCTACCTTGAGAGCAAAATATTCACTGTCGCGGGAATCGTGGATCAGCTTCATTTCGTCGCGAAGCCAACGGATAACGGCACCGCCCACGAAAACGCTACCCTCAAGAGCGTACTCAATATGTCTGCCGCTCTCACCCGCGGCGATAGTCGTGAGCAATCCCTGACGGCTTTTCACCGCTCTCTCGCCCGTATGGGTCAGCAAAAAGCAACCCGTACCGTAGGTGTTTTTAGCCTCGCCGCTATCAAAGCAGCATTGACCGAAAAGTGCCGCCTGCTGGTCGCCTGCGATGCCTGATATGGGCAGACTTGCACCCATACAGTCAAAACGTCCGTATATCTCGCTGCTGCTCTTTATCTCGGGGAGAATATTCTTCGGGATATTGAGGATCTCAAGCATTTTTTCGTCCCACTGACCCGTGTGGATATTGCAAAGCATGGTTCTCGACGCGTTGGTGCGGTCGGTGACGAAAACTGTACCTTCGGTCAGCTTCCACGTCAACCACGTGTCAACAGTACCGACCAAAAGCTCGCCGCTTTCCGCAAGGTTTCTTGCTCCCTCGACATTGTCGAGTATCCACTTGATCTTCGTACCGCTGAAATATGGGTCGATGCGAAGTCCCGTAGTCTCTCTTATATAGTCGCCAAAGCCGCCATCTTCAAGCTCTCTGCAAATATCCGCAGTTCTTCTGCACTGCCAGACAATAGCTCGGCAGATAGGCTTTCCCGTGGTCTTGTTCCACGCAACTACCGTCTCGCGCTGATTGGTAATGCCAATTGCAGCGATCTCATCGGAATCGATACCGCTCTTGGCGATACACTCGGTCAGAGCCGCGTATTGGTTTGCGTATATCTCCATAGGCTCCTGCTCCACCCAACCGGGGTGGGGATAATACTGGGGGAACTCGTGCTGAGCCATCGATATTATATTTGAATCTCTGTCAAAAAGTATGGCTCTCGCGCTGGTAGTTCCCTCGTCGAGGGCAAGAACGTATTTTTTCATAGCCAACCTCACTTTTATATTTTGATCAAGCTCGAAACTTATCGATCATTCATTTTACCATTCCGTAGCCGCCTGCGTACTTGCTGACCTCACTGGCAACTACGAAAACCTTATTGTCGCAGGATGCCTTGATCTCTTTTAGAACCTTAGGTGTCTCGCGTCGGGAGAGTACAATGAATATCATGTTCATCTTGTCCTTTGAGCCGTGACCCTCAAATACGGTATAGCCCATGTTGCGTTCTTTTAGGTACGCGGTGATCTTCGCCGTGCTTTCGTCGCTTGCGATAAGCTCAAGATTGGATGTACCCAAAGCGATCTTGCTTTCAATGGTAGAACCGAGAAAAAGTCCCGTGGCGTATCCGACACAATAAAAGACAAGAAGCAAAGGGTCGTTTCCAAGAGTTCCTATCAGTGTGGAGATAACAAGTCCCCAGATCATACATTCAACAAAACCAAGTGCCGCCGCCTTAAATCTCTGACCCTTGACCATCATGCAGGTCTTGAGAGATTGAATGGTTATCTCCACTATCTTCGCGCCGCACACCAAGAGGCAAACAAGTATAGGGCTTATATTTCTCAGCGTATCTAAAAATTCTGTCATTTTTTATTCTCCTTTTCCTTTTATTACTTTGATTTTAACACATTATCGGCAAAAAATCAATATCCGCAGCCTTTTTATTGACACAAAAATATTTTTGTGATAAAATATAAATACTATTTTGACAAGATCGAAACTTATTTAAGGAGATAACACGATGAATATTACCGAAAGATTTTTAAAATACGTTTCATTCCCCACAATGTCCGACGAAACGAGCGAAACAGTCCCATCAAGCGCGAAGCAGTTGGTTTTCAGCCGCTATCTTGCAGATGAACTGACCACTCTCGGTCTTGAAAACGTAGAGCTTGACGACAAGGGCTATCTCTACGCAACTCTCCCCGCCAACGCGGACTGCGACGTCACGCTCGGTCTTATCGCTCACGTTGACACCTCCGATGCGTGTGCCGATACTCCCATCAAGACGAAAATCGTCAAATACGAGGGCGGCGCGGTCTGTCTCAACGAGGAAAAGGACATTTATCTCACCCCTGAGGAATACCCCTCAATGAACCGCTACGTAGGCAATCATCTTATCGTTACCGACGGAACAACTCTGCTGGGAGCCGACGACAAGGCGGGTGTTTGCGCTATCGTTTCTGCTATTGAAAGAATAATCGCAAATGGCAAAAAGCACGGATGCGTGAAGATCTGCTTTACTCCCGACGAGGAGATAGGTCGCGGTGCCGACCATTTTGACGTTAAAAAATTCGGCGCGGACTACGCTTATACCGTTGACGGCGGCGGTCTTGGCGAGCTTGAATACGAGAATTTCAATGCCGCGGCGGCAAAAGCCGAGTTCTTCGGCGTATCCATCCACCCCGGAAGTGCAAAAGATAAAATGAAAAATGCCGCTCTTATGGCTATGGACTTCAATTCTCTGATCCCCGAAGATCAGATTCCCGCAAAAACCGAAGGATATGAAGGCTTCTTCCATCTTACGGATATGAAAGGAGATTGCGAGAATGCGGAGCTGTTCTACATCATCCGCGATCACGACAGAGCGAAATTTGAAGAAAAAAAGGCGGTCTTTGCCGCGGTTGCTGATAAAATTAATGAAAAATACGGTGCAGGCTCGTGTGCCGTTACTGTTAAGGACTCCTACTACAACATGAAGGAGATAATCGACGGACACATGTATACCATCGACCGCGCCGTAGCCGCGATGAAGGCGGTGGGCGTTGAGCCGGAGATAGTTCCCATCCGCGGCGGCACGGACGGAGCAAGACTTTCCTTTATGGGTCTGCCCTGCCCCAATATCTGCACAGGCGGAGAGAATTTCCACTCAAGATTCGAGTATCTCCCCGTAGAGTCACTTGAAAAGGTTATTGACATAGTTGAGAGGATAGTTCTAGACGTTGCAAAGAATTAAACTGTTTATTTATAATGAAAAAGGCTCTGTTCGAGCCTTTTTTCATTATTCAAGATTTTGGATAATGTTCTGAATGGTTGTACTGGTACGAGTACCGTCCTCGGTTACAAGTCTCCAGTTATCGGTATCGAAGGATCCGCTTCCCGGCCAACCGTCGTAACGCTTGATCTCCGCAGATCCAAGATACATATCTCCAATCTGCTCCCACGTCGTGGTTCCATCTTCAAGTGTTACCTTGCGGAACACTGCGGCATATACGGGTGCATATTCCGGCTGAGGAAACCAAACAGAATTCTGCTTTTGCAGATCATCAGTCGTCATATAAATCGTCATTTCATCTCCATTGACTGAGTTTCCGTCAACATCTTCCTCTTTTATCATCAGCGTTACGGGAGTATCCGTTCCGTTAATGTTCAATGATAGCTGACCCTGGAAAAGTTCACCGAGAATAGTCACGTCTTCTCCCGAAGCACCGTCAACGTTACCAATATAAGAATCATTGTGACGGTCATTAGCATTATAATCATCCATTTGGGTGATCAACTGACCGTAGCTATTGGGATTTCCGACAACATTATTGTTAAGAATATTCTTGAATTGTTCCAAAACTCCGCTTACTGCGATCTCCGCTTCATCCTCGGGTATATCATCAAGAGGTAAAAACTCGTAGGTTATGACAGAATTAAGTACATTATTAGTAATCGTTACTCCGCTGACATAGCTGACCGTTACGTTAAACGAAAGATACTCTTTTGATCTGACTACCTCTCTCCTCTCAATATTCGGGGTCACAACGATAGTTTCATTATCGAACGTCCCTTCTCCCACCGTATAGATCATAGCGTTATATCCATAATCTATGTTGGTGTTATTAAAGACTGTAATGGTAAATGTAAGAGTCGCATTTCGATTAGTTCCGAGATTGACTGCGCTGTTTACAACGGTCATACTGTATCCATTGACTACCGCAGTAGCTTTATTGGTCCCGCTCGAGGTTATATTCGTGATAAATACTCCTTCGGGAGGGATGGAGGTTGACGTACCACCGATCACCATATTTGACGTAAACCCTGCATATCCAATGCAAACGAATAAGCACATACAGGAGAGTGCTACTCCGCATATTATTCTTAATAAAACCTTCATAAACACTCTCCTTTCTATGTGTCATTAATTATTTTTCAGAATTATCGGTGTTTTCCTCAAGCTCTTTTTCGTCGGGAGTTATCATTGCGACAAAAGCCTTTTCCGCTTTACGTTTGACAACGCCGATGATCTTTTTGAGAGGAGAATCCAGCTCTGCGGGATCCACCTTATAGTTTCCTCTTGTTACCTCTGCCTCGCGAACGACGTCCTTGTCGCTGTGAACGTCTCTGGTGGGAACGAGAACTACGTCCCCCTCCTCAATCGTGTTGCCGTCAGGATCGTATCGGTATCTTTTGTCTTTTCTTTCCTGCCATACAACGTCGATAGCGTCAACTCCGGGAGCCTCAACTATTAACTTCTCCTCGGCAATTTCCTCAACCTCGGGAATACTGTCAAGTATGTCCTCAACGTCAAGCTCTTCCTCAACGGGTTCTTCCTCGATTTCGGTCTCAACCTCAACTTCGGAGATCTCCTCTGCCGCATCGACCAAAATTTCGGGTTCTTCAACCACGGTTTCGATCTCCGCCTCGGGTTCGGAGCTATCCTCGCAGGCTTCAGCCTTAGCTTCGGTCACCTTTGGGTTAACCACTACCTTTACCACGGGACGCACAACGTTGGTTATGTTGGGCTTAACGATGGTAGTAGGCTGAGGATCAGGTTTGGGATCGGGTTCAGGCTCGGTATAACCCTCGATCTTTATCTCAAAGAGATAGAGTATCTTGGTATCGGTAGGAATAATAAATTTCGCACAAGTCTTGTCATCATTTTCGTGCATCAGTATAGGAGCCTGAATAGTATCGCGTATTTCAAGCATCTCATCGAAGGTTTCAACTACGATGACCTGATATCCCGAGGTGTCGAATACGTTCTTTATCCTCTGGATGTAGGATTTATACTGGGAAACGATCTTCTTGACGCGTGCTGTGTAGGTAATATCTTCTGTTCTTGTTAAGAAGATAAACGCTACGAGTATCAATATCAGAATTGCGTCCACCACTGCCAGCACTATAGCGGTGGTTTTGAACACCTCACTACCCGCGCCTCTGGTGCAGGCGATCATCTTCGCCTCATCATCGGGAATGGTGGAGGTCATCTCGATATTAACTGTTTTAGTTGTAAGAGGTATACGTAATTCGGAGAAATATTTTTCGGCGCTGCTGCCCGAAAAAGCGTTACAATCGCTGAGGACGTCAACCTCAAGCGTGACTACGATATTACTTGTTGTATTGGTAAGGTCGTATGTCGCGAGGAAATTTCCCGCAAGACTGTTGTACTGATCATAATCCAATACCACAATCTCATTGATCGTCAATCTGTTAGAACTGCTCTGCGACTTATTCTGAACGCTTACAAGCTCATATTCAGGATTAAATATTGCAACGCTTGACGTATTATCTATTATCTCAAGACGAGACTTGATGGTATAGGAATAGCGATAATTTACGTCATCTGTATCCATATCGATCTGATAGCTGAAATCGGCTATGATCTTATCTATCAGAGATGCGACGTAAGACTGATCCTTTTCAAGAAAATCTTCTTCGTAAAAATCGTTTTCCTTCAAAAAAACGTTGTAATCGATATTTCCACCCTCACGGTAGCCGATGTAATAGGTCTTTTCAAGCTGATAGGCAACAAGTGCCGAGATCAGCACTGCCAGAGCTACGACGATTGCCATAACCGTTTGAATAAATATCAACTTTTCGCGATTTTTACGGTATTTCGAGCGCCTTTTCTTTTCTTTTTCCGACATTTATGGTAACCTCCTTTCTTTTAAGATGGTATTAGTTGTCTGAGCCACAGAGTCGGATAACCTATATAAGCGATCTTCATGTCGGTCAAGCCGACTATGTCTGCTTCAGTTCTATATCCCACGTCGAGATCCTCATTGGCATCACCTTTTGTGTAATACCTGATCTCGCCATTGATATTTTCAATTTTAACTACTCTGTGAATTATTTTTGCATCATTTTGCGAAAAGACGATTACTTGTCCTTCCTTTATTGTTTGATCATCGTACTGCTCGTATATGATCATATCGCCCTTATTTATCTCACCCGTCATACTTTCGGTTGCTATTACCAGCGCTCCAAAGCGGAATTGACAGGAGATAAGCATTGCCACCAAAACTATAATGGCTGTCATCAGGACGGTGCCGACAACAGAAGTTTTTCGTCCCTTCTGCACGGCGTTTTTCTTCTTCTTTGAGTAAAGTGCCGAGATAAATGCAAGCATTATAATCGGCAAAACTATCTTAATACATGATGAAAGCGCATCCGTCATAGCCGTTGTATAGGGTATAAAGTAAATATACATCGAGGTGATAAGACGAAATACGATATTCGGTAACGCTCCGTAGCGTTTGGAAATGTAATGATAGTAAACGTTTGCGCTGATTGCAGGGAAAAGCGTCATTCCGACGAGATCCATAAAACGGTTGAAATTTGTGATGCCCGCGATATTCGAGTACATCAAAACCTCTGCCAAAACGCAGGACAGAAAAGTGATCACGTCAATGAATCGGTTTTTCTGCGCCAAAAATACGTGTCTTATTATCTCTACCGTAACTATAATCACCGCCGAGGGTATAATGAATTTAACGATCATTTCTTCGTCTACGTAATAGGGATTTTGGTAGACCTTGAAATATATTCCTGTCATCTCTCTTGCGATGACGTATACGGTCGCCAACACCGACACAAGCAGCAAGATCTCTCTTTTATTAATGGACAGAGTGTTTCTTTTCTTTATAAGAAGAACTACTGTCAGGGTCAGGGGAAGCAGCAGGCAAGCTGTAACTATTCTGCTGCTTCCTACGTCCACAAAGAGAGTGATAATGAGAACCGCAAGCGTTATTATTGATAATACGTACAGTTTTTTCTTATCCTTATTCATTTACGGTCCTCCTTTCATTTTAGATTTTAATTAATTCAGCAAATATTGTTTAATTATTAAACGGGTTTGTTTTCTTTATCCTATCAGGGGGTTCTGGTGGATGCGCTGAAGGTTACGGTGAAGTTGGTAGTGTGAGCGTCGGGGGTGATCACATTAGCCTTAACTTTGATTTGGAAGGTAACAGTGTTGTGAGCCTCGATGAAGGTGGGGATAGAAGCCTCATCTTCGAGAGTAATATCAAAGTATGTGCCGCCGCCGGTAATATTGTTGGTGGACCCGGTCATTACGAGTGCGGGAGCAGACATATTTACCTCAAACGCGTGGGGGTTCTCAACGGTTACGGTAAGGAGCGCGAACTCGCCTTTCTCTTTAAAGCCGGTTACGTCAACGGTAGCTGCCTTGGTCTCCTCGCCGCTGACGTTAGCGACGATGTGGTTACCCGAGCTTTCGCCGTCCTTGATCTCAATGCTCTTAATAACTACCTGGGACTCGCTGACACCGCCAAGTATTGCTTCACCGCCGATGGAAAGCTCGGAGGTAAATCCTGCATAACCGATTCCAAGTGCAAGTGCTGCTACGAGAAGCAGACCTACGATAAGTGTTCTTCTCTTTTTCATTTTGTTTTTCTCCTTTGTAGAAAAAATTTTTGTTCAAAGCCCTCCCTATTAGGCTTTTTTACTTAAGAAAGCATATTTTTCCAGCCTTCTAAACGTATTCTATCACCCTATGACTACACGGTGACTACAAATTCAGGTAATTTTTAAAATTCTTTAAAAAGTTTTTCGGCGCATTCCGCAAAAGCGGAACACGCCGAAATTCGGTTGTTTATTTTCATTTCATATTATGCACGCGGCTTTCAAGATACCCGACGGTAAATTCTGCCCAGGAATACGCGCTCATATACTGTCCCGTGAAGGAATTTATCGCTCTGACATCGCCTTCAAGGAAACGGTAATAGTCGCAATCGATCTTTGCGGTATTAACGAGTATTCCCTGTCTGCCCTTGAGTATCAGATCCTGTTCGCCTACGTTGTTCAGAGCCTTTACCATGCCTGCCACGTAAACCTGAAGGTTTTTCTGTCTCACGCGGTCGTATTCGCCGTCCTCCCATATCACCGAGGCAAGCTCGGCATAGGTTACCGACGTACCTCTTTTATCTATAAGGTAGGCAAATATTTCCTTTGACTGCTTCCTTTCGAATTTTACGGGGACGTTATCGACCAAAACCTCAAAATTGCCAAAGGTCAACACTCTGACTCGCTTTCCGTTATCCCATTCCACGGGGTGGCGCAGGTTTTCGATCTCGGTCTTGACCGCCGCCGCGGTCACGGGTTTGAGAAGATATCCGCTGGAACGAAGATCGATAGCGTCTTTCATATGCTCGGAAAATCCCGTCGCGAATATTATGTTGATCTTGGGATTTATGTCCTTTAGCGCTTTAGCAAGCTCAATTCCGCTCATTTCAGGCATGTGTATGTCCAAAAAAGCTACGTCTATCTTGTTTTTTCTCGCCGTCTCGATAGCGCTTTGAGGTTCGTCACAAAGATAAAGCACCGCTCCCGACACCGACTCTCTGATTGCCTGTTCTATAAGCTTTAACGCGTAAAATTCATCGTCAACTGCTAAAATATTCATAATCTGTTCCTTTTATTGTCCGGTATTTCAACCGTTATCCGTGTTCCGACTCCAACCATACTCTTTATCTCAACAGTTCCTCCGCACATCTCCTTCAAGCGGCTTCTGACATTGTTGATGCCTATTCTGTCGTTATTTGCCAGCACCATCTCGGTGTCAAAGCCCACACCGTCATCTTTTATCTCTATCACATAAGACTTTTCTTTATGATACGTGGATATTTTGACGGTTCCGCCGCCCCTTTTCTTGGTAATTCCGTGCTTGACGGCGTTCTCCACTAAAGGCTGAATAGTCAGCGCAGGAACCGCAAAATTCTTACAGTCTATGGAGTAGACAACGTTTACCTTATCCTTAAATCTTGCCTTTTCTATTTTCAAATAGCACCCCACGTGCCTAAGCTCCTGCTCAAAGGGGATAAGCTCGGAGGAGGTCATCGTGTCCAGATTCTGACGGAGAAATGATGAAAACTCTATCGTAAGCGTCTTTGCCTGCCTTGGATCTATCTCACAAAGAGACGCGATAGTGGTCAAGGTATTATACATAAAATGAGGGTTTATCTGCGACATCATAAGCGCGGTCCTCTGCTCTTGTATCAGTCTGCGCTTTTGCAGATAGATGCTGGTATAGATTATCATAGTGCTTATGACCAAGCCGATATAGGTCAGCGACCAGCCGTGAACCGTATAGTCAAAAATCACTCCTGCCGCGGGAAATACTGCATAAGACAGGTATATCAGTCTGTCCCTGGCGCTTATACCCTTTGCCGTCAACACCATAAGGAATATAGTAAGGAATGAAAGCAAGGGGAAAAGCAGATGGGTCATCATAAGCACCTTGTCGGCTCCGTGGACGAAATGACCCTCGCCGTCTATATGATAGGAGGTTCCGTGGTAGCAATTCAGCGAAACCATTATGATCGACGCCACGCACACCACCGCAAATATTATTACGATAGCTCTTGCCGCAGGACTTCTTCGATATAGGTTTTCTTTAAGGTACAGAATGAAAAAGAATATCGCAAGATATCCAAGACACGCAGCCACGGTGTTACCTACCACGGTCATTACCGAAAGGGCGGTATTTCCCTCTCCTATCCAACCGAAAACATCTGCTATCAATGCCAAAATTATAGTCGCCATCAAAAGTAAGAAGCTATTGGACTTTGTTTCTTTCTTCACTCTTTCTTCGAGACAGCTAAAAAATATTATTAAAGTGGTTATTATTCCGAAAATATCGAGAGCAATATTTACCTCGGGCATTCTCTCACCCCCCTCAAAGCCTTTATTGCGTTATGTCAAGGTTTCAGTTTTGTCAACATTGGCATATTCATAAATCTGATCATAACTTATTTTACCACTAATATTATTTTTTGTCAACTATGCTATCATATCTTGACAAAAGAGTTCTTTTTGAGGTATAATTAACTTAACGAATGAAATTCAGAGAGGTAAAAAATGAGAACTTTTGATAAAGTTAAGAAAAATTTCGGATTTGGATGTATGCGCTTCCCTATGAAGGACGGCGAGGTGGACACTGCCGAGGTCTGTTTGATGGTAGATGCCTTTTTGGAGGCAGGGTTTAACTATTTTGACACCGCCCACGGATACATCAGCGGCAAGAGTGAGGTTGCTCTGCGTCAATGTCTTACCTCTCGTTATCCCCGTGAGAGCTACGTTCTTACCAACAAGCTCTCGGGACCTCACTTTGAAAAAGAAAGCGATATCCGTCCTCTTTTTGAGGAACAGCTGAAGATCTGCGGCGTTGACTACTTCGATTTTTATCTCATGCACGCGCAGAACAGAACGAATTTTCAAAAATATAAAGATTGTAAGGCTTACGAGACCTGTTTAGAGCTTAAAAAGGAAGGCAAGATAGGTCATCTCGGCATCTCCTTCCACGACACTGCCGACATTCTTGATGAAATACTTACCGAATACCCTCAGATCGAGGTGGTACAGATACAGTTCAATTATCTCGATTTTGAGGATGCATCGGTTCAATCCCGACTCTGTCTTGAGACCTGTCGGAAACACGGAAAGCCTGTCATAGTTATGGAACCTGTAAAGGGCGGAAGCCTTGTGAATCTTCCCGACGACGCGGCGGAAGTGCTTGACGCTCTCGGCGGAGGAAGTCACGCAAGCTATGCCATTCGCTTTGCCGCAGGTCACGAGGGCATAGAAATGGTGCTTTCTGGTATGGGCAATATGGATATGATGCGAGACAATCTCTCTTACATGACCGATTTCAAGCCACTTGACGAGTTTGAACTTGATGCCGTTTATAAGGTCTGCGAGATCATAAAGAGCAAAAAATTGATCTCCTGCACCTCCTGCCGCTATTGTGTGGACGGTTGCCCTAAGGACATATCTATCCCCAAGCTTTTCGCTTGTATGAATGAGAAGAACAAGTGGAAAAATTGGAATTCGGAATATTATTACGGAATTTTCACCAAGGACAAAGGCAAGGCAAGTGACTGCATCGGTTGCGGAGCTTGCGAGGAGATCTGCCCTCAGAAGCTCCCTATCCGCGAGCTTCTCAAGCAAGTCGCAGCGGAATTTGAGAAATAAATGGGGAGTTGAGCTATATTTATCTTGACTTAGGTTAAGTAATGTGCTAAAATGAATTATTAAAACATACAAGGAGATGAAAAACATGGATTTCACCGTTGAGCTTTTAAAATACCCCACCGAAGAAGATTGGATGCTTTGCAAGCTCTGTACTCTCAACACCGTAGGAAAGACAAGCACCAAGCTCCCCACCGCCGAGTGGAGACACAAGCTGCTCATGAGTGAGCATAGTCCCATAAGAACTCTAAATTTCTGCGTAAAAATGGTGATTCCCTATTATGTTTCCGTTCACTTCTGCCGTCATTTTATCGGCGTTACTCACTTTGTGCAGAGCCAGCGAAATGACCGTCAGGAAAACTACGACCGCACAAAGGCGCCTCAGGACTCTCCCGTTTCACATATGATGTATATAAACGCACAAGAGCTTATGTTTATGGCTCGTCGCCGTCTCTGCATGCAGGCAGACCCCTACACCCGCGCCGTTATGGCGGAGATCGTGAGACTTGTTGAAGTACAGTGTCCTGAATTCGTCGGCACTCTTGAGCCTATGTGTTCCTACCGCGGAGGCAAATGCACCGAGTTCAATCCCTGCGGCCTTTACAAGAAGTATCTCACGGGTAAAGAAGAATAATTTTTGTTAATAACTGGCGACCAGCGGTCGGCTCCACATATATTTTATCTTTTTTTATGAAACGACAGATAAGATCAACCGGAATTTTTCTTGCCATTCTGTCGGCGGCACTTTACGCTATAAATTCCCCTCTTTCAAAAATATTACTTGACTATATGCCCTCGACCCTTATGGCGGGATTTTTATATCTCGGTGCAGGCGCGGGAATGGCGGTCATCGCGCTTATAAGAAAGGCTGCGAAGATCAGATCCACCGAGGAAAAGCTGACGAAAAGCGACCTCCCCTACACTATCGCTATGGTAGTGCTTGACATCGCCGCTCCGATATTTTTACTTTTAGGACTTTCCTATACCACGGCGGCGAACGCGTCGCTTCTCAATAATTTTGAGATAGTTGCTACCTCGCTGATAGCCCTGATGATATTCAAGGAAAAGATCAGCCCAAGACTCTGGTTCGGCATTGGATTCGTAACACTTTCCTGCGCGATTCTATCCTTTGAAGACATTTCAAGTCTTGAATTTTCTTACGGCTCACTTTTCATTCTGTTAGCCTGCTTGTGCTGGGGTATCGAGAACAACTGCACGAGAAAGCTGTCTGCGAAAGACCCGCTTGAAATAGTTATTGTCAAGGGACTTTGCTCGGGAGCGGGGTCTGTAATAATCGGACTTGTTCTTGGCGAAAGATTGACTCACGTATGGAGCATTTTTGCCGTCCTCGCCGTCGGATTTGTGGCGTACGGACTTAGCATTTTCTTTTACGTTTACGCTCAAAGAAAGCTCGGGGCAGCAAGGACAAGCGCGTATTACGCCGTCTCACCCTTTATCGGAGCGTTGCTTTCGCTTATCATTTTCAGTGATATGCCGCCCTACACCTATTTCGCGGCGCTCGCCCTTATGGTCGTCGGTGCGTGGCTCTGCTCGTCTGATAAGCCTATATTCAAAAAATAAAGAAAAACGGAAGGCTATGTGAAATGAACTCCTTTGGGTTCACTTCATCTGCCTTCCGTTTTTTATTCAACGGTCAATTTTTTAGTTTTTCTTAGCATTTTCCGAAAGCCTTTTCTTTGCGTCCTCAACGCTCTCGCCCTCTTTAGCAAAAACAGTTTCAACTATCTTGTCACTTACCTTGTTGAAACCCTCAACGACTCCGTTCTCGATCTTTTTGTAGCCGTCAACAACACCGTTCTCAATTTTCTTGTAGCCCTCTACTACCTTATCAGCGATCTTCTCATTTGTTTCTGCGATTTTGGACATAACTCAAAATCCTCCTTAATTTATTTTACGCCGTAATTATATATCGGAGATGTTTTTGAGTTTTTTGCGAAATGTTTGCATTTTATTAAAATTCAAAATAATTAATGTTTTTTCAAAACACTCATATAGAGCCGGTTTTCGTAGTGTTGAACTCCTCTGTTAACCTTAATTTTTTACTTAAGATTTCCGTTGGCGGGATTATCAAGCACTCTGCCGTCCTTTGCAAAACGTGAGCCGTGGCAGGGGCAATCCCAGCTTTTTTCGGCTTTATTCCATTTGAGAGCGCAGCCTAAATGCGAGCATCTCGGCGCAGTAGGTCGAAGAATGTTTGTAAGTGTCTCAAAGCCGTTGATTGCAAGCTGCGGATGCAATATACTTCTTGATGGATTCAAAGCCTCCAAAAGCTCGTTTTGCTTGCCGCACACAGCGTCACAAAGTAACATAGCCGACATCATAGCGTTACTAATTCCCCACTTGTTAAATCCCGTAGCCACAAGCAGATCGGGGGTACATTTTGAATATTGACCAATGTAGGGCATACCGTCGAGAGTCATGCAATCCTGCGCCGCCCAATGAAATTTTTCCTCGGCGTCGGGATAGTAAAGTCTTGCGGTGGTGCGAAGCTCGCTATATCCGCCGCCCTGCTTTCCCGTTCTGTGTCCTCCGCCGCCCAAAAGAAGCAAATTTTTCTGATTTCTGAATGAAAGACCCGTCTTGTTTTCGTCCACGTACATTCCGTCAAGATCTTTTGCTCCTTCAAGCGCCAAAACGTATGAGCGGTGCTGATACATTTTGAGAAAAAATCCGCCATGGCGGTCTATAAAGGGAAAATGCGCCGCCATTATTATTTTTTTCGCGTCGATGTGATATTTTTCGGTAAATGCTCTGTTTCCCTCAACGTTTTCGATGTGGGTATGCTCAAAAATATTGAGGTCCTTTGCGATCTCCGACAAAAACTTCAACGGATGAAATTGCGCCTGCCCCTTGCACCTGACCGCTCCCACGGTCTTGATCGGGAGAGGCAGATCTTCGCAAAAGTCGGCTTTGTATCCCAGATTATGGAGAGCATTCACCTCGTCCTCTATCTTCTTTCGGTCGTCGGTGGCGTAAACATAATTGTCTTTGACTTCATAGTCGCAATCAATATTTTCGCAAAGCTCTGCGTACTTTTTCAGCGCGCCAATATTGCCGTGAAGATAGGCCTGCGCCCGCTCTACACCGTATTCCTTAATTATTTTGCTATATATCAATCCGTGAGACAGAGTCAGCTTCGCCGTTGTGTTTCCCGTAACGCCGCCGCAGATCTTATTCGATTCAACGAGAATATAGTCGATGTTCCTCTCTTTCAAAAAATGTGCCGTTAAAATACCTGCGATGCCTCCGCCGATAATAAGAACGTCGGTCTTTTCGTTTTTATTTAAAGGCTCAAATTCAGGCATTTTCACGCTTTTGTGCCAAAGTGAACTCATAAAATAACCTTTCTGCTGTTTTTGATTAGTTTGTCCCAAAAAATAAAAACAATACAAAAACTTCTATTCACCGCAGCATATCTGCATTGGAAGTATATAATAACGTGCTAAAATTAATACAAATTTTTTCAAAAACCTATTGCAAATCTTTTTGAAGTGTGATATAATATATGGGTCGCTGGTGTGGCGCAGGGGTAGCGCAACTGATTCGTAATCAGTAGGTCGAGGGTTCAAATCCCTCCACCAGCTCCAGACCGCCGGGTGCAGATGCGCCCGGCGGTTTTTTGCTGCACAATTTTCCATGCTGCCTGTTGCCTTTGCGGCAAATCAATGCTATGATATGGTCAAGCGCAATACTACTTAAATAATACGGAAATAAGGGGAATTGATTATGGATTATAAGAAGTTGCAAAACGGCAGCGACATCCGCGGTGTCGCTCTGGAGGGGATCGAGGGTCAGCACGTCAACCTGACCGAGCAGGCCTGCCGCGACATCGGCCGCGGCTTCGCCCTGTGGCTGCGTCAGCGGCTGGGCAAGGCTACCCTGCGGGTGTCCGTGGGCCGTGACTCCCGCCTGTCCGGTCCTACCCTGTGCAATTGGCTGTGCAGCGCCATGAGCGAGCAGGGCATTCAGGTCACCGACATCGGTATGGCCTCCACCCCCGCCATGTTTATGAGCCCCGTGGCCGGTGCCGATCCTTACGATGCCTCCGTCATGATCACCGCCAGCCACCTGCCCTTCAACCGCAACGGCTTCAAGTTCTTTACCAAGGACGGCGGTCTGGAGAAGCAGGACATCGCCGCCATTTTGGACTTTGCCGCCGGTACCGAGACTACCGGCCTGCCCGCCACTCAGGTCGCCAAGGGCGAGTTCATGGACGACTACGCCGCCATTCTAGTGGACAAGGTCCGCACCGCCACCGGTGAGCAGCTGCCTTTGGACGGCTTCCGCATCGTGGTGGATGCCGGCAACGGCGCAGGCGGCTTCTACGTGGAAAAGGTGCTGCAGCCTCTGGGCGCCAATACCACGGGCAGCCAGTTCCTGGACCCCGACGGTTCCTTCCCCAACCACATCCCCAACCCTGAGGACGGTGACGCCATGAAGGCCATCATGTCCGCCGTCGCCGCCCAGAAGGCAGATCTTGGCATTATCTTCGACACCGACGTGGATCGCGCCGGCGCTGTGCTGTCCGACG
>JAZSRA010000073.1:0-1995 GCA_045538195.1 Eubacteriales bacterium | reverse complement strand
GAGTTGGGTCTAGTCATTGTCTTCCTAAGACCGCTTGGCCTCCGACTTACCATAACTTTTTTAAGTGTGGTACCTTGCACCTTGACAACTGCATACAGATAGAGTAGACAAAATCTAAAAATATCTTAAAAAAATAAAAGTTTGAGTAATACGATAAACGTATAGTTAAGCTGGAAAAAATGCGAGATATTTTGCTGAGGAAAATCCAAAAAAATAAATGTTCTTTTGAATCGAGATTTTAAGACGAGATTAAGCTATAAAGAGCGTAGGGTGGATGCCTTGGCACTAGGCGCCGAAGAAGGACGTGACAAGCTGCGATAAGCTACGGGGAAGTGCAAATGACTTACGATCCGTAGATTTCCGAATGGGGGAACCCACCACAAGTTATGTTGTGGTATCCATACCTGAACACATAGGGTATAGGAAGGGAACCCAGGGAACTGAAACATCTTAGTACCTGGAGGAAGAGAAAGAAAACAATCGATTTCCTAAGTAGTGGTGAGCGAACGGGAAAGAGCCCAAACCAAGTAATAGTGATATTAGTTGGGGTGACGGACACTCATAATCATCAAATTTACGTAGTTGAACATAACTGGAAAGTTGGGACAGAGAAGGTAATATCCCTGTAAGCGAAACGTAAATTGAGTGGAGTGTATCCAGAGTACCACAGGACACGAGGAATCCGGTGGGAAGACAGGAGGACCATCTCCTAAGGCTAAATACGACCTAGTGACCGATAGAGTATAGTACCGTGAGGGAAAGGTGAAAAGAACCCCGGGAGGGGAGTGAAAGAGAACCTGAAACCCTATGCTTACAAGCAGACACAGCACCGCATGAGTGTAGTGTCGTACTTTTTGTAGAACGGGCCGGCGAGTTACGGTGTGTAGCGAGGTTAAGGTATTAAGTACCGGAGCCGAAGCGAAAGCGAGTTTGAACAGAGCGATATAGTTGCATGCCGTAGACCCGAAACCGATTGACCTAACCATGAGCAGGTTGAAGCAGTAGTAAGATACTGTGGAGGACCGAACCCACGTTCGTTGAAATGCCCGGGGATGACTTGTGGTTAGCGGAGAAATTCCAAACGAAATCGGATATAGCTGGTTCTCCTCGAAATAGCTTTAGGGCTAGCCTCTGATTAGCGTACCGAAGGTAGAGCACTGAATAGCCTAGGGGGTTTCACGACTTACCGAAGCTTATCAAACTTCGAATTACGGATACGTGGTGTCAGGGAGTCAGACAGCGAGAGATAAGTTCCGTTGTCAAAAGGGAAACAGCCCAGATCTACAACTAAGGTCCCTAAGTTACAGTTAAGTGGTAAAGGATGTTTCACTGCAGAAACAACCAGGATGTTGGCTTAGAAGCAGCCACACATTCAAAGAGTGCGTAATAGCTCACTGGTCGAGTGGTGGAGCGCCGAAGATTATCGGGGCTAAAACTGTACACCGAAGTTTAGGAATGTGCGAAGCACATTGGTAGAGGAGCAATGTATACGGGCAGAAGCGATACCGGAAGGAGTCGTGGACTGTATAGAAGAGAGAATGCCGGCATAAGTAGCGAGAGCGGAGCGAGAAACTCCGCCGTCGAAAGTCTGAGGTTTCCCGGGGAAGGTTCGTCCGCCCGGGGTAAGTCGGGACCTAAGTTGAGGCCGAAAGGCGTAGATGATGGACAACAGGTTGATATTCCTGTACTACCGAGAGAGCTAATGAAGCAATGACACAGAAGGATAGAAGAAGCGCACGACTGGAAGAGTGCGTCCAAGCAGTGAGGCTGGCTTGTAGTGAAGTACGCAAGTCAATAGGCTGGGCTGTGATGGGGAGTGGACAAAAGAAACGAAGTCTTCGAATTCACGCTGGCGAGAAAAGTTGCTAAATTTCTTAAGGTACCCGTACCGCAAACCGACACAGGTAGACGAGAAGAAAATTCTAAGACGAACGGGAGAACCCTTGTTAAGGAACTCGGCAAAACGACCCCGTAACTTCGGGAGAAGGGGAACCA
>JAZSRA010000066.1:0-6675 GCA_045538195.1 Eubacteriales bacterium | reverse complement strand
GCTTATACAGAGTTCTCTTTGTGGCGGTCACTTAAGGCTTACTACTACCCCCGATGTAAGGCTTACGCTGCACTCGATACACAACAGCGTCTTACGGCTTATCGAACTTATGCGTACCTTTCCGATTGGTCGGGCGAAACTCGACCGAGCGTACTCGCAGACATCGTCTGCCGCTACCTCGTAGAGCCGAACTGCTATTCTGATGACTATCGTTTAAAGTCTGCATTGAACTATTTTATGGAATCTTGTCAGGATCTTGTTGTACATGGATCATTCTCTAACATTACAGAAGATGAGTACATCAGAGTGAAAAGGTCTATCTATACAGAGTTGCGAGTATCCAAACAATTCTGTGACTATGTGTGTAGTGGTATTCTTGACTATAATAATATGATTAAAAAGATTCATGAGATCGAAAAGTATTACGATCATTGTAGTATGGAGATACTTAACGGTTTTTATGATCATCAGGAAGAATACTATGATGATGATCCTGAAATTGATGATCTTGTCATGTGGTATGATAATGTCCCGATTAAGGACGATCTTATTAAATCCTTTGAACGATCCCCTATCTATCAGCAGTTCCGGTCTGATACTGCCGAACGAGCGGAGCGATCCATAAAACACAAGAAGCTTAACGATGCAAACGGCTATTTCAATAATAAATGAATCTTAATTTTTAACCAAAACCTTTAACTATGGCAAATGTAATGTCAATGAAACAAGTAACTAATCATGTTCGCCGTGATGGTTACGATCTCTCGAAGAGAACTGCCCGATCTGCAAAGATTGGCGAGTTGCTACCCTACTATTGTAGAGAGGTAGTGCCTGGCGATAAATTCGATCTCTCGATCAAATCGTTTACTCGTACAGTTCAAGTCAATTCTGCTGCTTATACTCGTATTAAGGAGTATTATGATTGGTTTTTCGTTCCAACCAACTTGCTTTGGAATAGATTTAACAATTTCATTGCACAGATGAAAGACAATGTACAGTTCGCCGAATCTATTAATGGTATCCCTACTGTTGATGAGAATCATCCGCATTTCACTCTTCAAGGTGTGATTGATCATCTCTCCGCATTAGATTCTGATACTATGGGTAATGATAAGAACTATTTCGGTTTCAAGCGTTCGGATCTTACTGATAAGTTGATGTCTTATCTTGGCTACGGTCGTCCAAAGTATTATTTGGATAATAACCTTCGTCCAGATGAATATACTAACGTCCTCTTGAATCCTTTCCCGTTGTTGTCTTATCAAAAGATCTATTCGGACTACTTCCGTGATTCCCAATGGGAACATTCTGCACCTAATACATTCAACATTAATTACGTTGGTTGGCAAGGTGCTGCCGATATGGAAATACAGATTGATGGCATTGATCTCCGTAATGAATCTATGTTCGATCTTCGTTACTCCAATTGGCACAAAGATTATTTCACGGGTGTTTTGCCTAACTCACAATATGGTGAAGCTGCAAGTGTAGATTTAAGTACTATTATTGGCGATCAGGCTAAAGCAGGTCAAAATGGTTTTACGTTGTTTTCAAATTCTCGTGGTAATAGTGCTGTTTCTGCTAATAATTCTGCTTCTTATTCATCTTTATCCTATTTACAAATAGGTAGTTCGAATCAGATTACATCTGATTCCGAAGGTTATCGTCGTTTGTTGGCTAATTTAGGCTTTACCGATGAAAGTCTTTCTTCTGCCTTTACTATTCTTGCGCTTCGCAAAGCAGAAGCAGCCCAAAAATGGAAGGAAATTACACAATCCCATCAGCAAGACTACAAGTCACAGATGAAAGCGCATTTTGGTGCTAACTTATCGGATGCCTATAGTGATCGATCCTCGTACATTGGCGGTTTCTCTAATACTTTGGATATCGACGAAGTATTGAACACTAACCTTGCATCGGAAGAAGATTCTGCTAACATTCGTGGTAAAGGTGTCGGTGCATCACAAGGTAAGGAAGAGTTTACAGTACCCGTACATGGGTACATCATGTGCATCTATCATGCTGTACCTCTCCTTGACTACGCTTTTGAAACGGGTATCAGTAAAATGTGCCTTAAAACAAAAGTAACTGATTATCTGATCCCTGAATTTGATGTTACCGGTATGGTATCAGTTCCGCTGATCGAGATGACCAATTATAACATCGATAGCGGGCAAAGTAATGCCGAAGTGCTTGTTGGTTATAGTCCCCGATACTATGACTATAAGACTGATTACGACGATATTAAAGGTATCTTTCTACATGGTGGATACGATGCGTGGGTCGCTCCTATTACCGAGGGCTACATACATCAGTACTTTAGTGAGTTGTCATATTTAGGTGTCAAAGGAGTTGACTATCGTTTTTTCAAGGTCAATCCTGCTCTTGTCAATCCGATCTTTATCAGCCATGCAGGTGATACCGTTGAATCTGATGTGCTCTTAAATAATGTTTACTTTGATGTCCGTGCGGTTCGCCCGTTGGATCGTGACGGTTTACCCTACTAATGTGTGTCGTTATGAAAAGAATATTGATTTCCCACAAGGAGAATGTGAAACGTATGTCGTTCAATCTCCGCGCTAACAAACAATGTGTCGTTTTACGTGAAAAAACCCCAATAGATGAATTTTACACCGAGGAAGTTGTTACCCGTAATGGATCATCTGCTATCCGTGTTGTTGATCCTATCTACATGGTCTTTAATCAAGAGCGTATCAAGCATCTTGGCGATACTGCTATAGCTGCATGGTTGGAAAGTATGATCCGTCAGAAAGACAGTTCTGTTGCTAAACTGAAAAGTCAGGTATCCGATCAGGATTTGATCCGTACGATCAAGTCACGGTATCTGCAAACACCGTCAGAATTGCGTGCTTGGGCTGAATATTGCGCCGCTAATCTTGATGACTTCAACGATCAGGTAAGAGCAGCTATCGAAATGGATCAGCCTATAGATCCTCAACCTACAGATCCTCAACCTATAAATGAATAACTATGCCAATACCCGCATTAATCAGTGGAGGAGCCGCCTTGTTCGGCTCCCTCCTATCTGCTCATTCAGGCAATAAGGCGAACGAGACTAATCTCGAGATTGCCAAAATGAACAATGAGTTCAATGAAAAGATGATGGAGCGGCAGATGGAATATAATACCGAGATGTGGAACAAGCAGAACGATTATAATAGTGCTGAATCGCAAGTTCAACGCTTCCGTGATGCAGGTTTGAATCCTTACCTTATGATGAACGGACAAGGTGCTGGAACTGCTTCTACTGCATCAGGTATCAATCCTCCTACTGCCGATCAATCAGGACGGCAGATGCCCGTGAGTTATGATATGTCAGGAATCGGTAGTGCTTCTGCTCTCTACTATCAACGGCAAAAGGATCTGTCCGATATTCGCAAGACAATCGCTGAAGCCGAGGGCATCGAAACCGATAACCTAACGCGCCTGCAACTTCGTAAGGCTGAATTGATGGAGATCTACTCACGTACTCGTGATCGTAATGTACGGTTGGAGATCGATAAGATTATGAGGCGCGCAGATCTTGAAATGATGAACGCCGATTTTCGCAAGAAGATGACAGAGAATCAGCTTTTAGAGCAACAGGCAGAAGGTCAGCGTTTGGATAATATTGCAAAGTCAATCAATAATGAGCATCTTCCCCTGGTACTTAAGGTAGGTATTGCTCAAACTGTTGCATCTGCCGCCGCTACATGGGCACAGAAGCATTTGACCGATAAACAAGCCGAGCATGAAGTGGAGAAGATCATAGAAACTCAAGCCCGATCCCGTGGTATTAAGATCGACAATGCCACCAAACGTGATACCGCTGAGCAAATTATTAAGGGAATGATTTTGGATAATAAGAAAAAAGCCGCTACCTTTGAAACCGAAGTTGAAGCAGCCAATATGCGTAATAAACGCGATCTTGGTATTTATCGCACTCAACGCACATTAAATTTGGATTGGTGGTAGTTTTTATGTTGTTTTTGTTATTCATTGGTATTCTTAACCTTGCATTATTGATCTACGTTAAGCGTAGGTTCTAACATCGTTTATCGTCCACGATTTAAAGAGGCGAGCGGAGCAATGCCTATTTTAAATCGTATCGTTCAGGTTGCATGATCATGAGTGAAACTATATGATCATAGCGACCTGAACGATCAAATTTATTTATAATTACTTTCTTGTAATATTGTTAATATTATTATTTTATCCCTTATACTTCCCTTTCTATTTTTCGCAGGCTCTCCATGATTGGAGGTGTCGGCGGTTGAATGTATGTTCCTCTCCTTTCTTCTGGTCACTCGGTGTAGCGCGTAATAATAGCCTTACAAATGGTAGACGCCGCAAAATAAAACACGCTCAAAACTACGTGGGGGCTTGGGGGGCACAATCAGCCCCCCAAAAATGTTCTATTAGTACGGTGCTTTGTCTTGATCAGTTCTACATGAAGTGCTATCTTTTCAAAATTAGTGTTCTAAAACTCCGATTTTGTGTTACGAAGTCATAACATTTCATCCAACGGATTCAAGGTCCCCCACTCCCCTTGAACGGATTGTACTTGTCCTACAATCCGTGAAATGACACCACTCTTAAAATTAACAATTAAAAAAAAACCTCGAAATATTTGGAAATATGGAAAAAGGTTCATTATATTTGTGTGTTCTTTAACAGAAAAAATGCAATCGGTATTATGTTTAATCGGTAAATGTATTGATTTACAGCCGTTTAATTAAAATTGCTTGCATTTTGGAATTAGAACCAAATTGTAGGCAATTTTGTTTATTGTATAAATATTGATTATATGGCATTTAAAAGATTCAATTTCAAAGATTATGATCTTTCAGGTTTGAAGATCTTGTATTTTACTCCACATTTCAGTTTTTATGAATTGATCTATTCTCCGACTGCGGAGATCCGTAACTTAAACAACATGCCTGATTGGGATTCCTTGACAAACATGTTTCGTGTATGTCGTAATTTGGAGATTTTAAGATCTGATTTTGGCTCTCCGATTATAGTTACATCAGGTTTTCGTTGTTTTACCCTTAACCGAATAGTCGGCGGTGTCGATAATTCCTTGCACATGTTTGGTCGCGCCGTTGATATTACTTGCGAATGTTCATTTGAATGGGATGCATTAGTAGTTTGTGCTCAATCAATGACTTGTTGGACTGAATGCATTGTTTACCCAGATAAACACATTATACACTTGGCTATATGATTAAAAGAGTGCAAATATCCGATATTCTACGCTTGTTGCATGATATCAACAAGTATGTCAATGATCTTGGTATCCGCTTTTATATCTTATTAGATCGTGACTATTGCATGTTATACATGCAAAATGGCGATGATCATACGATGATCTTCAAGTCATATCATGGTAATGTAGATAAGATCTACCGAGAATTGTACATTTTGAAACAGAATACTATCGACGCATTGTGTCGATCTATTGGCGATCGGTATCCAAAACGTAGGAATAAACATCTTATATACTTTAACTTTTAAATAATCAATGACATGGAAAAACAGAAAAAAGAGACTCTTATTAAGATTATTGTTACTGCTATTGTTTCGATTCTTGGAACATTGTTTGGAGTTAGTATCTAACAAATTGCAAAAATGAAAGATTATCCGTTTATATCTTGTCTTAAGCCTGAAAGGATATATAATAAGTATTCAGGGCAATACCTGACAGTACGCTGCGGTCATTGTGACGCGTGTAATCAGGCAAAGTCCTCGTTGGCAACATTAAAGTGTCAGTTGGAGAGTTTGTCACATAAGTATTGTTACTTTGTAACTTTGACCTACTCAAATACTTATATCCCTCTTGCCGCTGCGGTGCGTGCGGGAGATCATCATTATCTTGTAAACGTTACAGAGCGATGTGGATCGGTTGGTGATGAGATTTTAGGATACATAGAATCTGATCCCGCCTTTATGTTCGATCTTGCTAAAAAGGTAAATTTGGATAATCTTTTTCCTTATTTGCATAAACGAGATCTTCAACTGTTTATGAAGAGATTACGTAAACGAATATCAAATAATTATCAGTATGTTATCAAAGACAAAAGAGGATCAACGATCCGACGTAAGTACTTCCCTTGGCAGATCTTACAACCCCTTACTCCCTCGAAAGATGAGGAGGTCGAAAAATACAAGTGCGGTGAATCGATACGTTACTACGCTTGTGGCGAGTACGGACCCAAACATTTCCGTCCGCATTTCCATTTGCTACTCTTTTTCGACAAACTCGAAACGGCACAAAGTATACAACACTTTATACATGAGAGTTGGTCATTTGGTCGTGTCGATGTCCAACGATCCCTCGGCGACGCTGCACAGTACACTGCGTCGTATGTTAATAGCTCTTGCGCTCTACCCCAAGTATTTAAGCTTGCTAAAACCCGCCCGTTCTCGACACATTCATATTTCTTGGGAGAATCGTTTCTTAAAAGTCAACTACCCAAACCTACAGAGTGCCGATATGACGACTTTAATCGTGTTAGCTGCCCGATCAATGGCGCTTATACAGAGTTCTCTTTGTGGCGGTCACTTAAGGCTTACTACTACCCCCGATGTAAGGCTTACGCTGCACTCGATACACAACAGCGTCTTACGGCTTATCGAACTTATGCGTACCTTTCCGATTGGTCGGGCGAAACT
>JAZSRA010000105.1:0-3766 GCA_045538195.1 Eubacteriales bacterium | reverse complement strand
CGTTTCGCTATCCGTGAGGGTGGTAGAACCGTTGGTTCCGGTGTCGTATCCGAAATTCTTGCATAATTTTAGTGCAAGTCACACCATTTATAAAATATAGTAATATAGTTTATAAAAACAATGCCGCGGCGGATAACCGTCGCGGCATTTAAACAATACAATATAATATAGATCAAATTTATTTTTGGGGATTGGTGAAATTCCATACCGACGGTAAGCGTTCCTTTGGGGCGTAAGTCCGTGAACTCGCAGCGAAAATCGCAGTGCGAGCCGACAAGGTGAAATTCCTTGACCGACGGTTGATTGCAAAGCAAGAGCCTTCGCAATGATAGTCCGGATGAGAAAAGATAAATTTCGATGTTTCGCGCAAATACGCCTATATCGTTATTTTCATCCCCCCTTGTTTTGAAAAGGGGATTTTTTTATGTCAAATTCAAATTTTCGGCAAAACTATGCCATTGTGATCAAAAAACTCGTTTTAGGAGCGCTTTTTGCGGCACTCGCATACGTTGCTATGTTTGCGACCTCCTGGATAAAGGTCGGATTTCTGACCTTTGACGCCAAGGACACCGTCATTGCTCTTGCGGGACTGCTTTTAGGCCCCGTCTACTCGCTTGTAATATCCCTGCTGGTTGCCGTTATTGAACTTATAACCGTAGGAGACACGGGATTTTACGGATTTTTTATGAATTTTCTGTCGTCGGCGGTCTTTTCAACCGTCTGCGCGTTGATATACAGATACAAAAAGAACATCAAGGGAGCTGTCATCGGTCTCGTCGCGTCGATCCTTTCAGTAACCGCCACGATGATACTGTTCAATCTTTTTATCACCCCTCTTTATATGCATGTAGAAAGAGAAGTGGTAGCTTCAATGATACCCACCCTTTTCCTACCCTTCAATCTGACCAAAGCGTCTTTGAACGCGGCTATGGTCCTTATGCTTTACAAGCCTATGTCCACCGCGCTTAAGGCGGCAAAGGTATTGCCGTCGGCTTCTCTCGACTCTGTTGGACAAGAGGACGCAAAGCTTAAAAAGAAAAAAAGCATTATTTTCAGCACAGTAGTGACTGCGGTCGGTCTCATGATAGTTGCTCTTTGTTTGATTGTATTTTTTGTATTTTTGGGTGGAGAATTTGTTCCCATAGGAGAATAATTTCACAAGAGGTCGTCGAATTTTCGGCGGCCTCGGATTTTTATGAAAATATGTTGATTTTTCAGCGTCTTGGGTGTATAATAGAGATTGATAATTATTTTTTAAGGAATTTTTTATGAATAAAAAGAAAAATATCGTTATTCAGGCGATACTTTGGATAATCCAAGGATTTATAGTCGGCATCGGAGCGATATTGCCGGGTGTCAGCGGCGGAACGCTCTGCTACGTGTTTGGAATATACGACCAAGTGCTAGAAATACTGACCGACCCCTTAAAGGGCATCAAAAAGCACTGGCTGATGCTTATATTTGTGGGCATCGGCGGCGGACTTGGTTTTGTCGGCTTTGCGGGAGTTGCCGAGGCGCTGCTTTCCTGGAACGCGCCTGTCGTTATGTGCGTGTTTATTGGCTTGATACTCGGAACTGTTCCCGAGCTTTGGCGAGATGCGGGAGCGAAGGGAAGAAATAAGTATTCAATAATCTCTTTTGCGGTAAGCTTTGTCGCTATCGCCGCGCTTTTCTACTGCTGTGAGCATCTCTGGACAATAACAATCCCTCAGAATATCTGGGGCTACGCTATCTGCGGAGTTATCTGGGGTCTGAGCTTCATCATCCCCGGCTTCAGCTCGTCCACGCTCTTGCTTTTCTTCGGTATTTACAAGCCGATGTCGGCAGGAATAAAGAGTCTTGATCTTTGGGTCATTATCCCACTGGGAATAACCATGCTGATAACACTTCTGTTGCTTTCAAGAGTGATGAAAACGGCTTTTGAGAAGATACATTCCATCGCGTCTCACTCGGTCATGGGATTTGTACTTGCAACGACTATTATGCTGCTGACCGTAACCGAAAATGGAAGTCAGAGTATTATTCAAGCATTTGCGGGCGCAAATATTCCGATATTTATCGCCTGTATCGTTGGCGGTGCTATTGCGTCATTCTTCTTTTCGTATTTTTGTAACAAAATAAAACCTGAATAAATATTTGGAGGTTGTTTATGAAAAAACTTAGGACAGGTGTTGCCTACCACGGCAACAGAATGCCCTCTCATGCAAGGGAGGATATGAGAGAAATTGCTAATGCCGACATGGATATTGTTGTCCATATGTTCTCTCATACAGACTGGGACAGACATTCAAAGGCAATTAAGGATATAATTGATATTTCCGAAGACAACGGACTTGAGGTTTGGGTAGACAACTGGGGACTGGGTGGCGCTCCCGGCGACGTTTCACACTTCCTCGGCCAGTGTCCCGACGCACACATGGTCTACGGAAACGGTCAGATGAATCCGCGTCAGGTTTGCTTAAACAGCCCCGAATATCGCCAATTCGTTAAAGATTGGCTTGACACCGTAGCCGACATGGGCGGTAAAACTATATTCTGGGACGAACCCCATCTGCCCGCGAAAATGTTTGACGGCAAAATGGAATTCTGTTGCACCTGTCCTCGTTGCAAGAAAAAATTCGAGGAACAGTACAACAAGCCTCTGACTCCCGATCTTACCGCAGATCTTAAAGGTGAGTTTGCCGAGTTCAGAACCGACTCCATCGTTGAATATTTCAAGGAAATTCTCGGTTATAGCGCATCCCTTGGCTTACATAACACCGCCTGCATTATGCCCGGTGCGTACCACGGCATAAGTCTTGAATCGGTGGGCAAGCTTCTCTCTATTCCCGAAATAGAAAACGTGGGTTACGATCCCTATTGGTACGGCGGCAGCGGCATCGATGCTTACGAATACGTTTACAAAGAGAGCAAGACGGCAATTGCGAGATGCGATGCCTACGGCAAGGATCATAATATCTGGATCCAGGGATATAACGCGCCCCGAGGCAGAGAAGAGGAGATAATCGAGGCAACCGAAGCGGCATACGATGCGGGTGCCAGAACCATTCTTTCATGGAGCTTCCACGCGGGCGAATCCAACAACTATCGCTCTCAGGATCCCATAAGATCGTGGAATATGTCGGTTGAGGGTTTAAAAAGAATAAAATCGCGCGAAAGAGACCGCATCTGGGAAGAAAAGCGAAAGAAATTTATGAAATAAAAAAACTTCTATTGACTTTTTCGCGGTTTTATGATAAAATAACTTTGTTAATTGAAAAGCTTATCAAGAGTGGTGGAGAGACAGGCTCTATGAAACCACGGCAACCTATCCGAAATCGCGGAAAAGGTGCCAATTCCGAAGAGATAAGGCGAAACATTGGTAAATCGCGCAAAGCGACCGAAACTCTGCTTGTATCTCTGCAAGCAGAGTTTTTTGATGTTTGCGCGTCACGATAAATTGCAATTTAGCGATTTTTTATATGTACTTTTCTTGTCACCAGCGACAAAAAACGCGATTAGGTGTTCATTTTCTGCCCGCGTCGGCAGAAAACGAACCAAAGAACTCGATTTATTATATGTACTTTTCTTGCCACCAGCTGCAAGAAAAGTACGAAAAGAAAAGCCGCACGGGTGATAGGGGCGGGTCTTACGAATAAAAAAGCAGCAAGCCGCGTTTTTATTCGTCGCGACATCCCCTCCCCCGTGTCCCCCAACCCCAAAGGGTCAATATAGTGGGATACGGCTTACAACCATATAAAACTTTTAAGTTCAAAGAGGCTTTCCC
>JAZSRA010000004.1:0-2429 GCA_045538195.1 Eubacteriales bacterium | reverse complement strand
TTCTATAGAATAAACGAGAGTATTGATATTCTCTCCCGAACGGTCGAACTCAGTAGCGTGCATGTGAACTACGAGAGGTTTTCCTGTCGTCTCTTTAGCCGCGATGCCAGCGGAATATGTCAGCCAGTCGTGAGCGTGAATCACATCGAATTCGTCTTTATGTTCGAGAGCGAGAGAAGAACCGATGAGAGCGTAACGCGAGACTTCTTCCATGAGGTTAGCGCCGTATTTACCGGAGAACTCATATCTCGGCAAGAAGACCGGACTTTGGAAATAATTAGTAGCGCGCTGTTCTTCAACGATCTGCTCAAAACGTTCAGGTCCCACGTAAGGAATGATATTAGAGCCAATCTCCATATATTGAACTCTATCCCAATAGGATCTATCTTTTTCATTATCAATATTGACAGTCACATCGCTCGCATTAAGCAGGCGAACGTTAGTCTCATCTTCATCGCCATGAGCTTTAGGAACGACGAACAACACATCGACGCCATTCTTGGCGAGACCTTTTGTCATTCCGAAACAAGCTGTGCCGAGACCTCCTGTGATATGAGGAGGAAATTCCCAGCCAAACATCAACACTTTCATAATCTTATTTTTTCAATCCGTCAATAACATATTTTAAATATAAAACCGCTGCCACGCTCGTCGATTGCGAGATACAACCTCTCGACTCGTGAGGCGGATTACCGTCGTAAATCTCTGAGATAGTACCAATTCCGTTCTCAGCGATAACCTCTTCAAAGGCATTATACAAATCTTCTAGATAAGGCAATGATGTCTTTCCGTAAAGACCAACAGCTGCATCAACGTATGGCATTATCAACCATGGAAATACCGTTCCGTTATGATAAGCTGTCTCTCTTTCTCTGTGATTACCGATTGTCACTTCCCTATAAAACTCAGAACGTGGCGACAATGAGCGTAAGCCTCTATTTGTCAGTAATTCAGAACGAGTGATGTCAAAGATCTTCTTTTTCAGGTCATCGTTCAAAGGACAATAAGGTAATGATATAGCAATCAACATATTTGGACGTACTTCGTTATTTCTTTCGTTATCATTTATATAATCGTAGAAAACGCCCGTTTGTTCATTATAGAAACATTTTGTAAACGAATCTTTAACCTTATCAGCTACCTCATTCCATTTTTGTAAGTCAGGATTTTTCTTGTCAGCCTCTTTCAAGATTTCCACAGCATAACGTAAGGCGTTATACCACAAAGCGTTTATCTCTATATCGAGACCTGTTCTTGGAGTATAAGGCTTACCGTCGCAGAACACGTTCATCCAAGTGAGAGCAAGGTTTTCGTTACCCGCATAAAGTAATCCGTTTTCCAAAGTCTTGACGTTGAAGTCAGTGCCTTCAATGAAGCTATTTAAGATGAGGCTCATCACTGTGCCGTAGTCTTTCCAGATAGATTTCTTAGTCGCACCGAGCATAGCCTCATATTTCTGAAGGATGAGGAAGAACCAAAGCGGAGAGTCGACGGCAGTGTAATATAATGATTTCTGGTAATATCTGTTTGAGAAGAAAGGACCTTGCATAGTATCGATAAGATATTTCAGCAGTTCCTTGAAAGTCTTTTTATCGCCATTGGCGAGAATCAAACCCGGTATTGAGAGGAGAGTGTCGCGGCCGCAGCTTCCGAACCAAGGGAATCCGGCGAACATACGTGTTCCGTCTTTCTCTCTGATGATGAACTGCTGTGCCGAGTTTTGAAGACAATGTTCGAAGCTGTCGCGTGGTATTCTCGATTCCATCATCGACTCAAACTGACGTTTGAATGTAGCAGGATTTTTCTCTTCGAGACCAGCCGATACTATGACAGACTCACCTTCTTTAAGTTCCACTTCCAAGAAACCTGGTACATACAAATCTTCCACGGCGTCGTAGCCACGTTCAAACTCTCTGAGATAGAAAACCTTGTTATACCAATGAGGCGCGTGAGTATATTCAGAGCTTTTTGAAGTCTGCAAGAAGAGAGAATCGTAGTTCTCATACATCTGCCACGAAGCGCCGTTTTTTATTGGAGTATATTTTCTGTTAGCGACATGGTTTTCGTGAGTGAGCATGTGTACGTTGCGGAAAGCGAGGAAAGGCAGCAGACGCAGCGTGATAGGCTGAGCAGCCTCTTCCACGAAGTAACGGATATAGATACGGCTGTCGTTTTCAGCGAAGATATATTCTTTAGTGATGCGAGTCGCGCCGACGCGATAAGTCAGTTTCGGTATCGGCTCTGCGGAGAATTCTCTTATGTATTTATGTCTGTGAGGCATGATGGTCCCGTCTTCATACTGATGGACGCCGAAATGGAACTCCTCTTTATTCACGATGACCGTCTCGTCGATTGACGAAAGAAGCACGTGGTTGTTATTATCGAGTTGAGGTTGCGGCACGACTAACAGTCCGTGATACTTTCTTGTA
>JAZSRA010000091.1:0-1588 GCA_045538195.1 Eubacteriales bacterium | reverse complement strand
GTTCTTTTCACCTTTCCTTCACAGTACTGCTCCACTATCGGTCACAGGGTAGTATTTAGGCTTGGAGGGTGGGCCCCCCATATTCTCATCGGATTCCACGTGTCCGATGATACTTTGGATACCGCTAACCCTTCTCTCAATTTCGTCTACAGGACTTTCACCCTCTATGGTCGATCTTCCCAGATCGTTCGACTATCGATTAAAGTAGTATGTCGCGGTCCGAACCCCTTAAGTATTTCTACTTAAGGTTTAGCCTCTTCCACTTTCGCTCGCCACTACTCGCAGAATCTCGTTTGATTTCTCTTCCTCCCCCTACTTAGATGTTACAGTTCGGGGGGTTCCCCACGTATACCTATGTATTCAGTATACGTTTCACGGTTCTTCACCGTGAGTGTTTCCACATTCGGATATCTGCGGATCGAAGCTCATTTGCAGCTCCCCGCAGCTTTTCGCAGCTTGTCACGTCCTTCTTCGGCTCCTGATGCCAAGGCATTCACCTTATGCTCTTGTTCACTTGAACTTATTCGCTAGTTCTCATCATGTTTCTTGAATTGCTTGAGTTTCTGAACATTTTTATTTCGGTTTGTTAATTCATTTGTGAAAAGGTTTTATCCTTTTGCTCTTGAATCTTTTTCCACCTTTCGGTGAAATTGTAATTTACCCAAATTGGAAAGACCTATAAATTCTACTTCTGATCTCGTAAAAATTATTTGTCCTCTTATCTGTTCGTTTCTTACTCTTCAATATACTTTATTCGGTTTTCAATGATCACTTCACTTCTTCAAAACCACCCTTTCCGCTTCTTCACCATCGGGTGAGGACTTGGTTTAGGATGTATTTTGTCGAAGTTACGCTGCGGGGCGTCCCCGCTGGTGGGCTCAAACTCGAATCACTCTCCAACGTACCGCGTTTTTATATGCGTTGCATTGAAGCGCTTCGGTTTGATCCCGTCGCGAACTACGTTCGCGTGGTGGGCTCAAGTGGACTCGAACCACCGACCTCGCGCTTATCAGGCGCGCGCTCTAACCACCTGAGCTATGAGCCCATTCAGTTTTCGGTGTATCTCGTCTCTCTCGCCTATTTTGTAACTCTTTTCTTCGCTTACCGCTTCCTCATCATCGGGTGATGACTTAGATCAAGTTACGCGTTTCCGAAGTTACGCTGTCGGGCGTTCCCGACTGGTGGAGATGATGGGATTCGAACCCATGACCCCCTGCTTGCAGGGCAGGTGCTCTCCCAACTGAGCTACACCCCCTTGTGGAAGTGAAGAGTGAATAGTGAATAGTGAAAAGTGAAGAGTCTCGGTTGAAAAGCTCCGCTTTTCTTCATTATTCATCCCCTTTGAGTTCCCCTTTGGGTCACTCAAAATTGAACAACAACAGATCGGTACTTAGCAGCAAGTTTCTTTCTCGCCACCTCTAAGTCATATCTTTTTCGTTTTCGTTTGTCTACTTACGATACAGCATCCTGCGTCTTTCGCTCGATGCTACTTTCTCCATAGAAAGGAGGTGATCCAGCCGCACCTTCCGATACGGCTACCTTGTTACGACTTAACCCCAATCATTAGACCCACCTTCGACTGCTGCCC
>JAZSRA010000134.1:0-2421 GCA_045538195.1 Eubacteriales bacterium | reverse complement strand
ATCGGCTCTGACTTGAAGCGTCCCGTTGACAAAAGCTTCAGCGACTTCCCGGACATTGCCGGAAGCTCCGCCGATTACTTTGATCCCGGCATTACCGAGCGCGTTGATCGCGCCGCCGCCGATACCGCCGCAAATGAGGACTTCGACCTGTTCAAAGGCGAGCAGCGTGGCGAGCGCGCCGTGTCCGGAATTACCGCTGGAAAGCATTTTTTCCGAAGTTATTTTCCCGTCAACAGCTTCAAATACCGCAAATCCCGGCGTATGACCGAAATGCTGAAAGACCTGATCATTTTCACAAGTAACTGCAATTTTCATATTTCACCTCTCTGTAACAACTGTCATGAACTCACCTGAAATATAGCACACAAAGTTGATTTGTCAACTTCTTCCCCGGAAAATAACCATATTGAGTCACAGATATCCCATAATTTTTCAAAAAGCGGGTATTCCCTCTGCATTCAAGCGAGAGAAATTTGATTTTTGAAAAAGTGATTTTGGCAGATTTTCCTGCCCGAAGCAGTTGCGCTCGAAACTGCCTGTTTCCAGTCGGCGGATGCAGTGCGAGGCAAGGTCGGGTTTTGCAAGCGAGAAGCGAGGGGAGTGTACGATTGTACTCCTATGAGAGACAATTTGTCAAGTTATGTTTGCAAAAAAAATCGTTAAAAAAGTTGATAATCAGCAAAAGATGATTCAAAAAGGTGTGCTTTTGTCTTGCTCCTATTCGCGTTCTACAATGCTTCTGCCAGGAAGCGACGCCTGATAAATGTCCGTCCGGATGTCCCTATCTCGACCACAATCTTATCTGTGATATTTGGCTATATTCGGATTAAGTACACTGCCGGGATCATCAAGACTGGACAAAAAGCAATTCTTTCAAAATCTTCTTTTGTTGATCTTTTTATCCTTATTTTTAATTTTATCAGTACATAAACTATATTTTTTAAGCGGACTTAATTTTCTTGCGGTTGACTTTGAAATGCGGATCGTATGCCACTTCCGGATTTCTCCACAACGCCAGCATTGTAATTGCCAGTTTTCGTGCGACAGCAACTTTTGCTTTCTTTCGGGCAATACTTCCGCCTCTCTGTGCAATCCGATTGCCGAAATCACGCAAATCACAATCCTCGCCGAATGGTCCCATGATATACTGCGCTCCCTGTACAAGCAACCTTCTCAAAAGTTTATTGCCGCATTTGGAAATCCCAAGTTGCTTATCTACATCCCCGGACTGGTCACGTTTTGGTGCCAATCCGGTGTACGAACTGCATTGCCGGGAAGTAAAACGATTGGCTTCTCCTATTATCAAAGCAAAACTTAATGCGATCAGAGGACCAACTCCTTTGATTTGCTGCAAGATTTTTGTTTCCGGATAATTTGTGGCTATTCTTTCAATTCTTTTATCGTAATTCTTTATACTGACGTTAATTGATTTCAATGTTTCAAATAATCCACGCAAATTTTGCCGAATTTCTTCCGGTAGCACTTCATACATCTGATTTATGGTTTCATGACTGTATTCAGTGTCATCAATTCCAAAACTGCGCAAGAATCCGCGAATAGCATTGATGATACCAGTTCTCTCTCTTACCAAAAAATCACGGGCTTTGATTGCAAGCAAATCTTCCTGCCGTTTCGTATCCATCAATTTTACCGGGTGTAGCAGTTTTTTGTCTGCTCGGGCAACGCGGGCTAATTTTTCGGCATCGATACGATCACTTTTTTTGTCGCCTTTATAGATGAACGCCAAATCCCGGGCATGAGCAATTATAACATCATATCCACGAGCATCAAGCAAACGACCGATCCAAGCAGAGTGCGTACCGGTTTCAAGGGTAACGACTATTGATTCTGGCGAAACCGGTATTTTATCAAAAAATTCATTCAAACTTTTTTGAGTGTTTGAAATTTTGCCGCAAGAAACACCTTTTTCGCCTTTCAATGCATAAATTTCAATATTTTTTTGAGAAATGTCCAGGCCAAAGTAGATTTTTTCCGGTTTTTGTGATACATTATCCATGGTTTGTCCTCCTGATTTTTGAAGCGCACTATGCGACTTCGGTGTTCTTGGATTAACATAAATCCGTTTTTATCAAGAGGCAAACCATTTTTTGTTTTCAGACATAAAAAATGAGAGACCTCTTGTGTCTCTCATAATATCTTCCCCGAAGACTGGACCGAGCAGCGGAAGATGTTTGGAATTGAGTGAAAAAGATACGCTCAGCAAAAGAATGGTTACAAATAATTTTATTTATTGCTTTTTTGCCGAGTAATCACTTAATCTTTTTCGATAAGATGCAAGGATAGAATCTTGTAAAAAAAGTGATGGATCGGCAGGAATAACTTTGTTATCACTCTTTCTGTGTCGTTGAGTTGAGTAACATAAAAAACACGCTTTTTTCCCTTGTGGATAAAAGTCTTGTT
>JAZSRA010000041.1:0-24348 GCA_045538195.1 Eubacteriales bacterium | reverse complement strand
CAGCTTTTGCCCTACCATAATCTGGGCGTGATGAAATATCTGCGTATAAGCGACGAAAAGGCCGTGGAGGCAACTCCCCCCAGCGACGAATTTATGCAGAAGCTGAAAAAAATAATGGAGGAATACGGCCTACCCGTAACCATCCACTAAATACATAATAAAAAATCAGGGTGCCGATTTCGGCACCCTGATTTTTATTTTACTTATACAAAGCCTCGTTGACCTTGGCAATTTCCTTTTCAGAAAGTTCAACACGTGTTTCGGCATCGGCGATAATGGTGCCTCCGTCATATCCTTCTCCGCAAAGAGGCCCATTGAGCATAATATATGTCCAGGATTCCTTGCTGCCGTCATCCTTAAACCAGCTTTCGTCAACCATTGATTGATCATAGACGATTCCGGTCTCGTAATCTACAATTAAAAGTGTGTCGCTGAATATGTCTCCATTTTCTTTTGCCCACTGACAATCTGCTTTCACTGCAAGATAGTGAATGTCGATTGAATTTGTTTCCTTGCCATCAAGCTCCAATTCAATCACACGAGTGGCTTTGAGAGGGGCAGGTTCCGAACCCATAATATCCTGAAAATTCTGCTGACTTTTCAAGAAACTATCGCTTTTGATGTAGTTCCCCAAGTTTTCAATGAGAAAATCCTTAGCAGAAGTTTCTTGACCATCAACTACGATGGACTGTACTTCATCTTTGTTACCACAAGCAACAAGGCTCATGCACATTACAAGCGCAAGTATAAAACAAATTGTTCTTTTCATAATTTGCCTTCTTTCTGTAAAATTAAAAAGTGCATATCCGAAGTTGCGCGCGAAATGCACAGCTCCATATATCTCGGCATTATAGTAGCATACACGGTAAAAATGTTCAAGACTGCCAATATCTGGATTTTGCGGCACTGCATGCGCACATATTTGAATTAGCGCCTGACGGCGCGGAGGTCGGCGGTTCACAGTGCTTTCTCAGTCCTTCGGAAGGAGGGGGGCTGTGGGGGAACCATCAGGGTTCCCCCACGTTCAAATAATGGCTCCAAAAGAAAAAAGCACCCGCAAAAGCGGATGCTTTTCTTTTGGAGCTGCTGGGCGGATTCGAACCGCCGACCTCATCCTTACCAAGGATGCGCTCTACCTACTGAGCTACAGCAGCATATATGCCCCTTATAATAAGGGGCATATTTTCTTTGGCGACCCAGAACGGGCTCGAACCGTCGACCTCCAGCGTGACAGGCTGGCGTTCTAACCAACTGAACTACCGGGCCGTTAATGGTGGAAACAATAGGGCTCGAACCTATGACCCTCTGCTTGTAAGGCAGATGCTCTCCCAACTGAGCTATGCTTCCGAAAACATCGCTCTCTCGCGGCGACTTGTAAATTATATCACACAATAAACCTTTTGTCAATACCTTTTTTGAAATTTTTTCAAAAATTTTTTCATCTTTTTTATTATATACAAAACCAACAAAAAAGCTTACAAATCAATCAACTTTGCCGTAAATCTGACCAATTCGAAAGCTTAAAAAAGCTACAAATTGAAGCAGGCGACGGATCACTGCCGTCGCCTTAAAATTCATTATTGTTAATGTTACTTAACTTGCCTCGCCGTTTAGTTAAGTATTATTAACTATATTATATATCACTTCCAAATTTTTATGTGTAAACATTGAAAAAGTTAAGTTTACTTAATCATAATCATTAGTGAAGTCACCGTTTCCCTCAAGAGAAATAGCATCACCAAGGTAGGTAGGCTCGGGTTTAAATATGACCGTAAAAAAATCCTTGTTTCTTGCAAGTATCTCACGGGTGCTGAATTTAAGCTGACCTGCGTAGGGTCGAAGATCGGCAGACACACCGTAAGCCTCAACTCCCAGCGCATCGGCAATATGTAAAGCGCGATAAAGGTGATATTCCTGAGTAACTATGATGATCTTGTCCGCGCCGAATATCTCCTTTGCACGGTAGATGCTCTCATAGGTGGAAAATCCCGCGTGATCCATAAATATCTCGCTCGACTCCACACACTCGGCGATAGCAAATTGCTTCATGGTGTAGACCTCGTTATATTCCTCGGATCCGTGGTCGCCGCTCATCAGCAGCTTGGTGCCGTTTCCCTGCTCTGCAAGCCCGTAATAGACGTCAACTCCCACCTCAAGGCGATCGTTGAGCATGTGGCTGGGAGTTCCGTCGCTCTGAACCTTACATCCGAGAACGATTATGCAATCTACGTCTTCGAGCACTGCGGCATTCTCTAACGTGAGAACACGGTCTCTGGTAGACAAAACGGTGTAGGCATCCACACCCAAAACGTACGCCGCACCCAACAGACACAGAAGCAATACCGCCGCTATCACGCACAGGCAAACTAAAAAAGCCTTTCTCTTAAACAATTTTTTCATTATTTATCCTTTCAACAGTACACCGCAAATCTGCGCGACTCTTTAAGAACGCGCCGCGTTCGACGCCGCAACGCTTGCCGCGATAGCCGCGCAGGTCGCCGCTTGTTGAGCGGCTACAAGCGAGAGAGTGCTTCCCACAGCCGCGCCTTGCATGGCTGATGAGCCGCCCACGTACTCACTTGTCACGATCATTCCCGCGTGCATCATTCTCTGCTCTCTGGCAAGGCCGAAAAAGCCGTATCCCTTTTGAGTTTTCAAGAAATCCGATACCGAGATAAGATCGTTCACTGTCTCGTCAAGACTACAGGGCAATGTGGCAAGAACACCCAGTGTTGCCAACTCGTAGCCCGTGCCGTACTTATGCTTTTTCGCTTTAAGTATATCAAAAAGTCTTGCCACGTCACGGCACTTGTCTCCGGACGTCCTTGTTTCGTCATTGGTGAGAGCCAAAACGTGGGAAAGAGACTGCAACGCGTTTCTGTCAGAGAACTTTTTCTTTAAAATGTTGTAGCAGGTCTCGGTCTCGCGGATGATCTCATCGTCAGACCTTTCGGAGAGCGCAAGCATGACCGCGAAAACGCTATCCTCGCTCGAAGTAAGAAAAGGATGCTCCTTTTTAATCAGGCCGTAGATGCGGTGCGCCCGCTCACAGACCTCGCTCATTTTTTCGCTTTCCACAGCCTCCGACAGTATCATCGCCGCCACGGGCAGGTACTCTGAACCCCAAAAATGCTCCTTCAAGGAGCCATATACCTTTATTGCCTCGTCAAGTCTTTCATCGGGATCATCACAGACGGCAAGCATAGCCACGATAGAAAGCTCTGCTTGACTTCTGAAGTTTGAAAAGGCGTTCACGCGTTTTTTCAGTATCTTGCGGCACTCTTTAAGCCTCTCGACGTCGGCAACTCTGCCGCGGTCAACGAAAAAGGAAGCGCATATCGGGTAAAAATATCCACTCTCCCAAGGAAACGCCGCTTTGAACGCGTCTCTGTTCTCTATGAAAAGTCTGCATTTATCGTTTAATGAATCTCTCATTTCAAACCTCCAAGGTTAAGTTTGCTTAACAATTATCTTTTGATCCTGACAAGAACCGCTATTCCCTCGCCGAGGGCTTGACAAAAAGCGTTTATCTCGTCCTCTGTATTGTATGCGCTGAAGCTGACTCGTATCGTGGAGTCTGCCTCGGCATCGGTAAGTCCGAATCCCACAAGTGACGAGGAAATATGCCTTGAATGTGACGAGCAAGCCGAGCCTGCTGACACGCAAAAGCCTTTTGACGAAAGGAAATTGAGCATAGTCTCGCTCTTGATACTCGGCAAAGTAAGCGAGAGAACGTGGGGAGCTCGTACACCGCTGGGGATATTAGGTCTTGCACCTATTTCTGTCGCTTTTTTCTCGCAAAGGTTACGCAGATCCGTCATTTTTTGGCAATTTTCCGAAAATTTCGCTCTCTCCTCCTCTGCCGCCGCGCCAAAGCCCACGATACCGACGATATTTTCGGTTCCTGAGCGAAATCCGCCTTCCTGACCGCCGCCGATCAGATAAGGCACTATCTTTTTCATTTTTATTATCTCGGGACTGATATAGAGCGCTCCGACACCCTTTGGTCCGTGTATTTTATGAGCGCTGACGCTGATCATATCCGCGCCGAGACTTTTTGCGGTAAAAGGCACTTTTAGAAATCCCTGCACCGCGTCACAGTGCGTGACCGCATCGGGGCAACGGCGTTTGACGATTCCGAAAAGCTTTTTTACGTCGTAAAGCGCGCCCGTTTCGTTATTAACAAGCATAAATGACACTAGAGCCACGTCGTCGTCAAGCTCCGAGAGTAATTCCTGCTCATTGATGACGCCGCCGCGGGTGGAAAGTCTGACTACGGTGAAGCCGTCCTTTTCTATCTTTCGCATAACGTTCTCAACAGAGGGATGCTCACTGTCGGTGGTGATGACCTTGCGCCGTCTTATCTTTTCCTTTGAATAAAGGCAACCGAGAATAGCCGTATTGTTAGCCTCGCTTCCGCAAGACGTAAAGATCAGATTTTCCGCGTTTGGTCTCGCCACGCCAAGAGCCGCCCCGACCTGTTCGCGCGCCGTATCGATAAGCTTTCTCGCTTCAAGGCCCATAGCGTGTCGGGAGGACGGATTGCCAAAGACCTCTATCGCCTCTATCATTTTTTTCTTTGCCGCCGCCGATATTTCGGTGGTAGCGCTGTTATCTAAATATATCATTGTGGTATCGACGTGGGGGAAGGAAAACTTTTTGAAAAAAGTTTTCCTTCCCCCACACCCCCATCCTTTCAAAAACTTTCCCAAAAAGATTTGAGTTTGGTTTATCTGATGTCGAAGTGTTCTATCATTTTGTTTACGTCGCCCAAATGAGAATCAAAGTTCTCGGGCAGAGCGGTATATGTCAGTACGTAGAAAACGCCGCCCTTGACCACTATCGCCTGCATCTGCTTGTATTCAATGCCGCCGCTGACTATCTTATAGGTGTACTTTTTAGCGGCTCTGCCGTCCATGGTAATATCATCTGCCGACAAAAGCTCGTAGGACGAGAACACCTTTTTGTATCTTTCCTCACACTCCGCAAAATACTCGTCTACCGTCTTATCTATCTCCTGCTCCGAGACCATAAGATACTGAACGCTTACGTTTGAGGAATCACTTGACGAATAATATGCCGCGCTGAACTCGGCTTTTTCGTTCGTTTTCCAGTTTTCGGGTACGAAAAATCTGTAAGGACGCTCGTCGGTGGAGATAAGCTTCATTCCCTCGGGGGTGTCAACGTCGGGATAGACCTTGCCCTCGCCCGAATAGGGGACGTCAAAGCGAAAGAAATCAAGTATGCCGCCCTCTCCCTCGATCTCCCCGAGGCACATATCGTAATGCTCTCCGTCGGGCGCGCTATAAGTAAACACGTACATTTCGCCCTTGTACTTGCAGAGGATCGTCATGATCTTATAGTCAACTGCTTCATCACCGTAAAAGCCTATCTTTGCGGTGTAAACGTATTTTTTCGCAGGCTGACCGCCGAGGGCAGCCTTCGATTCAACACCTACGAAGGAGTAATTGTCCTCACCAAGCTCGCTTTTCAGGTTGTTCTCACTGTACGCCCAGTAAGCGTCTACGTCCATCTCGCCCGCATCATCAGCTGCAAAAACGTTGATGGCGATATAAGGGTCGGTAGAAAAGAGGGCGCATGTAGTTCCGCTCTCGGTATTGGGCGTCCAACCCTGAGTAGGAACGTAAAGACGGAACTTGTCCCCCTCGCAGGCAACAAGCTGAAAGCCGTCGGGCGCGTCGCTCTCCTCCGAGCAGGCGCTAAAGGTTGAAATAAGCATTACGCACATTATAAGTACTGCCAGAATTTTCGTGATCTTCACTTTTTTATCTCCGTGTTTCATCTAATAATTATTGCTTCATCATTTCCTCTGCGGCAGATAGGATTCCTATCTTACCGCTCTCGTATGTCAAACCGCCTTGGAAGAATACGGTGTACGGGGGACGCATAGGTCCGTCGGCAGAAAGCTCAATGGACGCGCCCTGGACGAACGCTCCCGCCGCCATAATTACCTCATCGGTATAGCCGGGCATTGCCCAAGGCTCGGGAGTAACAAAGGAATCAACGGGCGATCCCTTTTGTATTCCGCGACAGAAGGCGCAGAGCAGATCGGGCTGACCTGTAATAACCGTCTGAATAATGTCGGAACGCACCTCGTCCCACTTGGGAGCAACGTTGTATCCCATCTCGCCAAAGACGTAAGCCGCAAGGTGGGCGGTTTTGAGTGCCTGAGCGGTGGTGTGAGGAGCGTAGAAAAGTCCCTTATACATATTCTTGGTCTGACCGACCGTCGCGCCGACCTCAAGACCGCAGCCAACGCTTGTCAGTCTGTAGGATGCAAGCTCGACAGCGCGAGCAGTTCCCGCGATATATCCGCCCGTCTCCGCCATACCGCCGCCCGGATTTTTGATCAACGAACCGATTATCATATCCGCGCCGACGTGGGTGGGTTCGACCGTCTCGGTAAACTCGCCGTAGCAGTTGTCAACGACCACATATGTCTCGGGAGAGATCGACTTGACGAACCTGACCGCCTCGCCTATCTCGCTGACGGTCAGCGTTTTTCTGTTAAGATAGCCCTTGGAACGTTGAATGAAAATGACCTTGACGGGTCTGCCGTCCGCCATTTCGCTTTTCAAGGTCTCACCGATAGCGTCAAAATCAAAACTGCCGTCGTCAAGCAGCTCTATCTGCTTGTAACGGATGCCGAAATCGGCGAGCGAGCCGTCGCCTGGGGTTCCCTGAATACCGATGACCTCCTCAAGGGTGTCGTAGGGTTTGCCCGCTATGGAACACATTAGATCATTCGGCCGGAGCAGACCGAAAAGTCCAATAGTCAAAGCCTGTGTGCCGTTGACTATCTGGTGGCGCACGAACGCCGCCTCGGCTCCCATAACGTCCGCCCAGATGCGGTCGAGAACGTCACGGCCTCTGTCGTCGTAGCCGTAGCCGCTTGTGGTATCAAAGTTAGTAGCCGCAACTCTATGCTCGCGGAACGCGTCCATTACTCTGTTGGTATTTTCAAACGATATATCGTCTATTTTGGCAAACATGGGGGCAAGATCCCTCTCCGCCGCCGACGCTATCTCGTTGATTCTCTGTGAAAATTGCATTTTTATGATCCTTTCGTATCTTCCAAGGGCTACTCGCCCTTGACCTCGGTCGCTTTTCAGGCAAAAAGCGACTCAAAAACCTTACAGAAAATTTTAATTATTCTAATTCCCGAACAATCGTCTTGAAATAATTACCCCTCTCGGCGAAATCCTTGAAACTGTCAAAGCTTGCGCAGGCAGGCGAAAGAAGAACGATGTCTCCCCGTTCGGCTATCTCTGCCGCCGCTAATACCGCCTCGCGAAAATCGTGGATATGCTTGACGACAGTCTTTTGTCTATCGTAAAGGGGACATTTTTCGATCTCGTCAAGGATCTTCGGTGCAGATTCGCCCGTGACTATCGCCGCTTTGGTCTTTTTACAAACGTCGAGCGCAAGACCGTCAAATGGTATATTTTTGTCCGAGCCGCCGAGGATAATGATCGGCGCCTTCGGGAGTGCCGACAGAGCCGCCGCAGTCCTTGTCGGACTTGAATCTATCGAGCTGTTGTAAAATCTTACTCCGTCCTTTTCTCTGACAAGCTCCAAGCGATGCTCAACTCCGCCAAAGCTTGTTGCCACCTCGCGAACAGTATCATTGGAAACGAATCCGCGCGTAATAGCTATTGCCGCCATGTAATTCTCCACGTTGTGTCTACCCGGGATCAGAATATCCGCGGTGTGCAGTATCTCTTCTCTGCTCACGCCGTCGTCAAAGTAAATAATGCCGCCGTCCTCGTAGATAGCGTTACAATTCTCCTTAAAAAACGGAACGATGTCAGCGTACGCACTCTTTTTTGACGAAAAATATGTAATGGACAGATCACTGTTCTTTGCTATCTCCCGCGTAACGTCATTTTCCGCGTTAGCGATCAGCATCGTAACGCCCTCGTGACGGCAGATATTGCACTTGGCGGTTATGTATTCGTCCATATCGGTGTGCCAATTTAGATGATTGGGCGTGATATTGGTAATTATAGCGCGAGAGGGCGACTGTCTCATAGTCTGCAGTTGAAAGCTTGAAAGCTCAACTACGGCAACATCATTTTCGGTCATTTCAACAACGAGAGGCAGCAGCGGCGCGCCGATATTGCCGCCGACGTAAGCTCTGTGACCGTTCTTCCGCTTTTCCATGTCAAGAAAAAGGTGGGTCAGCGTGGTGGTGGTCGTCTTTCCGTCAGACCCCGTAATGCCGAATATCGGACAGGGACATACCTCAAAGAAAAGCTCCATTTCGCTGCTCAATGTCGCGCCATTGTCTACCGCCCGCTTTATTTCGGGCAGATCGTGACGAAATCCCGGTGAGCGGAAGATGAAATCCCCCTCCATCCCCTCAAGATAGCTTTCTCCAAGAACGAATTTCACACCCTTGTCGGCTAGCATTACGGAAAACTCGTCGCAAAGCAGGCTTTCATTCTTGTCGCGAACCGTAACGCAAGCCCCTACCGAAAGAAGCAGCTCGGCGAGGGGCTTATTTGAGCGACCAAAGCCCAACACGTGACATCTTTTATTTTGAAATTTGTTTTTTAAGCACTCTCTTATATTCAAAATGACCTCCAAGCACATAATGCGCTATTCTAATTATATAATATTTATTATAAAGTTTCAAGACAAAATAGCACAAATTCTAAAATTTTTTGTAAACAAACACAAAAAACGACAAATTCGTCAAAATTGCCACTTTTCAAAACCAAAATTATATGATATAATATAAAATGAATTATTGTGTTTTTATTACATTTGAAAGGACGCACCTTAAATGGCACAAGACACCCAAAAGAGCAAATCAGCATCCCAACACTATAATGACCAGAGCATTCGCGCCCTGAAGGGCGCTGACCGTGTGCGTAAGCGTCCCGCGGTCATATTCGGCTCGGACGGACTTGAGGGCTGCGAGCATTCATATTTCGAAATACTTTCCAACTCTGTAGACGAGGCGAGAGAGGGTCACGGCAACGAGATCCTCACTATCCTCCACCCCGACAAGAGTATCACGGTCGACGACCACGGACGCGGTGTTCCCCTCGGCTACAACGAAAAGGAGCAGAGATGGAACTGGGATCTTATTTACTGCGAGCTTTACGCGGGCGGTAAATACGATAATAACAACGGCGCGTCGGCTTACGAATACTCTCTCGGACTTAACGGTCTCGGCGCTTGCGCGACCCAGTATTCCTCCGAGTTTATGAACGTCTATTCCTACGACGGAAAATTCGAGCGCCACATAGCTTTCAAAAAGGGTGAGCCTGTTACGGGTCAGCTTGAAGAAAGAGAGCTTGACAAAAAAGAAAAAAGAACGGGTACCGTCATTCACTGGCGTCCCGACTCCGAGGTCTTTACCGACATAAATATCACTCCCGAGCGCATTAAGGAGATACTTCACCGTCAGGCGGTGGTCAACGCGGGCATTTCGTTCCTCTTTCAGTACGTCAACTCCGACGGCGAGAAGATTGAGGAAAAATACCTTTATAAGAACGGAATTTCCGACTACATCAAGGAGATCGTGGGAGAGAGCGCCCAGACCGAGCCTGTGATCTGGCACCTTGAAACTCAGGGACGAGACCGCGACGATAAGGACGAGTATAAGCTAAAAGCTGACATCTCATTCTGCATCTCCAACACCACGAACCGTCTCGAATATTATCACAACTCCAGCTTTTTGGAACACGGCGGTTCGCCCGACAAGGCGGTGAGAAAGGCGTTTACGTTTGCCATCGATAAATATCTTAAATCATCGGGAAAATATACCAAGAACGAGTCCAATATCACTTTTGCCGACGTCGAGGACTGCCTTGTACTGGTAAGCAACAGCTTCTCGACTATGACCTCATACGAAAACCAGACCAAAAAGGCTATCACCAACACCTTCATTTACGAGGCGATGAACGATTTTCTCCGCACAAATTTGGAGATATACTTCATCGAGCATCCTATGGAGGCGGACAAGATAGCGGGTCAGGTGCTTGTGAATAAGCGAAGCCGCGAGTCTGCCGAAAAGGAAAGACTGAACGTCAAAAAGAAGCTGACGGGTACTATCGACATCGCAAACCGCGTCGAAAAATTCGTCAACTGCCGATCCAAGGACCCAACACTCCGCGAGCTTTACATCGTTGAGGGTGACTCGGCTTTGGGTTCTTGTAAAATGGGACGAGATTCCGAATTTCAGGCGATAATCCCTATCAGAGGTAAAACGCTAAACTGTCTGAAAGCCGACTACGACAGAATTTTCAAGAGCGAGATCATCACAGATCTATTGAAGGTCATCGGTTGCGGCGTTGAGATCGAGAGCAAGAAAAAGGGTGACATTCTTCCCTTTGACCTTGATTCTCTCCGTTGGTCAAAGATAATCATTTGTACAGATGCTGACGAGGACGGATTTCAGATCAGAACCCTGCTTTTGACCATGTTCTACCGTCTGCTTCCCACGCTCTTAAAGGAAAAGCGAGTATTTATCGCCGAAACTCCCCTTTTTGAGATAACCACAAAGGATAAGACCTATTTCGCCTTCGACGAATTTGAAAAGGCAGATATTCTCAAGGAATTGGGCAACAAGAAATACACGCTTCAGCGTTCAAAGGGTCTTGGTGAGAACGACGCCGACATGATGTGGGAAACGACCATGAATCCCGCAACTCGCCGTCTTATTGCCGTAGTGCCTGCGGATCAGGACGAGACATACCGTATCTTTGACACCCTCCTTGGCGACAATCTGCCCGCAAGAAAGGCGTTTATCGCCGCCCACGGACGCGAGTATATGAAGGATATTGACACGTAAATCGCGATAAATCAAAATTTGAACAAAAAAATCTTGGATAATATATTTAACAAAAATGCTTGGATTTTGAGTCCCGTAAGAGTCAAAGTCCAAGCATTTTTATACAATTTACATTTGATTTTCAATTCTTACAAGCCTAATTTGGGAAACACCTTGAAAATATCTCCCGCACCCATGACGATCACCATATCGTCTTTACGAGCGGTCTTTTTAATTATTTCGGCGATGGAATCGAGATCACCACCGTAAATTGCTTTATCGCCAATAGTGACGGCAAGCTTTTCCGACGAGATACCGTATATATTCTCCTCCCTTGCAGCGTAGATGTCGGTCAAAATGACCCTATCTGCATCGGCAAAGGCGTCCGTAAACTGTCCTGCAAGGGCGGCGGTGCGGCTATACGTATGAGGCTGGAACACGCAGATAAGTCTACCTCCACAGACCTTTTTCGCACCTGCGAGAGTTGCCGATACCTCGGTGGGATGGTGACCGTAATCGTCATAGATCAACGCGTCGTTTACTCTGCCCTTATATTCCATTCTTCGGCCTGCGCCCTTGAAATCGGCAAGGCCCTTAGTGATCGTCTCACCCGAAAGACCGCACGCAAGGCTTGCGGCGGTTGCCGCCAAGGCGTTGTAAACGCTGTGCTTTCCAAATGACGGCAGAGCGATATGGGCAAAATGCTCGCCTTCGATCTCAATATCAAATTCTATCGGATATGAGTCAAGATCGATATTGGCAGCTCGAACAAGCGCCGTCTCGGAGAGGCCGAAGCTTATCTTCGCCGCCTCGACCCTCTCCGCGGAAATTACCGTGTCGGGATCGTCGATATTATAGACCACGATTCCGTCCTTGCCCACGAGGGAAGCATACCGTGTAAAGGAATCGCGTATCTGCTCAATGCTCTTGAAATAATCCACGTGTTCGATCTCCTCGTTTAGCAAGACGGCAACTGTGGGGTTGAAATCAAGAAAGCTGTCCATATATTCGCATGCCTCGAAAATGAAATTGTCATGCTCGCCAAGATAATACGCACCGCCCATAGGAGAGTAGGTAGCGCCCGACACGATAGTAGGGTCGCTTGATTCTCCCCTCTCTGCCGCGTCGAGAAAGATCTGCGCAAGCATAGAGGTGCAACTGCTCTTTCCGTGCATTCCCGCAACGCCCACACGGTTCTTGTACTCGGTCATTACGTAACCAAGATAGTCGGCGCGGGAGATACAGTGTATTCCCTCTCTCTGCGCTCTTGCGTACTCGGGGGTGTCGGGTGAAACCGCCACGGTATAGACCAGCACGCCGCAATTGTCTCCGAGATTATCATCAGCGTGAGAATAGAACATTTCAATTCCTGCCGCCTCAAGCTTATCTGTCAGCGCAGACCTTGTTCTGTCAGAGCCTTTGACGGAAAATCCAGCTCTACCCGTAAGCAAAGCCAGCGAGGACATCATTATTCCCCCTGCTCCGAGAAAAAATATGACCTTATCCGAGTTTGACGACATTATTTCGCGTATTCTCTCGGCTCCGAGATGCGTATTGGGTGTTGCCATAAATTAACTCCTTAAAAGATAACTGTATTTATTAATTACCGATTTTGACAAAATAAACAAAAAAATACTTGAAAAAAATACCTTTCTTCACAGAAAAAACACTTTTACAGTTTAACAGCCGTCACACAAGGCAATTATAATGTTATTGTAGAAAGTATAAAAAACAACGGAGGTCTAACACAATGCAGATCACAGACATTAAAATAAGAAAGCTTTTTGAAGAAGGTCCTATGAAGGCTATCGTTTCGGTAACCTTTGACGGTCAGCTGGCAGTTCACGACATCAAGGTAATAAACGCACGTGAGAAGTTTTTCATCGTGATGCCCAGCAGAAAGAATCCCGACGATACCTATCGCGACATCGTACATCCTATCAACTCTCAGTTCAGAAGTCAACTTGAGCAGTCTGTTCTCGCGGCTTACGAGGAAGCGCTTACCCACGCGGAGGACTTTATTCATTCCGCCGAAGAGCCTGCCGAGGTTTGATAATCAGGAACAAGGAAAACCAAAAAAGGGTTTTCCTTTTTTCTTTTGTTTAAATATTGATTTATCTATGTGTTTTATTTATGTTCATTTCTTGCCCGCGTCGGCAAGAAACGAACCAAAGAAACGCCGCATAGGTGAAAGAGGGTCTTGTTCGAGAAAAAGCGAACATGCCGCATTTTCTCGCCCTGCGACATCCTCTCTTCCCTATGTACCCCTCTCTTCTGTCGGCTATGCCGACGAAATGGGTTTATTGATTTTAAAGAAGTGAAATCCTTCTTTTATTTTCGATTTGTAGCCGTGATCTTATTAAAACTAAAAGCTTTGTCGCGTAAGCGACCTTTCCCGAAGGGAAAGCCTCGTTGAGGCTAAAAGTTTTATATGGTTGTAAGCCGTACTCCCCTATATTAACCCTTCGGGGTTGGGGGACACGGGGGAGGGGATGTTCAAAAAATCCGCCTTTGATTTGTGTGTTCTGTCGCCTTTGGCGGATTTTTAGAACTCACCCCTACACCCGTGCGGCGTTTCTTTTGTAACTTTTCTTGTCGCTGATGACAAGAAAAGTTAGTATTAAAACCATAGATAAATTGCAATTTAAAAGCTTTTACATAAAAAGCAGTTGAACTTTTAAGCTCAACTGCTTTTGTCTTTATTATTTCTTCTTACCGCCTTTTTTAGCCTTCGGCTTTGCCCAGCCTGCTTTATAGGTGGGTTTTGAGGACTTTTTATCGGACGGCTGAGCGTTTTTTGCGCTAATTTTTGCCTTTTGAGTTGATTTTTGTGCCGAATTTGTCTTTCGTCCGTCGGGCTTTGGTTTGCTCGATCCCTTCGATGAAGTCTTGCCGAAATTCTGCGGTTTTCCGCCCGCGGGACGCACAAGGCACTCCTCGCCATAGCCGATAAGGTCTTCCCTGCCCGCGCGTGTCAGTGCCTCGCGCACAAGATCGGCATTTTGCGGTCTGTTATACTGCAAAAGCGCGCGTTGAAGCTGCTTTTCGTGATAGTCGGTTGCCACGTAGACGGGCTTCATATCAAGAGGATTTATTCCTGTGTAATACATAACCGTGGACGCAGTACCGGGAGTAGGATAGTAATCCTGCACCTGCTCGGGAGCATAGTGGTCGCGTTTGAGACAAAGTGCCAGCTCGATAGCGTCGTTGAGCGTCGAGCCGGGGTGGCTTGACATAAGGTACGGAACGAGATACTGCTCCTTGCCGATCTCATTTGTAATATCAAAGAACCTCTTTCTAAATCCCTGATAGACGTTGAAATCGGGTTTGCCCATACATCTCAGCACGGGCGACGAGCAATGCTCGGGGGCAACTTTAAGCTGACCCGACACGTTGTCGCGGACGAGCTTGCGGAAAAAGCTGTCGTCCTTGTCGCACATCAGATAATCAAAGCGAATACCCGAACGGACGAACACCTTCTTGACCTTCGGTATCCTTTCGATCTCCTCGATCAGCTTGATATATTCGGTATGGTCTACCTTCAAATTTTTGCAGGGAGTGGGAGCGAGGCACTTGCGGTTAGGGCAGACTCCGCTTTCAAGTTGCTTGTCGCAGGACGGATAGCGGAAATTCGCCGTGGGACCGCCTACGTCGTGTATGTAACCCTTGAAATCGGGCATTTCGGCGATGATCTTGGCTTCCTCTACGACACTCTGAATACTTCTTGAACGCACCGTTCTGCCTTGGTGGAACGCCAGAGCGCAGAAATTGCAGGCTCCAAAGCAGCCGCGGTTGTGAGTCAGAGAAAATTTGACCTCCTCTATTGCAGGCACGCCGCCCTCGGCTTCGTACATCGGGTGATACGCACGCATATAAGGCAGACTGTAAACGTGGTCAAGCTCCTCACGCTCGAGAGGCGGCATGGGCGGATTCTGAACCAGCATCTTGCCGTCGTATATTTCACAGATCGCTTTGCCGTTAATAGAATCTTGATTTTTATACTGCACGCCGAACGCCTCGGCATACTTTCTTTTGTCTGTTTTCAGATCGTCGTAATCAAAGGTCGCCGCCACGGGATAATTGACCTTATCCTCGGGCTTCGCAAGATAGACCGTACCTCTTACGTCGCGAATCTTTTTTATCGGCACGCCGCGATCAAGAAGCTCGGCGATACGGACGAGGATCTTCTCACCCATACCGTAGGTCAGTATGTCGGCGCGGCTATCCACCAGCACTGAACGGCGAACCTTATCGTCCCAATAATCGTAGTGGGCAAATCGGCGCAAGGAGGCTTCAAGACCGCCCAGAATTATCGGCACGTCGCCATACGCCTCGCGGATGCGGTTGGAATAGACTATCGTTGCACGGTCGGGACGCTTTCCCATCTTACCGCCCGCCGAATAATAGTCGTAAGTGCGTTTCTTTTTTGCCGCCGTGTAGTGCGCGACCATAGAGTCGATATTTCCCGCACTGACGAGGAATCCAAGCCTCGGACGACCGAAACGCTTGAAATCGTCACAGCTCTTGTAGTCGGGCTGAGCGAGAAACGCCACTCTGAATCCCTTGTCCTCAAGGACACGGCAGATAATAGTCGCGCCAAAGGACGGGTGTTCGACGTAGGCGTCACCGCAAACGTATACAAAATCAGGCTCTTCCCAGCCTCTTTCTTTCATTTCCTCCCTCGTTACGGGGAAAAACATTTTTTCTTTCATTTTTCGTCTCCAACGGCTTGTCTCCGACGGCTTAGAAACTTTTTGGAAAAAAGTTTCTAAGAACTTCAAAAAATTTTAATAAGGATAGTTTTTGTTGTAGCCGTTCTTTATATCTTGATGATGTGGTTTATCTTTTTCTTTTCTCGGTTTTTATCCCAAAAATTCTTCTCAAAACCGGAGAAAGAAACGACGGTGAACGAACGAGAACTATTTTCATAAAAATTACCTCCAGATAATGCTTTCAACAACATTATATGCCGAAAATCTCTCATCCGTCCGAAAAATCAAAGGTCTCTCGACTCGATTATAAAAACTCCGCCCTTTTTCACGGTAATGAGCGCCGCGTTTTTAACTATCTCATTCGAGACCGCAAACTGATGGTCTCTCGTCAAGGTCTTATTGACCAAGGGATACTTTGCGCCCTCAATGCTGACGCCCTTGACCTTTTCGTCGGCGGCGATCAGCGAAAAATACTTATACTGACTGCGAATCACTATAAATCCGCTGTTTTTTATATATCTGACGCGGTTCTGCCCGTTGACGATATAGATTGAAATTTTCTTTTCGTGATACTTTTCAAGGATCGCCAAAGTTGAGAGCGCATGGTCAAATCTGCCCGAAGTGCTTCCGACTATGATTATCTCGTCTGCTCCCTTTTCTATGGCGGTCTCCACCGCGATCTGGGTATCGGTCAGGTCTTTTTCGGTGGGAACTTGTAACACCTCGTCAACGTCCTCGGGGATCTGACCGAGGGAATCGAAGTCTCCTATGAGAATATTGGTATGCGCACCCATAAGATTGGCGTTTTTGTATCCCGCGTCGGCGGAGATCACGAGATCGCCCTCCTCGGGGCGTTCCTCTATATATTGGTGATATATTTCACCACCCGTAAATATGTATGCTTTCATTGTTTCTCCCTTTGCTTCGAGCGAACGGTATTCGCCCCCACGTTTATTTCGAGGATCACTATATTATTTGTCCCACTTATGTTTGTTTTTCAGAATATCGTAGAGCATAACGTAGCTTTCATGTCTGGTTTTTGCCATGTCTCCGCGCTTGACCGCCTCAACCACGGCGCAACCCTCTTCCTTGATATGCGTGCATTTAGTGTACTTGCACTGTCCGATGCGATCGTTTATCTCGGGGAAGCAAAGTGGAAGATCTTCAAGGTCAAAGAAATCAAACCGCTCAAAATCAAGCATCGAAAAGCCGGGTGTGTCGGCAAGGAAAGCCGTCTCGCTTATGGGAAAAAGATTGACCGCGCGCGTTGTATGCTTACCTCTCGCCGTCTTGCGGCTGACGTCACCCGTGCCAAGCTCAAGGTTTGGGAAAAGCTTATTCATCAAGGTCGATTTGCCAACGCCCGACGCTCCCGCAAATGCGGCGATCTTGCCGTCAAGAGAGGTGTCGACGTATCTCTTTATCTCGTCTATTCCCTCGCCCGTGGCGCAGGAAAGGACGAAAACGTCATATCCCGCCTTTTCGTAGGTGTCCTTTAAAATGGCGGCACTTTCTCTGTCAAGATCACACTTTCCGATGACGATCACAGGCTGAATATCGTTGTGCTCCAATATTGCCGTGAGTTTGTCGCACATATCGGGCATAGGAGCGGGAGACTTTGCCGCCATGGTTACAAAAACCACGTCAAGATTGGCAAGGGGCGGACGGATAAGCGAGTTTTTGCGGTCGCATATTTCGTCGATCACCGCATTTCCCTCGCCCTCAGAGAGATCAATGGCAACTATATCTCCAACCAAAGGTGACATATTGCTATGGCGAAAGATCCCCCTTGCTCGGCAGGAGATCTCTCTGTATTCATTCTCGTCCTTGACTCTGACTGTGTAAAGACCACCCAAGAGCGAAACGATTCTTCCTTTAATCAACTGACTCATATAAATCTCCATTCCGCCGCTATGGAACCCCAAAAGCTCACTTAATTCGCTTCGGGGAACCCCGCGGCGGCACAAATAGTAATCGATGAATTTTGCCGTAAAGGCAAAATTCGCGCGTGAAACAGTTAAATTACCTATAAGTGGGAAGTAACTTTCACGCTATTCTCCGTTTTCCCTGATTATATCTCTACGAAATGGATGCAATTCTTCTTTCTTTTGTCCCGCGCTGACGGTTATATCTATCTTCGTTCCGTGTAAAACGTAGCTACCCGGAGCTACGCTCTGTGAAATGACCTCTCCCGCGGCAAATTTGTCTGAATAATCCTGGCTTATCTTGTCCAAGGTCAAGCCCTGCGCCAAAATTTCGGCAGCCGCCTCGTCAAGAGGAAGTCCGACAAAATCTCCGACACGCACCGAGCTATGGATATGATTTCGGCTGACGAAAAGCGTCACCTGCTCTCCTCGCTCAACACGATTACCTGCCGCAGGCGAGGTACGAAGCACTATATCCCTCTCGATTTCATCGTCGTAGACCGAAACTATGCGTATTTCAGCACCGATCGAGCGAAGAACCGCCGCCGCCTCGGTATATTTGAAATTTTTAAGGTTGGGGAGCGTTTGTCTCTCTTTTCCCATGCTGACCGTCAGCTTGACGGTGTATTTTTCGCCCTCGGCAAGCTTGCGTTTCGCTCCCGCGTACGGGAATTGCGAGATGATCTCACCTTCGGGTATATCGTCCGAAAAGACAAGCTCGCGTTCAAGCTCTATTCTGTCGGGTGCGGAAATTTCGCTGTATTTCGCCCCCGTGAACGATGGTATCTCAATAAGCTCGCGCTTGCCGCCAAGATCCTCAAAAAGATACTTAAATGCGCATATTGCGGTAAAAATAAAGATGCCTACCGACAAAAGCGCAAATATTGTTAGTTTTTTTGTGGTTTTATCTTTGGTTTTGGTTCTCATAATGCTCCTTAAAAGTGTTTTTATGTAAGGAGCGTTATTGGGAATTGTTGAGGGGATGCGAGGGATGCGAGGGATGCGTGCCTCCGGCGGCTTACTTTCTTTGAAAAGAAAGTAAGCAAAGAAACTTCCCGAAAAAGGGGTCCTTTTAGGGTGTCGGTGGATTTTTCACTTCGCTTCGCTCGTTAAAAAAATCCCTCACTGTCGTTTTTGTATTGGTAAGGTATTGAACCTACCAAATATTATCTAACTTTAACTTAAAGTTTCTATAAATATAAGATGAATTGTATCGGCTGGGTTCTACACTGTTGCAACACGGAAACGAATAGCAGGCTGAAATTTTGTGTGCAAAATTTCAGCGTCACCTCACGGCAGTTAGAACCCCCTTTCGGGAAGTTCTTTGCCAAGCTTTCTTTCAAGAAAGCGGAAATCGCATCCCCCGCGTCTCTACGCCTCGGTGTCCTCGCGACGGAGCTGACCGCAAGAGGCGTTGATGTCGGAGCCGAGGGTTCGGCGGATAGTAGCGCGAATACCGTGCGCTTCGAGGACCGAGGCAAAACGCTTGACGGCATCACGGTCAGAGCTTTTGTAACCCGATTCGGTGACCTCGTTGACTGGAATAAGATTGACGTGTATAGGCATAGTCTCGGTGCGGCTGCGAAGCTTTGAGTTAAGGGTGTTTGCTAAATGTAAAGCGTTTTGCTTGGTGTCGTTTTTGCCCGAGATCAGGGTGTATTCAAAGGAGATACGACGCTCGGTAGCCTTGTAGTAATCACGACAGGCATCGAGAAGCTCGTCTACTCCCCAAGCCTTGTTGACAGGCATTATCTCCGAGCGAACAGCGTCGTCGGTTGCGTGAAGCGACACCGAAAGCGTTATCGGCAGATTCAACTCTGCCAGCTCATATATCTTCGGCACAACGCCGCAGGTTGAGAGCGAGATGTGACGGTAACCGATATTCACACCGTCGGGAAGATTGACAAGATCCAAAAATTTCACAACGTTGTCGTAATTGTCAAGCGGCTCGCCGATACCCATCATAACCACGTTGGATATGCGGATATTCATATCTCTCTGCGCCGAGATGATCTGACCGAGTATCTCGCCCGCTTCAAGGTCACGGACTCTGCCCGCGATAGTCGATGCGCAGAATTTACATCCCATTCGGCAGCCCACCTGACTTGACACGCAGATCGTGTAGCCATGCTCGTATTTCATAACGACGGATTCGATGCAGTTACCGTCGGAAAGCGAGAAAAGATACTTTACCGTGCCGTCAAGCGAAGAGACGAGCTTGCGCTTGACACGCGGCAAAGAGCAATCGACCGCGTTATGTAATTTTTCTTTCGTCATCTTGCCCACGTTGGTCATTTCGTCGAGCAGAACGCCCTTGTGAAGCTGGGTGAAAATCTGCTTTGCCCTGTACTTCGGCTCGCCTATGGATGCCATAAGCTCGCAAAGCTCGTCGGGCGTGTATGATAATATGTTCTTCATAATTCTCTTTTTAATTCTTTATAAATTTTGCCACGAAAAATCCGTCTGTTCCGTGAAGATCGGGGGCAAGGGACAGCATACCGCCCTCGCTCTTAACGTCTCCCACCGTGAAGTCCACGGGCGAAAATTCGGGGTGATTTTCAAGGAAACCCGCTACGTTGCCTTCGTTCTCCTCGGGCAAGACGGTGCAGGTGGAGTAGACTAAAACTCCGCCGCGCTTTACGTATTTTGAGCAGTTTTCAAGAATTGCCGCCTGAATTTCGGGAAGTCTTGAAAAATCGTCAAGCGACTTATACCTGATCTCGGGCTTTTTCGCAATAACGCCGAGTCCCGAGCAGGGTACGTCGCAAAGCACTCTGTCGGCTTGTCCCGCAAGGCTTTCGTCAAGCGTTCTGCCGTCGCGGACGGCGGCGGTGATAACATCAATACCAAGTCTTGACGCGCTCTTGTCTATCAATTTGAGCTTGCTTTCGTGGAGGTCAAAGGACAGAATTCTGCCCTTGTTTCCCATCTTTATTGCCGACCCGAAGGATTTTGAACCCGGACAGGAGCACGCGTCTATCATAAACATATCGGCTTTTGCGTCGATAGCCTCGACGCATATCTGTGAAGCCTCGTCCTGAACGAAGAAGTAACCCTCGTCAAAGCCCGGCAGTGAGGCGAAGCTGATATTTTCAAGCAAAATAGCGTTTTCAAGCCGCTTTGACAAGGTGTACTTGATGCCCCTTTCGTCAAGTAGCGCGGCATATCCCTCGCGGCTGATCTTCAAGGTGTTTATTCTCAAAGTCAGCTTCGGCGGCTTATTGAATATTTCAAATATCTTCTTTGTTCTTTCCAGACCGTATATTCCCAAAAATCTCTCGCAAACGTCCTTCGGGAAGGAATAATAAACAGAAAGATACTCGACGGGGTCGCTTTCCTCGTTTGGGAAAAGCTCATTTAAAGCGCCGCTTTTCTTTTTGCGAAGATAGGAACGCATTACTGCGTTGACGAACCCTCTGCTCCTTCTCGGGGCGAGGTCGACGGTTTCGTTTACCGCCGCGTATTCGGGTATTCTATCAAGATATGTCACCTGATAAATCCCCATTTGCAACAATATCCTCGTGTCCGAGTCAACCTTGTCGGGGCGGTCGGAAAGCTTGTCTATTATATAGTCCAACGTCAGACGCCTCTCGGTCACTCCCATAACGATAGCCGTGAGCAGACCTGCGTCCGCGTCGGACAGTTCATTCTTTTTTAACGCGTTGTCAATGGCGATGTTGGAATAAGTTGCGCCCGACAAAGCATTCTTTAACACTTTATATGCAAGTTCTCTCGGTGACAATCTTTTTTCCTCCTTCACCATTGTTTTTTTCTTATTTATCTTCGTCTGCCCGAAGCGCGATTTGCGATAAGGATCAGTCTGAAAAGCGACGCCAGCGACGACGCAAGAGCCGCAACGTATGTCATAGCGGCGGCAGACAGAACTTTTCGTGCACCGGATATTTCTTCTTCATAGAGGATTCCCGCTTCTCCAAGGGTTTTTAGCGCGCGTGAGGACGCGTTGAACTCAACGGGGAGAGTAACGAGCTGGAAGAATGCCGTCAGCGAGAAAAGAAGAATGCCCGCACCCATAATGATTCCACCCACCTCGGGAGTTACGTACTGCGCGTAAGAAAGCAAAATTCCCACAAGAAAAATCGGCATGGCTAATCTCGAACCTATCTGAGTTACGGGAATGATCGCCGAACGCACTTTGATGGGAAAATATCCCGTAGCGTGCTGAACCGCGTGTCCCGCCTCGTGAGCGGCAACTCCAAGTGCCGCGACGCTTACACTGTCGTGCGTAGCCTCGCTGAGACGGATAACGTTCGCTCGTGGATCGTAATGGTCGGTCAGGTGTCCATGAACTCGCTCAACTTTCACGTTGTAAAGTCCGTTTCGGTCAAGGATGCGTCTTGCCGCCTCGGCTCCGCTCATTCTGCGAGCGGTAGGCACCTTGTCGTATTTTTCAAAGGTCGATTTTACCGAGATCTGTGCGATTATCGCGAAGATCATAGCGGGGAGCAGGATCAAAATTGTCCAGTCCCAATAAAAAAATCCAAAAAACATATTTTCTCCTATTTACCACAAAAAAGCTATCAATAAATAGTGTCCTTTAAATCTCGATCAAAAAACAAGGAAATTTCTTGATTTGTTACGAAAGCAGATCGCCCTCGGCTATCTTTCTGCCGCGAACGAAATCGGCTGCTGACATTTTTCCCTTGCCCTCGGGAACAACGGTCAAAAGCGACAAAATTCCCTTTCCGCAAGCAACCTTGATGTCCTCGCCCACCGAAATTACCGTTCCGCAGGGCTTGTCGCATACCTTGTCGGCATCAACAACGCGGCTTGCGACGATTTTGAGCAGCTTTCCGTCGGGCGTGTGGGTAAAGGAAAGCGGAATCGGCGAAAGACCTCTGATAAGGTCGTGAAGTGTCTTCGCGTCCTTTGAAAAATCAAGCAGACAGTCGCTCTTTTCGATCTTTGCCGCGTAGGTTGAAAGACTGTCGTCCTGCTTTTCAGGTACGATCTCACCCTTTTCAAGACCTTCGACGGTCTCCATAAGCAGACGCGCGCCAACCTCAGAGAGTCGGTCGTGCATATCCTCAAAATTATCGTTTTCGCCGATCTCGACCTCGGCTTTAAGCAGCATATCTCCCGTGTCAAGTCCCGCCGCCATCAGCATTGTGGTAATTCCCGTCACCTTCTTGCCGTCGATAATGGCTCTCTGCATCGGCGCCGCTCCCCTGTATTCTGGCAGGAGCGAGCCGTGGACGTTTACGCAGCCGTATTTGGGATAATCAAGCACGTTTTGCGGCAGGATCTTACCAAACGCAACAACGACGATCATCTCGGGATCAAGCTCACTCAGAACCGCCGCAAACTCCTCGCCCTTCAAGGTATTCGGCTGATATACGGGGATATTCTGCTCCATAGCATAGACCTTGATAGGCGGTGGGGTCAGATGATGTCCTCTCCCCTTTGGCGTATCTATCTTGGTTACGACACCGACGACCTCGTGACGGCTCTCGCAAAGCGCACGAAGCGTGGGGAGCGCAAAATCCGGCGTTCCCATAAAAAGTATTCTCATTTATCTTTTCTCCAAGTCAAAAATTATTCAAGCTCTTCAAGCTCGTCCTTTGAAAGCATTCTCTCGGCTACGTCGGGATAAAGTTTGCCGTCAAGGTGGTCAAGCTCGTGGCAAAATGCTCTTGCAAGCAGACCTTCTCCTGTGTATTCATAAAGGTCGCCATTTCTGTCCATTGCACGGACGGTAACAACATTGGGGCGTGTAACCTTGCCGTATCGTCCGGCATAGCTAAGACAGCCTTCAGAATCGGTCTGTTCCCCCTCCTGAGAGATTATTTCAGGGTTTATAAGTTCTATAAGTCCCTCGCCGTCATCCAAGTCAATAACTACTATTCTTTTAAGAACGCCTACCTGAGGTGCTGCAAGACCAACCCCTCCTGATTCATACAAAGTATCAATCATATCATCAAGCAGTGTTATTACTCTGTCATCAATCTTATCTACTGTACGGCATTTTTTTGTTAATACGTCATCACCCACAGTTACAATTTTTCTTATAGCCATTATATTTTCTCCTCTCTTAAATCAAATCATATTTATAGGGTTAACATCTATAACAAGGGTATTTTCTGTTTTTCCGTTATTATGAGCCGTATTGATTGCTCTTAAAATCGGAAGAACTTTATTTGCATTTTTAACCTTTATCAACATTCTGTATCTGTATTTATTTTTTATTCTGGCAATAGGTGATGGGGCAGGTCCTATAACATTTATGGGACTTTCTTCCCCTGACAAATGTTTAAGTATAACACCTCCTATATTGTCAATTTCGGCTTTAACTTCCTTTTCATTCTCACCTGACAGCAGAATATATACTATATCGCAAAAAGGCGGATACTCCATTCTTCCCCTGAAAACAATCTCGTTTTCATAAAAAGCCTCATAGTTCTGTTCTTTTGCAAAAACAATAGTGGCGTTGTCAGGCTGATAAGTCTGGATAACCGCTCTGCCCTCTGCATCACCTCTGCCTGCTCTTCCGCATACCTGAGTTATGAGGGAAAAGCTTCTCTCATTTGCCCTGAAATCATCAATATTTAAAGATGAATCCGCTGCCAATACTCCCGCAAGGGTTACATCAGGAAAATCAAGTCCTTTTGTAACCATCTGTGTTCCCAAAAGGATATCTGCCTCGCCTCTTTTAAACTTATCTAAGATTGCCTCGTGACCGCCTTTTCCTGATGTGGTATCAAAATCCATTCTCAAAATTCTTGCCTCGGGAAAGAGCGTATTAAGTTCCTGTTCAATCTTTTGAGTTCCAGTACCGAAAAATTTCACATATTTAGAACCACATTCCGGGCAGACCAACACATTATTCTTTGTATGTCCGCAATAATGACAGACCAGTTTGTCGGTATTTTTATGATAGGTCAACGCAATG
>JAZSRA010000037.1:0-1618 GCA_045538195.1 Eubacteriales bacterium | reverse complement strand
CCATTCGCCTCGGCAAATGGGGTATGATGTATAAGGACTACCTACAAAAACACACTCCCGTCCTTTTCACAACTCTCCTTACCCAAGGCAAACTCAAGTCGGATCGTAGCCATGTCGTTCTGTGAGCCAAGGAGTTGGGTCTAGTCATTGTCTTCCTAAGACCGCTTGGCCTCCGACTTCCATTCGCCTCGGCAAATGGGGTATGATGTATAAGGACTACCTACAAAAACACACTCCCGTCCTTTTCACAACTCTCCTTACCCAAGGCAAACTCTACCAACACTGTGCAGAGATTGACACCCAAGCCTAGCAAATGTTCAATACCCTCGTAGAGCAAATGACAAAAACCGAGAACATCACCGAACAACTCAAAGCTCAAAACCAACTCGAATGGGTACAACGAATGAACAGCATTCAGGAAAGAGCAAGTGAGATTGTCTGCAAAGAATTGATATATGTATAAACATCAAGCCGCCCGATTACTCGGACGGCTCTTTTTATTCAGTCAGGTTAAAACAGTTGTGTGGGGAGCTTGAGCTTTTCTTTCGGCGGAAACTGTTTGTCGAATTCTTCGGCTTCTGCCTCATCAACAAAATATCCCTTTGGTGGAGTGTATTCACCGCTGATGCCGTCAAGATAACCTTTTTTCAGCTCCTTGCAAAGAAAGAACGATGCGTCCGCACCTTCGGGTAAACCGTGGTAACGGATACCGAATTCGCTCGCATATGTGAATCCGCTTTTACCGTAGAAATTGATATTTCCCTCAAAGCAAAGTGCTCCGCAACCAAGCTCTGCCGCCTTTTCCAAGGAATAGTCGAGCAGTCTCTTGCCGTAACCTTGCCCCTGTAATTCGGGTGAAATGCAGATGGGTCCCATAGTCATAATGGGCAAATCTGAGCCGTCATCGGCTTTGATAGCCGCCCTCATAAACATATTTTGACCAATCAGTCTGCCGTCTTTTTCCATAACGAAATTAAGCTCGGGCACAAATGCTTCGTCGTTCCTCAGCTGATTGAGTACATAATGCTCAAGACAACCGGGACGGTACACATTCCAGAACGCTTCCCTGACGAGAGCTTCGGTTTCGCGATGTTCTTCTGTTTTTTCCAAACGAATGATGCAGTCATTTTTCATTGTTAGACCTCCAAGAATTGTTGACCTTCAATCACCGGAGGCTTGCGGGGAGTAGTATTTGCAAACCTCGCGGTTTACATTACTATCTCCAAGGTGTTGTTCATTTTCAAACAGCATTCTCCAAAAATTTTATTCAGGCTTTTGCCTGTAAATTCAGTATAGCATATATATAAATAAATAACAAGTGGCTGCCTCACTTCGTTCGTGATACAGCCACTTCAAAACTCATTTAATCTCTTGTTCCAAATCGTCAAATAAATCGCTGTCAAAGAATTCTCTGATACTGATTTCAAGACCGTCGCAAATCTTTTTGATTGACACGACACCGGGATTCTTGCTTTTCTCGTTAAGCATACTGTAAATTGTCGAGGGTGAAACACCTGAGATATTAGCAAGTGCGTTAATTGCAATGTTTCTTTCATTGCAAAGCTCAATTATTCTCTTTTCAACCGCTTCCTTAATATTCATATCTATACCTCCTTTA
>JAZSRA010000017.1:0-7178 GCA_045538195.1 Eubacteriales bacterium | reverse complement strand
GGGGAGGGGCTGTTGAAACGAATAAAAACGCGGCTTGCTGCTTTTTTATTCGTGAGACCCGCCCCTATCACCCGTGCGGCTTTTCTTTTCGTACTTTTCTTGCAGCTGGTGGCAAGAAAAGTACATATAAGAAATCGCGTTTCTTTTGGTTCGTTTTCTGTCGCTGGTGACAGAAAATGAATATAAATAACCCATAGATAAATCAAAATTTGTCCACATTCAAACATCTCGCGGAGGAAATATGCTCGAATTTATAAACACTAATATAATCAGCGTCATAACCCCGATATTGCTCCTCCTTTCGGGGCTGTTTTTTTCGTTCAAGCTCGGTTTTTTCTACGTAAGACATCCCGTCAAAATAATCCGTTCAATGCTGACACCCTCAAAAAAAGACGGCATATCGCCATTTCGCGCGGTAACTCTGGCTCTTGCGGGTACGCTTGGGGTCGGAAACATCGCGGGGGTTGCGTCCTCTATCGCCATCGGCGGCTTTGGGTCGGTATTCTGGATGTGGATCAGCGCCCTTGTAGCCATGGTGTTGAAATACGCAGAGATAGTCCTCGCCATCGCCCACCGCCGCGTACAGGACGGCGAATATCGAGGCGGAGCGTCATACTATATATATGATCTTTTCGCTTCAAAGGGCAAAAAGATCTTCGGCAAGGCGCTTGGCGCGATCTTTGCGCTGCTCTGCATTGTCAACGCTATAACTATGGGCGGCATCATTCAGGCAAATGCCGTTTCGACCTCCCTTGAAGGGGTTATGAATATCCCGACCTGGGCCGTTGGTGCAGCTGTTGCCCTGCTCTGCGTAATAGTCATCTCGGGCAACGCAAGATGGGTCAGCGCGTTTTCTGAAAAGACCGTACCCCTGATGACCGTCGGCTATATTCTGCTTTCGGTAGCCGTTCTCGCCGCGAGATACCAGCTTATTGACGACGCACTCGCCGCTATTTTTAAGGACGCGTTTTCACTCAACAGTGCGGCGGGCGGCATACTCGGTTTTCTCGTCTCTCGGGGATTGAAGGCGGGATGTATGCGCGGACTTATGTCAAACGAGGCAGGCTGCGGCACCGCTCCGACCGCTCACGCCGCCGCCGAGACCGACAATCCTGCCAAGCAGGGCTTTTGGGGTATTTTTGAGGTCTTTGTCGACACAATTCTGCTCTGCACCCTCACCGCGCTGGTTATCATCGTCGCTATCCTCGGCGGCGGTGAGGTTATGTCGTTTGCCGACAACCCGATGATGATGGCAATAAAGTCCTATTCATCGGTGCTTGGAGCATGGTCTGAGTATTATATGACGGTCTCGGTCTTTTTGTTCGCCTTTGCGACGATAGTATGCTGGGCGCATTACGGCAAGGAGAGCGTCATCTATCTCACAAAACGCAAGCCGCCCGTCGCCATATACGTCGTTCTCTATTCGCTTTTCGTCTTCGTCGGCGCACTGACCGCACCCGAAAGCGCCTGGCTCGCCGCCGACCTCGCCCTCGGAATTATGACAATAATAAACCTTATCGTCCTTTTCCTTATGTCGGGAGAGGTAAAAAGGGAGACAGATAGATTTTTCAAATTTTGATTTATCGGGGGGATGCGAGGGATGCGATTTCCGCTTTTTCGAGAAAAAGCTTGGCAAAAAGCTTTCCCGAATTTGGGTTCTAACCGCCGTGAGGTGACGCTGAAATTTGACTTGTCAAATTTCAGCCTGCTATTCGTTTCCGTGTTGCAACAGTTTAGAACCCAGCCGAAAAGTTTAACTAAATCTTATAGTTTATTTAAGTTGAAGTAAGCACCCCCACACAAATCTGACCCCGTCGGCAAAGCCGACCTTTCCCGAAGGGAAAGCCTCGTTGAACTTAAAAGTTTTATATTGTTTTAAGCCGTACTCCCCTATATCAACCCTTTGGGGTTGGGGGACACGGGGGAGGGGCTGTCGAGACGAATAAAAATGCGGCTTGCTGCTTTTTTATTCGTAAGACCCGCCCCTATCCCCCGTGCGGCTTTTCTTTTCGTACTTTTCTTGCAGCTGGTGGCAAGAAAAGTACATATAAGAAATCGCTTTCCTTTGGTTACTTTCTGCCAACGCGGGCAAGAAATGAACACCTAATCCCCGCTAAACTCCAATTTATAAGCATACATTAAAAAAACGACCTCCCTTGTTCATACCCAATGGAGGTCGTTTAATAAGTATTAGCAATTACAAGCTTGCGCGCCAGTCACCGATAGCATCTGCTGTCAGAATAGTGTTCTCTATCAGACGCACGTCGCTGACGTTCTCGCCAAAGCTTACGTCTTTAACCGCGTTGATGAAGCTGAGCTGACGAGGAACATGAACCCATCCGCATTCGGACAGATTGCCGCCGTTGTCAAAAATGCCGTCAATAACAAGATAGCTGACACAGGCAGCGGTGTCGGTGATCCAAGCCACGTGATGCTTCTTACCGTCGCATACGTTGATAGAGCCTTGAACCGTAAAGTTCGCGTTTTCACCCGCGCCAAAGCAACGAAGTGTGCCGTCCTCGGCAACCTCAACCTTAAATCCGCCTCTCTGTCTGCTATATGCGGAAATAACTTTATCGCCTTCCTTGAAGGTTCCCTCAAAGATCCAAGTCGTTCCGCCGTTCTCTACGAGCTCTTTCCACTCGTCTCTGTCGCTTTGGTTGACCTTGGAATAGGTCTGCTTGGGCATTCCCTCGGTCTTCAAGGTTTCCATAGAAATTCCTTCAAGTCTTGCACATACCGTGTCCTGATTCAAAAGAGCGTTCTGAAGTCTTTCGCCAACCGTATGAATTCTTGCAATAAACTTTTGAGTTTCGGTTATCATAAGCTTGCCTTCATACTCAATGAGGTCGGGATAGCTGATCGAAAGACGGTCGCCAAAGTGATAGAAAAGTATCTCGGGCTGACCGTAAACAAGCTCCTTGCCACATTCGGTATCCACCTCAAAGGCGGGAGCGCACCAAGCGGGATCACGGAAATCATATCCCATATTGCCCACGTTGTGGAACCAATAAAGATACTTGCCACTCTTAAGCTTCCACAAGAAGTTTGCCGCTCTCGGCTGCTTTACGGGCAGACCGCCTACGTGCTTGGGAATAAATCCGTCGGTGAAATTCTTGCCGTCGTCATGGCTGACGAATACAAGAGGATAACCGCTCTCGGTTCTTGACGTGCAGAAAAGCGTTCCGTCGGAAAGCTTGACGCAACAATGCTCCTCGGTAATTCTGTCACCCGGACGGGGCAAAAGCTCCTTTGCTCCCTCGGGGAGTGTGATAAAGGGAGTATGAGGATCCTTGACGATTCCTCTTGCCACCAAAAGCACTCCGCGCGAGGTTTCAAAGTTATACTGACCTTTTACACCAAGGAAAGGCTTACCAACCATTATGTAAAGGTCATCGCCGTCGATAAAGGGTCGCGCGACGTTCCACATAAATCTGTACTGCTTTCCACCACCTGCCTTGGGATAGAAGGGATAGCGCGTATCGAGGTCGGTTATACCTACGTCAACGATAATTCTTTCCGACCAGGAAAGTCCCTTATCGTCGCTGTATTTGAGGCAGTAAGTACCGCCCATATCAAAACGGATGGATTCAAACTCGTTCTTCTTGTAGTGATCAAGATTGTAGTTATAGAGACAGTAAATCCTGTCAAAGCGATCGGTTACAAGCACGGCGTAGGCGGACTCCCATTCGGTGTCCTCGATAAGAGTTCCCTCGCTCCAGGTCTTTCCGCCGTCAAGTGAACGCATTACGGAAACGTACTGACCTGCGGCTCCCTCTTCGCCCTTTCCCGTAGTTGTGGCGCAAACGAAGGTGCCGTCTGACATAACCACGATACTGGGCTGGTCTGCGTATCCGCCCGCGGTGGGGATCTCTATTCCGTTGTTAATATATCTTGAATCGTTGTTGATCATAAGCTGCCTCCAAAAGCCATAAGTATTACACCTTGATTATACCTTTTTTTTATCGGTAAAATCAATACTATGTCCCAAATTTATAATTTGAATTTTAATTTTTGATTTATCGGTAAGTTGAGCAAAATTCTCAATCGTAGGGCGGTGCCTTAGTTCCGCCGCCAACATTGATTTTAATCTGTTCGGTTAAGGCGGAGCGAGTCCCAGCCCTACGGTTTGAAAATCACGGTCATCTCACCGCCAAATTCCAATTTATCAATCAGAAATCTTGAAGAGAACCTTCATAGTATTCGTCTTTCCGCTGATGATCTCCTGGAAGACCTCCTGACCCTCGTCAAGGGGCTTGACGTGAGAGATAACGGGAGCGAGCTTGTCGCCGTACTGCTTCAAGTAGTCGATAGCGTCCTTGTAATCAAGGGAGGTATAAACACGTGTGCCGATGATCTGCTGCTCAGCAAAGTTGACGGTACGAAGATCAATAGCGGTAGGCTCCTTGAATACGCTGAGAAGAAGTATCTCGCCGCGAACGCCAGTAATATCGGTCATCATCTTAGCAGCAGAAGGATGTCCGCTTGCCTCAACAAGAACGTCAACGCCCTCGTCATCGTTGTTTGCGTAAATGTATTCCTTAACGTCACATTCCTTGGGATTGATTACGTCAAGTCCCAAAGCCTTTGCCATTTCAATTCTCGCAGGCTGGGTCTCGATGCAGAAAAGTCTGCTTACACCGCTGTCCTTAAGCATAAGTGCGCTGAGAAGTCCCATAGGGCCAAGACCGACTACTGCCGCAGAGCCGTGGAACATCTTCTTGATCATACGCAGACCGTGAACGACAACTGCCGCAGGCTCGATGATAGTAGCAAGCTTGAAATCAAGCTCCTCGGGAAGCTTCAAAAGACACTTGTCGGGGATAGCCGCATACTCTGCCATACCGCCGTCAACGTCGATACCGTAGAAGCGGAGAGTCTTACAAACGTGGGTGTTGCCCGCAAGGCAAGCGCGGCACTTACCGCAATAGTAAAGGGGGTTGATAACGACCTTGTCGCCAACCTGAAGATTTGTGTCAGCGCCCGTGCCGATAGCTTCTACCGTACCTGTAAACTCGTGTCCCATAATAAGGGGAGTCTTAGCTCTGGGGTGCTTACCGCAATAGATACCTACGTCAGAGCCGCAGATGCCCGCATAAGCAACCTTAATGAGAAGCTTGCCCGTATAATCGGGAATAGGACGCTCCTCTATAACAACTCTTTCTTTTTCTGTCCAAACTAATGCTTTCATAAATAATAACTCCTTTATGTAAATGAATAAAATCCTTATTTATTACTTAACCATATATCCGCCGTCAACGGGAATGATAGCGCCTGTGATGTAGTCGCTTGCGTGAGAAGCAAGGAATACGGTCAGACCCTTCATATCGTCTGCCTTACCCCATCTGCCTGCGGGAATACGAGCGCTGATAGTCGTAAATCTGTCCTTGTTCGCGATAAGAGCCGCGTTGAGGTCGGTCTCCATGTATCCGGGAGCGATAGCGTTTACGTTGATTCCCTTGCCTGCCCACTCGTTAGTGAGCGCCTTGGTCAACTGCATAACAGCACCCTTGGAAGCCGCGTATGCGGGAACGGTCTGTCCGCCGAAGAAGGAGAGCATGCTCGCTACGTTGATGATTTTACCGTAGCCCTTCTCTATCATAACCTTACCAGCCTCCTGGCAGAGAAGCCATACGGAATTAAGGTTGACGTCAATAACGTGTGTCCAATCGTCATAGGGGAACTGCTCCGCGGGATGACGGTGAATAACGCCTGCGCAGTTTACGAGAATATCAAGGTCGCCGCCAAGCAAAGCAAGGCTCTCGTTGAACGCGCGATAATTCTCTTCCTTGGTAGCAAGGTCAGCCTGAACTGCTTTGCAGTTAAGCTTCTTTGCCGATTCGTGAACTCTGTCGGACGAGCCGATGATAACTACGTCGCAGCCTGCCTCACAAAGTGCCTCTGCCATACTGTAACCAAGTCCGCGAGTACCGCCGGTTACGATTGCTTTTTTTCCGGAAATGTCAAACATCTTGTTCATATTGATCTTCCTTTCAAAATATGATTTTTTCTTTATTGTATCATATTCAAAAAACAATGTAAATTGCTAATATCACAAAACATATTGACAATTCGGTAAAAATCCTATATAATGACATTGGGAGGTGATTGTATGCAACCCAAGTTTTCAAAATTTGTATACGGAGAGAAATGCACGTACAAGCACGCGAAGGGAACGAGTGCGGCTACGTCAAAGGAATTTCATAATTATCATGAAATTATACTGTTCGTTGGAGGCAAAACGACTTTTATTTCTGAAGAAAAGCGTATCCCCCTCTCTCCTTATCAGATCGTAATAATTCCAAAAGAAACCTATCATCAATTCATCAACGTGGCAGACGAGGAATATCACAGATGCGTATTCGGATTTTACGATATTCCAGAATTTGAAGAATTAATTAAAAAGTGTACGTTCGGCACCCGAGTAATCGAGGCAAGTCAAGAACAGAAGATGCTGTTTCGCAAAATGAATGAGACAGTTGATAAGGATTGTTCGGACAGAGAGAAGCAAATCTTGATGCAAGCTTTATTGGCTCTTGTGTTAAGTGAAGTTTCCCACGATCATTCAACTGTCAAAGAAGGCAGTGAGCCAAATGAGATAACCTCCAAGAGCATTGAAATTATAAATGAAAATATTTGCAATAAGATTTCTATTCCCGAACTCAGCAAAAGGCTGAACGTATCGGTATCCACCCTTACCCAAACCTTCAAAAAGGATATGAATATATCGGTTTACCAATATATTTTAAGGAAAAAGCTGATTTTGGCTAGGCAAAAGATAGAAGACGGCGAATCTGTCACCGCAACTGCGCTGCAGTGTGGCTTTAATGACTATTCAAGCTTCTACAAACAATACAAAAAAATGTTTGGCGTAACACCCTCTGAAAAGGCGGCAAGATTTTAATAAAAAAAGGTGTGCCTGCTTGGCGTGATACTCTTAGCGGAGTATCACGCCAACTCTATTCGCCTGCGGCGAGTGATATTGCTTCGCAGTGATATTCGGCTTACGCCGAGTGATATTCGCTGCGCGAGCTTTTAGGCGAATAGAATATCACTGAAGCCGCAAGGCTTCAATATCACGATTGCGATAGCAATCATATCACTCTTTGCGAAAGCAAAGAATATCACTAAAAGCAGAAAAAGAGAGAGCAAAGCGGCTTTTCTTTCCGCATTGTTCT
>JAZSRA010000126.1:0-24673 GCA_045538195.1 Eubacteriales bacterium | reverse complement strand
TACGATCCGACTTCCGGACTATTCCACTTCGTGAAACAGTCCGGCGTGTATTTTTTCGTATTATAATTTGGTTATAATATAAAACCACGCCGACCTATTGTGCGAAGCACGATTGGTCGGCGTAAAAGTGTTAAAGTTTTTGCGTCGCTTTTTTCAAAAAGCGACCGAGGTTAAAAAACTTCGTTTTATGGGCGAGAAGCCCTGCTCTATTTCTTGTCGATAATAGCAATAGAAAGGTCATCAAGCGCTTTCTGGTCAACCTTTGCAGGAGCCATAGTCATAAGCTCAATTGCCGCCTGATTCTTCGGATATGCAATAACGTCACGAAGGCTTTCAGCACCCAACAGCTGCATACAAAGTCTGTCAAGTCCGAGTCCCATACCACCGTGGGGAGGCGCACCATAGCTAAAGGCATCTGTTAAGAAGCCAAACTTTTCGTATGCCTCCTCGTCAGAGAAGCCAAGAAGATTGAAAATTCTCTTTTGAAGCTCAGGGTTTGTAATTCTTATAGAACCGGACGACAGCTCAATACCACCGAGTACTAAGTCATATGCCTTTGCTCTTACCTTGCCCTTATCTGTTTCAAGATATTCAAGACATTCGTCAAGAGGAGAGGTAAAAGGATGATGCATAGCATCCCAGTTGCCAGTTTCCTCGTTGTATTCAAAGAACGGGAATTCTGTAATCCACAAAAGACCTGTGCCTTTCTTTTCAACGCCGAGTCTGTTTGCAACCTCAATTCTGAGTGAGCCGAGCTGAGAAAGCACGTGTCCCTTGTTCTTGTCGGCAATAATAAAGATAACATCACCTGTCTTAGCATCAGCCTTTGCAAGAATTGCCGCCATTTCGTCCTCTGTCATAAACTTTGCAAAGGAGGAAGCAACACCCTCCTGCGTCATTCTTATCCACGCAAGGCCCTTGGCACCAATACCCTTAACAAACTCTGTGAGCTTGTCGATTTCTTTTCTTGTAAGAGTTGTTACGCAGTTCTCTGCCTTAATAGCACGAACTGTACCTCCGTTCTCAATTGCAGACTTGAATACAACAAATTCGGAATTGCTAACTGTATCGGTAAGGTCAAAAATTTCCATTCCATAGCGTACATCAGGCTTATCTGATCCAAAGCGCTCCATAGCTTCATTGTAGGTAAGTCTTGGCAAAGGAGTTTCAATATCCTGCCCGAGACATTCCTTGAAGATTCGCTTCATATATCCCTCTCCGATTGCAAGTACGTCCTCCATGTCAACAAAGGACATTTCAAGGTCAATCTGAGTAAATTCAGGCTGTCTGTCAGCACGCAAGTCTTCATCTCTGAAGCAACGTGCTATCTGCATATATCTGTCAAAGCCTGCAACCATTGAAAGCTGCTTATAAAGCTGAGGTGACTGGGGAAGAGCATAGAAGGAACCCGGATGAACACGGCTGGGAACAAGATAGTCACGCGCACCTTCAGGAGTGGACTTTATCATCATAGGAGTTTCGATTTCGATAAAGCCGTTTTCGTCAAAGTAGTCACGGGTTACCTTTGCAACCTTGTGTCTGAAAAGAATATTCTTCATAAGGTCAGGACGGCGAAGGTCGAGATATCTGTATTTAAGTCTTATTTCATCCTTAACATTTGAGTTTTCTTCAATTTCAAAAGGAGGAGTCTTGGATTCACCTAAGATTTTTATCTCCTGAGCAAAAATTTCGATATTACCTGTCGGGATTTTCGGATTTTTACTTGAACGCTCACGGACAACACCCGTTACTGCAAGAACATATTCACTTCTTGCAATACCTGCCTTTTCAAAAGCTGCCTTGTCGCTTGTTTCATCAAGTGCTATCTGAACAATACCTGTTCTGTCACGTAAATCAATAAATATAATACTTCCAAGGTCTCTCTGCTTCTGTACCCAACCCATAACTGTAACAGTCTGTCCGATTTTTGTTTCAGTTACAGTACCGCAGTAGTCTGTACGTCTTGTATTTCCAAGAAATTCTGCCATTTTTATTACTTCCTTTCGTTTTTTAATATATTTTATAGTGCCGCTATTTGTTCAACAGCACTGCCAAGGGAAATTTCCGTCTTTTCACCGTTGCGCAGATTTTTAAGAGTAGCACTTCCTGCTTCAAGCTCACTGTCACCAACTACAAGTGCGTACTGCGCACCGATTTTATCAGCAAATTTCATCTGTGCCTTAAGGCTTCTGCCGACGATGTCGGTATCTGCCATAACACCAAGTGTACGCAACGAATAGGTAAGCTCCTGAGCATATCTCATAGCCATATCGCCCATGGGTGCAATATATATCTTGGGAAGCTTTTTTTCGGGAAGTGTCAGCTTTCCGTTTTCGGCATTCTTACGCATAGCAAGAATAAGCCGTGTAAGACCGAGACCAAAGCCGATACCACAAAGTGCAGGTCCGTCAAGCTCTTTAACCAGTCCGTCGTATCTTCCACCACCACAAACCGTACTTTGCGCACCGATATCGTCGGATATAAATTCAAATACCGTTCTTACATAGTAGTCAAGACCACGGACAATTTTCGGATTTACCGTATATTCAATACCCATACCCGAAAGGGTAGCTTTCAGTGTATCAAAATGACTTTCGCACTCGTCACAAAGATAATCGATTGTTTTCGGGCAGTCCTGTGCAATCTTTGAGCAAATTGGGCTCTTACAGTCGAGAATACGCAGAGGATTTGTCTTGAGTCTTTCCTTGCAGGTAGGACAAAGCTCCTCTTCGTGTGCTGAAAAATACTCAACAAGTGCTTGTCTATATTTCGGACGACATTCGTCACAACCGATTGAGTTGATATTCAGGGTGTTCGTTATGCCGATTTTCTTAAGTACCGTGTGAGCAAGAGAAATAACGGTAGCATCTGCCTGAGCCGTGGGGGCTCCGAACATCTCAACACCGAACTGATAGAATTCACGGCTTCTTCCTGCCTGAGGCTTTTCGTATCTGAAAAATGGCGCTATATAGTAAAGTCTGAGCGGCATAGGCTCACCCACAAGACCGTTTTCGATAATACTACGAACAACGCAGGCTGTACCCTCAGGACGCAGACAAAGCTCGTTTCCGTCGCGGTCGAGCATTGTGAACATTTCTTTTTGTACTATATCGGTAGTGCTGCCCACACCTCTACGGAAGAGCGCACCCGATTCAAAGGTCGGAAAGCGTGTTTCGTAAAAGCCGTATTTGCTTGCGACATCACGCATAATAGCCTCGGCATACTGCCAGAGCAGCGCTTCGTCCGGAAGAATATCAAGAGTTCCTTTTGGCTTCTGTATCATTTTGTATTTCCTTTCGGTTTTATAGAAAAATACTTAAATTTCTATTTCTTTTCAACTTTGTATTATACTATATTTTACGGGGTTTGTCAAGGGTTGGAAACTCAAGTATAAAGGATTTTTCTAATTGCAAAATTTGCACGTCTATGATATAATGAGTTTACAGAACAAAGTGTAAGGAGAAAAACATGGAAAAAATCTGGACAGAAATGTATAATGCAGCAAAGGCAGTACTGAACGAGCGCAGAATTTCAGAATATGTCACCTGTGGTGAGGTGGCAGCCGCAGTTCTTTCAAAATCCGGAAAAATATATACCGGCGTTTGTATTGATACCTGCTCAACGCTCGGAGTTTGTGCCGAAAGGAACGCAATTTTCAATATGATAACCTGTGGTGAACAGGAAATTGACAAGGTGCTGTGTATTTTGCCTGACGGTAGCTGTGGTGCGCCCTGTGGGGCATGCCGTGAGCTTATGGTACAGCTTATGGCAGGGAAATACCACGATATTGAAATAATGCTCGATTACAGTACCGGAAAAACAGTAACTCTCGGGGAAATTACCCCTGAGTGGTGGATTAAGTAAAAAGCACAAAAGGGTTCGAATTTCCGAACCCTTTTTCTGTATCTTTATCTTATTTGAAATATCTGTTGAGAAGTCCTTCTAGACCTCTACCGTGGCGAGCCTCATCTCTTGCCATTTCGTGAACTGTGTCGTGGATAGCATCAAGACCGTTCTTCTTTGCGCAGGAAGCGAGATCGAATTTACCCTTTGTAGCACCATATTCGCAGTCAACTCTCCACTTGAGGTTGTCCTTTGTTGTAGCTTTCATATTGGGTTCAAGGTCTTCTCCGAGAAGCTCTGCAAACTTTGCTGCGTGCTCTGCTTCTTCGTATGCTGCCTTTTCCCAGTAAAGACCTACTTCAGGATAGCCCTCTCTGTGCGCAATTCTTGCCATGCAGAGGTACATACCAACTTCAGCACATTCACCATTGAAGTTTGCCATGAGCTGGTCAAATATGTACTTCTTATCCTCTTCGGAAATATCGGGGTTGTTCTTTACTGTCTTGGCATATATACCATATTCGTGTTCAGCAGCAAGCTTTTCGCCCTCTACCATAACATTGAACTTTTCAGCCGGAACCTTACATACAGGGCATCTTTCGGGAGCGCTTTCACCTTCGTGAACGTAACCACATACAGAACATACAAATTTTTTCATTTTCTTTCCTCCAAAAATTAAATAGTATTTTTTGTTTTTAGTTTTTGCTTAAAAAATTTATCTTAGAAAGCTCACTTGTGAGCTGTTCGTTAAGACCTTTATAAATCTTATGAAATCTACAAGTCTCATGCTCCGTGCCTGTTTTTGAACAGACATAATCACAGGACAGGCATCGGGATATTTGGATTTTACCCTCGATTGCTTCTATTACTTGCGCCAGTGTTATTTTCTCCGGATCTCTTGAGAGACGATACCCACCGGTTGCACCTTTCGTCGATTGTACCAAGTCACATTTTCTGAGCTGCCTGAGCACCTTCAGAGCCGTCGGTCTTGGCACACAGGCTATTTCACCGAGGGCTGCAGCACCAAGAGATACGTTTTCGTCTGCACACTTATCGGCAAGTGCTGCTATCATTCTCACAGCATAGTCGGTTTCAAGTGCAAAGTGCATCATTTTCTCCTCTTTTTTGCAGTTGTTGTTTGATTTTTATTGTGTACCTTTTTGGTACACATATATATTATCACACCTTTTTTGTTTTGTCAAGAGGTTTTTTAAAAAAAATAAAAAATATTTTCGGAAATTATGGAAAATAGTGGAAACCAGGCAGAATTTGTATTAATATAATCCTTGACAAACACCGTATACAGTTATATAATATATGTAATAATTCAAGCACATGGGGGTATATTCTCTTATGTGCTCAGTTTGCTTTGCAAAAAGGGAGGAAGGTGAAAAAATGCAGTTTAAAGCACAAGAAGCAAAATTTCTTTGCGACATGATAAAAAGCGAACCCGATTACGCAAGGATATGCGAGAGACTCTCAATTTTTTCTGTCGGTGGAGAAAAATATCGTGATGACGCACTTCTCGTAACAGGTCTTGCAGATACAGCACGTGTAGCACTGTGCCTTTCTCTGCTTTGTGAGAAAAAAATTATTGGTAACGGCGAGTGTTCTCTCATTTGCGTTCCCGACGAAAAAACTGCCTATTTTCTCAAACGCCTTTTTGAAAACATACTCGACGGAGTCTTTGTCTTTTCACAGCGCGACTATATGCTTTACAACATTTCTGCTGCCTCCCGCGAATTCGAACATGAGAGGATTTCAGTTCTGCGTGAGATTGTAAACAAAAGAGCAAAGCTTATTATTGCTGTTCCCGAGGCAGTTCTCGGTATTTTGCCAAAAAAAGACACAATAAAAAAGGAAATAAAACTCTGTGTAGGTGACGAATATTCACCAGAAAGCTTATGCTGTGAGCTTGTATATTTCGGCTACTCAAGGACAGATACCGTCGAGGGAGTCGGACAGTTTGCAAGACGAGGGGATATTCTTGATATTTTTCCGACATCAGCCGAACATCCGATAAGACTTGAATTTTTCGGTGACGAGCTTGACTGTGCAGGTGTTTTCGATATTCTGTCTCAGCGCAGAACAGAAAATGTTGACGAAATTGTAATTTCTCCTGCAAAAGAGGTGCTGTTATCAGAAGAAGAAAAGCAGACAATTAAATCCGAAATTGAAACTCTTATAAAAAATGCGCAAAAACGGAAGGTGCAGGCGCAAAACGCTTCGGACAAATTACAACTTACTGAGCTTGAAGCACTTATCGGCAGACTTTCAAAGGAAAAAGAGAACCTGCTCAGTGGAAATCTTGCGTGTATTGACAAATACTACGGTGCAATAAGTCAAAAGAGTGAAACTCTGCTCGACTATATTGACGGTTGTATTTTTCTGTGGGAAGCGCCACGAATTGCCGAAAGGATTGATTCTTTCAATCTTCAGCTCGCCCAGACAATTACCTCTCTTGCAGAGCATGGTGAAATAAATCCTCAAAAAGCGCATTTCTGTGAGGATTACCAATATTTACTGTCAAATATACGTAAAAATCCGACAATTGTGTTTAATACCTTTTCGCAAAGTGCAAAAATGAAATTTTCTGCCCTTTTTAATCTGCGAAGCAAAAACACGATTGCATTTACAAAAAACCCCGAAATGCTTCTTGAAGATATCGAGGACTATAAGGAAAGGAATTTTAAAACTATAATCCTTTCAGGAAGTCTGCACAGTGCGACAATCCTTAACAGTATGCTGTCAGACAGAAAAATAAACTCGATTCTTGTGTCACCACAGGAGCTTCTGCCCGAAAAACTGCAAAAGAGCTTTGTCTATATCAGTTACAAGAGTGAGCAAATGCCGAATTTTGCAGGCTTTGAGCTTTCAGATGCAAAAATAGTGCTTCTTACCGAGGGAAACACACAGAGCAATATATCAAGAAAGACCAAAAGAGCAGGCAGCAAGAAAAGCTCTGCTATGAAAATACTCTCCTATTCCGATTTGTCTGTCGGTGACTATGTTGTTCATACAGTACACGGAATAGGACGCTATGACGGAATAAACACCCTGACAGTCTCGGGAATTACAAAGGATTATATTACAATTATATATGCAGGGAATGATATAATTTATGTCCCGGCAGATCAGCTTGACAGAGTTTCAAGGTATGCAGGAGCGTCAGAAAACGTAAAGCTTTCAAAAATCGGCACTCAGGAGTGGCAAAAGACAAAAACAAGAGTAAAGAGAGCTGCCAAGGATATGGCAAAGGAACTAATAGAACTATATGCCAAACGCAGACGTCTTCCCGGCTTTGCTTTTTCACCCGACACTGAATGGCAACGTGACTTTGAAGCAAAATTTATATATGAAGAAACAGACGGACAGCTTGAGGCTATTGGTGATATAAAAAAGGATATGCAAAAGTCTTATCCTATGGACAGGCTCCTTTGTGGGGATGTTGGCTTTGGTAAAACCGAGGTAGCGCTCAGAGCCGTTTTCAAGTGTATAAGCGAGGGCAAACAGGCGGCAATTCTCGTGCCGACCACCATTCTTGCCTGGCAGCACTATGAAACGGCAAGAGAGAGATTTTCCGATTTTCCCGTAAATATCGAGGTTATTTCAAGATTTAAAACTGCCAAAGAAATACGTGAAACATTAAATAAGCTTCGCCGTGGGGAAATCGACTTAATAATCGGTACTCACAGACTGCTTTCTAAAGATATAGAATTCAAGGATTTAGGTCTTCTTGTTGTTGACGAGGAACAGCGTTTTGGGGTCGCACACAAAGAACGCCTGAAACAAATGTCGGAAAATATAGACGTTCTTACCCTTACTGCAACCCCCATTCCGAGAACTTTGAATATGGCAATGGCAGGAATACGGGATATGTCAGTACTTGAGGAAGCTCCCCAGGACAGATACCCCGTACAGACCTATGTTATTGAGTATGACACCGAGGTACTTGCAGAAGCGATAAAACGTGAACTTCGACGTGGAGGTCAGGTATTTTATCTTCGCAACAAGGTCGATGGAATTGAGGGGTGTGCTGAAAAAATCCGAAAGCTTGTACCCGATGCAAATATCGCTGTGGCACACGGACAGATGACAGAGGATTTACTATCTGACATCTGGCGCCGTCTTGTAGAGGGTGAAATTGACGTGCTTGTTTGTACGACAATTATTGAAACGGGTGTAGACGTTCCGAATGCGAACACCCTTATTATCGAAAACGCCGACAAAATGGGGCTTTCACAGCTTCATCAGATAAGAGGCCGTGTAGGGCGTTCGACCAGACGTGCTTATGCGTACCTGACATATGACGGGAACAAGGCACTCTCGGAAATTGCACAAAAGCGACTTGAGGCTGTGCGAGAATTTACTGAATTCGGATCGGGCTTTAAGATTGCTATGCGTGACCTTGAAATAAGGGGGGCAGGAAATCTGCTTGGTACTGAGCAGTCAGGACACATGGAGGCTGTCGGCTATGACCTTTATATAAAGCTTTTAGAATCAGCCGTGCTTGAGGAAAAAGGCGAAAAGCAAAAGAAAAAATGTGAGTGCAGTGTTGACTTCGGAAAAAGTGCATATATTCCGGAAAGCTACATTTCATTGCCGGGTGCACGAATTGAAGCTTACACAAAAATTGCAGGAATACAAAACGAGTCGGATGCCGACGAGGTAACAGACGAGCTACTCGACAGATATGGAGAAATGCCCTCGTGCGTGCTTGACCTTATATGGATATCAAAGGTGCGAGCTATGGGAGAAAAACTGCGTATTACAAGATTTGAGCTTCGTTCAGGACGACTTAACGTATACCCGGAAGAGCCGTCGCGAGAAAAGCTTCGTGATATGTATGCAGAATTTGCAAAGGACCTGCTTTATTCTTCGGGTGCTACTCCTTATTACAGTATAAAAATCAAAGACGAAACGGCTCTACGCGTGTGTCTTGATAAAATATTTAATATTTATTCACCAAAGCAGGAGGAAAATCTGCTACAATAAAAAGAGTAAATATATATTAACTCTAAAATTTTGGAGGAAAAAATGAAAAATACATTCAAAAAAATAATATGTGCAGCGCTTTGTCTTGTGTTTCTCTGTGTAAACCTTGTTTCATGCGGTGAGGGTGAGCCTGTTTTTTCATATGGTGAAACTGTAATGAACGAGAATATGTTTTCCTATCACCTGTCGGAAAACAAAACCTATTATCTTCTCGGTATAGGTGCAACCACCGATGCTTCTGAATTCTGGGATATGAAGGCTACACAGGATGGAAAAACAGTCGGTGACATGGCTTTTTCTTCGATTGTTAACAGCGCCAAGGAAATTGTAGCATCAGCATATCTTTACGACGAAGCAAAAAAGAGTGCCGAGGATAAAACTGCATTCAGCGAAGCTGATATCCAGATTGAAAAGCAATTTGACGCCTTACTTTCACAGCTTACAAAAGCAAAGGGCTCAAAGAGTGAGCTTGAAGCATATCTTTCAGGCTTCGGAATAGACCTTGAAAATCTTCGTAAATACTACACTCTTTATTTTAAAATGGCAGCACTTCAGGGGTCTGTGGCAGTTTCCGAAGAAGAGAAACAAGACTACTTCGGCAAAAACTATTCGGTGGTAAAGCACATTCTTGTAAATACCAGCTTCAAGGTGCGTGACGACGGCTCAAAGGTATCCTTGACAGATGAAGAAAAAGCACAAAAAGAAGAGCTTGCCGAGGAAATCAACCTAAAGCTCATGGCAGGCGAGAGCTTTGAGGAGCTTTGGGAGGTCTATAAGGATTCTGACGCTTCGGGTGCTGCAAAATACTATGAGGGTTACTTTGTAGGACCGAACAGCAGCTTTACTGAAGGATTTCAGAATGCAGCGCTTGATATGGAAGTCGGAGAAATAAGAACAGTACAGAGCACCTACGGTATTCACATAATAAAGAAATACCCGACAAATGCTGAAAAATACAATCTTTATTCTGATGTTGAAGCAGAACTAATATCGGATATTTCAAACAACAAATTCAATGCCCTTGTTAAGCCTCATATAGAAAAGGTAGAGGTAAACCAAGAGGTTCTTACAAAATACAATATTGCAAACGCTCCCATTCTTAACTGAAAGGACACGGAAAATGACAAATTCGACTACAAAAAAAGAGAATATCTTCTTTTCCCTCGTCTTTCTTGCCTTTTATCTGTTTGCCGTATCTGCAAACGCACATCTTGGAATAAAGATGGGATTTCTCTCCTTTGGCGGTCTTATTTCTCAAAGCAGGGTTTATCCGGATATTCTTTTTGCGCTTGTTCTTTGTACGGCGATACTTAACTCAAAAAGACGTGCAGTGGTGCTTGGTATAATTTTCGGCTTTATTGTTGACGTAACAGGTTCAGCCCCAATGCTTACTCCACTTATTTACTGCATATGTGCAAGCTTTGCGTATAAGCTCTCAACAACTGTTGCAGGACATGGAGCAGTAAACGCTATGCTTACCTCTCTCGTGCTTCTATGTGCTAAGGCAATTGTGAGTGCTTTCTTTCTGCTTGGAACCTGGCACAGCATAAGCTTTACTGATATTCTTTTTGGCGCAGTTGTACCTGAATACATATACAACGTAATAATTGTTGGTATTGTTTATGTAATTGTGAAATTCTTAATGCGTATTTTTTCGATAGAAGAGCTTATATGAGTCAGAACAAGGGTTGTACTATCTGTCCGCGAAAATGCCACGCCGACAGAACGCAAAGCCATGGCTTTTGTGGCTCAGGTGTCAAAATAAAAATTGCAAGAGTCGGACTTCACACCTATGAAGAACCGTGTATATCCTACGGCAAGGGTTCAGGGACTGTTTTCTTTTCGGGCTGTCCTTTAAAATGCGTTTTCTGTCAAAACTTCGAAATTTCACAAAATCTTAAAGGCAGAGAAATCAGCCGTGATGAGCTTTGCAGAATTTTTCTGAAAGTTCAGGAAATGGGCGCCGTGAATCTTAATCTTGTAAACCCAACACATTACAGCACAGACATAATTTATGCTCTCGAAAAGGTAAAAGGTGACTTGAAAATCCCCGTTGTCTATAATACGGGTGGTTATGACAGCGTTGAAACTCTCAGGGGCTTTTCGGGACTTGTTGATATATATCTTCCCGACCTGAAATATCATGACAGTGAATATTCAAAGAAATATTCTGGAGTGTCGGACTATTTTTGTGTGGCGAGTAAGGCACTAGACGAAATGATGCGTCAGGTGGGGTATCCTGTCTTCACTGCTGACGGGCATATGAAAAGTGGCGTTCTTATCCGTCACCTTGTTCTGCCCTCTCTTTACCGTGACAGCTTTAAAATACTCGACTACCTCTCGGGAAAGTACGACACGCATAAGCTTTATATAAGTCTTATGAGTCAGTATTTCCCGACTCACAGAGCAAACGAATATAAAGAAATTTCGAGAACCCTTACAACTCTTGAATATCAAAGGGTACTCGAATATGCCGAAAAATGCGGAATAACTCATGGTTTTTCGCAAGAAAAGCTGAGTGCCGAAGAAAAATACGTTCCGATATTTGATTTTTAAAAGAAATGAGGTGAAGCACAGTGGATTTTCGTAAAAACTCAAAACAGGAAGAAGCAAAGAAAGCTCTCGACGAGCTAAAAAAGCGTCTGAAAGAAAAAAATACGCAGGGCGTATATATTTTCTCGGGCAACGAGGAATATATGAAAAGGTACTATTTTTCACAGCTCTGTTCGTGTGCAGGGGAGCGCGTGAACGTTACTGTGCTTCGTGATACTATCGATTTCGGTACGCTTTGTGATGAGCTCTCAAGCGTTCCGATGCAGGAGTTTTCATTTTTTGACGACCCGAATGAACAAAAGAGCGAAAACAAAAGAGTCATAAAGCTTGAACGTCCTGATTTTTCAAAACTTTCCGACAGAGAAAAAAACGAATTATGTACACTTCTTGAGAATGTCGGAAAAATGTCGATTGTGGTTATTTATTTCTCTGATATAGACTCGGTCAAGGGAAAGGGTAACAGCGCAATAATAAAAAAGCTCTCGGAAAATGCGCTTGTGTGCGATTTTCAAAGAGCCAAAATGGGGGATGCGGCACTTCTGCGCTGGATAAAAAAGAAAATCGAAAAGGAAAAAATATCGGTAACTCCCGACGTTGTATATTACCTTTGTGAAAGTGTCGGTACTGATATGTGTCTGCTTGATTTTGAGATACAAAAACTCTCGGCATACCTTTCTCATAATGGCAGAAACACTCTTTTGCGTGAGGACGTCGACCTTGTCTGCATAAAAAATACCGAAGCTATTACCTTTGACGTAACAACTGCAATTTCAGCACAGAATTTTGAAGCAGGCGTCGTGGCACTTTCAAAGCTCAGAGCCAACAAGACCGAACCGCTTCTGATTTTCGGAGCAATAGTTAAGCTTGCAAGCGATATGGCACTTGTTTCTACCCTACAAGCACAGGGAAATACTCTTGTGGAAATAGCAAAAGTCACGGGGCTTCGTGATTTTGTGGTAAAGAGGCATTCGGATTTTCTGAGGAAAAAGGACAAAGATTATGTTAAAAAATTCAACGAACTTTGCCTTGATGCAGACACAAAGCTTAAATTCGGCCGTGACGGTTACCTTGTACTGGAAAATCTGTTATTCAGAGTTATTCATACAATATAAAAATAAGGACTAAAGAGAAAACTCTCTTTAGTCCTTTGCTTTTATTATTCAGTTAAACTTTTCGTAGAATACAACCTCGTCAACAGGTCTGAATTTTGAATGCATATCAAGTGGTGTTGCATCGGGATGAGGATAGCCCATAACGATAAGCGTTGAAATTTCATAGTTCTCCGGAATTTTAAATTCTTCTCTTAACACTTCCGGATTGAACGCCATAACAAAGCAGGTACCTACTCCCAGCTCCTGTGCCATAAGAACCATGTGCGTTGCAACAATGGCAGCATCAACAGGGGCTGACATTGCTCCGTCATATTTTCTTACCCAGGATTCATCCTTATTATAACAAACAATCATGGCAGTAGGTGCGTCAAAGTGACAACGTGTGCATTTTTTCAGCCTTTCCATACTTTCTTCGGTATTCAGAACAAGAATTCTCTGCGGCTGAAAATTACAGCCGGTCGGCGCTACATGACCACTCTCAATTATTTTGTCAAGTACTTCCTTTTCAAGATGTACGTCCTTGAATTTACGGACAGAGCATCTTTGTTTTGCAAGAGTCAAAAAATCCATTGAGTTCCCTCTCTTTTCTTTGGTATTTCTGCAATTTACTATACCATTATATACTATAAATTATTACTTGTCAATTACTACTTGTGTAAAATTTAAAAATATGCTTGACAATAAAGCATATGTGTGATATAATGAAGCTGTCAAATGATTGGTAGAGGCGCATCTTGTAAAGAGTAGAGAGAGTGTAATTGCCGTTCCGTAAGGTTTAGCTCTTGTCCAAAGGTACAGATGCCGAAGTTGGAAGAGACGGACTTCCTGCTGGTTTCAGGGAGAATATCTCTGCGACTGTCGCGTAATGCGGAGGGCTATCGGAATAAGCGTGCAAAAGGTTTTTGTACGACAGTTTTAGCTCTTACCATTTTTTGGTAAGATTTTTTTATTTTGAAAGGAAAAAGACAATGAAAAAGACAGTATTTGAAGGTGCTGCAACTGCGCTTATAACTCCTCTTACAGAAAATGGAATAGACTATGAGCTTTTTGGAAAGCTCATTGACTGGCAGATAGAAAAGGGAATTGATGCTCTTGTAGTCTGTGGAACAACAGGTGAGGCTTCAACTCTCTCGGACGACGAGCACAGAGATGCTATTGCCTTTGCATCAAAAAGAGCAGCAGGCAGAGTTCCGATTATTGCAGGCACAGGCTCAAACGACACAGCTTACGCTATCTGGCTGACACAACAAGCGGCAGAGGCGGGAGCAGACGCAGCTCTCGTTGTTACTCCCTATTACAACAAGGCAACTCAGAACGGTCTTGTCAAGATGTTTACCTCTATCGCCGACGCATCCGAGATCCCGATCATTCTCTACAACGTTCCCTCAAGAACAGGATGCAACATCCTCCCCGCAACCGCGGCAAAGCTTGCCGATCACCCCAACATCGTGGCTATCAAGGAGGCAAGCGGGAACATCTCCCAGATTGCCGAGCTTGCCCACCTCGTTGGCGACAAGATGGACATATATTCGGGTAACGATGACCAGATCACTCCTATCCTCTCTCTTGGCGGTAAGGGCGTTATCTCGGTTCTCTCCAATCCTATGCCCCGCGCTACAAGCAAGATCTGCCACGATTTCTTCGAGGGCAGACACACTGAATCGGTCAAGGCTCAGCTTGAGCTTCTTCCCTTCATCAACGCACTCTTTTCCGAGGTCAATCCTATCCCCGTTAAGTGCGCGATGTCACATATGGGATTCTGCACCAACGAGCTTCGCCTCCCCTTAACAGAAATGGAATCCGATCACGAGGAAAAGCTCGTAGCTATTATGAAGGGACTTGATCTGATATGAAAATACTTATAAGCGGCATCGGCGGCAGAATGGGCGCCGAAGTCAAAAAAATGATACTTGACGGCTACCGTGGTGCAGAGCTTTGCGCGGGATACGATGTAAACGAAGTCATAGCCGAGTGTCCTACTTATACAAACTGGGCGGACGTCAAAGAAACGCCCGATTGCATCATTGATTTTTCGCATCACGCGGGAACGAAAGCCATACTTGAATACGCTTGCCAGAAGAATATCCCCGTTGTTCTTGCAACTACTGGTCATGACGACAAAGAGAAAGGCTATATTGCCGATGCGGCGAAAAAAATACCGCTTTTCCATTCGGCTAATATGTCCTTGGGCGTAGCGCTCCTTTGCGAGCTTGCCAAAACGGCGGCAAAGACCTTCCCTGACGCTGACATAGAGATCATCGAAAAGCATCACAACAGAAAGCTTGACGCTCCCAGCGGAACGGCTCTGCTTCTGGCGCAGTCTATACAAAAGATAAGAGAGCAGGCGTTCTTCACCTTTGGTCGTCAGGGTCACGCCAAGCGAGAGAAGGACGAAATAGGCATCCATGCTATACGCATGGGAAATATTGTCGGCGAGCATGAGGTGATCGTGGGAACAGATACCCAGACAATCACGCTCAAGCACGAGGCTCACAGCCGTTCCCTCTTTGCCGAGGGAGCAATAGCGGCGGCAGATTTTATCAAGAACAAGGGCGCAGGTCTTTACGATATGTATAGTATGATCGGCGCGGAATAATTAAGGAAAAATCATGATCTGTAACAATTTATCGGTAAACGAAAAGGGACATCTGACCCTCGGCGGCGTTGACACCGTTGAGATGGCAGAAAAATACGGCACACCCCTATACCTTTTTGACGAAAACAGAATAAGAGAGCGTTGCAAGACATATGTGGACGCTATGAAATCCGCCTTCGGCGAGAACGCCCTTCCCCTTTACGCAAGCAAGGCAGCGTCCTTTAAACAGATGTATCGCATCGTCAAGTACGAGGGCATGGGTACCGACCTTGTATCTTCGGGCGAGCTTTACACGGCGTCAAGCGTAGGATTTCCTCTTGAAAAGGCTTATTTTCACAGCAACAACAAGACCGACGAAGATATAGCCTATGCCATCGACGAGGGTGTCGGTTACTTTGTAGTTGACAACGTTGAGGAGCTTGACGCGATCGATCGCATCGCAGGTGAAAAGGGTGTAAAGCAAAAAATATTGCTCCGTCTGACCCCAGGCATCGACCCACATACCTACGCGGCGGTTGCCACGGGCAAGGTGGACTCAAAATTCGGTTCTGCCATTGAAACGGGACAAGCCGAGCAGATAACAAAGTACGCCATAGGACTTGAAAATATTGAGCTTTACGGATTTCACTGTCACGTAGGCTCTCAGGTCTTCGACTCCGAAGTCTTTCTTCGCGCGTCGGAAATAATGCTTGATTTTATTGCTGATATGGCGAAAAAATACGGATTTTTCGCAAAAGAGCTTGACCTTGGCGGCGGCTACGGTGTCAGATACCTTGAAAGCGATCCCCATATCGACATTGCGGCAAATATTCATCAGGTTGCCGACCACATGAAGGCATATTGCAAAAATCTTGGCATCCCGATGCCGGCAGTGCGTATGGAACCCGGTCGCAGCATCGTTGCCGACGCAGGCTTGACGCTCTATACCGCAGGTACGGTCAAGCGTATTCCCGGATACAAGAATTACGTCTCCGTTGACGGCGGAATGGCGGATAACCCCCGATTTGCACTCTACGGCTCGCCCTACACCGTCTGTCTCGCAAACAGAATGAACGCCGTGGAAAACGGCGCGCCGACCTTCAAATGCTCGTTAGTCGGCAGATGCTGCGAGTCTGGCGATATTCTTCAGGAGAACGTTACCCTTCCCGCCGACATCGTTCGCGGCGATATTATCGCGGTCCTTACCACGGGCGCGTACAACTACTCAATGTCCTCGAACTACAACCGCCTTGGCAAGCCCCCCGTCGTTATGCTGAAAGACGGATATGACTACATAGCGGTAAAACGTGAAACGCCCGAGGATATTTGCAGAAATGATATATAATTATAATGACGCAAACAGAGGAGAGAACTTTTTAGGTTCTCTCCTCAATTTGTTCCCGCCTCTTTCAAAAACTTATAAAGAGAAGATTTTAATCTACAATTTAAATATATAGTTTATAGGGATAAATTTTGTGTAAAATATTATTACTCGTTTTGCGGAACTATTTCAATGATCTTTTTACCCTTTTTTCGGGCATGATCAAGGGTATATTTCGTTCCGTGAGATACTCCGTCCCAAATTGCCAACACAGTGTCGGCTGCATTTACCATTTCCTCGTTGCGCTTCAATGGCGCGGCTCTGCCATATCTTTCGTATTTCGGACGGATAATTAGCTTTTCTATACCGTGAGCATCGGCGTAATGCTCCGCCACAGTATCCATGCCCTTTGCTCCGCCGCTTATAATAAGTTCTGTTTCGGCAGGAATATGACCCGTCAGGTCAAAATCTGTTATTGTTCTTGAGCCAATTATTAAAAGTTTCATAGATTTCTCCTAAACATAAAAAAGATATATAGAGTTATTACTATATTTTACCTATTGTTTCTTATATTATATCATATTAAAAATCTGTTGTAAATAGGTTATAATATTTTTAGCAATATTTGGGGGAGAAAAATATGCTCGAAAGTCAATATAAGATGAATATAATAAAAATCGGCTTAAAAATTGCATATTACAGAAAGCTACAAGGAATGACACAAGAGGAGCTTGCGGAAGCGTGCAATTTGTCCGCAGGATATGTGTCACAGCTTGAAGCACCGGGTAGTTATTTTTGCCCTTCCTTGAAAACACTGTTTGTTATTGCGGAAGTGTTAGGAACTACCGTTTCCAAACTTACCGACATTGATGATTAATAAAAATACTGCCTTTTCCACCTTGGAAAAGGCTTTTTTCCTAATAAAACAAATATTTTCGCGAAAGAGTTGCATTTTTCGCCGAAATGTGGTAAAATATTTATTACATTTATGAAAGGAGCGCGAAATGGACAAAGCAAACGACTTTTTGATTAAACGGCGAATAAAGGAAAACAGTATTTCCTTTAAAATGTTTATTATCATTTTAAATATGACGTTTTTTGTCGCCACTCCCATAGCCATGGCGGTCTCAGGCATCAGTGTTGAACAGTTCGGCGCCAATCTGTTGGAGCTTTTCACCGGTCCTTCCAAGCTTGTGACCGATTATTTCTCTCTCGGTTGCCTCGCAAGCACACTGTTTAACGCGGGAATATGCGGTCTCGCCTGCACACTTATCGTGATCTTCAGCCACGCTCACGCAAACAGCACTACTTTTGCAGCGTACCTTTTGGTAATCGCTCACTGCTTTTACGGATTGAATTTTATCAATATGTGGCCGCCGTTTATCGGCGTTCTCGTTTATTGCAAGGTCACAAAGCATTCAAGCCGAGACAATCTTCACATAGCAATGTTTTCCACCGCGCTTGCCCCCTTTATCAGCGACTTTTTATTCTTCTATCCCCCAGGCAGATATTTGACGCTTGGAAAATTCAGTATTCTCGGTATCGTTCTTTCCTTGGTGTTCGGTATCGCTTCGGGATTTTTAGTTCCCGCGCTTATCAAGGGTACGGCAAAGATGCACGAAGGATTCAGTATGTATAAGGCGGGACTTGCCATCGGTCTGCTTGGAATATTTGTTTATTGCTTTCTTTACAAGACTCTTGGTGTCGAGCCTCATAGCACGGGGGGCAATTCAAGTGGAGGGCAGGAGATTTTTGGTCAACACTACTACTTCTTTATGAACGTATTTTTCTCGGTCATATTTCTTCTCGCTCTAACAATCGGATTTTTTATGAACGGAAGGAGCTTTCGCAATTACAAAAAGCTGCTTTCCTGCACGGGATACGGTCTCGACTTTGCCGACAAATTCGGCATACCTCTCTGTCTCATAAATTTTGGCGTGTATGGCTTTTGCATACTGCTCTACCTGAACGTCATATTTTTCTTGCCGTCGATCTTCCCTTTCCTGCCCGATGGCGTTGGGTTCACGGGACCCACTGCGGGTATAGTATTCGCCGCGCTTACCTTTTCCGCGGACGGTCAGCATCCTAAAAATGTAGCTCCTATCGCGCTGGGATATTCCGTTCTGTTTGCGCTTGTCTGCGCGATATGTTCTATAGCCGGCGCAGAAATTCCTTGGACTCTATCGACTCAAGCCTACATCAACGGTCTCGCCTTTGCTACGGGTCTTTGTCCCATATCGGGCGTGTACGGCTTCAAATACGGCGTTATCGCAGGACTCGTCAGCGCGATCATCTGCACCTCTACCGCTGCCATGCATGGCGGCTTCGTCCTCTACAACGGCGGATTTAACGCTGGTCTTGCCGCACTTATCCTGATCCCCATTCTTGATTTTTACAAGGTTAAGCGTCTCCGGGTCGACACCGACGAGATCTACGAGATAAAGGGACATGAAAACAGCAGATTTACAAAGCTAGTCGATAATTCGATCAAGAACGACGAAAGCAAAAACATATAGAAAATGCCCATAGGCAACGTTCTGTTCGCCTATGGGCATTTTCTTTTCAAGCGTAAATCTTAAAGTGTTTTAAGATCGTAAGGCGTGGACTGATACACGAAATAATTGAGCCAATTGATAAAAAGCAGACTTCCGTGCGCTCTCCAACGGACGACGGGTTCCTTTGATGGATCATTGTCGCGGTAGTAGTTAACGGGAGGCTTTATGGGCAGTCCTGCCGCTACGTCGCGGCGATATTCCGCGTCAAGAGTAAGCGGATCATACTCGCTATGACCCATAATAAAGAACTGTCTGCCGCCGTTTCTCGAAACTATATGCACTCCCACCTCGTCGCTGGACGCAAGCACGCGAAGCTCGGGTATTTTCTCTATGTCCTCTCTATAAACCGTTGTGTGACGGGAATGAGGAACGTAAAATTCCGCATCAAATCCACGAAGCAGCATGCTCTTTTTATGGTCCGCCTGATGTGCGAACACACCGAAAAGCTTTTCGGGCATAATATGCTTCTGAATACCGTAGTGGTAGTAAAGTCCCGCCTGCGCGCCCCAGCAGATATGCATGGTGCTATGAACGTGGGTCTTTGTCCACTCCATTATCTCACAAAGCTCCTCCCAGTAGTCGACCTCTTCAAACTCCATCATCTCAACTGGAGCGCCTGTGATGATCATTCCGTCAAACCTCTGATCTTTTACGTCGTCAAAGGTCTTATAGAACGCAAGCAAATGCTCTTGAGCCGTGTTTGCCGACTGATGAGACTTTGTTCTTATCAAAGTCAGTTCTATCTGAAGCGGCGTATTACCAAGGATGCGCGACAACTGCGTCTCGGTCTCTATCTTCTTGGGCATCAGATTGAGTAGCAGTATCTTCAAAGGACGAATGTCCTGAGTGATAGCTCTCGTCTCTGTCATTACAAATATATTCTCGTCCGCAAGGGTCTGCACCGCAGGCAGATCGTTCGGTATCTTAATTGGCATTTTGTTCTCCTTATGAGTTAGCAAATGCAACGACAGGTCGCTTTCTTGAAAGAAAGCTTGGCAAAGAACTTTCCTAAATTTTTGGGGTCCTTTTAAGGGTGTCGGAGGATTTTTCGCTCCTTTGTCGCTAAAAAAATCCCTCACTGTCGTTTTTTATTGGTAAGGCATTGAACCTACCAAACATTATCTAACTTCAACTTAAAGTAGCTTTAATTTTAGTTTGAATTATATCCGCTGGTTTCTAAACTGTTGCAACACGAAAGCGGATAGCAGGCTGAAATTTGACTTGTCAAATTTCAGCGTCACTATATGCAACGTGAAGTTAAACTTAATTGTTAGTCAACTTGTTGCAAACCGCTGCTTGCAGGCAAGCAGTCCGAGTTATATCATAAAACGCACAACGGCAGTTAGAACCCCTTTTTCTGGAAGTTTTTTTGCTCCACCTTTTTTCAAAAAAGGTGGAACGCATCCCCTCGCGTCCTCTTAAATCTTATCCAAAGCCTGCTGAATGTCAGCGATAAGATCGTCTGCGTCCTCAAGGCCGCAGGAAAGACGAACGAGGTCGGGAGCAACGCCAGACGCAATAAGATCGGCGTCGGAAAGCTGACGGTGGGTCGTTGTCGCGGGATGAAGACAGCAGGAACGCGCGTCGGCTACGTGCGTCTCAATAGCGATCATCTCAAGAGCGTTCATGAACTTAGCTGCCGCTTCTCTGCCGCCCTTAACACCAAAGCTGACAACACCGCAGGTGCCGTCGGGCATATATTTATGTGCAAGTGCGTAGTCCTTGTTAGATTCAAGTGCGGGGTAGTTTACCCAAGAGATCTTGTCGTTTGCTTCAAGATATTTGGCAACTGCAAGACCGTTCTCACAATGTCTCTTCATTCTGACGTGAAGGCTCTCAAGACCAAGATTGAGAATATAAGAACTCATAGGAGCGGGGGTAACGCCAAGATCGCGCATAAGCTGAGCAGTCGCCTTGGTAATAAACGCGCCACCAAGTCCGAACTTCTCGGCATAGGTGATGCCGTGATAGCTATCGTCAGGAGTGCAAAGACCGGGATACTTGTCAGCGTGAGCCATCCAGTCAAATTTACCCGAATCGATGATCGCACCGCCCACCGCGCTTCCGTGACCGTCCATGTACTTGGTAGTGGAGTGAGTTACGATATCAGCTCCCCACTCAAAGGGACGGCAATTTACGGATGTCGGGAACGTGTTATCAATGATAAGCGGAACACCGTGCTTGTGAGCCATTGAAGCAAATTTCTCAATATCAAGCACATTGAGCGCGGGATTCGCGATAGTTTCGCCGAAAACAAGCTTAGTGTTAGGTCTGAACGCCGCCTCAAATTCCTCGTCGGAGCAGTCGGGAGCGATAAAGGTCACGTCGATCCCCATTCTCTTAAAGGTAACGGCAAAAAGATTGTAGGTGCCGCCGTATATCGATGCCGAAGACACAATGTGGTCTCCACAGGAAGCGATATTGAAGGTGGCAAGAAAGTTAGCCGCCATGCCCGACGAGGTCAGCATAGCCGCAGTTCCACCCTCCATCTCGCATATCTTACGTGCTACGGTGTCGCATGTGGGGTTCTGAAGTCTTGAATAAAAATATCCGCTTGCCTCAAGGTCGAAAAGCTTACCCATAGCCTCGCCCGTTGTATATTTAAACGTTGTACTCTGAATTATCGGTATCTGTCTGGGTTCTCCGTTGCCGGGAGTATAACCGCCTTGAACACATTTTGTTCCAATTCTCTTATCTTTCATTGTTTTTGCCTCTTTTCGGTATCTGATTTATATTGCCAAAACGCAATAACTATACATTATAATTATACCATTTTTCTCTTTAATGTCAAGGGCTTTTGAACATTTATAGCCGCTTTGTAGCCACTTTCGATGTGAAATACAGCTTTCAAAATTGCATTTATTAAGTTTGCTTAACTCTTTGTGCCATATTTATCCTTTTTCTCAATTTGTTTAGCATGCTTAACCAAAACACTCGTTTTTATTAAGCATTCTTAACATTTTAGAGCAAATCAACGCAGAGCCTATGGCTCTGCGTAAAAACTATATTGACGTATCTTCGTCATTTTCGAAAATATCTTCACCGTATCCGTAATCCACACTGTCCTCCGGATCGGTTTCTTCCTCTTTTTCGTTACTTTCGTCGGTCAGATGCCAGCAGTCCTCCGTTTTATCCCAATAGAAATCGCCAATCGGAACTCCGTCGGTTTTGACATTGTAGAGTATCTTATCGCTAAAGTCGATACCCATATCGTAATAAGTATCAAATAAATGAATATATCCGTTGTCGTAAACCCTTATTATCAGCGACGAGCCGTAACCGTCTACGTATTTGAAGCTCACTGATTCATTAGCCAATGTATATATGTCTTCAACCTTTACCGCCATTCCGTCGGAGCAATAAATCACCTCTGTCATCGCCGCAAGCAAGCGAGGATTAAGATAAATGCTTGAAGGATAAATACTCGAATTCTGCCAATAATCTACATTGGTTTCAAACGTAAGTTCACCGTAGAGCTTATTTTCTTCAAGGGCCAATAAAAACCTATCGTATTCTGCATTATTGTCCTTAACTATGGGATCCCATTTTCCTTCCTCTTCATTCCAAACGTATTCCTCGGATTTGGAGTTTTTCAATATAAAATCTATTATATCATTCGCAGACTCCTCACTTATTGCAAAGAGTTGACCTCCAAACGCGCCGAAATATAAGTATCCGTTATCGTAAACGTTTACACGCCCGCCAATGTAGCCTAGATCTCCTTCAAAGGTACAACCGAAACCAATTATTTCCTCTGCACCATTGCGTACTTGTTCCAGATTTGCTCCGCCTTCAAGTCCGATTGCTTCTCCGTCGACCTCGAGCAAAAGCTTTTTCAATCCGCTTAACGAATCGTCCTTTAAAGTAAAACCTGTAATTTCTTCTTCACAGATATTATTATAATAGGTGTGATACTCACCTACGTATAATAATTCACCGTCAAGAATAACACTGCGCATACCGTCAAGCGAATCAAAGCTATAGGATTTTGGCAATAGGAAGTAATACACATCAAAATACAAATAATCATTTACGTAATTATCCTCGCCATCGTGTATATAGCGAATACAGAGGGCAAGCTCGCTGTCAACTCCCAATACCTTATATATCTCCGTGCGAACGTAGTTAACTTCGAATCCATAACCAACCTTAACGGTAATCTCGTCTATCTTTTCCCCAACTCGTTCGGGATCGCAGAAATAACCCGTGATATCATATTTATCATAGCTTTCATCAGAAATAGTTATAACAAAAGCATAATCGGGTTCGGGATAACCAACGTCTCCACTACTCTCCTCGGGAGCAACATTCTCGTCATTGTCATCTGCGTCATCGGGTTGCCCTTCAGAATAGTCAAATTCATTGTTATGCATACCGTCCTGCTCTATATCATTACCTCCGCCATAATTACTATCAAATCTCTCATCTTCAATGCCGCTACCTTCGGGATTCTCTGCCCCGCCCGTGCTATCAGCCACTTCGCCTCCAACAACGTAAGGCGCAATCATCTTTTCATACAAGGGCTTGGCAATTATCGCTCCACAAACAATGATAGCACAACACGCTACCACGGATACGTATTTAATCCAACCATAGCCACGTATGGTTTTTTTAGCCTTTTGAGTGCCCGGAGCAGCATCCTCAACAAGATCTTCATCAATATCTCCCAAAATATTCAATAAATCCTTGTCCTTCATACCGTTATCCCCTCTCTTTCAAGTGCGTTCTTCAAATCCTTTCGGACTCTCATTAATATCATCTTAACCTTTCCGTCGCTAACACCAAATTCTTTTGCAATATCGGAAATAGGACTCATATACCAATATCTGCGAATGAAAATTCTGCGTTTGTAGGGAGGGAGCGTGCGCAAAAAGGAGTTAATAACTTCGCGTATATATTCACCGTCTTCATATTTTTCATCGTGACACGGAATACAACCCTGAAGCTCGTCAAGCACCGCATCAAGCTGTCCCCCGCCACGCTTGGCTGTATTATTTTTTTCAAGTCGGTTTATAGATAAGCTACGGACTATCTTTCCGAGAAAATTCTTCAAAGAAGGCGGATTTTTAGGAGGAATAGATTCCCAAGTTTTCCAATAAGTATCATTAACTATTTCTTCGCTGTCCTCACTGTTCCGCAATATTTCAAAAGCGATGTATCGGCAATACTTACCGTATGTACGGTCGGTTTCTTCAATAGCTCGCTCAGATCTATCAAAATATAACTTAATTATCTCAGAATCGGTCACAAAAATCACTCCTTTCTCTCGTTATAGGAAACCTTTCACTATTATATACAGGAAATATTTATAGTTGGTAACAGAAAAATTTGAAAAGCCTTATTTTTTTATATAAATTATAACATTAACAGATTTTTTTGTAAAGAAAACGATATGCAGAGAATTTATTAAGTTTTCTTTACTAAAACAGCAACAAAAAAACACGGTAATTACCGTGCGTCTTTGTTAATGTTCTCGACCAATCGAAAGATAAAAGAAAGTAATGAGTCATAAAACCCGAAACTCAAACTATTCTTTTGAACCTCGTTGCATTCGTCATATAGCGATATATGATCTGTTTGCAACGTAGGAGGTTCAAGCCCTCGGTCTATTAGTATCGGTCAGCTGAACGTATTACTACGCTTACACCTCCGACCTATCAAACTTGTAGTCTGCAAGTGACCTTACTCATTCTAGATGATGGGATATCTAATCTTGAAG
>JAZSRA010000113.1:0-2894 GCA_045538195.1 Eubacteriales bacterium | reverse complement strand
AGCCTCGATATTCTCCAGTGTCTTAACAACGCCTACCTCGCTAATTTGACGCAAATCTTTTGCGAATGCCGACTCTGGAGAACTGCTATATCGCCCTGTTAAAACAGAGAGCACATACCAGCGTTGCACAATTCGTTTAATCTCCGATACATATACCTCCTTGCTTTCGTGAAGAATGAGGTAGAGGGCATACGCAAAGTCAATAGCCATATTGGAGTTTATCAACTTGTTGCTTATAAATCCTGCTGACTTAATCGCTATAACAAACTGCTTGAAGTTGTGCTCATTGATGAACTCTGCAACACCCTTATAAAGTTTATCGTATGTATCCTCGATAATCTCCTCTTTAAACTCGCGAGTGTCAAAATCTCGTCCTGAAAGCATCTTTACCAACTCTGCCAATTTTGCACGGTGGAACTGATGCATAAATGCAACACGGATTATATCATCACATTTAGGGTCGTACACGGTTTCTTTATCATCTTTGAGCCATTCTAACTTTTTGATATATCCCTCTGGCTTATTGCAGAACTCCTTGTCGTGAGATACGAGATAGTGATAATATGTCGGTTCAATAGCCAAATGGCTGAAGTAGTCGATAATCTTACGCAATGTATTTCCTCCATGCACCTCATCAGCGGCAATCTTCGACATTACGAAATCGCCCTGATTGAGTGTTGTACCCTTTGAGTTGATACGCACGAAAATGTCTGTAACAATATCTATTTCGAGGGTCTCTGACAACTCAATAATACCTATTGCTTGTGTGCGTATAGCATTTAGTTTGGTTATCACGTTATCTAACTGCTCGTGAGTGATAATATCGGGATTATTCAAGCAGTAGTCATTGATAAACTTAAAGCGCGAAAATTCATCGCTAAAAATTTCCGCAATATCAGGAATCCAATGTTTACTTTTGAGGTGTGCAGGCGTTTGTACTGCAAATAGTTCGGCTTCATCCTCTCCCGACAGAGCTGCAAGAGGATTGAAGGCTATTTTAACTCGGCAGAGTTTGTACTCCTCATTGTAAATATCGCGACCCGCAATGGCTGTCATTAACGCTGTAATACGTTGCTGACCATCAATAAGAACTTTCTTGCCCGACGATATCGTGCCATCCTTTAATTTTACATTGGGATTTTTCCAAAGGATTATATATCCCACAGGGAAACCTCTATATAACGAATCAATGAGATCTCGCACCTGCTTGCTCTTCCATACGAAGGGACGCTGAATCTCGGGTATAGCGATATCATTAGCTTTGATTAATCCAAGAATGGCACTAATTGACATTGAGGTAGTAGTAAATTTTTCGCTCTGCATAACTCTGCTTCTCTATTATATTTATCCACACAAATCAGCGTGTGGATGTCGATAGTCTTACAAAGTTAAACAAAATTTAGCATATAGAGACCAATTATAAGACAAAAAGGCGTATATAAAATTGGATTATTGTGAAATATGATTGATGCGCCATTTGCTAATCACCGCAGGATATACACCGCCTTATCGCTGTACCTATCGAGGGTGAAGTGCAGGGTGCTGAGGGAGCTGGTGTTGTCGAATTGCGTGAAGTAGACCTCATCGGCAAGGTCGGCGGCGCCCCAGTTGCGTTGTTGGGCAGAGTTCCAGCTATGGCGCGTGTAGCCACGAAATGAAATAAACAGCAAATACCCCTCGTCAAAAGCCGTTTGTAAGTGTGGCGGGACCTTCCTATAAAGTGCTCGGCCAAGTGCAAAAATCACGGGATGATGTCGTTCGAGCAGGTAGTTCAAAACTTCTTTTTCGAGTGGGGAGTGAAAGCCGCTGATAACAACTTTGTCGGTTTGGCAGATGTCAGTAGCCCATTTCAGCGCCAATTGCGCGTCGTGTGGCGTTGCTTTCCGCGAAGCGAAGAATGCCACCAACTCTCTATCGAGCAAGTCCTTATTTCCGGATAAGTCCATAAAAAAGCGCAGGCGCTGTATTAACTTATCCAGTATCCAGGCCTTGGCTGCCCCTTTCAAGAATAAGCAACACAAACGCCCACGCAGGAGATATATCGCATACACCGAGCCAGTCGGTAGTAGGATATACGACCTCGCGTGGACATTTTGTTGTCGTTCTTCTTGAAAGTCTTAACCGCCAAGTTTAGATACTGAAGAATCGTCAAAAAATATCCAATCAAATATGTGCGGCTCAACGGCAAAAGCCATAAGCCATTACAAAGATAAGCAAAAATTTACAGAAACACTGTATTTCTGCAGAAAACTATTTTGTCGCACCTCAATCGTTGTGTCGAAAAAATCGTTATCTTTGGGGTAAAATAAAGCCTTTGTCGTGCCGATGAGCCACTTTGAGGAGATGCTCCGAACAATACCCGACTTGGCACTCCTCAATAGGGCTTTTTTGGTTGTCGAACAAAGAATAAAAGGTGAGATAGAATGAAGAAGATAAGAGTTACCGTAATGCGTATCACGCAGTATGCAGACCTTATGGCGCAATACGAAAATCCCATCGAACATACTTGCGATATGCATCTTGGGCAGACCTTTATCGTGGAGAATTGCGCGAAGCCTGAGGGTATGTGCGATAGTGCTTGGGCGACTTTGTTGCCATTTGTGCGCGAGCTGGCTGCGGGCGGGGGTAATTTCTTTGATGGGTGGATGCAGAACCCCCATTCGGCTATGCTCTCGTGCAATGATGGCTTTCGACCGGTCAGTTTTTATGTTGAAGTAGTTGAGTAATCGCAAATTATTTAATGCCGAAAAGTGGCATACATCTTGAACGATTTGAAGTAAAACAGAGCGATATGAAAAAGATTGTGATTGTGGATGGTGGTCCGCGAAAGGATATGAATACAGCGCAGCTGTTGCAGCGATTTGCCGAAGGTGCAAAGTCGGTTGGCGAGGGCG
>JAZSRA010000140.1:0-1601 GCA_045538195.1 Eubacteriales bacterium | reverse complement strand
CAAGGTTGAAACTCAAAGGAATTGACGGGGACCCGCACAAGCAGCGGAGCATGTGGTTTAATTCGAAGCAACGCGAAGAACCTTACCAAGACTTGACATCGTGCGACCTCCATAGAAATATGGATTTCCTTCGGGACGCATAGACAGGTGGTGCATGGTTGTCGTCAGCTCGTGTCGTGAGATGTTGGGTTAAGTCCCGCAACGAGCGCAACCCCTATGAATAGTTGCCAATATTAAGTTAGGAACTCTATTCAGACTGCCGTGGATAACACGGAGGAAGGTGGGGATGACGTCAAATCATCATGCCCCTTACGTCTTGGGCTACACACGTGCTACAATGGCTACTACAAAGAGCAGCGACACTGCGAGGTAGAGCGAATCTCAAAAAAGTAGTCTCAGTTCGGACTGTGGGCTGCAACCCGCCCACACGAAGTCGGAGTTGCTAGTAATCCCGAATCAGCATGTCGGGGTGAATGCGTTCCCGGGTCTTGTACACACCGCCCGTCACGCCATGGGAGTCAGGAGTACCCGAAGCCAGTGACCTAACCGCAAGGGAGGAGCTGTCGAAGGTAAGACTGATGACTGGGGTGAAGTCGTAACAAGGTAGCCGTATCGGAAGGTGCGGCTGGATCACCTCCTTTAAGGGAGTAGACGAAAGTCTACAATCCAAGTCGAGTAGGTAGCAAAACCTACGGAGAAACAAAGTGGAGTTGCAAACACTCAAAACAAGCAACAAACCCAAAACTGGGTTTCAATTCCTTACTATTCTGAAGCAAGCATCACAACTACATCCGCAAGGATGTATTTTTTTTGCAATTTTTGACCCCGTGGTGGGGGTTTTGGGAAAAAAGACAGTATTTACAAGGAAAATTTGCAATAAAAAAGCACCGACGGTTGTCGGTGCTTTTGTGGTTTTTGTTGGGTATGCTTTCTATTTGCAAACGGTTTTGTGTTGCGTGGAGGGCTATTGCAGTTCGCCAAGGCGGTGCATCACAATGGCGCACAGGCTGATGCAGGCTGTTTCGGCACGCAAAATGCGTTTGCCCAAGAACACGGTAGAAAAGCCCATTTGCATTGCAAGGTCGTTTTCCTGTTGGGAAAATCCACCTTCGCTTCCCACAACAATGGCGGTGGAGCCTTGGAGCGCACCAAAGTCGGTGGCGTTTTCCTTGGCAAATTCGCAAGCAAACAGTTTGTTTTTGCAATGCTCAACGCTTTCCAGCGCTTGTTGGAAGGTGTCGAAGTAGTCAACTTTGGGCGCAATTGCACGTCCACATTGTTTGGATGCTTCTTGCGAAACTTTGTTGAGCCTTGCAAGTTTGTTTTCGTTCATGTAGGCGGAGCAAAATTTGCTGTTGAACACAACAATGCGCTTCAAACCAAGTTCAACTGCTTTTTGAACAACAAGTTCAGTTTTGTCGCCTTTCAAGTAGCCAACAAGCAACGTTACGTCCGTTTGCGCTTCAGTTTGGCTGGGGCGTGTGTCGAAAACCGATGCGGAAAAACTCTTTTTGCCAATGCTGTCCACGTTGCAAAGGTACTCCGTTCCGCTACCGTCGCACACAATGATGGTGTCGTTTTGTTTGATGCGTAGCACACCT
>JAZSRA010000124.1:0-51287 GCA_045538195.1 Eubacteriales bacterium | reverse complement strand
AGACTTTTTCGCATATTTAAGAGAGAAAATCCGACGTTGTATCAAACTAAGACGTCGGATTTTTCATTTCACCATTTATTGTTCATTAAAGAAAGGAGATAAACAAATAATGACAAAAACAATGAGAAAAGATAGCCGGCTTTACCGACTTATCAGCCTATTATCCGTCTGTGGCGAATACCCTGTACGCTCTTTACACCTGCTCGGAAATAAACGTATGTATCGAAAATTGGTGGATGAGTGTATGCAACCTCTCACCGTTCGCAATCCCGAAACCGCGGAAGCGATCTCGCTTCCGCGGCTCTTTAACCTCTGCGGCAAAGGCAGACTAAAATCAATTCGTCTATACAGTGGCGCCCTCCCAATCTTAAAATGGATCGACGAGGGCGAGTACTACGACATCATTTCAAACGGACATAATATGCCGATGAACGACCAACACCTTGACCGCAACCATCGTGTTGCCGAGGTTCTCGCCGTATGCAGAGATGCCAGCATCGAGATCTTCCCCCACAATCTTCCCAATTTTCAAAGAGACGAGTTTGACAGAATCATCCCCCTCCGTCAACCGTTCTTTATGCCAAGTAGAATGTTAAAATGGTTTGGTGGAGACGATGCAGCCAACAAAACCAATTTCACACGTTTGGTCGGTACTTTGTTTGTTGGCGAAACAGATTATTTTGTTTATAATACTCGGTACACGCCAATGAAGTGGTCGGGGGCTGGAGAAATCAAGGCCAATATCAATGTAAGAACTCTCTTGCAAAAGCCGCCCTTTCATAGAGCCTATTCAATGCTGTTTGCCAATTCGGGCGAAATTGCAATGGATGCATATTTGGCAACTCATAAAATAAAAAATTCCAACTATCATTTTGACCAAATATATGATAAAACGCATTTTATTCCGTTGAACGAATATGGAGCAAGATTTCTGAGCTTTTTTACAATACCTAACTGGCATGATATGTTGATTAAAAATATTTTTCAAACGGATACACTTACCCCATTTGTCGGAAATCACTTTGATAATTACACTGATAATATCTACTCTTTAGTTTGGCTTGACAGCGATTTGCGTCGGTTATGGGCGGCTTATCCAACAGTACATAAAACACGAATATATTGTTTTTGTTGGCAAGAGAGTTTTGTGCGGAATTATGTAGGTGATGATGTTGAAATATTGATTGTAAATTTTGACAAGGTAGAAAGCTTATTGTTTGACGAGTATGAAGAAGATGATGAATACTAAAGATAGCTAACAAGGTTCATCGGTTCAAATTTCGTCGAAAAAGGCAGAGGCGGCGGACAAATTTTGTCCGCCGCCTTTGCCGTATCATCGTTTCTTTGAATCATTGAACGCTCGGGCAATTTGTTAAAACTCAATCACAACGGGCGCGCCACCGAAAGAGCTAATAGTGGCCACGACATTCTTTATATAGAACACCTGCGTGTTTCCATCGTTCTCGTCGTACATATGACGGAGATTCGGGTAAGCGTCGAGCATAGACTTCTTCGCTTCAAAGCGGTCATCCTCGATGAGCTCGCACGCAACACGAATCCACGCGCCGTCCTTAAATGCACAGATTTCAGCCTTGGGATTGGCTGCTAACTGATGGCTCGTGGGCTTTACCTTACCCGTCTGTATGTAGAGCTTGCCCTCAAACTCATTTATTGTTCCGAACGGGCGCACTCTCGGCTGATCGCCCTCAACCGTCGCCAAATAATATACCTCTGCATTTTTCAGAAAATCCAATACTCTTTTCATAATCGTTCTCCTTATCATTTTTTCTTTTGCTTGCTCTTGGTTGCTTCAAAACTCACGTTCACAAGGAACTGCACTACCTCATCGAGCGCATCGGGCAGAAGCACCGAAATCCAATGAAGCTTGTTCATGTGATACGCCGGATAGACACCATCGGCTGCACCGAACGAACCGAACATCTCGGTCGGCAGTTTCAGATTGACAACATCAATCACCTCGTCGCTGTCAATTCCAAACTTGCGGCGGGATACCCGCATTACAATGGCATACCATTTGCGGTTAGCACTATGCCTCAGCACCGCCGTCTCAAAATCCTCGTCAAACGGATAGTCCGGCGATGTGCCGTATGCATCAAGGCAGTGTTCAAGGAATTCTTGTTTTGTCATCGCCAAACCTCCATTTAATAAAATTGACTTTCCTTAAAAGTTATTGAAGTTGTAATTTTTTTCGTATAATCTCCAAACTTCTTTGTGTAGAATCTTCTTCTTTAAAGCTTTCAACGATTTCTTCCATAATTTCAGAACTCCAATAAATCTTTAACTTTTTCTTCGCTCTTGTGATCGCGGTATAGAAAATGCCATGAGTGATTTTCTCGGAGTTACTTCTTGGTATAATAACCTTTACAGAATCGTACTCTAAACCTTGTGCTTTATGAATAGAAACAGCATAAGCAAGCTGGAAAGGAATTACAGAAAACATTCTATCTTCATCGTTCGCATATTCAACAGAATCGTCATAAGCATACACGGTAAATCTAATGCGTGTTGACTCGGCTTCTGCAGATACAAACTCGATTCCATTCTTTTCACATAGATCTTTCGTCAAGTTTGTTGCTACATCAATTGTGAAAGAAATATCTTTGGATCCTTTTTCAATATTTACAATTTTCCCTTTTAGATTGTTGTAAAGAATTGAAAAGCGCTGTGAATCATTGAATAAAATATGATCTCCGATTTTATACGTCCATTCTTGCCAGGCAATAGGTTGACCTTTAGAATTGTCATTTTGAAAATAACTATTCATATTATTCAACCCAAATTTTCCGTCATAATTAAGGCATAATATAACTTCATCTTCATCTTTTTCTTCAAAGATTTTTTCACCTATCTCATCAGAAAAAGGACCGTCCATAGCTAATTTTTCAACGATCAAATCTCCCTTATGTCGAACATCGTCCCACAAGCTAACAATGTCAGGATCTTTTGTTCGCCATGTATTGAGAAGTTCCACATTAGAACCATAGGTATTGATTATCTCTTTAGCATAGAAAAACCAGTTCCCAAATTCAATAGACTCAATTTGATGAATATCTCCCGCAAGCACCAAGAATGTGTTGGGCTTCATTTTATTGAGAAACCTGCACATTATTCGATTATCAATTGTACTACACTCGTCAACGAAGATAACGTCATAGTCAGGAAGTTCCACCTTTTTCGTAAAACTATCTATACTTACAAAATCGGCATTTGGTCCGGGATTATCAATCCTTCTCTGCAAATTCTGTTTTGCAGTATGTGTTTTCGTAAGGAATAACTTCTTTTGCTTTGACATCAAATTAGATATATAATTGATGAGTAATGTTTTTCCCGTTCCTGCTGCACCATAAATCAAAAGAACATGGGAATTAACAAAAACATTTTGCAAGGCAACTCTTTTCAAATCATCTTCAAAGGTAATACCGCAGCCCTTCAAATAAGCTTGGTTGTACTCTTTTTGACCTTGGTTTCCAAGTTTTGAGAGCTCCAATAGTTTAGATAGAATGGTTAAAGTGGATTGCTCATACGAATTTATTGATGCAAGACCGTCCTCGACTTTTATTTCGTATCCCTGATCGCGCTCCCATTTATCGAGTTGAGAATTATATGCTTTAATTTCATCATTGCTGGCGATAGATTCAACATCAAAATAGATTTCACCGGTTTCTTTAATCTTATTTTGGATTTTTAAATAAGGTTTCGCAATTTCAAGCGATTTATTGCCCGCAACATCCACGATGTTCCTGAAATTGTTTTCGTTGTTGGTCTTGCTTCCGAACAGATTTGAAATATACGGATTTCTTTCAAACGGATAGCACTTTGTTGACAGATATAATTCGGAAGAAAGAACGTATTTGGACGACCATGGCAAAACATCCGTTAAAGTTTCTTCTCTCAAATTAATAAGGAGATATCTAACCGTGTTATGTCCGAAGTCTTCTGCTGTTTTGGAAAAAGAACTATTAAGTTTAACCAAGACGTCTCTAAAATATGAGGTGCTGGTATGACTATAAATAGAATCTATAATACTTGAAAACGAAACTTCTTTCAGGTCAATCAAATCCAACAAACTCATTCCAGATTCGGTCAAAAAGTTCATCAGGACATGATACTCGTTGTAATTAGTAGATATTTGAGTGCGAATATGCAATATCTTTGCCAACTTGTTTAGGCAAGTTGGATCTATAGATACGCCCCAGTTAGATATGATTTTAATTTTAGATTTGACACCCCATAGGTCTATTTCGGCATCAGTATACGCTATTTGAATAGAATAGTTGGTTGTGATATTTTCTTTTGTATATGCAGTAATACGATTGTATTTTGTTGCATATATGCCCGCCAATTGAAGCGTAACTTCGTAATATCGTTCTCTTCCAACAAAAAATGGAGTTTTCTTGATAATATAAAATCTTGATCCACCCAACTTTTGTGAAACAAGGTTGATTGATTTTATTGCATCAGCTACAAGCTCATAATACTGATCGTCAAGTTTATCTGTATTTAGTGGGAATTTTTCTAAATTGTGTAAAACAGAAAGCCCGTATTCTTTGTAAAGGAAATCCCTAATTTGCCACAAAAAATTATAGTATTTGAGCATTAAGCGCTCTGATTGCCCTTCGTCCGGTTCTCGATCCTCGATATATTTAAGTCCTTTAAGAAATGTAGCAAGATAATTTGTTTCAATTTTGAGCAATGCCTGTTCCCATGCCAATTGAAGATTGGTGTGTGTATTACCCAATTTTAACGAATTCAAAAGCAAGGCAGATCGACACATGTCGTATAGACGCGGTAAGATAAAATGCGAAACATCATCTCGGGTATATTCAGGATTTTCTATAAGATCCATACCCAAAGTTATGTGTTTATCACAAGCTACTATAATCTTATCAATTTCGCTTCTGCAAAGATCTTTCTCACTCAATTTATTTACGAAAGAATGATGAGAAATTATAGATTCAAGCTTTTTGGAAAAGGAGGCAACGCTTTCCTCTGTATCAAAAATTTCTTCATCTGCTGTAAAACTAACAGTAGCACTATCCTTATTAAAGTTAATCGAATTAATAAAGTCTACAGACATGTATTTCCAAAAAACTCTTTTCTTCCCTTTGATATCCGGGTTAAGAACAACAAAGAGAATTCCGGGATCCAACGTAGTGTTGGTTGCAATAAATGCAGGAAAAGCCAAGCTCTGTAATGTGTATTTTAAAACCCCATCCTTCTCCGTAAAGTTGTGCGTTCCTTTAATTTGCACAAAAAATGTTTGTGCAGGACGCTTATTGATATCCGGGTCAGGAACAAGTTCAAAATATCCATCCGTATTAGGCCATTTATCTCGCTTTGAAAATTGACAATTAAATCTTACATCATAATCAATGAAAGACTCAATGGTGTTAACAGCCGCCGCATCCATCGCCGAACTTTGGGTATGCGTTTTTACGTGTCTTTCTATAATCTCTTTTGATTGTGATAACATAATTTCCTCCTTGCGAACTGTTAACTACAAATTGCTTTTAACTTGTTTGCAGCATATACCGTCAATCTTCCGTTTTTCTTTGGATACAATTTCGGCATAATCCAAATTCATTTACTGGTGTAATTGCCGGGCATTCAGAACAACGCATCAGCTCTCCACCTTCGTAATCTTGGGAGCAATGGAAACAGTGATACTTGTCCGCTTCGGCATCGTATGCCAATTGATCACGACCACATTCGGGGCAATCATATACCGGGAACTCGCCGCCATCCTTTTCACATCGATAAGCATTAATTCCCAACTCATCTTCGACGTACTCATTTGCCTTATCTTGATATTTATAGTGCAAATATGTAGCATTTCGCAATGATGAATAACCATCGGGAGCATTAGTGCCGTTGTTTTCCATACAGTATTCAATAAAAGTGCAATGAATATTACGTGTTGCTTGATAATGGGTTTTGAGAGTTTCGTTGCTATCCTGCAAACGTTTAACACCCAAATGGCACAAATATTCTAAATCAACAAGCGATAGCTCGTTATCTAAAACAAAATAAATATTGCTATCATTTATTGTTTCATAGTCGCAGAAAAGATGCTCAATCATATAATCTATATATAATTGCTCGAGATGTTTTTCAAAAGATTTATGAAGAGTATCCATATTACCAATAATGGTTCTTATGTTTGAAGTAAGTTCGTCTTCTGAAATATTTCCTTTTCCAGTAGCATGAGCAAAATCATCTCGACCACTTATATACTTTGAAAAATTTCCTATTGTAGAATCATCCATACCCAATATATGAAAAACCTTAAAAATATCCTTTTCAGGTATTTTACTGAATTCGTATACGCTGCTATATTTTTCTAAATCGGGTTTATCGGTACGGCCGTGATAAGAGTTGATCGGATAATAAATATCCTTCATTCTGTTTGGGTCAATACGGTATGTCTTTTCAACACAGTAATAAACATAACTCATAAATATAAGATGGGCATAGAAATATGAGACCTGATAATTACCGCTTTCGTAATTGTCTATTACTGTTTTTTCGAGATCATAGAGGTATTGATCGTAACTACCTGCAGAAATATAGGTTCTGTCAATTGGAAAATAATATAACAATTCAATCAGAAAAGTAATATCATTTTCGTCATTATATAACGGGAAGGAATTATATAATTCCTCTTTGAATGTTTGAATAGCCATATTATTCTCCCCAAACTTCGGAAAGTCTGTCTTGAATCTTTTTCTCAAATATTTTTATTAGCGATTCGCATTGTTTTACCATACACATTTCTTGAGTGATTTCCTCGACTATTGTCTGCTGCTCTTCGATAGAAATATCGGGAAAAGGAATCTCTTTTAATTCTTTAACAGAAACAACATTTTGAATAGCCGCACCAGCTTGATTGGTAAAATATTTCTTTTGAATTTCTTTGGATTCGAGATATAATTTCACAAACATCGGTAACACAGTGTTGTTAGGCGTTAACTTCAACAATGCTTGATTTATAATTCCGCGCTTATGGGTTTCAGGAACAATTGCGATTTTTCCCATAGTTCCAGAGCAACTAATCAAAATATCATTTGTAAGCACTTCAAAGCGCTTCATCTCGTCAAATTTTTCTTCAGTAATAAAATATCTACCAAAACTAAAATCATTATTTATTGCATGATATTGCTCGTAAACCAAGCATCCATCTTCAACAAAGATTTCTTTTTTTAAGCTTCCACCAAAAGGACCTCTCACAAAATAGCAACATTCACTTAAAGTGCGCATTGACCACTTAGAATTTATTTTAATTGTGGGTTTATAAGAATCCACAATTTGTTTTGCGCCATCAATGATTTTTTGGTACGATTCGATTTCTTCTACGATGTCATTTTGCACTGAAAGTGATGGAACGGGTATTTTGCACGATCGAACCAAGTCACTATTTAAATTGTTTACCACTCCCCCTGTCGCAAGTCTCTTATATTCTTTCATAATTTCCTTGGAACCCAAGATATAGCAAAGGTAAACAGGGTTAAAAAGTCCTTTTTTATTCTTAATAATTAACCAGCCGTCATGGACACATCCATCGATATCCAAAATATAGGGTCTTCCATAACTCATCGAATTAGATAGAATTAAATCCCCCTTTTTTACACAACGTGATTTTGCTGCCCCCTCTTTTGTTACTTTTTCTTTTGTGGAATAAATATATAATGAATTCGGTTTTCCATCACCGATTTTTATCCAATTAATACCGTCTGGATCATCGGTAATATAATCACTAATTGGTCTTGGAGAAGCTCCGCGTTCGACTTCGCAAACATCTCCAATCGTAACTATTGGCCATTGGCTATTCAATTCGATAGTTTTTCGATATCTGTCTCCTAAAAGAATATAATCTTGTTTAGCAATATCAGATTTTAAAGCAATGACAATGTTCTTCTGTTCAATTACATCTTTGCCACATTGATAATCTCTAAAGATACTGATTATATTGGGAATTTCGCTACCTTTAATTTCTCTACGCTGTGCACCAAGGTTATATCCATCGTTATTTAGCTCTACAAAGATAATGCTATCCTTTTCTTTTGCCAAAGTTCTGTCTATGAGAAGAATACTTGTTTTTACGCCACTGTAAGGATTGAATACTCCGGAAGGCAGAGAGATAACACCGTAGAGATAACCTTCATCTACGAGCATTTTTCTTAAGTTTTTATATGCAGTTTGGGATTGGAATACTATACCTTCAGGTACAATGATAGCTGCGCGACCTGTAGGACTTAAATGCTCCGCGATATAATCCACAAACAGAACTTCTGCTCTTTTAGCATCAACACGATATCTCTTATGAGGATTGATGCCTCCCTTAGGAGTCATAAACGGAGGGTTAGCTAAAATAACATCGAAATTATCATCCCATCTGTCCAAGCTTGTCAGCGTATCGTATTCGTGGATTTTTGGAGTAGTAAATCCATGTAAATACATATTTACACGGGAAAGGCGAACCATATCGGGAGAGATATCGTATCCCTCAAAACTGTCGTTCATACGATTTCTATCATCGGGAGTTAACGTAGAGTTACCGTTCTCATCCACATTATTCTTTTTGATATAGTTATAGGCGCTGATAAGGAATCCCGCAGTACCGCATGCCGGATCAAGAATGGTTTCGTTCTTTTGAGGTGCAACAATCTCTACCATCATATCAATGATGTGACGAGGAGTACGGAACTGTCCGGCATCACCTTGGCTTCCCATAATAGAGAGAAGATATTCAAAAGCATTACCAAGATCTTCACTATTATCGTAAGAGAACTCCGCAATTTCCTTGAGAAAACGGTTCAGGGTATCGGGGTCTCTGTATGGAATATAGGTATTACGAAGAATGTCACGGAACAGTTTTGGCAGATCGGGGTTCTCGACCATTTTGTCCATACCTTCCGCATACAAATTCAGCTTATCCTGTGCGCTATGTTCTGCGAGCATGATCTGAGAAAAGGCATATTTCTCGTATTCACCCGTAAAAAACACACGTGCTCCTCCAAATTCAACACCCTGCAAATCCATATCATCCATAAACTTATAGATAAGCGCGATAGTAATTTGCTCGACTTGCGCCTTAGGATCAGGGACTTTACCTACCAATATGTCACGCAAAGTGTTTATTTTTCTCTTGATATCAAAATTCATCATGATTGTTTTCTCCTTACATAAATCTTGAGAGATTTACGTTATCGTTTACATAGCCGATAATGGTATCCATATTTTGAACACCAAGCTTTTTCAATTCGGCAAGTGAATAGCTCGGGATTTGTGTACCGAGCAACTGATATTTCTTGTCTTCAATCGCTCTGCGGACATCCTTATCCGTAAGATACGTTTCGAAGAAATGGCGAACATCATAGTATTCTCCCGCAGGAACTCCGCAAGTTAAGAGATAGTTTTCAAACTCATCATTAACCAGCTCCTTTTTACTCTTAAATGCAGGGATAAGTCCGAAAATCTTATCCATCATTTCGCGAACAGTTACTCTGCGGTCGACGCCGGTTGCTCTGCGAAGCTTATCCCAAGTGTAATATTCAGCGGGTTGATTCAAATAGGTTTCTTCTATGTATCTCTGTGCCGCTGCATAGTCACCGTGCTCATAATGCTCCTTGGCTGTAGCATCATTTTTGACCTCGTCCTCAAATTTTTCAAAGAACATACGGTCAATTTTCATACCCTGCAAACCGATCTTGGTTTCGGTAATGCTCTTAAGCGGATCGGGGTTAAAGTTTTCAAAAGTAGCACCTGTAGTACCACCACCGCCTGTTCCTGCACCACTTGCGGAAATTTGAGGCAATTTGATTACTTCATCATAGTTGTACTTTTCCTCAAAATATTCGCAGTTGCCGAAGAAATCAAAGAGTTTAAAGCTGGTTTTGGTATAAGAATGTTCTTCCAAACTACCATTCACTCGTGTTTTGTAGTTGAAAGTGAACGTTCTCGTTCCGCGACCTTTAATCTGAATAAAATCAGTAGGCGAGAAAATCGGGCGGAATAAACCAATATTTAAAATATCTTCGCAGTCATATCCCGTCGTCATCATGCCGACAGTTACACAAATGCGTGTTTTTGAGGACTTATAGCCCTCAAGGAACCTTGTGTTACCGCTTAAATTATTGTTTTGGAAATTGATTGTATATTCCTGTGCTCCTTGCACATCCGATGTAATCTGCATTGCAAAGTCTGAGTAATACATATCAGGAAACATTTTGTCGGCATACACGTTCAAAAGCTGAGTAATTTTTGCGGCGTGCTTTCTGCTAACACAGAAGATGATACCTTTTCCGATTTCACCCGTTATGGGATCACGCATCGCATTATCCATAAAGGTCTTGACAAACATCATGTTGGTCTCGTCCGAGAAGAATTTCTTTTCAAAATCACGGGCAAAGTATGTTTCTTCCTGTTCGTCTTCATCGCCTTGAACCATAACTGCATATCCCTTATCAGCCAACAGTTTGGTGGTGATTTCGGTGCGAGCGTCAACTACCGTTGGGTTAACAAGGTACGGACCGTCGGGATCATTTACACCATCGATTAGCGAATATCTGAAAGTAGGTTCACCACTTTCACAACCAAAAGTCTTATACGTGTCAAGAAGTTGACGACGTTCCCATGCTCTCGGGTCATTGGAAGCCAATTCATCAGCATCCACGTTCTTAAGATAATCCTTTGGTGTTGCAGTTAAGCCCAGTTTGTATCCTATAAAGTATTCAAAAACTGCACGGCTATTTCCGCTGATAGAACGATGGCTCTCATCTGCGATTATTAACGAAAAGTCTGTAGGCTTAAATACAGATTTATATTTATTGTTATATGCGAGTGTTTGTACCGTAGAAACAACGATATCGGCTCTTCTCCAGTCGTCAGTATGTTCTTTGAATATAACCGTTTCGTAGTCGGGCTTCAAATAGTTGACAAAATTCTTCTTCGCCTGATTTTCAAGTTCGATTCTGTCAACGAGGAACAGCACACGATTAGCGTTTCCACTTCTCAAGAACAAACGAATTACTGCTGCGGAGGTAAGAGTTTTACCTGTGCCGGTAGCCATTTCGAACAGAAAGCGTTGTTTACCTTCTTTCACTGCTTTCTTCAAAGATTTGAGTGCATTAACCTGATATTTGCGAAGCATACGAAGCCCACGATCTTTAAGATATTGGCTTCTTGTATCCTCATTCTTATATTCAGGCGCATCAGCATATCGCGGCTCTTTTACAACTGCGATATAGTCAGAAGTTACATCCTCATTATAAAGGCGCGCTGGATCGGAATTAAATGCCTTGCTTTCTTTTACACTTTCATAAGACGGGAACGATACGATTACCTGAGGATTGCCTTTGTAGATGTTCCAAAAATAATGTAGATTGCCGTTTGACAAAATCACATACTTTACGAACTGAGATTGTGCATACTTGCGGGCTTGTTCTTTACCTACAAGCGGATCTAAATCCTCAGATTTGGCTTCAAGGACAATGAAAGGTTTTCCGTTATCATCCAGCAAAAGAAAATCGATAAAGCCATTCTTAACCTTTTCGAAATTCTCTCCGTAATCTTCTATTTGCTTTTTTGTTATTTTAACATTTGCTTCGAGTTGTATATTGGCAGGACCTTTCTCATTGTCAAAGAAACGCCAGCCAGCTTCCTCAAGCAATTTGTTTATTTTTATTCGTGCTTTCGCTTCTTTTGCTTTCATACTGCTTTGCTCCTATTTTCTATAAAGCTCATCCAACGTTTTGCTATCCTTGTCCTTCCATTCAACCCAACCGTTGATGCTGCCGCCCAAAACAAATTGTCCGGCGGAACTTGGCGAGGTGAAGGACACGGAAACCGTCAATTTATATTTTCCGTCAACGTTAACAATATTGCCGTTGGCAAGAGCTGTTTGACGTTGTTTTTCCATTGTCGCAGAATGGCATTTACGGTTCATATCGATTTCCGAACCTTCCAAAACCTCGAAGTTTTCACCGTCATAAACACCAAAAGCGGTAATACCATTGCGTGTAGTATGTAAGGTATTGGCTTCGTTCAAGGTTACCTTGGAGTTATCCATCTTATAACCCTGCGTTGCCATGATGAATTGGATTTCTTCGTATACTTCCTCAATCAAGGGAAGGTCATATTCATCAATCTCATATTTAGGATTTACCGAGTTTTCCACTTTATAGCGTTTTGCATCGTGTGCTTTGCCGATAGCATAAGCTTCAAGACCGCTTATCATATCGAGGGAGAAGGTTTTGCTGTCAGCCAAGAACATAATTGCCTTGTTCCAAAAATCCTTTGAACGATTGTGATCATCAAGACGAACAACTCCGTTTCTCGTTTGGCCGATATAAATCTGTGCGATTTTATTATCGTCGTTCTCGCTAATGAGATAGTAAATTCCGGGACGGTTGATTCCTGAAAGCTTCTTGGCTTCGGAAAGCAACGGACGAGGAATAACATAGGTTGTCATCGTGGAAAGGTGTCTTCGAATTGAGCGGATGCCATCGGGCTGACCGTTGTGATATATAATTTCAAGTTTTTTACTGATTGCCATTTTAACTTTCTCCTTTCATATCATCCAAACCGGCACGATCAAATTATCCCTATCAAACGCGCCGAACTGCTCTGCCATGCAGAGAACGGCTCCTGTGCCGACCTGTAAGGGGGCGCGGTCGATCACGCCGAAGGTGCGGATGATGCGCTTATCGGGCGTAGCTGTTTTCTTTATTTCCAGAGGACACAGCTTTCCGTCTCCCTCCATAATGACGTCGATCTCCTTGGCGTCCTTGTCTCGATAGAAATAGAGATACGGCTCAAGCCCTGCGTTCTGATAGCCCTTCATGATCTCGGACACGGTAAAGTTCTCAAGCAGCGCGCCGCTCATAGCGCCGCTCTCGGCAACCTCAGGGCTTGACCATTTCGTGAGATAGCACACAAGTCCTGTATCGTAGAAATAGACCTTGGGTGTCTTGATGGTACGTTTGAGCACGTTGTTAGAATAAGGGTGAAGCAGGAAGATGATACCGAGGGTTTGGAGAATATCCACCCACGCCTTTGCGGTGGGCATATCGATTTCGGCATCGTCCGCAATCGCCTTATAATTGAGCAGTTGCGAAGTTCTTGCCGCGACTGCGGTAATAAAGCGGTTGAATTTCAGCGCGTCCACTGTGCCCGAAAGCTCACGCACGTCGCGCTCCACGTAGGTGGAAATATAGGACGAGTAGTACATATTGCGGTCGGGATAGAGTCCTGAAACGATACCCGGCATCGAGCCGCGCCAGACGCGCTCGAAGAGCGTCGGCGTATCGACAGGCGCGATCTTTTTGCTCTCCGCGAGAAGAGTTTCCATTTTCGTTGCAAACGGAATACAGTCCGCGCCGATGATCTCGCGCTGGGACATAGGCGACATATGCAGAAGCGCAACTCGCCCCGCAAGCGACTCCTGCACGCCTTTCATCAAGCGAAAGATCTGCGAACCTGTCATCCAGAAGTCACCGGGGTTGTGATGCTCGTCGATGTGAATTTTGATATAGGTAAAAAGCTCCGGCGCGTACTGAACCTCGTCGATCAGCACGGGGGGCTTGTGTATCTGCAAAAAGAGCGCGGGATCATTCTTCGCCATGTCGCGCGTGGAGAGGTCGTCCAGCGACACGTACTCGCGCCCCTTGTTCTCCTTCTGGGCAAGCGAGCGAAGCATCGTTGTTTTTCCCGCCTGACGCGGACCTGTCAAAAGAATGGCAGAATACGACTGCGACAGCTCCATAATTCGATTTTCCATATGACGGTAGATGTAATTCATAAATTCCTCCGTGTATACCTATGGCATTTTAATACTATCAATATTATACTCCTATTTTGCCCGTTTGTCAATAAAATTTTCGGCTATTTTTAAGAATTTATATAAATTAGCCGAAGTTTTCGAAGAGCAATAGAAAAATCAGCCTCCGAAGCCAAAAAGCTTGTCGGAAGCTGATTGTTTTTTCAAAATTCAATTTCCACCGGGACCGTCTCTACGCTCACGGGTATCGGGAACCTCAATCTTACCCTTAATATCTCCGGGGTTGGTCAAGGGCTTTTTTTCTTTGGGCTCTTGCTCTTTTTTCGTATCTTTATTTTCGGACATATTTATCACTCCCTTCCGTGATTAAGTGTGCGCATTTTCAAGCAATTCATTCAAGTCATTGGTTGGTGGCAGACAGCTGTGACCTCGGCACACGTAATAGGTGGTCTTGCCGTTTTTCAGCGAGTATTCCTTTGTGGGAGCATCCAAAAGGATGACAATCGCGTCGGATGGGAATACAAGAGGCAAGGTGCTTTTGTCTGTCTGTTCATCGGGAACGACCGTTATTTTCATCGATGACTTTTCGTGCTCCAAAAGCGCTATCAAAAACATAGCGTGGTTCGTGGGATATTGCGCTGCGCTTTGCGCGAGAAAATCAAGCTGGCGCGCTGTCTCGGTTTTGTATTTCTCTTCATCGGTGAGGAAAGATAGGCGTACAAGATTATAAGCCATCAGCGAATTTCCGCTTGGGATCGCGCCGTCATAGGTCTCTTTGGGACGCAGGATAAGCTCCTCGTGATCTTTGCCGTATAAATAAAAACCGCCTGTATTGTCCCCGAAATCCGATATAATCTTATCGCACAAACGCTTTGCCCGATTCAAATATTCATAATTCAAAGTGGCGCGATATAGCAACAGTTGCGCGAAAATATAGGCGGCACAATCATCGAGAAATCCTCTCACGCCCTGTTTTTCCATATGAAAGCTGACGTAGAGCGTATCGCCGTCACACAGATATTTCTGTATAAAACTGTCTGCGTTTTGCGCGGCGGAAAGATATACTTCCTTCCCACTGACAAGATACAGTTCACACATGGCAGCAATCATCAAACTATTCCACGATGTTAAAATCTTTTCGTCGCGGTGGAGAGAGGTTCGCATTTTACGGTAATCATCAAGTCTCGAAAGAATAGGTTCAAAGGATTTGTCCGAAGGATCGCTACCCAGCAGATTTGGAATGCTCTTGCCCTCAAAATTTCCTGCATCCGTTATATCATAATGACGGTTGAAGCGCGATCCGTCCTCCACACCGAGAATCTTTATGATCTCGTCAGTCGTAAACAGATAATATTTTCCTTCCTCACCTTCGCTGTCTGCGTCCTGCGAGCTGTAAAAGCCGCCCTCGTCCGAGGTCATCTCACGAAGAATATAGCTTGCAGTTTTTTCTGCGACACCAAGATATATCTCCTTTTTTGTCACCGCGTACGCCTTGCAATAGGCGAGAATGAGAAGCGCGTTGTCGTACAGCATTTTTTCAAAATGAGGAACAAGAAATTTTTTATCGGTGGAATAGCGACAAAATCCAAAACCGATGTGGTCGAACATTCCACCGCGATACATCTGCATCAGCGTATGCTCCGCCATATTCAGACACGAGGTTGTTTTGTAACGCTCATAGTAATCTAACAAAAACAGTAAATTATGCGGTGTTGGAAATTTCGGCGCGCGTCCGAAACCGCCATACTTTTCATCATAGATGCGTTCATACTGCGATACTGCCAAGTGTGTCAGATCAATATCAGCCTCCTCTGCCGAATCCTGCGACCTATTCAAATGCTTGATGATTTCGTCGGATTGGCGCAGCAGCATATCGCGGTCCGACACCCACTTTTCGTGAATGGCGAGCAGTAGCTCCCGAAACCCAACCATACCGCCGCGCGAGGTCTTTGGGAAATACGTTCCCGCGAAAAACGGCTTCTGCTCTGCGGTCATAAAGATACTGGTGGGCCAGCCGCCGCCACCCGTGAAGGCTTGACAGACCGCCATATAGACGCTGTCAATGTCGGGACGCTCCTCCTTGTCCACCTTGATGGATATAAAATATTTGTTCAAAATCTCGGCAATTTCTTCGTCCTCAAAGCTCTCGTGAGCGAGCACGTGGCACCAATGGCACGCGCTGTATCCAATACTTAAAAACACGGGCTTGTCCTCTTGCTTTGCCCGTTCAAATGCCTCGTCGCACCAAGGATACCACTCAACGGGATTGTCCTTGTGCTGAAGCAAATATGGACTCGTTTCGTTTGCTAATCGATTGCTCATATCTTCACCTCCGTTATTTTTTATTTTCGGCATTTCCAAATCGATCTATACGAGATTTTGACAGGTATGTAAAACTCAAAAATCACAAATACTATCCATATTACAAATCGGAGGTAAAAAAGATGACGAAAGACGAAATGCCGGTAGGCTTTGCTATGGCTCTGGCGATGAATCCCGAAGCAATGCAGAAATTCGGGGCGCTCAGCGAGGAACAAAAGCAGGCAATCATCGCAGGAACGCACACGGTAAAAAGCAGAGATGAGATGCGCCGCTATGTGGATTCTCTTGTAAACGGCAAGAGATGAGAATGGATTCTATTTGGGAAGATACTGCAAGGCATGTGCATTTTGACACTTTGAATGGCAACAAAAGCACCGACGTTTTGATCATCGGCGGCGGTATCGCAGGTATCTTGTGTGCCTACAAATTCAAAAATGCGGGCGTGGATTGTATGCTTGTGGAGGCGACGGAGATCTGCGGCGGCATTACAAAGGCTACAACGGCGAAGATTACCCTTGGTCACGGACTTATTTATGAAAAAATGATAAAACGATTTTGTGAGGATAAAGCCCGCCTTTACGTTGACATACAAAACAAAGCAATCAAAGAATATGCCCAGCTCTGCGAAAATATCGACTGCGACTATGAAATGCGGGATAACTACGTGTATTCTCTCAATGACCGTAAGAAGATTGAAAAAGAGGTTGCCGCCCTCAACCGTATCGGTGTGAAAGCCGAGTTTTCGGATGCTCACGAGCTTCCTTTCACGGTCGCAGGTGCGGTGCGCGTCAAAGATCAAGCGCAGTTTTATCCATTGAAATTCCTATATGCAATCGCCAAGGATCTGCCGATCTACGAGCACACAAAGGTTACGGAGCTGATGCCGCACAAGGCAAAAACCAACCACGGCGAGATCACCTACAAAAAGTTGATTATCGCAACCCATTTTCCCATGCTCAACAAGCACGGGTTATACTCATTAAAACTCTATCAGCACCGATCCTATGTAATTGCCCTCAAAAACGCACAGAACGTCAGCGGTATGTACGTGGATGAATCGGACACGGGACTTTCCTTCCGCAATTACGGCGACCTTCTACTCCTCGGTGGCGGCGGGCATCGTACAGGCAAGAAGGGCGGCTGTTGGCAAGAGCTTGAAGATTTTGCACGTAAGCACTACAAAAACGCCGAGATTGTGGGCAAATGGGCAACGCAGGATTGTATGACGCTGGACGATATTCCCTATATCGGGCAGTACGCAAAATCCACACCCGATGTGTTCGTGGCGACGGGCTTTAACAAGTGGGGTATGACAAACGCCATGGTCGCCGCCGACATTCTCTGCGACCTTGTACAAGGAAAGTCAAACTCATATGCCGCAGTATTTGACTCATCGCGCACCGTCATGCGCCCACAGCTTGCCGTCAACGCCTTTGACTCGGTAGTCGGAATTCTCACACCCACCGCGCCACGTTGCCCACACCTCGGCTGCGCCCTAAAATACAACCGTGCCGAGCATACGTGGGATTGCCCCTGCCACGGCTCGCGCTTCACCGAGGACGGTCAACTTATCGACAACCCTGCAACCGATGACAAAAAGATGTAAATATACTCTCAAAACGCACTCCGAAAGCAGATTTTTACCTCTGACAGAGTGCGTTTTTAAATTTTTCAAAAAAATTTTTAACTTTTTTGCAGAAAAACGCCATCTCGGTCGTATTTCATAGGTAGAGGGACAAAAAACAGTCCGTCACCAATTGAATAGCCCCAGCCGAGAGTGATACAGGCGTTATGGACAGTGCCGCCACGATATGAGTGCGCCCATAGCTGAAAGCGTACACAGTACCTCCTGCATACTTGGTCAAAAGGTGAGCAAAGGAATTGGCTCGGTGTGGGGTGCTGCGCTGTAATAGCGGACTTGCTATTTTTCATATATTTATTTCAAAAACGAAGGGAGGAATGCTATGGCAAAAGTAAAAGCCGAAAGAAATGATATAAAAAACGAAAATTGTACAAGTGTTTTTAAGAACGAGATTTTGACGAAGGAGGAATACACGAAAATATGGATAGAATTGATCTCCGTATTAGAGCGCAGAAAAAGTGTAAACTTTTCTCCAAGTCAATGACAAACAGGGGCAGTCTGTGGTATAATGTACTCGGAGGAAAACAGCTTGTTCTTATCCGAGAGGAGATAAGAACATGAGAGAAAAAGTAGCAATCTATTGCAGACTGTCCGAGGAGGACAAAAATAAGCAGAACGCCACCGATGATTCGGGCAGCATTCAGAATCAGAAGGCGATGCTCCGCGACTACGCCGACCGCATGGGCTGGGAGCTTTACGGCATTTACAGTGATGACGATTATGCGGGTTCGGATAGAAATCGTCCCGAGTTTAAGCGGCTTCTTGCCGATGCGCAGGCGAAAAAGTTCGATATTATCCTATGTAAGACACAATCCCGTTTCACTCGTGAATTGGAACTTGTAGAGCGATACATACACGGTCTGTTTCCCATTTGGGGTATTCGCTTTGTCAGCATCGTGGACAACGCCGACACTGCCAACAAGGGCAACAAAAAAAGCCGACAGATAAACGGACTTGTCAACGAGTGGTACTTAGAAGATATGTCGGACAGCATCAAATCCGCGCTTGACAGCCGCCGTAAAAATGGCTTTCACATTGGCTCCTTTGCGCTCTACGGCTACAAGAAGGACCCTGACCTCAAAGGGCATCTGATCATCGACGAGGAAGCCGCCGCCGTGGTGCGAGAGGTGTTTACTCTCTTTTCGCAAGGCTATGGCAAAACGGCAATCGCGCGGATGCTCAACGACCGAGGGATCCCCAACCCCACCGAGTACAAGCGGATGCAGGGGCTACGCTTTAGTCTGCCGCCGAACAAAAACAGCACGCTTTGGAAGTATTTCGCCATTTCGGATATGCTGGTCAACGAAACATACATCGGCAATCTGGTGCAAGGCAAGTACGAGAGCATTTCGTATAAAACGAGCATCAACCGCCCGCGCCCCAAGGAGCAATGGTTTCGGGTGGAAGGTACGCACGAGCCGATCATTGACCGCGCCCTGTGGGACAGAGTGCAGAAGATGATCGCCGAGCGAGCAAAGCCGTTCAAGGTCGGCACGATTGGGCTCTTTGCAAAAAAGGTGCGGTGTGCGTCCTGCGGATACGTGATGCGCTCATCGAAATCGGGAGGCAGGCACTTTTTGCAATGTCCCAGCCGACACTACGCCAAGGGAGCGTGCGAGGGGGCGTTTATCTCAGTCAATCGTCTTGAACGAATGGTTATCGACGAGCTAAAGCGTCTGAACGCCGAGTATCTTGATATGGATGAGTTGGAACGCAAGGTGCAATTTAACGCCGATCTTTTGGAGCAAAAGCAAGAGATCGAAGTTGAAATTGCCACCTATCAAGGCAAAATCAACCAATTTTCTAAGGGCGTACGTGACCTTTATCTTGACAAGGTAAAGGGCTTGATTTGTGAAGCGGATTTCATTGAATTGTCAAAGGAGTTTACCTCGCAAAAGGAACGTCTTGAAGCGCAGGTGCTGGAATGTCAAAAGCGAATTGCGGAGATCGACGTCAAAATTGCCGTAGGGGACAACCGCCGAGAATTGATTGAAAAATACGTCAAAGTAGAGCATCTGACACGCGAAATGGTGGAGATTTTGATCGACAAAATCATGGTTGGAAAGCGTATTCCGGGCACCCGAAACGTGCCCATCGAAATTCACTGGAATTTCTGACATACCGTCGAAAATTCTTCCGGTTACTGCGTTGCTCCTCGAAAGCGGCTCGACGTAGAATACTACGCCTTCGCCTTGCTTTCTGCGGTGCGCCTTGTACCCGAAATTTTTTCTCGGTCTGTGTATGGAAAAACCTTGATTTATATGGTTTTTCGTACTTTTACAAACCATGATTTTGTTGCGAATACGTGATAGTAACAGAACAAAAGGCTCGCGTTACCTACGATAACCTTATCAGAATGATGGACGATCCCGACGTTCGTGAGCCTTTGAAATTCTTGCGCGAGCGTGAGCTTGTGCATTATCAGAGATTTGGAGAACGAGTACAATCAAGGTGGAATGAATGCGGAGTTGCTGACATAACACTTTAATCATCGATTAAACATAAGTTTTATCTACGTCACTATAGTTAACGATACAGGTGCAGGATATAAATGGCAATAAAAAGCACTGTATACATTACAATCATAGGTAGTCACTCACGCGCGGCTACCTATTTTGCTTACCTATTACCACTCTACTTGAACTGGACACGAATCCTCTATTTTAGGTTGTTTGGGTGAAAGAAAAGGAACTCCTAAAAAAAGCACTTAAAAATTTTTTTGGGGTCGTATAAAAACGATATTATGTGACAATTTGCACATCTTGACAACTGCTCATATTTGGGGTATAATATAATATGGAATATTGTCAAAGTTGGAGGCACTATGCGTCGAGATCAAAATATAATTAATATTGAAAAACCGATATCTTCTGTGACAGAGTATATACAAACAATTAACATGCTACTTACAGGGAAAGCGGCTAAAGAAAGAATATTTGTGTTCAGAGGAGAACCGCAAAAGCATATCACATTTTGCCAACCTAATATTTTTCGAAAAAATGTTTTATCAACAAATAAGTTTTATGAAAAAAGCCTCTTTAATACTATGAGACAAAATAGGCTTTCAAATAGTGATAGCTATCTTGAAAATGCCATTGATGCTCAACACGGAGAATTCCCGAGTAGATTATTAGATGTATCATATAACTGTTTGGATGCCCTCTATTTTGCTGTTACTCCATATTACCACAACCCCGCTGATTCATTGGATTCAAAGGATGGAATGGTGTATGTCTTCTATATTGATGAAGTGTTTAGCCCAAGTGCCCAAAATACAAACGATAACTATAATGCAATAATAAACAAAGATAAGGATTGGTTTAATGGACAATTTGTGTTTGAGAAAAATCACAAATTTATTGACCATACAAAAATCAACAATAGAATTATTGCTCAGCAAGGTGCATTTATTTTGTTCCAAGGTGATTCACCTGAAGAGATCCCCGCATATATGATGAATGGTATTGTTATAGACCGTGCAGCTAAAGCTCAAATAAGGAAAGATTTATCTTTGATGTTTGGAATCAATACTGGAACCATATATCCAGAGATAATGAACGTTGCCGATGATTTAGTTAATAAGAGTAAAATATTGATTACCGATGACTTCTCTTGGGAAAATGAAATTTCGTATGTTTTTAAAAATCTAAAAAATGAGCTATCATATTACTTTGATTATCTCGCCTCTTACGGAAAAGATAATCGCACGTCAGAGTTTTATGAATCAATCCAGTATATAGAACAGCTAATAAATAGTTATCGTACTGGGCTAATAAAATTTTATAACGATCGATACAATTTAAAAATCAATAATATAGGTAAAGATGATTTAGACAAAAAAATGAACGACTATATTAAAGATTACAATGCAATCATTAAAGATTTCGCTGAAGCAGTGCAAATGTTAGCTTCAACAACCATTTCGCTAGATCTCTATATAGACATATCATAAAGGAGTAGGAAATGATTAAATACACTCAAAAATACAAAAAATATATTGGTTTCATTAATGCCGCTTTGCAAAACAAAAATATTGATAGCGAAGATCACGATTGGGAATTAAATGCTCCACTTCAAAACTTGATTTCTCCTCAAGCTTCATTCGCTTTGACTAATTCCGTTTCATTAGGTATTGAGTCCTCTGAACTTCTTCTTTTAATACGAATAAAAGATAAACTTCCCTCATTTAACAACATATCAAACGAAATTGCTAATGAAATAAAGAATAATGTTAATAATTATCGTGAATTTGATACGTTTAATATTATTTGGATTTTTGATAGTATTGATATCAAAATTAAACTTCGCCATATGCATAGCGAAATCATTAGCCAAATAAAAACTGCACTTTCCCATTCACCTAAATTTTTGTCAACTTATTATGTAGATAAAGACATCTACGCACCTGAAATTAAATTAAACCATACTAAGCGCCCTAAAATGTTACTTTTGCCACCATTAGAGCCAAATATACACGTTCAAGAAACTACAGATAGTGTTCAAAAGCAATATCCCAATGATCTAAAGGGATATATGCTTACTGCAAACCTATACGATATTGTGCAGATTTATAATCAAGTCGGTGATATCTTATTTAAAGATAATGTTAGGTTTGGAATAGGCGAACAATTAGGTGTAGATAAAGCTATCAAAGATACATTAAAGACTGCTCCAGAGTATTTTTGGTTTAGGAACAATGGTATAACTCTATTGATTGAAGAACCAGATACGATTCTTAATAGTGCATGTGAAATAGTTTTAAAACAACAAAATGAAGAAAAAATCAAATTTTCTGTTATCAATGGCGCGCAAACAATTACAGCCGCGGCGGAATATTTTTATACTCTTCAAGCTAGAATTGATGAAGAAAAAAGTAAAGAAGGAAATAAAGAGTCAACTATAAAAACAGAATTTGAAAATGCTAAAAATGCTAAAGTCATTCTCAGAATTATTCAAATTCAAGGAAAAAACATCCCAGAAGAAGCCAAAAAAATTAGCGTAGCTCTTAATAGACAAAAACCTATTAAGATGGAAGATATCGCATTTACTAATTATTTTGTGGAAAAAATGAATTCGTTCTTAGAAACGAATAAAATTGGATATACTTTGGCTAAGCGAAGTGAAATATCTTATTCTTATGACGAATATAGTTTAATTGATTTTGCAAGAGCTCGCAAAGCATGCTCAGGAGCACCAGGTGAAGCAAGAAATAAAGATGCAGCAGCATTGTTAAAGCTATCCGATAAAACTGTTCAACGATTCACAGACACAGCAATTTTTATTGAAGAATGGTATTCATCTACAGATGATAAGTCAAACAAAATTATATTTAACAAATATTATAAACCCATTCTATTTGCAATGAAAGTAGCAAATATCTATGAAAACAATTATAAGAACCTTATAAAACATAATTCTTATTATGATACGGTTATTAAAAACGGCAAGTGGTATTTTGTTTCATTTTTAGTATTTGCACTTAACGGGAACGATACCGATTATAGTAGTTTTGATTTTAGTACAGATAATATAAAACGCGAAGAAATAATATCCTTAATCGAAGAATTCGCAAAATATTACTGCGAACTATTTGAAGAAAACACCCCAAAAATTAATTCCAACACTTTTAAAAAATCAGATCAATATAAAAACATTAAAAATTCAGATTATAAAAAATCAGAGTTTTACATATTGTTATCAAAAATATTCAAATTATCAAATAGTTCGATCCAACAATCTGTTGTCAACAAGCGCAATCCTCCAACTAAAGTCACAATTGTAAAATTATCGTTTAATAGCATTAGCCAAAATGTCAATAATGCTGCTGATGCCTTTTCTTATACTGTCAGTGAATGTTTAAAGTATGCAAATAAACGAAAAATCAAATTAGATTCATTCTTGCAAGATTGTCCTTATATTAGTGCATCAAAACGAGATAATGGATATTTTAGATCTAACGATTCTATAACAATCGACAACAAACAGTTTTACATTGGAAAAAGCCATAGCTTCGATACCAAAGTATCACACATAAACAAATTGTGTAATTATTTGAATCTCGCTGCAGATTCAATATGTTGGTTGGACGGATCAAATATCGTTTATAAGAATTCATAATTTTTTTTGAGCTATATGTCGAATTTTGTTGATAAATAGGGGACCGTTAGATTTTAATTTAGCAAAATAGACTCCCGCTTTATCAGAAATAAACATTTCTGAAATCAAGAATTCCCTATTTTTTAGCAGTGCAAAATTACTAACAACAAAGTCAAGACCACCGGTTGAACCGGTGGCTTGCACAGCCCCTATAAGGGGCAATTACAGGCGGAGCCCCTAAAAGGGGCACAGAAAGTTTGACACCGCATTATATTTACAGGCAGCCGCTCACGTGCGGCTGTCTTTTTTATGCCTAACTATTCTTGCTACCCGTAAACGGGTCCATATATTCTTTTATCGATATTTGATCTAAGGCGAAGTCCTCTTCAAGTTGGGTGCGTATATATTCTGCAATTACTTTTTTGTTGCGTCCAACTGTGTCAACATAGTATCCTCTGCACCAAAAATGTCTTGATCCATACTTGTATTTTAAATTTGCATGCCTATCAAATATCATTAGACTACTTTTCCCCTTGAGATATCCCATAAATTGTGCTATACTTATATAGGGTGGAATACTTACGAGCATATGTATGTGATCCGGACATGCTTCTGCTTCTATTATTTCTACCCCTTTCTGTTCGCATAATTTTCTCAATATTTCTCCGATATCTCTTCTTAACTGTCCATATATTTCTTTCCGCCTGTACTTCGGCGCAAATACTATATGATATTGACATCTGTACTTTGAGTGCGCCGTACTTTTTATTTCGTTATTTTCTTTCATTTTTATGACCATTCCTTTCCGCTGCGCTACAAGGCACAAAAAGGCACGAAAAGCCTTGCGCCGTTACACAGCATTAAAAATTTTGTGTTAAAATATGCTTGAGAAAACAGGTACACTACAGAGTACGTGGAGGAGAGTGGGCACAGCGAAAGCTGAACCGCATTTTTATGTGTACCGACGGCTCTTTCAAGCACAAATTTGTGGGACTAAGAATCCCGTAGACTTATCTTTGGAGAGACTAACTACTCGTTTTTCAGTGAGCTGTCAGTCAATGCCTGTTTTCTCAAATACATACGAGAGGATGATATTATGCTCAAAATCGTTTACCCCATTTGTTGTGGCTTGGACGTACACAAGGATTTTGTGTACGCTTGTATAGCCACCACCGAGAACGGAGTTACTACCTACAAAAGTCATCGCTTTTCAACCTTTACAAAAGGTCTCCGTGAGCTGTTATCTTGGCTTTTGGCAAACAACTGCAAGGACGTTTGTATGGAATCCACGGGAAAGTATTGGATTCCCGTTTACAATATCCTTGAAAACGACTGCAAAATCGTTTTGGCGCACCCGAAGTATGTCAAAGCAATTCGCGGTAAGAAAACCGACAAGAAAGATGCAAAATGGATTTCAGACATTTTCAAGCATGACCTTGTTTCAGGTAGTTTTATTCCTCCCGCGGACATTCGTCAGCTACGGGATTTGGTTCGTTACCACACAAAGCTCACCAACTTTACCACGGGAGAAAAGAACCGTGCGCAAAATTGCTTGACCGTTTCCAACTTGAAACTCGACAGCGTTTTTTCGGATGTTTTCGGCAAAGCTTCATCCAATATCATCGGTCACATCCTCGCAAATCCGTCAGAGAAATTATCTGACGTGTCCGCTTTCAGAACAAAACGTATGAAAGCAACCGATGAAGAAATTCTTGAAGCCGTTGACGGCGAATTTTGCCCCGAACAAGCCGAAAAGCTCCGTATTATCCGTGAGCATATGAGCAATCTGGATTTGTGTAAGTTGAATCTTCAGTCCCTCATTCTGTCCACCGCTGAAAATTACACTCCGGAAATTGATCTGCTTTGTACCGTTCCGGGTATCTCTACCTTTTCGGCAATATCTGTAATTGGCGAGATCGGCGTAGATATGTCTGTCTTTCCAACATCTATGCACCTTTGTTCTTGGGCGGGGCTTACACCTCAAAACGATCAAAGCGCGGGTAAGAAGAAAACTACTCGCATCAGCCGTGCAGGGGCATATATCAAACCTTTATTGGTTCAGTGCGCATTGGCTGCTATTAAGAGTAAGAACAAACATCCTGAAATCTACAATCGCTATTGCGCATTGAAAAAGCGCAGAGGTCACAAAAAAGCCATTATTGCCATTGCCAGAACGTTGCTCTCAGCTATCTACAACATTCTGAAAAAGAAAGAACCCTACAAAGCCGAGCTTTACGCTCACTCATACGACACTCCGCCGGAACATAGAGCTGTTTCCGTGGAGGAGGCTATCTTTATTCTGCAACGGCAATGCTATATCGTGACGCCCTGCGCCACTTAAATTATACCACTTTTCTTACTGTTTGTAAATACCTTTTAAGACACTTTTTCGGGTGCCTTGCCTTTTTGCGCCCTTTTTTACTCTCTCCTAATGGTTTTATTTTCAGACTTACCTCCATAGTTTTGCGGTGTCAAACCGTTTTTATTATACCATGGAGTTCTCGGCTTGCATATAGCTCGCCGTTTTTTTCATCGCTGAAGCTTTTTGTCTTCCCCCAGTAGAACTGGGGGTTTATTTCCACGTCTGAAGACACCAAACAAATGGCGTACAAATCACAAATGATCTGTACGCCATTATTTTATTTTGTTATCTCTTTTCCTAATACTAAATCTTTACCATATATGTACTCTTTTTCAATTATAGTGTCGTCATTACATCTTATCCAATATTCATTTGCCAAACTGATAATTTGTGTATAAATACCATTTTGTATATGAGCATTCTTAATTAATTCTTCTGCTTGCGTAAACAAATGCATATCATAAAAAGGTACTGTCTCAGGAAGGTCAATCATAAATATTTTTGCTTTGTTTCCCCTATATTTTTCATTGAACATCTCAGCTTCCTTTATGGATCCACACAAATATGTACCAAATATTCTGCTTGCACGGTTATTAAATCTGCTCCGACGAACATTTTCAAACAAGATTTCACACAACCATTTTTCAGGCTTTCTACCAGTATCATTGAACACGGTAGATGATTCCAAAAATTTTAGCACAGCAAAAAAATCTTGCTCGTTGGTAATCTTACATGTATACGAATAATCTGACCAACCCGAAAATGTCTTCTCATAAGGATGTATAGTTGTGCCTGCGCTTAACTGCGTTGAAACATGATAATAGTACATTTTTGTTAAACTCCTTCACTTTGTTATAATAAACAAAAATTCTATTGACTAAACTCTTTTGATCTTTTTTGGACAGTCTCACGAATTTCCAGGCTTGTCATACTTAGCTTGTTTATTTCGATAGAATTATAAACATCGGGTTGTTGCATGGACTGTCTATAACAATCTTGTTCAAAATGCAGATAAAGACTATTATCTTCAAAGTACAAATATGTTCCTGGATTATCTTTACTATTCCACCTGTCAAATGGTTTTTCTATATGACAAATTAATCTAATTTCTTTTTCTTCTTTATATGAGCTGCTCTTATAACAAAAACTATATTTTGTCAAATAAGATTTTACACTTCGAACTACTAATCTTCTTTTCTCATTTTTTGGAACAGAATTATCTGATTTATAAAGGTTATATATTCTTTTAATAGCTTTTTGTATTTGCTTTTTCATCATATTATATGAATACTGAATTTCAGACATATAAACATAGTTAGGGCTATTGTCACAACTATTAAAATCGAATACCAAGTCTTCAAAAGACATGGCGGTAAGTTCAATCAGCCATCCATCGTTAGGAGCATATCTCTCCTTCATATATTTTGAATACCCTTCGGCAGTTAAACACAATATCCACAAATCCTTGGCTTCATCCGCGATATCAGAAGGCTTAATGCTTTTCAGTATACTATAAAAATCGAAATCAATTATGTTATTATCATATAAATAACCGCATGCATGATAATAAGGCTCCAAAATATATATACCTTCATTTTTATCCAAAAAATCAGCTGTCATTGTAAGCCTAAAGTTCACACTTCCAGTTTCTTCATCAACAATTTTACTTTTAGAGTCATTACTTGTATAATGAAATAATGACAAAGGTTTGATTTTCGGATCAGTTGAAGGCGAATAAATCCACAATTCATCTTGTACATCCTCTAAAGTTTTTGCTCGAAATCTCATAATCATTAACTCAATTTTTTATAATTGAATTCCCCATGCCTTTCTCAAAATTAATCAATCAAAATCATGATACTCTTAATTGCATTTATATTATAGCACAAAATCTGAGAAACATCAATATGATTATGTAGATTATGAAGAAGCCCCGCCGAGGCGGGGCAAGGATTATTGCTGTAATTTAGATACCCATTCATTCCAACAGGGATCGGCTTGCATTTCCTTTTTCACAGAATTACATTCGGAAACGCACCACCAAGGCCAATCATTGGCAAGACTCATATTTGACGTTTCAATAGGCTGATCAAAGTATGCTTTTTCGTGGCGGACCAAATGAACAAGAGGAGCTGTGTAGCATTCTCCGTTGGCTCTGTGATCGTTATAAAGCTTAAACCGTACAAGAGAATTGTCCAAAGCTTCAAAAGCCTCGTCCTTTCTACCATCCAGCCACAAATACAAAGAAAGAAAGGTATAAACTCTTGCTATATACGAATGATGAATTCCGCAGTTACCGTCAGTACAAATAAGATTGAATATTTCGATTGCGGCACGCAAGCTTTGAACCTTGTCAGCATAAGACATATTCTTTTCGTAGGCAATCACACTGCTGACTATTAGTTCAGAGCAAGCTCTTACTGTTTTCAACAGCCCTTCTCCGTATGCTTCTGCCCTTTTCTTTCCATCTGTAGCCTTGGACTTGAGAAATTCTCTTGAACCGTATAGATTGGGCACCGTTTCTATAATTTCAAGTGCTCTCGTCTGTTCACCTGTATTCAAATATAATTGAGTAAGCTCTCGGATTACGCGTTGACGTAGCTCTCCATCCTCCATAGTTTTCAACAATTTCTCATAAAGCGATATTGCCTCTTTCCACTCGGAGTAAGTGCGATGCCTTTCCACGTCTAAAACGTCATAGCCTTCATCATCAGACAAATGATATTCACCGTAGCGAACGTATCCTGCGTTATACAATACTGAGGCTAAGCACAACATAATTTTTTCGTTGCCTGGAAATTCGATCAACGCATTTCTTGCAAGTGAAATACACTCATCTATGTTAACATCCTCACCATTGTTTTGGGAATTCATCTGATCGATTTTCATAGCTAACTCATCAATTTTTTTAGAACGCTCATTGTTATAACCAAACAATTCATCGATAGAAACGCCGAAATAGTTTGCGATTGACGGAACCATTTCCATATCGGGATATCCGCCGTTTGATTCCCACCTTGAAACCGCCTGCGAGGTCACTCCAATAGCTTCGGCAAGTGCCTCTTGTGTGCGTCCGTCACGCCGACGCAATTCGCGTATTTTTTGTCCTAATTCAAGCTGCATATAAGCACCTCCTAAAGTTTTATCACCGGTGTAATTATATTATAGCATAGATTTTTTGAAATACAATTATCAATTCATTGTTTCAAATTCAAGGAACACTTGGATTTACCACTTTCAAAAAAGGCCCACTACAGCGCAATGTCATCAGATAGAACTAATGACATGCGCCTAAGCGGGGCATTGAACAAAATTAGTTGATGTTATGTCTCTTTATTTTTCCAAAAAGCGAGAATTTCATCAATAGTCCAAGCAACATCTGATTTTTGTTTGTTGATAGCCTCTATATCCAATATTACAGAATTGCAAAAAGTTTTTTCTCCTTCCGAAATATCATCTTTTTTCAAAGCTGTTTCTAAATGATTTTTTACCAACACATAATCTGTTCTTGCTAAATTCTCATAAGCTTTGTATAAACTGTTATACAAACCAAACTCTTCCCTATCTTGAAAATCCGGCAAAAACAGTATCTCTCTAAGAACATCTATATCATCCAAAAGACTGATATCTTGTATAGTAGATATTGCTTCAATTGTCGAATCCAATCCGGAATTCTTAGGCATATCTGATGCTTTCATAGTCTCCTTCAACAACTCAGCATATTTTATCAAAGCATACTTGCTATTCAATGTAATCAAGAAGTTTAAATATAAGCGCTTGTCGTCTGAGTTTTGATTTAACATCTCAAGTCGCTCTCTCAGCCTACTGTCTTTATGCTTTTGAGTAATGTGTATTATGCTCTCCATTACATCTGGATCTTCGGTTTCAAGGAGTTCGTTATACAGATATTCATAGCCTTTAACCTGCTCGATATACTCGACACATCTACGCTTTCTCCACGATCTGGCAGATTCATTTCGACACAGTTGGATCGCCGAAGGAACACCCCAATCCAAATTGTTGTCTTTGCAAAATTGAATATGCATATCCCAAGCGTCAGCACACATTGTTTCTTCCGAAAGATTATGTTTGACTCTTTCTTTGATTTCTGCCAGCGTTAATTTGCTTACAACATATTCAGGAAATTTATCATGTTCATTATCCTTTATTTTAAAGAAACATGAGGGAGCAAATAGCAACTTCAAATATACATCTTTTTCATATTTAAAATTAAAAAATTGAGAAAAGAAAACAAAAAATGCTGAACGATATGTATATGACATTGTTCCGTTTTCAGTGTCTTTTATTTCTTTTTGAAAATCAATGCTTGTCAATTGATTTCTACAATAATTCTCGAAAAAGTTTTTTTGAGATTCACTAAATTGTAATTCTTCATCTCTATGCAAAAGATTATAGCATTCAATTATTATAAAGTAATTCCAATCAGATCTGGACTCTATTGTAGTATATACATCACGATCATCATTTCCATGCTCCTTAAGCGCAACGATATGATAGTATAGGTGTTGCAGAGCGTGTTCCTCAGCCGAATTGCTTGGATCATAACGGTTGATAGGATTATAATCTATTTCGTCCAATTCCGAAAAAGTTATTCTTGTTTTGCCCATCGATTGCAACATTTTTTGTATTAAAGCACAATATTTTTTCTTGTCGAACAAACAGTTTATATAGTATTGTAATCCATTATGATGACCCGTTTTCCAATCTACTATGGGCTTGCGTTCTGGCAAAACAATCCCATTTTTTAAGAGTGCTTCTTTGTACTTTAGATTCAACATCGAATTCTCTTCAAATCGAGAAGCAAAATCTTTAACGATTATTTCATATTGTTTTGGATCTTCTTCATATTTTGACAGCAAATACATATAGCACTTTTCATCAGCCAACTGTTGTGCGGCAAATATCGCTTGATATGATTTCAATCGTATATCGGAGTGAATCAATTTCATAAAAGCTTCAAGTTTAGTGTTAGTTATTTCAAAGAATTCTATACTCTGTCTAAAATAAGCATGATTATAAACATCAGCTTCTATTATAGCGTCAAATACAGCATCGAACACTTCTTTGTAACCATTATTGTATGCTACGGCAGCATTGGACAGTACTACGCTTTGTTTTTCCTCGTCATATGAATATGTGTGCCTGTGTTTGCCAAGAGAATTGACGACTTTACAAAGCGCACTTATTTCTTTTACTTTTACAAACACATCAAGCACTTCAAAATGAATACTTGTTTTTTCGTCCCACTGTTTGTCTATCTGCTCGTATTCTTCCAAAAAAATATCAATATGCGTTTCATACAACCCAGAATTGTGTAAGTATTTTAAAACACCTACACGATAATGTGGATCCATTTCTTTATTATAGCTATTAATAATGTACTCTGTTATTTCTTCGGTTTGCAAATTAAGGGAAACCAACGAATCTAAAACCTTATACTTTTCATCGAACCGTACCTTATCAGATTTCAAAGCATTGAACAGAGTGCTTCTTATTGTTTCTTCCATTCCATACAACTCTGTAAACTCTGAAAGCACAGACAAGGCATTGTACAGAGCCCTAAAATTAATCGGATCTGAAATCTGTTTAATCAGATACTCACAAACCTCACGAGATTGACCAAATCTTGCGATTAATTCAGAGCTATTGATACTATGAGAAAGCCAAATATTCTTTTGAGCAAAATCATTTATTGTCTTTATAACAAGTTCATTCCTTATTGCCTCATCCACACGAGTTCGTTCGAAACGTACTATCATTTGTGGATCATATTCTATAAGGAAATCTAATAAATCATTATCTTTCCTAATTAATACTAAGAACGACAAAACATTCAACCAAGAATCAAATACTTTGTTTTCAGATGTGCATAATAAACTTGTTATCTCGGCAAAATCCAATCGATTTATATACTTGGCAGTTAAATACTCGCGAAAATTATTGTGCTCAAAACTCCATTTGCCGTCATTCCCTTTCGCAAATACACCAGAATAATTGATTAATTCTCTAAGTGTCCTATCTTTAATTAATTGCTGATAATCTGTGGCGGATATTTTTACTACTCGCATGCATTGTATCGCAAATGCAAGTTTTTCAAGACCAACAAACAACTCGTATTCATAATCTTCTATTGACATAGTAGTTGTATATTTTTGACGGTCTATGCCAAAGCGGTTTCGAATTATTTCTTCCATCAAATCAGATTTTGGCGGCAAAACTGAACATCTCATATAAATATCTATCAGTTCTTTGAGGTAAAAAGGAGTGGTGACCAAATCATACAGTTTATTCTTCTTGATTTCATCATAGAAATCCTTGCTACATATGCCATTGCTTTCAATATAGCTTTCAATATCTGCATTCGTTATTGGTGATATACCATATTCTTTAAAACTACTAAATAATCCGCCCTCACCATTATCATTTGCAAATTTGTAAAAATTGTTTCGGGAAGAAATCAACACTATGGTATCTGGATTGTTGGCAGTAAACTTATTGATTCTTCGAGCGAAATCTTTTCTGTTTTTCTCCTCAATTTCATCATAGGCATCAAAAATTATAAAAAGTTTATCATAGTCTATTTCTTGATATGCCTCAGAAATGATTTGTTCTATTGTTTCATTGGTATAATCATTTAAGTTATATCTTAAGGGATAGTACTCTGTTGCACAAACCATTGCCGCCAATTGGTCGATAGCTATTGTTTTACCGCATCCGGCTTCACCAAGTAAAACAATACGTTTCTCACGCAAACAAACTTCCAACATGTCTTCGGAACGAAGCATAAAATAGAAGCTATCTTGTATATCTTTGTATAGTGCAAATTTCCTTTTTATAGTATTTCGGGGGTATGGATATTCTTTTTTTACTACTGTTGCTTTTTGTGGGATATGAACATCATTAACAACTTGAATGTTTTCTGATAATTCTTTAAGCAGCGAATTATTTTGCAGAAGCATATAATATACTGCAGTATTATCAATAGCTATTTTTTCCTCGTAGTATTTACGTGCTTTTTCAAAAATGCCTTGTATGAATTCCTTTACACTTCTAATATCGTCAGGTGACAAACTCCTCTTATCTTTCAAATATACTTTGGCCTTTTCATTTTGTTCTGTTAAAAATGACTCTTCCGATTGACTTCTTGGCTGCTGTATGAATTCAATCAAATTACCCATCAAATTATAGTATTTAACATAATCAAAAAATGCCGACGTCGCAACAACGGTTGTTTCATTTTTATTGATAAAATCATTACACCAACTTTTAACTTCATTTAAAAAGTCATTATACTCTTTTTGCTCCTTGACTGTTCCCACACCCCTCTTTATCCAACTTGTAATTGATCCCTTAAAGAGATCCACAAACGCCTGCACAATAAAATCTTCCATATATAATCCTCTCTTGCTTTAGTTTCCTTTATATGGTACCTTACATTTCTCTTTTATTATATCACAATTTAAGAAGTTTGTAAACCTATGTCGCATATTGAACTAAAAACAAAAAATTCACCGCCGAGAGCGACCAAACGGTTACTCTCGGCGGTTACTATTTAGTTTTTGACACCCCACATACAAAGAGGTGTTCTTTCGTTTGGAACTATCAGTTTGTTTTTTTTGATAAGTTCCTCCATCAAGAAAGCTGCAACGTCAAGCCTGTGATGGATTTTTGCAATATCTCCGCATTGTCCTTTAAGCGAGGCGGGAGCATGCTCAGCAAGTATCTTTTCGGCCTTGTTGGATATTTCTATCATACAATTTGCAACCTCTTCAATAATAGGCGCGAGAACGGAACGGATTCTTTCATAAATATCATTGTCAAAAACAAGGAAATTTGCAGATAATTTGTTATTATTGCAAATAATAAAATTATGTTCAATCAACCATGGAATGGTGTGGTTTTCTTCATCCGATTCCTTGTTCAATATAGCATCACATAGAGCCTCCGCTTTATATTTAAACCAAGAATGCTCGTACATCTGCGCCTTTTCTGTAACTCTGTAATTTTCCGCGGAAAACCATGCTGTCCCATTTTTGTTCCATGTTTGCATTGTGATACCGCAAAAATGATGATTTGCGTAGTTGTTGTCGTATCCAAAAATCCAACCGTTACAACCAAGAGGCAGCTTATTAGGGGCTCCGAGTGGAGATCTTTCTTTCGTTAGCTCATACGCCTTCATAAATGCCAGGTTAAGAATTCCAAACAATAAGCGATTATCTTCGTAATCATTGCCATTGAAATAAAACTCACGGAGTTGCGGTAATAAACTTGATGCCTTTTCAAACACCGATTTGGCAACGTTCTCATAAACTGAGGATGTATTTTTAACAAACTCCTTTTCATATGCATCCGTCAGAATTACGATATTTGTTTGATACTTTTCACCCGTCTTTTTCAACACTCCTGCTTTTTCCAAAATTTCGATTTCTTCCTCAAGATAAGGCATTGAAACCCCAAGCTCCATAGAAAGTGCTTCTGCAGTCATAGCTTCATAATATGCCGCAAGCACGATTGAGCCGGGCAATTTGCGATCAAAAAGATCAAAATATTTGTTTTGGTCTCCCCAAAAATCAAGTCTGAACGTTCCGGGGTTATAGCTTTTTTCTCCAAGTGTTCTCGTCATACCGATACCTTCCTTCAATAGTTTGCGCGTCTTAAACAAATGGTATTTTACCATTTCCACGCTGATGTTTTGTTCTTTTGCAATTTGAGAACAACTTTTGTTATCTACGTAATATGCAACGCATACCTCTCGGTGTGTTTTTTTCAGAAGAGACAGCTCGCGGCGAAGCAGATATATTTCCTCGGTTTCTGTCTCCTTTTGTATGTATTCCTCTTCCGGAGAAAGGTCGTACATATCAATATTTTCTTCTGTTAGATCTACGGTCTGCGAGACAAATTCGCTTTTACGGATAAATTTACGGAACGTATTTTCCGCGATCTTCCAAGCAAATCCCCAAAAGGCATCATCGTTTTTCAAATTGTGTGCCGAAGTGATGATTTCACATACAATTTCAGATGTAAGATCATCTACCTTATCTTTATCATAGAGCTTTGAAAAAGCGTAGCCGTAGATCGCCGTCAGATTTTCTGATAGCAATTCAGATGCTTTTTTACTGGTCATAGTTGTTCTCCTGTGTTTTGAAAGCTTTCACTTATATAGTGTCAGCAACGTTGTATCGGTTAATCGGTTTACAAAAATTTCTAAAATATTTTATCATATAAATGTGAATTAGTCTATAACATGCATCGCTGTCAGAAAGATTCTCTGGCGGTTTTCTATTTGATAAATTTTTTAAACCTACAGTTAAACGCTCTTGAATGTGATTCGCTTGCAATTGTAAGAAAATATGTTATAATATAATCAGAAACGGGCCTGTTTACTATTTTTAAGGAGATAAATTATGAATTTAAACATCGGAACTAATATCAAGCGATTGCGCCTTGAAAAGGGTCTGACACAGGAGCAGCTTGCCGAGCTTTTGTGCGTATCAACGGCGGCGGTCAGTAAATGGGAGTCGAAGAACACATATCCCGATATAACTTTGCTGTTCCCTCTCGCATCGATCTTTGGAGTAAGTATTGACGAGTTGATGGGGTATGACGAGGCAAAAGCCGAAGAAGAGATAAACAGTATACTTGAAGAAAGCAGACGCTTGTTTGTTGAAGGCAAATTTAAGGAGGAAGCAGAGCTTATCGAAAACGCTCGCAAGACATATCCTCATGATTACCGTATTATGAGCAAATATATGTGGATAAAAGCGGGTGGAAGAACGGTCAATTCTGAAATGATTATTAAAAACAAGGAGGAGCTTTCGGAAATTTGCGATTGCATAATGGATAGCTGCACAAATGATAGCATTCGTGCTGAAGCTATTAATATGAAAGCGAAGATTCTGCACGCGACAGAAAACACCGATGCCGCGCTTGATCTTCTTTCGACTTTACCCATAACAGAAGCGGCTTTATTAAAGGAAAGCCTTTTCGATAAAGATTCGCCGGAGTTTATGTATTGGAATAAGAAAAACTGCTACGGAATGCTGGATTCGGTGGCTATTAAAATTGCAAGGATCATTCGCTTTGATCCGTGTCTCACGGCAGAAGAAAAGCTTGAACGATTGACGTCTATTGCGGAAGCTTTTTCTGAAATGAGTGAAAAAAATAATCTTGAATACTTCTGTATCGTCGAGCAAGCAATATATACTCTATTGGCGGATATGCTGACGCAGGAAAGTGCGAATATTGAAGATATTATCGTCGCACGAGAGAAGCAATTCTGCACTATGAAAAAAACAATGACTTGTGCCGAAAACGACGTGGTTTTGATGGAGCTTATTGCTGATACTTACAAGACATATGATCTTATTTCTTGGCAGGTGCAAAGACTCCTTACTTCCACTCATTCAAAATTTGCTGAACTGAAAAAAAACAGTAAATATGTGAAGATGCTCGATAGTTGGGCAAGATAAAGAATCCGCCGAGAGCGACCAAACGGTCACTCTCGGCGAATTTGATATAGACAAATCCACAATTTTATGATATAATAAGAGAGTAATAAATCTGTAGCTGTAATTCGCAAAAAAGCATAATGATTTGGAGAGCTAAATGAAACGATTTGTAGAAAAATACCATTTTACAATTTTGATGATTTTGATATTAGCATTAATCGTACCTATTTGGTTCGAAATAAAAATAGATTTTGAAAATTTTGATTTTTTATGGCTTTCTGTGTACGTAATATGCGCAGCATGTTTTGCCTATCTGATAGAAAAATCATTAGTTTATTTCGTGTGCAATGATCCACAAATTAAAGAAATAAAATTAAGTCTTCATAACAATTTGAAAAAACTTGATTTGCATTTTGATGATGTAAGAACAATCATAACACATAAAAGGAATATTTCTCTTTGTAAAAAAATGGGATACATTTTATTGAAACAAACTATTCCTGAGGATGAGATGGTAGATATAATCCAAAAGCATATTGAAACTGGAGATATTTTTGATATCATATCGAAAATTAATCTGTCGCGAAAAGAAAAAAAGTTTCTATTTCGTTATATTGATTTGTATGATAATAACACCAATGATCTTGTTGATGTTAAGACATTGTATGAACAAGGAGCATTGTTGAAAAATGAAGTTGATATTAAAACAATTATTGGTATTGTATCTTCAATAGTGATAGGCGTTATAGGATGGATTTCGCTTGAACAATTTACAAACGGTTTGTCAGAAAGAATAATTGGCATTATCCTGTTCCTTGTAATAGAGACGGTGTATGTTTTTGAACAATATCACGATAAAAAAATTAAATATATAGAATACTATTCCAATATAACAAAGCACATTGAATTAGCATATGGTCATCTGAAAGATTGTAAAAGGGAAAATGAACAATGATTTACAGAGTAGATTATATTCCAGAAAACAAAATTAATCCTATTACCAAGCAGGAATATGACAGCTCGTGGATCGTCTTTACACTCACCTATAGTATAGATAACCGAGCGAATACCGGAATGGGTAAAGAAGGAGTTTATTTTATCCGGGTGAGCAGATTGCTGAACGATGATTGGCAGCTATCCGTTGGTGATTTCATCGGGTATTGTGAGGCAAACGCACTCAATGGCATACTAGTAATGTCTGAATCGGATTACAATGATGCACTTGGAAAGTACGATGGTCATTCATATAATGAGCCTGTACTTCGCAAAGACGAAGCTCCGGTACTTATTCACAGCACAACTGCTGATTGTTGGAAAAGTATTCAACATGACGGAGCGTTAAAGAGTTGGAATCAACTAAAACGTGATTTTGCAAAATGGGAAAGTCAACCGATTGGAGCACAGCTTGGTGATCCGGCAGAGTTTAGAGACTATATCATGTTTGGCAGTGGTGTAAGCGGCGAAATCGTTGTTAGTTCGAAACTTTCCGGCTTTATCAACATGGATGTAAACGCCGAATATCATACCGGAGCAAGATTGTATTTTGATGCCAAGAAAATGGCTGAAGATGGCTTATTTGTTCGCGATGGAGCGCACGTAAAGGTAAAAGATTTACTTCCTCTTGAACCGTATTTGATATACGTAGCAACTTGGGATCGACTTGACTTAAATAGTCCTTTCTCAACACCAAAGATATTTTCCGAATATGCTGATAGTTGTTTTCAATCTATTTTCCAAAATGACCCTGTAGCAAGGGAGAATACCGATTAAAAAGAATGAATTTAAAATTATAATAATAGTCTCCGAGGTGACTGATTGATCATTCTCGGAGATTTTTTGTTAATTATATTAGAATTTTCTCTTGTTAGTAGAACCAGCTTCTCTTTCTAAGTTATTGACCTATAAAAACAATGATGGTATAATGTAGGTGAAATCACGAAAGGCGGTATTTATTATGAGCATCAAAATAGGCATTAACGGCTTCGGTCGAATCGGAAGATTGGTTATGCGTGCAGCTTTATCACAAAATGAAGCATTTCAAGTAGTTGCAGTGAATGACCCATTCATTGACACGGAATATATGGCATATATGCTGAAACACGATTCCGTTCACGGCATTTATAAAGCGGATATCAAGTTTACCGATAGCAGTATCATTGTTAACGGTGACGAAATCAAAACGTTTGCGCAAAAGGATCCCGAAATGATTCCTTGGGGAAATCTTGGAGTAGATTACGTAGTCGAATCCACGGGTGTATTCTGCACAACCGAAAAAGCCTCAGCACACTTACGCGCAGGTGCCAAAAAGGTTGTTATCACTGCACCTGCCAAAGATAAGGAGACACCCACATTTGTTTGCGGAGTTAATACCGATAAATACTCATCGGATATGAAGATCGTTTCCAATGCATCTTGTACTACCAACTGCTTAGCTCCCCTTTTGAAGGTTATTTCGGATAATTTTGGTGTTGAAGAAGCATTGATGTCAACTATTCACGCAACTACAAATACACAAACAACGGTTGATGCAGCATCAATGAAGGATTGGCGAGGTGGCCGAGCAGCCTCGGTTAATATCATTCCTTCGTCTACCGGAGCGGCTAAGGCTTGCGCTCTTGTTTTGCCTGAGTTGAAAGGAAAAATCACAGGTATGGCATTCAGAGTTCCGACCATTGACGTATCTGTGGTCGATCTGACGGTACGTACAGTACGAGAAACCTCTTTGGAAGAGATAAACAGTTGCATTAAAAATGCCTCGGAGAGCTATCTTTCGGGAATCTTGGGATATACCGATGAAGCGGTAGTTTCAAGTGATTTTTATTCCGACGAAAGAACATCTATATATGATTCGACCGCAAGTATTGAGTTGAATCCGAGATTCTTTAAACTTGTTTCTTGGTACGACAACGAGTGGGGGTATTCCAACAAGGTGCTTGACCTAATAAAAATAATGGAAGCGAGCGAAAAATAACATGAAGCTTGAATTTGGAGAAAAGGTTCGTAGCTTGAGAACCGAAAGAGGCTTGACACAGGAAAAGTTGGCGGATTTTTTAGGCGTGTCTTTTCAAGCGGTCAGCAAGTGGGAGCGCGGAGATACTGTTCCGGATATCTATATGCTCCCATCAATTGCCTCGTTCTTTGGAGTAACCACCGATTATCTATTAAGTTATGACGTTAATAAAGAAAAAGATATTTCCGAATATGAGGAAAAATACTATCAGTTGTGGCAAGCACGCGACGGTGAAGCACTTGTTTCTGTATTGAAAGAGGCTATTGCTCGCTATCCGGCTGAATACAGACTGCTGGTACGTTATCTGAGCGCTTTGGTTTGGCACAAAGGAAAATCCAATGAGGCAATAATCGAAGCCAAAAACGAGATTATTGCTGTTTATGAACGTATTATTGATAATTGCACTGTTGACAGCATTAGAATGTGGGCAAAGAAGATCATTATCGGTTTTTATATAAAGCTTAGTAGCATTGAAGGAACCGGAATTACAATCAAAGACGCAGAAAACATTCTGAATGAGCTGCCTTTGATGCAAAATAGCCGTGATTATATGTTTTGCCGCTTTTATAAAGATGAAAGGCGTGATATGGCAAGCAAAGCCGCAGTTTCAGAACTCCTATACCTTTTAAATGACGTGATAACAGTAAATTGGGTATATCGCGCAGATGTTTCGACAAAGGAAAGAATAGAAGCACTTGAAGCTTTGATCTCTATAAACAAGATTGTTTACACAAATGAAGATTTTGGCAAAAACTATATCAATATGGCTTTCTCGCTTGCTTCACTTGGTTGCTTTTATTATGAAAACGGAGAAATTGAAAAAGCAAAAGACAATATTCGAGAAGCCCTCGCGCTTGCGAAAAAATACGACTCTTTTGAAGAAAGCTTGGTGCATACATCGTTGTTGCTTGACGGCTTTACAGTTGAAAAGTCGAAGATTCCCTATGATAATGAAGGCAACATGTCTGTTAGGATCAGAAAGCATATTATACAAACACATAAGATCCCTGCCGAAATCATTGAAGCTCAATTCTAAATAGTTTATCCCCCGAGACACAAAATCTCGGGGGATTCGGTTATTCAAAGCACTCAGCAAATCTTGAATCTGCTTTTATACGGTTCTTAAATTCATCAGGCAAAACTTCTACCCAACCTTTCCAAAATTTTGAGTGAACTGACGGAAAATTATCGCTTGGAAATGTTACTTTTGCAACAAGCGGTGAAGTATATTTATATTCACCTTTACAGCGGATAGAGTTATAAAGCTTTTCATGCTCAAATCCTTGTTTGAAGTATTCAAATGCTTGGTCTGTGTCATTATTAAACCGAGCTTCATATATTGCCGCATGCAAGTAAAGTTCTCCAAGATGAGAATGTGCAATTCCACATCTTCCGTCGCTGAAAATAGATTCATATAAATGCGCGAGATCTACAAACAGTTTGACTCCTTCGGCTTTTGTGAAAAGTGAAATTTTGGTGCATACGGAGTTGCAAAGAACATTTTTTAACTCTGTCAAAAGAGAAATAATAGCTTCACCTTGATATTTGTCGCGTTCTTCCGCCGAAGTTGCTTTAGGCATTAGCGTTTCACGGCAAGTGATTATTGAATTCTGTTTAGATGCCAACGCTTTTGCTTTGTCTGTGTATCCCATCGAGGCATACACCATTACCAACATCATAGTGATAACATCACGATCTTCTGGGGAAATATCCATAGTCAAAACTTTTTCGAAAACACGAACCTCTTCTCGCCAATATATATTTTTTGAGTTATATTCCGTATCCTCGTAAGCATAATCGGAACCATCTTTAGTATAGCCTTTTGCTCCATACTTTTGCCATCCATACATACTTAATGCATATCCAAGCTTAATTAGCACTTGCGGTTCTGATGGGAATTCTTCAGACGCCGCACGGAGCATTTCAACACATTCTGTCAAATCGACTTGTTCATTAATCGCTTTTTCTGCTTTGTTTAATATGGCGTTCAATTTTTCTTGTCTTTCCTTACTGTATCCGAATAGCTCATCAATACTGATATTGAAATAATTAGCAATTACCGGTATCAACTCCATATCTGGATAACCGCTATTTGATTCCCAACGTGAAATAGCTTGAGGGCTTACGCCAAAAGCATTAGCCAAGTCATCCTGCTTTCTGCCATCACGCATACGGAGCAGTTTTATTTTATCGCCCATTTTTATGTTCATACCTTATCCTCCAATAATTCTGCTTTCACCGGTGTAATTATATTCTAACACAGAAGGAATAAATAGTCAATTATCAATTAGTTGTTTCGCAATCAAGTAAAACTTTATTTAGTTTTCCGTGCCATTGCCTTTTCTCTGCCCCTACTCCGCCATTTTCAAAATTGTCTATTGATTTTAGTAAATGAGTGTGGTATAATTCTCTCGGAGATCGATCACCATACAACCCTCATGCTTGCCTTTGAGCAAGAATAGTTGATCCGCGTGTCTTAGTTATCATTGGGCGAACTACGCCTTGCTTCATTTGGGAAGCAAACGAAAAATGCCCCCGAAATGCCATTGACAAAAATGCTCCTTTTTGGTATAATAATAGTGCAGAGGGTGAGAGCCCCCGTGTTGATTTTTGTGCACCGTCCAATAGGACACATTTTCGCGGCCATGCCGTGTAGCACATCTGGTTAGGATTGTATTTATGTGTTGTATTAGGACACCGTGGGCTTTTAGCTCGCAATGCACACGTTGTTATTTTTGTATGCGGCTATGATTCAACTATCATAACCATGTTTTAAGAATGAATTAATTTACGGGATAAGTGTTTCTTCTCCCCTGCAAAGAAAGTTTCTATCTTGCCGTAGAGCAGGAACAGTTTATCAGAGCCGTATGGCATAAATGTTTCAGGCGCATTCGCGCACAAATTGTTTCAAGGACTGTTTTCACGGGATAACTATGCCCAAAAACAATAAAGGGTAATTTTCATTACCACAATGAATTTCATAGCGGCATCGCCGCAAAAGTGTGAAAGTACAGGAAAAAGATTTCTGTGCTTTTTTCGTTGTCAGCGATGCGTACCGGAGGCGGATTTTTTACGTTCCGTTTTTACCGTTATGAAAGGAGGTGGTGCTTATGAAAATTACCCTTATTGTTTTTTTCATAACTATATGCACATTAAACAGATTTACAAACCACCGCCTCCGTCCCGCATCCGTCAAACTCACACCGAAAAGCGCAGGTCTTAGCTGCTAACAACAAGTATCAAGAAATAAAAACGCTTCAAAAAGCGATAAAGGAGCTGTTCGACAGCCATCTGAATATTACACAGGCATCTTTAGTAAGAGATGGATATTTTCAGAGGACAAGGCTCAACCGTCTTGTCAGAAACAGTAATGATAAAGGAGGGGATTTCCCCGTTACGATGAAGGATATTATCACCCTCGCAATCGCATTTAAGCTCAACAAAGAACAAACCCAGGAATTGATAGATATCGCATTCCCGGAATTTCAGTTTTATAAAATAATCATCGAAGGAAAAATGAGTCTGACAGATGCAAATGAATTATTAGACGAGCAAGGTCTTGATTTGCTTGGTACAGCATTAGATGAATAGTTTCCACGCGCCGCTTCCCAAGGGAAGCAGGAAACGGCTTGACATCAGGTATAATAGTGTCAGGTTAAAGGTGCGCACCCCACAACCACATACAAAATCTTATGAAAGGAGGACAAGGTATGTTGAACATCAGAGATCTTAGGATCGATCCCGCCTCTCTCGGTGAGAAGATGCTCCTTGTGGAGATCATCCCCTCTTACGAGTACAAGGACGGGGTAAAAACCAACAACATCAGCGGCTACCGTTACGTCGTCGCGCTTCCCAAGCACAATCTTGAGAAGATCAGCGTTAAAATCGACGGCGAGCAGTTGATGGACAAGCCCGAAGGTTTTGTCGAAGTTGAGTTTGAGAATCTTGAGGTGCTTGCGTATGAGATGAGAGGTAACGTTCAGATCAGCGCAAAGGCAACAGGTATCAGCTTGGCGTAAGATAAACTTTTAGGCTCGCGGTGTCTGCGCGCTGACGGGGAGATCAAAATTTTCCCTAAAAGAAAATTTCTCCCCGGCGGCAGCGCAGCGCCGCCCTACCATAAGAGGTTAGTATTACCTCTTATGGTAGCACATGTAGCAGTAGCAATTAAAATTTGATAAGGAGGTAACTATTATGGCTACAAACACACAATCCCGCAAATGGATGCTCACCATCAACAATCCGCAAACCTGCGAGCTTGATCATGACCGCATCCGCGAGATTTTAAGTCTGTTTTCCCCGGATTATTTTTGTATGGCAGATGAAATTGCCACAACGGGAACCTACCATACACATATATTCCTGTATTCCGCATCCCCAATTCGCTTTAACACCGTTAAAAACCGTTTTCCCACGGCTCATATCGAGAAGGCTCTCGGAACAGCGCAGGAAAATAAGGATTACATACAGAAAAGCGGAAAGTGGGAGGAAACCGAGAAAGCAGAAACCTCGGTAGAAGGTACTTTTTACGAATTTGGAGTGATGCCAAGTGAGTCTGAGGAGAAGGATCCGAAGATGCACAAGCTGCTCCAAAAGGTAAAGGATGGGATGACCACTACCGAGATCATTGAAGAAAGCCCATCCTTCGCGTTCAAGTCGAGGGACATTGACACGTTGCGCGAGAAGCTTCTATATGAGAGATACCGTTCCGAAAACCGAAACGTTAAGGTAACGTACCTATTCGGCGCATCGGGAACGGGTAAGACAAGCGGTATCTATCGAAAGCATCCTGCAACCGACATCTGTCGTATCACCGATTACGGCGGCAGAAACGGAATCCGCTTCGATTCTTACCACGGACATGACGTGCTGGTGTTGGAGGAATTTAACTCGCAGATTCCCATTGAAACACTGCTGAACATTCTTGATCAATATCCGCTGATACTCCCTGCGAGGTATAATGACAGAGTGGCGTGCTTTACGCACGTATACATTACGTCAAATCTCTCGCTCGGTGAACAGTATCGCTCAGAGCAAGAATCCCGTCCCGAAACCTGGAACGCACTTTTAAGACGCATTGACAAGGTTTACGCCTACCACGCCGACGGTACGGTAGATGAAGTCGATTTCAAGTAAGGAGGTATAAGAATATGAGAAACGAGGACAAGGAACGGCTGAACCGGCAATCGCAAAAGGAATACCTTTTTCACCGTCTGAGAAACGGATGTAAGGCGGTATGGGATAAAACCGTACATAAAATAATCCTCATTGCCTTTTACCCCACGGCCATACTCACTTGGTATTTATTCAAAAACAATCTCGGTCTGGAGGATATTCCTCTGATTTCTCCCGTTTTCATTGTCCTCGTGGATCTGATGCTCCCGGCACTACTCATCGGCGGCACATTCTTCATACTCATTCTGTTTGGGACTCCATATGGCTTCAATAAGACCTCAAACGAGTTTCAGCGAATCGGTATGACAAACTCTGCCGGTGAGGTGCCGATGCTTCTGACACGAACACAGGACAAAAGACACAGTAACGTGAAGATTTTAGAGTTTGATGCAGTTGGCATCCCCTTGACAGAGTGGGAGAAAGAACGAGGATATATTGAAGCGGCACTGAACGTCAGTATCGTCAAGATAATTGAAGGCAGTAATAAACGAAGGATTTTGCTCCACGTTGTTCCCGCCGATTCGGGATTACCAGATTTTATAGAATGGAATGACAGCTATCTGACTGACGATGACTCCACACTCATTTTTGGAAAAAGCCAACTCGGTTTGGAGAGTGTGGATCTGTCCAAGATTCCCCACATCCTACTCGGCGGCTCTACGGGAAGCGAAAAAAGCATACTTCTGAAAATTCTGCTCGTGCAGTCCTTAAAGAAAAATGCCATCGTCAGCATAGCCGATTTCAAGGGCGGTGTGGACTTCCCGAGAATATGGCACAACAAATGCAAAATGTGCTTTGACGAGGAAACACTACTCCCCATCTTGACAGAATTGACCGAAGAACTGCAACGGCGAAAAACGCTGTTCAGGGGTACCGGATGTGCGAACATAAGTGACTACAACAAGCAAAACGCAGTCCCTCTGCAACGGCATATTTTCGCCTGTGACGAGGTTGCCGAGGTGCTTGACAAAACGGGTTTAACGAAAGAGCAAAAAGAAAGAATCAGTCTGATAGAAAACCGACTCTCGATCATCGCCCGTCAAGGACGTGCTTTCGGTATCCACCTCATACTTGCCACGCAGCGCCCCGACGCAAACATTCTTTCGGGACAGATCCGCAACAACATCGACTGCCGTGTATGCGGCAGAGCCGACACCATACTATCCCAAATCATCCTGGACAACACAACCGCCGCAGAACAAATCCCAAAGGACAAGGCAGGCAGATTTATTCTCCACGACGGTACAGTATTTCAAGGTTTTTGGGTGGATGATATGAAATTTTAACATAACGGACAAGACGTTTGGAATATTTTTTAGAAAGGTGTGATCTTATGGCACACGTAATCAACATCAAAATTTATCGCAAAAGGAAGGTGGTCGCCTATGACGACCTATCGCACAGAAACACGGGAGATCCTTGTGCACGGGCAAAAGCTCACCGTCGTCAATACGACACCAGAGCACCGAGCCGATGAGCGACGAGACATTAAACGAGAAACCGAATCGAAGCTTTATGATATCTTTCGTAAATATGTGTCAAATAGGACTTGAAAAATAGGAGCTACTGACGTATAATATAAGTGTCAGTAGCTCCGCTTCTTTTTGCGAGGAAGGGAGTTTTAGTGAGTCTTTACGACGCAATTTATACAAGGCAATCGGTTGACAGGATAGACAGTATATCCGTGGAAAGCCAGGTTGAATTTTGCAAAAAGGAAGTGATCGGACCGGGGATCAAGGTCTATACGGACAAGGGATACAGCGGAAAGAACATTGATCGCCCCGCATTCTCGGAAATGCTTCGGGATATACGGGCGGGCAAAATACGGAGAGTGATCGTATACAGACTCGACCGTATCAGCCGTTCGGTTTTGGATTTCGCCAATGTGATTGACATATTCCAAAAGTATCACGTGGAGTTCGTCAGTACGATGGAAAAGTTTGATACGGGAACTCCCATCGGTAAGGCGATGCTGATGATCGTTATGATCTTCGCACAGTTGGAGCGCGAAACCATACAGCAGCGTGTCATTGACGCTTACGCCTCACGAAGTAAGCGCGGCTTTTACATGGGTGGACGAGTACCGTTTGGGTTTACCCTCAAGGACACCGTAATTGATGGTGTGCGAACAAAAATGTACGAGCCGATCGAACACGAGGCAGAGGTGGTGCGACTGATCTATTCCATGTATGCCGAGCCGCAAACGTCCTTCGGTGACGTGATACGGCAACTGGAACTGATGGGCATCACCAAGCGTGACGGAAATCTTTTCAACAGAAGCCGTTTGCGTGATTTAGTCATCAATCCCGTGTACGTCCGCGCGGACTATCGCTTATACGATTTTTTCAAGGCGCAAGGTACGAATATTGCAAACATACCCGAGGATTTCATCGGCACAAACGGCGCGTATCTCTATTCGGGTACGGACACGAAGCGCAAGACGGTTTCTTTGGAGGGACACAACTTAGTTCTCGCTCCCCACAAGGGACTTGTTGACTCAGACGTGTGGATTAAATGTCGTTCCAAATGCCTCAATAACAAGAGCGTAGCAAAGCCGGTCAAGGCAAAGGCAACGTGGCTTGCGGGCAAAATTAAGTGCGCTCACTGTGGTTATGCGCTGACCGCCAAGATCTACCGTTGCAAAACCAAATCCGATAACCGATATTATCTCTGCACCAATAAATATCACGCCGGTGGATGTCATTTTGGCTCGTTGGATGCAGACGTGGTGGATGCTATTGTATTTGAGGAAATGCAGAAAAAGCTATCGGAATTTGCGACTTTATCAGCACAGCAGAACGAAGGATATAATCTCCAAGTCATTAAACTGAAAACAAGAATTGAAGAAATCGACAAAGAAATCGCCGCCTTGCTTGATAAGGTCATTTCTGCAAATGCCACAGTAATGGAATACATAAACAACCGTGTTTCCGAGCTTGACACCGAAAAGAAAAAGCTGTACGCGGAGATCGCACAACTTGATGATCGTGATACCGACCGTGTGGGCGAGATCACCGATTATATGGAGCATTGGGAAGAATTGACCGTAAGCGATAAAATTACGGTCGTTGACTGTCTGATCGAGCGCATTGACGCATCCAAGGACAGTCTGAACATCAAATGGAAAATTTAAAAAGAATGGATATCGCAAAATCCATTCTCCTTTGATTGCTTCGCCGACGCCCTGAGACTTGCGCAGGACTCCATGAACTCGAAGAACTTTTACGCGATTAATCCCAGCTTTGATAATTAAACCGAGGCAAAAGCAAAACTATCCGTAAAAAATGTATTAATAACAAATAATACTCCCACGGCTTATTCGGCAAGCTCTATTCAGAGCAAGTCGATAGCCGTGGGAATTTTTAAGCTATTTAAAGGTTACACGTAAAAACCGAACCATGCGCCAACCGAGGCAGATATTACCGCCGCAATAATATATCCGATTATCGAATAGATTCGATTTATGGGTCTCGATTCAAGCGCAGACACCTTTTTATTAATAGTATGAACCGTCTCCGCCATTACGTTCTGCTTTGTGGCAAGTACCTCCAGCGCCGTCGCCATTTTGTTCAGAGCGACCACGCTTTCCGAAAGCTCATTTAGTCGATGGCTGTTAGACTTTGATCTCTGGGTGTTTTCGGTTATTGCTTTTATCATCTCGTCATTGTCCATCGACTACCCCCCCTCTCGGGATAATTCGGCACTTCCTTGTCGGTCTCCTCATAAGTATACCTGCAAGGGATCACGTCCACCGCGGACGAGTATTCCCTGCCGGTCTCGACCTGACGGATCATCTTGCCGTTATCACTCTCGTGCTTGATCAGCGTCCTTCCGTTTACTTCGATATTTGTTTCAACTATTGCCATAATAAAAATTCCTTTCTTTTATTCTGCCGCTACGATATAGTCGGCGTAATATGCCCAGTTGGTGTCGGCTATCCATTCGTCATAAAGCGAAGCGGGAACAATGATCTGCGTTTCTTCGCCTACGGACATGTATTCAACGTCACCCGAAATCTGCACAACGGCTGTGCATTTACTGAAGTCGTATGTGGGAGAGCCTTGTATACTCATAAAAACGAACCCATTAATTGCCCACGGCGTCTCAACAAATGAAATGTATTCAAGAGACAGCCCGGAGAACGCAAAGCCAATTGCATTGTAATAATTCACTATTTTTCTCAACGACGAGCCTTGAACACCACCCAAACCGTCCGATGCTCTACATTCGATTGTCACCCCGCTTTCGGGCAGTATCAACGTGTCGATCAACGTGTCGTTAGCGAATGCACCCCCGGCTATTGCGGTAATTCCGTCCGGTATTACTATCACGCTATCGGTACAGCTTCCGCGACCGATTACATATTTATTGCCATAATTATCCGTCTCGTATTCCAAACCCTCGCTGACTGTATAATACGGTTCAATATAGTCCGCATACGCCGACCAGTTGGTCGCCACGATCCATTCGTCGTAAAGAAATGAGGGAACAAGTATCTTCGCCTTTGCGTTGATACCTAAAAAGGCATTCGTTGCACCGAGTGTCGGCACTCTCGTGCAGGCGGTGAAATCGAATTTCAGACAAGCTCTACAGCTATCAAACGATTCTCCGGCAATAGAGCTGACGTGTCCCCTCGCCGTGAACTCCTTGATCGCCGATGCGCTCAGCATAGCTACGGGTATATCCGACACGTTCGGCGGCAGGACAAAGCTTTCGAGTGCCTTTGTGAAAAAGAAGCAGGCTCTCTCTATCGTAGTAAGACTGTCGGGCAGATCAACCTTGGTAATACCTAAGCAACTACTAAACGCTTCACGGCCAAGGCTCATCACACCCTCGGGTACCGTCACCTTGCCTGTGATCGCGTGGCAATTCTTAAAGGCATAAGCGCCTATGGAAGAGATGCCTTTCGGTATCTCTATTTCGGTAATACTGCGCTCGATCAGCAACGCTAAGTCAGACACGTTTGAATTATATCTCGACCCATTCAAAAAAGCCTGTGCCATCACTTCACCTCCGAGATATCGGGAAGTCTGCCCCGAACGATATAATATTTGAGCGATATGTCCGAAAGAGGCTTCGCCCTTGCGCTGACCGTAAAGCTCTCGCCCATCGCCTCGGGTGAAATAAAGACTCCATAATAGCCCATATACTCTCTGTCGTCAGCAGTCTCGGGATAAAACATCACGATATCGTCCTCGCCAAGGCCTGTGATCGACACTTTCTGCTCAAAGTCACTTGACCAACCGTCCGACTTAAGCACAACGCTTCCCGCTTCGCCGATTCGTCCGTTAATACGGCTCTCGCGGATCAATTCAGCATCCTCCCTTGCGATCTCTGCCTGTTTTCTCTCATCTTCGGCTATTACTCTCGCGCTCTCAGCCGTTTCTCTTTCGCTTTCAGCTGTTTCTATTTCGCTTTCAGTAAGTTCAATCTCAGAAACGCGCGAAAAAATACTTTCCAAAAGCGCGTATTCGGCTGTAGCGTCAATAGCCTCACCGGAATAAAGCTCCTCGCTGACGTCAAGACAGAACTCCGAGCTGGTCAGCTTATTCTTGTCCGAATCGAAAAGGGATACAGTGCAAACAGTCACACCCTTAACCCCAATAACTACGGGAGACAGATTTATCGACACCTCTCCATCAACTATCGCTGCCATCAAAGCGCCGCTTACCCCATCAGGGCGTTTGTAATTCAAAGCAGCAGTAGTTCCCGTCTCGATCTTGTAGGGAGAACCGTCATCTGTGATCCTTACGGTCAGATTTCGCGCCCCAACGTCGTTTTGCACGGCAAAAACAGGACGCACTCCGCCTTTTCTTGACAGATCAACAGTAATTTTTCTTGAAACTTCTGTCATTTTTCCTCCATAAAAATTTATTCCCCAATCTTTGTCCCTCGCGCGCTCATCAAGCAAAAGGACACAAATCAATAGAATTTTATAGTTACGCTATAAAAGCCTATCAATTTGTTAAGGTTGCTTAACCTCAACAATATTATACATTGAATTTCAGTTCTTGTAGAGTCCTCTTTTTCAAGTTTCTCTCATTTACACAAAAATCCAGCCTCTTTTTTGTGAATTTAGCACATTTGTTCTAAAATAAACATAAAAAGAAAAACCCCGTTTTGGAGTGATACTCTTTGCGGAGGATCACGCCAACTCTATTCGCCTGCGGCGAGTGATATTGCTTCGCAGTGATATTCGGCTTACGCCGAGTGATATTCGCTGCGCGAGCTTTTAGGCGAATAGAATATCACTGAAGCCGCAAGGCTTCAACATCACGATTGCGATAGCAATCATATCACTCTTTGCGAAAGCAAAGAATATCACTAAAAGCAGAAAAAGAGAGAGCAAAGCGGCTTTTCTTTCCGCATTGTTCTCTCTTTATGTTTTTATCGCAAGTTTCGCATTTGTTTAA
>JAZSRA010000112.1:0-1536 GCA_045538195.1 Eubacteriales bacterium | reverse complement strand
GGCAAAGCTAACGCCGTGGATGCTTGAGGTTATGGCAGGCTCGCTTGCGGAAAGCGGTATGATTGTGACCGATGTGAAAGTCAGCGCGATGGATTCGTGGGTGCAATTTTTTAAGAATATGCCCATCGGGCTGATCGCCTTCGTTTTACTTCAGGGAGCGATCTTTACCAAGGAGTATAGCTCGGGTACGCTGGTGCTTTCCTTAACGAAAGGACTTAAGCGCTTCAAGGTCGTTATTTCAAAAGCAGGTGTTCTATGTGCGATTTGGTCGCTCGGTTATTGGCTCTGTTTTGGAATCACATATCTTTATAATTCGTATTTTTGGGATAACTCGGTAGCGCAGAACCTTCTACTTTCGGTTGTGTGTTGGTGGTTGTTCGGCGTATTTGTCATTTCTTTGATGACTCTCTTTTCTACGATATCCACTTCAAGCACAGGAGTGCTTCTCGGAACGGGAGCCATCGTTCTTATTTCCTATATCGTTGGTTTGCTACCAAAAGCAAATAAATATCTGCCGACATTGTTAACGGACGGTAATTCCTTGATATATGGTGTGACACAATCCAAAGAATATATCGCAGCCATTATTGTAACGGCTATTGCGACTATAATTTGTTTTTCTGTCAACATACCGATATTTAACAAGAAGCATTTATAAACCAACTCAGCCCTCGTTCCGAAATGGAGCGAGGGCTGTTCTATGTCAAAGTAACAACGTAACCCTTCAAAGTAACACCTCAAAGGGTAGATTTTTAGCCGCAAATATGATAAAATATATGCAGAAAGAACGGAGGTGTTTCTATGGAGTTTTCCGAAAGATTAAAAGAACTGCGGAGCGAAAAAGGCATATCTCAAGCAAAGCTCGCAGCCGATATACATATCTCGAGACCTGCCGTTGCAAAATGGGAGAACGGCTTGGGGTTGCCAAGTGACGAGTCGCTTAAACTGTTAGCCGACTATTTCGGTATCACAATCGACGAGCTGATACCAAACAAGAGCAACGAAGAAATCCTTGTGTCGAAGAACAAGACTATCGACCAACAGAAAAAAGTCATCATCGGTTTTGCGGCGGGTTGTGCTATCGGTCTGTTTATATTGGGATTTATATTCATTGAACCTCTGCGAGAGAGCTTGGTTCAGTTAGGATTAGGTGTTATTTTTGTACTGCTCGGCATCTTCAATATGTGCGGAAACATCGGCACGATCCATTGGTACAATCGCCGTAAGGTCACGAAGGAAAACCAAAAGGTGTATTGTATGTTCGTTGGACTTGGAACACTTATTGTCGGCGTGGGAATCATTGCCGGCGCCGTTATAGAAGCGTTAGGCAATATAGCGGCAAGCGGATTGGCAATAGGTGTAGGCGTTCTGATTGGATTAGTTTTTATCTTATATGCGCAATTCAAATATAACAGAGGTCTGTTCTAATAGTTATGCCCTCGTTCCGAAATGGAGCGAGGGCTATCTTTATACAATCTTAATACCGCACGGTAGAGTGCTAACGTCGTCTTTATCTGTTTTTTGATAAAATGTATA
>JAZSRA010000107.1:0-73317 GCA_045538195.1 Eubacteriales bacterium | reverse complement strand
CTTCAAGATTAGATATCCCATCATCTAGAATGAGTAAGGTCACTTGCAGACTACAAGTTTGATAGGTCGGAGGTGTAAGCGTAGTAATACGTTCAGCTGACCGATACTAATAGACCGAGGGCTTGAACCTCCTACGTTGCACAAGGCATATATCGCTATATGACGAATGCAACGAGGTTCAAAAGAATAGTTTGAGTTTCGGGTTTTATGACTCATTACTTTCTTTTATCTTTCGATTGGTCGAGGGAAGTCAGTGTTTTTTCGCAGAGGGTCCACCTGTTCCCATTCCGAACACAGAAGTTAAGCTCTGTTGAGGTGACAATACTTGCTTGGAGACGAGCCGGGAAGATAACTAATTGCTGACATTTTTGATCGCATAAATTTCGCAATACTGCGTTGTCGATCGATGCGGTCGGCTTGGAGTAGGTAACTACACCGTCGCCTTCCTTACGATCTTACGCCTTGTCTTGCAAAATTTCTGCAGACCAAAACGAAAAGTCCGTGAAAAACGGACGGAGTTGGTGTTATTTCGCAGAGGGTCCACCTGTTCCCATTCCGAACACAGAAGTTAAGCTCTGCTGAGGCGACAATACTTGCTTGGAGACGAGCCGGGAAGATAGCTCATCGCCAACACAGAACAGCTAAACTAAACATAGTTTAGCTGTTTCCATTTATATATACCGTAAGGTAGATCGGTTTAAAACCGATCGTGCCTGCGGAGTCGTTCATATTCCTCCTTAGCTCATGTCGTATTAACTCAGCAAGCTGAGTTGTACCGCCTTCGCTGAAAGGAGAAATATTCGTTTCACTCATATTCCTCCTTAGCTCAGTCGGTAGAGCACCTGACTGTTAATCAGGGAGTCGTTGGTTCAAGTCCAACAGGGGGAGCCATTAAGCCATTTAGATCATATTTGCACCTTTAGCTCAGTTGGTAGAGCAACTGACTCTTAATCAGTGGGTCCTGGGTTCGGGTCCCTGAAGGTGCACCACACGATCTAAATGGCTTTTTTGTTTTCTGCGACGTTTTGCAAGGCAAAACTCGCAACGAGAAAGCGTAGCTTTCGAAGTAATGCGCACTTCAGGGACATCGCCCCCGAGACTGTTTGCTTCGCAAACCTGTTGCTGTCGCAACCAGGGTTCATGAGTCCTCATTTCGAGCTTAGCTCGAAATTACGTAAATTGCAAGCGATTTACTAATTGAGTTTTGCTAATGCAAAATATCACCTCACGGTGCACCATTAGTCGGTGTTATTTTGCAGAAGGTCCACCTGTTACCATTACGAACACAGAAGTTAAGCTCTGCTGAAGAGACAATACTTGCTTGGAGACGAATCGGGAAGATAGTTTATCGCCAATACATAACAGCTAAACTGAACATCGGTTTAGCTGTTTCCATTTAATCCAATGAAAATTTGATTGCGGCGTTGTCGCAATTAAATTTTTATTATATACCGTAAGGTGAATCGATTAAAAACCGATCTTGCCTGCGGAGTCATTATTACTCCTTAGCTCATGTCGTATTAACTCAGCAAGCTGAGTTGTACCGCCTTCGCAAAAAGGAGCAATACTCACTTCGTTCATATTCCTCCTTAGCTCAGTCCGTAGAGCGCACTACTATTAATATGATGACGTTGGTTCAAGTCCAACAGGGGGGAGCCATAAAAAGCCCTGAAAACTTAGTTTTCGGGGCTATTTTCGTTTAAAACGATGTTTTTGAGGGTGTTTATCCCATTATACAATAATAAGCTGTGGTATAAAACTCTATCTGTATCTACGGTTTTAGGATTATTCGCAATTGTTTGGTAAAATAATAATACCAAAACCGAAGCGTAAGGAGAGTGTTTTATGAAAAGAATTTTGGACTCAAAGAAAATGCAGGAATTTGAATTTTATTTAAAAAATGAGGAAAGGAGCGCGGCAACGATTGAAAAATATATGCGGGACGTAAGGTTCTTTGCAGCATTTATCTGTGATGCGGAAATTGACAAGCAAAAAGTGCTTGATTATAAAAGTAAGCTCGGCGAGATCTATGCCGTGGCAAGTGCCAATTCTATGATAGCGGCAATGAATTGCTTTTTGCGTTTTTGCAGATGGCACGATCTGTGTGTCAAGCAGTTCAAAATGCAAAGAGAAGTTTACTGTTCCGAGGAAAAAGAGCTGACCCGTTCGGAGTATGTCCGTCTGCTTGAGGCGGCAAACGCCAAGCACAACAAGCGTCTCAACTTGATCATTCAGACAATCTGCGCTACGGGAATCCGTGTGAGTGAGCTGCAATATATCACCGTCGAGGCATTGAAGAACGGTGAAGCAATCGTAAACTGCAAAGGCAAGAACAGACGTGTATTTATCGTCCCCGAGCTAAAGAAAAAACTGCTCCGTTACGCGAAGGAGCAGGGAATTAGTACTGGAACAGTATTCGTTACAAGGGGTGGAAAGCCTGTGAGTAGGAATAGCATTTGGAAGGATATGAAGGCACTGTGTGAACAGGCAAACGTATCTCCAAGCAAAGTTTTTCCTCATAATCTTCGCCACCTGTTCGCCCGTACTTTTTACCGTCTGGAAAAGGATATTGCCAAGCTTGCAGATATACTCGGACACGCAAGCATCAACACGACTCGCATTTATATCGTAACAACAGGCGCCGAACACAAGCGCAGGATGGAGCATATGAGGCTCATCATATAAAAGAAAAAATCCCGATGCGAACACACCGAGACCGATAGCAACATAACGAGAGTTATGTGATATTAGGTATCAATTATTTATTTCGATACATAAGGAATTATACCACAAAGCTACTTGAAAATCAATAGCTTTGATGAAATTTATCAGGCTGATAACAAAATTTATTCAAAAGTATATAAAAAATTGCGTAACAAAAACACCTTTCGTACAATTTTTTCAAAAAAAGTTGGCGAAAGGCTTTTTGTCGCGCTCTTTTTTTCTTTATTTCAATGCTCTTTGGGAAGCAATTTCCATTTTTTGACCACATAACTCTCGTTATGTCGCTTTTATAGCATAAAGTGAACACCCCTGTCTTTTACCGTCCCATTTTCAAGTTAATCCTATATAAATTGGGCGTTTTTTTATCGAAAGGTTGTAGTGTTTACTTATATGCTGTTCCGAGCTTATTATTATTCGGTTGTTAGAAAGGAATGGAGGGAGGACCGAAATGAAACGCGAGGCTGAAGTTAAAGAACTACTGATATCCAATGCAATTCACCTTATTGCCGAGGGCGGCTTCGAAAAAGCGACAACCAAGGAATTGACTCTTTGTGGAGGACACTTATCCGATTACAAAATGAATGAGGTCTATATCTATCGGTTCTTCGGCAGCAAGGAGAAGCTGTATGAATCTGCCTTTCGTAAATTAGACACGGAACTGTATTATGCCTTCCGCAACGGTGTGGAGGCAGTTGGCGGCTTTGAGCAGGATACGAAGGAACGTCTAAGTATGTTCTTTTCGATGGCTTGGAATTTTATCTTGGGCAATGAAGAACGTTGCCGGTGCTATGTCAGATATTACTATTCGATTTATTTCAAAGGAAATTCGCTTGAGGCACACAAAACGCTCTTTAACGAAATGATTTCTGAAATGAATTCTATTTTCAAGGAAGAAGCGGATGTAGCCTCTATCTTACATAGTGTTTTCACCGCAATGTTTGATTTTGCCATCCGTGTTTATAACGGCGAGCTTGAAGATAACGAAATAAACAGACCGCATATCTTCAACGTCCTGTACTGCATGATGATGACGTATTTCAAGGATTCGGCGAAAGCGTCTTGAATTGTGCAGAGGTATAAAAATTGAAAAAACAAAAAGAAAAGAAGAAAACAGAACAACAAACGGAAAATAAGGTGATGTACGTTGATACGAGTATCAACACCTGTATTGCCTGCGGCAGAGATATCCCCGAGGGTATGCTCGTCTGTATGGAATGCGAAATCGGAACATCTTCCAAAAAATGTATGATATGCAACAGACCGATAGCGGAGAGCGAATCTATTTGCTCAAATTGCAGAGCCGTTATATTCCGTTCAAAAATTGAGGATTAAGATCCCGATACTTTTGCGATTTTAGGAAAGGAGGACAACGATGCCTAAAAGCAAGCTAATTCGAATCATCTTAATTGTCGGAAGCGTGTTGATTATCGTCGGCGTTTCATTGATGGGCTGGATGCACGCAACAGAAGATGAACGAGGCGTAATTGAGGTTAAGCTGGAGGACGGCAAAACAGAGTCGCTGGCATTTGAAGATCTCACTCTCGTACCCGGTGAAGAATGTGAATACATCGTAAAGCTTGAAAAATCCGGCGCAAGTAAATACGACTTGGAGATTGATTTCGTTGACACTGACGAAGAAAAAACGTTAAAGAACTACGCTCGTGTGAAAATCCTTGCAAACGGCGAGGTCGTATGCGATGAGTTGCTTTCGGATGTCTTTGAAAACGATATAATTATCTTACCCGTTGACTTTGACCAGGGAAATAACACTGAGCTTAAAATTGTGTACTATCTCCCCCTTGATGTTGGAAATGAGGCCAAAAAAGCAGAGGCGGTCTTTGAACTGCTGCTGAAGGCGACTAACGAGTGAGGTAATCTATGGATAAAGCAAAGATAAAAAAGATAGGCAAAATATCTCTTGACGTACTTCTTTACATATTCCTTGCAATTTGCATTTTTTCGGTGTTTGTTACCGTGTTATCGAAAAGGGATTCGGATGGTGCCGCCGAGATTTTTGGATACCAGATGCGAGTAGTCACCTCTAATTCTATGGCTGCATGCGAGCTTACTGATGTGTCAAGCTTCGAGATCAAGGATATCCCGATTCGTTCTATGGTGTTCGTGAAGGTAATGCCCGACGATACGGACGAGGCTGAAGCGTTTTATCGCAGCTTGAAGGTCGGTGACGTGCTTACCTTCCGTTACGTTGTCACAACGCAAGTAACGATCACCCACCGTATCACGGATATAGAAGAAGTAGATGGAGGCTTCAAGATTACTCTCGCAGGAGATAACAAAAACTCCGAGGACGGTCAACTCACGCAGGTCATTGACACATCTATTCCAAACAATACGGACTACGTGATCGGAAAGGTCACTGGGCAAACATATCTGTTTGGTCTCATTATGAGCTTCTTGATGCAGCCCGTTGGTATTATTCTTCTCATTATCGTACCGTGTTTTATTATTATCTTGCTCGAAGTTTTGAAAATCGCAAAGGTGCTCGGTGCGGACAAAAAGAAACGGGAGCAAGAGGAGAAGGCTCAGAAAGAGAGTGAGCTTGAAGAGCTTCGCCGTAAGATCGCAGAGCTTGAAAGGGAAAAGTCCGAGCAAACGACAGTAAATACTGAGAAAAAGGAGGATAAAACGGAATGAGCGTGTTCGTCATTATATTTATGATCGTTGCGACGATCTTTGCGTTGGGTACTCTCGGATACGTCGCCGTTGACGTCGTTCTTGAAATGCGCAACAAAGAGGAAACCAAGGAAGAAAAGAAAGAAGCCCCCGTTGTGGTTGCCGCTCCCGCTCCTGTTCCCGTTCTTGAGGAGGCACCGCCCGAGGTTATGCCCGAATTCGTTGAGCATATCGACGCCGAGGAAGCAGATGCTATGATCTCCGACTCGCTGGCTATGCAGACTGCCAATTACGAAAGCGGTGCAGGACACGGACAGGAGGGAATTATCAATATCGGCGTGCTGGACGACAACTTTAATGCAAACGACGTAATTACTCTTGCGGTGTTGAAAGAAAGAGGATTGATCTCCAAGAAGGCAGGCAGAATGAAGGTTCTGGCTGACGGTATGCTTAATAAGCCGCTCACCATCAAGTCCGAAAGCTATTCCATTCAGGCAATCAAGATGATTGAGCTGACGGGCGGTACGGTTATTATCCTTAAAGATTGAAGCCGCTGATTTCAGCGTTTCAATAAACAAAAATCTGTGAGAAAGGAGGAGTGACTATGAAAAGTACGAACAGAATAAGGGCTTTGCTTGTTTCCGCTTCAGTAATCCTGTTGTGTATGACGATTATCGTGGGAATGACGTGGGCATTGTTCACCGATACAGCAACGGTCGAAAACCATTTGCAAGCCGGAGATCTAAACATTACGTTGGAGAGAACCAAACTTGAAACTTATTCGATTGACGCTGCTACGGGGTATCTTGTGTCCACGACAAACGATGATGTTGTGAATTTCTCCAATCCTACGGATAAAAACGTGTTTGACCTCACGACGACTTCGAAGATTGTGCCTTGCAGTTATTATACCGCAACGATGAAAATATCCAACAACACGGCAACAGTTACTGAAAACAAACAGAACAGTGACGTTGCATACGATTATTGGATTGAGATTAAGTTGAAGGTTGACGGGCTTACGGCAGAAGAAATCGAGGCGCTGAAGCTTGACGAGCAGTTGATGATTACGGTCAGCTCGGAAGAGTTGGCAAAGCCTGTGTCTGCATTGTTAAGCGAAGGATTAACGATTGGAAGTGATACCGCTCCCATCGGAACGCTAACGCTCGGCGATTCTGACGAGTTTACCGTTAAGATGGAGTTCGTTGACGGTGCAAACAACAATGCTGCAAAGGCTCAGAAGTTGACCTTTGACTTGATTGTTCATGCAGTACAAAGAACCACTGCTCCCACTCCGTGAGAGTAAAGAAACAAACACGAACGCAGAACTTGCTGAAGCTTGAGTTCGCGTTTCGACCGAAATCAAGCTTCGAAAAATAATATAAGGAGAAAACGCAAAATGAAAAAGAAAATTTTGCTGTCCTCGATTGCGACAATCGCTCTTTGCCTTAGTCTGATCGCAGGATCGACCTTCGCTTTGTTTACGAGTAAGAGTGAAACCAATATTGCCGTCACTGCCGGTAATGTAGATGTGGTTGCGACTGTTGAAAACTTCAAATATTTCTCGGTCAAAGCAGATCCTAACGGAACCATCGTTGATGAAAATGGTGGCAAATATGAGTATGATAATCGCACCGACAAGGGTACGTTTGCTAACGGTGGAACTGCCGTTCAAAACGGTTCTATGATTAATCTCGACAAAATCACTCCTGGTGATAAGATTTCGTTTGAGATTAAGGCTACGAACAATAGCGACGTAGCTGTTCAGTGCCGTTATATCATTCAATGTGTAAACGGTGAGGCGCTTATGGAAGGACTCGTTGTTTATATCAACGATGCTCCTTACCAGGCGCTCAAGTCTTATACTTCTGCTTGGACTGCACTTGCAGTAGGCGAGAGCATTACTGATAACGGAAACGTTGAAATCGTCGTTGAACTTCCTGTTACCGCAGGTAACGAGTATCAGGGCAAAAAGGACGTTGCTATCAACGTTTTGGTCGAAGCAGTTCAGAGCAATGCTGACATTGTAATCGGTGGAGATGCTACCGTTGAATTGTTTGGTGGTAAAGCAGTTGCCGATGCCGACGGACTTGTAGCAACTCTTGAAAGCGGAGAAAACGTTCTTTTGAAGAACGACGTTAAGATTGATCCCGCAGGTATGAGCAACGCTTACGGTACGACCGGTATCAACGTAAAGAACGGTCAAACGATCGACGGCGGCGGAAATACGCTTGATATTGCAGGTGCTGACGGCACATGGGACTCCGGCATCAACACTACCGGCGGTATCATTCGTAATATCACCGTAACAGGCTCTTTCCGTGGTATTTTCATCAACCATAACAGCACTCACAGTGAAAAAGTAGTTCTTGAGAACGTTACTATTGACGGAACTACTTATACCATCAGCTGCGACCAGGGAACCAATCAGGGACTTGAGGCTATCAATTCCACATTCAACGGTTGGACTTCTTATGCCGCAACTCTAGGTGAGGCAAAGTTTGTTAGCTGTAATTTTGGCGAGGGCAACGGTTACGCTTACTGCCGTCCTTATGCTCCTACCGAATTTGTAGGATGCGAGTTTGAAGTAGGATTTGAGATGGATGCCCGTGCGGCAGTTACCTTTAAAAATTGCACCATTGGCGGAGTTGCTCTTACCGCAGAGAACCTTGCTACTCTTGTAACAGCGAACACAGCAAATGCATCTGTAAAATAATTAAAATTTACTGACAAATAATTTCTAACGGCAAGGAGGGAAAAATGTTCCGTTATAAATCACATAAACAAGCGTTCATTATGACGGCATTGGTCATCCTGCTTTGCCTCGTGAGCCTTGTGGGAGCGACGCTCGCTCTCTTCACAAGCGATCCGAACGATGGAATCATCGGTATCATCACGACGTCAGGCGATGTTGAGATCGATATCGTGGATACGTCGGGAGCTACGCTTCAAAATAAAGCTTTGCTTTTCATGACCACTTCCGGTACGCCAACCGATAGCGGAAACGTTCTTTTTGAACCCGGCGCTACCTTTTATACGCAGGGCTTTAAGATCAAGAATACGGGAGATATTCCCGTGAATTTCAGCCTTTCGGTCAGCAAGGACGATAAGATCGATATGGAAGAGTTCGATAAAGCCTTTGAGCTTTGGATCGTAAAGAAAGGCGACGATTTACGGGGCGCGGAGCGGATCACCGAGTTCAAGGTGAATGGCTTGGCTGCCGGAGAAAGCAGCGACACTTATTACTTATTTATCAAAATGAAGGAATCCGTGGGCAACGAATTTCAAGGCAAGATCTATACGGGTATTGGCGTAACCGTATATGCGGTACAGGGTAATGCAAAGCTTAATTAAGGAGCGATTTCCCAATGAATACAATTAAAAAAATAATGAATATTGCATTGAAGGTCGTAACTTGGCTTCTCGTTGCCTTTACCGTCTTTATGATGATATTCACCGTTGTCACGGTAACCACCGTTGACAGAAACGACCGCAGTATTTTCGGCGTAAAGTTTTACATAGTCCAGACTGATTCAATGAGCTTGTCAGAGAATAACAAGGATATGGACGTGCATTTTAACGCAGGAGATATTGTCATTATCAAAAACGTGGAGGATCCCCGAGCTTTGCAGGCGGGCGACGTAATCGCCTTTATGTCAACCAACAGCGTAAGCTACGGAGAGACCGTCACACATATGATCCGTGAGGTCATGAAAACCGAAGAGGGCAAAGTCCTTGGCTACGTGACCTACGGTACGAATACGGGAACGGACGATGAATCTTTGGTAGAGCCTGAATACGTTTTGGGTGTTTACTCGGGTAAGCTCCCCGCGCTCGGCAAATTCTTCGCTTTTGTGAAGTCAACGCCCGGATATATCATTTGTATTCTCGTACCATTCCTGCTTCTGATCCTCTATAACGGCGTGAATGTAATCCGCCTGTTCCGCAAATATAAGCGTGAACAGATGGAGGCAATGAAAGCTGAGAGGGATAAGATCGACGCGGAACGCGCTGAAAATCAGCGTATGATACAAGAGCTGTTAGCCCTTAAAGCACAGCTTGACCAAAAGAACGGTGGAGAGGGAACACCTCCCGCCGAGCCTACGTCCGAGGTAACTCCTACGGAGGAAACAGCGACCGATGAAACAGTTGAAACGAAAGTTGAAACAAAATCGGAAGATGCTCCTGCGGAAACAGCGACCGATGAAACAGTTGAAACGAAATCGAAAGATGTTGCTCCAACGGAAACAACGGACGAAGTATAAGTTAATAACCGCTTCCGACAAGGCTAGCCGATATGGTCGGAAAACGGTTTTACCTAAATATCGGCAAACAAATTTTTTTGGAGGTCATAGAAATGACAAAAATAAGAAGCACAAAGTCTGCTCTGATTTCCAGCGTTATAGCCCTTTTGCTTTGCTTCACAATGCTCTTGGGTTCAACATTCGCATGGTTCACTGACAGTGTGACAAGTGCAAACAACATCATCAAGTCCGGTAATCTTGACATTGAGCTTTATCATACCGATGATATAGACACACATGAGAAGGTCGGCAGCAACACAGTGTTGTTTGACGACATTGCGCTTTGGGAGCCCGGCGCAGTCGTTTACGAGACATTTGAGGTCGTAAACGAGGGTAGCCTTGCGCTCAAATATCAGCTTTCCGTTAACGTAACAAATGCGAACGCAAATGCCAACGGTAACACGCTTGCTGACGTATTGAAGGTAGGCGTGATCAAGGGCGGAGCGACCGCAACCGACGACCGCGCCGCTTTGATCGCCGAGGTTGAGGATGAGGAGTGGACCGCGCTCACTTCCTTCACAAAGACGGGTAATCTTATCAATAAAGATGACAAGGACGTATACACGGTCGTTATCTATTGGGAACCCAGTGAAAATGATAACGATTATAACATGAACAACGGCAAGGGCGAGCCTCTTACCATTGATATTGGTGTAACGCTCTTTGCGACACAGTACTCTTCTGAGTCCGATAGCTTCAATGAGAATTACGATGAGTTGGCAGGTCTTCCTTGGACGGGCAAAACTGAAGCTGTACCTGAAGCGGTTGACGGTGTGATAACTATCACTAACGCGGAGCAGTTTGCAGGATTTGCCGCAGCTGTTAATAGCGGTAACACCTACTCGGGTAAGACTATAAAGCTGGCTGCTGACATCAACCTTGGAAACAGATTGTGGACGCCTATTGGTCAAACAGGCTCTACTCAGTTTGTAGGCTCGTTTGACGGAAACGGACATACCATCTATAACCTTAACATTGATAACACTGCCAACACAAGCCAATATGGCGCGGCAGGTTTGTTTGGTTGGGTCGAACACCACAGCGGAAGCAATAGCATTAAGGATCTGACGATTGACGGTGTTACTATAAATTCTCATCGTTACTCAGGAGCTATTGCAGGCTGGATAAACATTCCTGTTACTAACTGTACCGTTAAGAATGTTACCATAAACTGTTCTTATTACAATGACGATACCGACGGAACTAAGGTTGGAGCTTTGGTTGGCTATGCAGATAACGGCAGCGAGTTGACCAATAATACTGTTGATACCGCTATTCTCAACGCTTTTGGTGATGTTGGCGGTCTTGCGGGTGTAGCGCAGACCAGTGTATCTGTAACAGGTAATACTCTCAAAAACGTAGTTATAAACTATGTTTCCGTAACCAAGAGTAATCCCGGCGAAATCGTTAGTACGCGTGTAGCTCCCGTTATGGGAACCAATACCGTGGAAAATGTGACCATGAAGCGTTCGATCAACGTAACAAGCACGGCTCTGTTGAATAAGGAGTTGGCAGGATTGTCCGGAGACGCTTTGTCTACCGCGGCAATTTTGAGCAACTGCAACGAGCCTGATGCTATCATAAATCTTCCCACCGATTATACGGGTATTTTGACGATCAAAGACTCTACAATTAAATCTGTTCAGGCTGCGGGCAACGCAAACATCGTGATCGTTGGCGACGTAGTCGTAAACGCAAACGGAAGCGGTGTTGCGACTGTAGCAGAGACCGTCACGACCTTTGACGGCTCCGCAATCACCGCAAATGGCACTTTGACCATTTCCGGCACAGGTAATCTGACCGCAATTGCTACGGATGTAAAAGCAGCTTTCGGTATTGGCGGTATGAATGTTTCTAAGCTCAATATCAGCAATGTTCATATAGTAAAGGCAACCGGTGCCGGTGTGGATTCCAAGATCGGTAATAATTATGGCAAACAGGATTTTGAGGGCGCGCCTGCTATCGGTTCGGGCTACACAGGAGCTGAGATCACTCTGAACAATGTAACTGTTGATGAGGCTCTTGGCGGTTCCAAGGGCGCAGGTATCGGAGCTCGTTATCATACTGGCGTAACCATCAATATCGTTGACTCTGTCATTAAAAATGTTGTGGGCGGCAGTTCTTCTGCAGGTATTGGCGGCTCACGTATGACCAAGTATGAGTCTGGCGATCTTCAGAACGTTACCATAAACATTGCTAATTCCACAGTCAATGCTACAGGCGGCGACTTTGGCGCAGGTATCGGAAGCGGCTATAACACATATTGCTCGGGTGTAACGCCCACTCCTGTTATCGCTGTTACGATCGATGCTGATTCCGTGATAACCGCGCAGGGCGGCTGGCTTGGCGCAGGAATCGGTACAGGTCATAATGCTATTGGTTTCGTTGGAAATATTGCTTGCGATACTTCCAATGTGAAGGCAGGCAACAGCGAGGATCCCTCTTGGTGTTGCTGGGGCAATCCTTGTACCACTGCCGAAAATGTTGGCTTGGGCGTTTTGAGCATTAAAAACTTCCCGAATGTATTTGGTACTTACGTCACAAATGCCGAAGAATTGGCTCAAAAGGTATCGAATGGTATTACTGAGCTGTATCTTGCTGACGGCGAGTACGATGTTTACGGCTGCGGCGGCCAGACCTTGACCATTAACGGAACAAAGGATGTTGTTCTTACAATCGTTGGTACGGGATCGGAAAATGGCGGTCAGTCTGACTATGGATTTGATGGCTCTACCGTTACCTTTAATGGCGTAACCATTCGATCCAACAACAATACCTACGCAGGTTATGTACGTATGAGCGGTACGTACAACAACTGTCATTTTGAGAATACCTATTGCTTGTATAAAGATTCGACGTTCACCGATTGTACCTTTAATATCAGTGGCGACCAGTACAATATCTGGACATGGGGCGCTCCTGAGGCTACTTTCAACAACTGCACCTTCAACTCTGACGGTAAGGCTCTGTTGCTCTATGGTACGGCAAATACTAAGCTTACGTTGAATGACTGTACCTTTAACGACAAGGGCGGTCTCACCGACCTTAAGGCTGCTGTTGAGATTGGAAACGATTACGGCAAGTCTTACGAGCTTATCGTTAACAATACTGTTGTTAACGGTTACGAGATCAACGACAAGGGTATCAACACTGGAACTACTCTGTGGGGCAACAAGAACTCCATGAGTAAAGACAAGCTCAACGTTGTTGTTGACGGCGTAGATGTTTACTAAGCTAAATCGATTTATATTTCAATAGGAATTTACCCCCAAGCCCTTCGGGGCTTGGGCGGCAATTAAAGAGCATAAATCCGTTTGTGCTTTTTAATTGCCGAATAAATCGACAAAAATTAAAAAAGGAGGTCATTAGAAAATGACAAAGACGAGAAGCACGAAGTCTGCTTTGATTTCCAGCGTGATTGCTCTGTTCCTTTGCTTCGCTATGCTGCTCGGGACGACGTTCGCTTGGTTCACTGATAGCGTTACCAGCGCATCGAACAAAATTGTCGCTGGTAATTTGGATGTGGAACTGTATCACGCCAATGGTACTGACACTGATGAGCCTGTTAGCGACACTACCACGCTGTTCGACGACGTAACCCTTTGGGAACCCGGAGCAATGGTTTGGGAAAAGTTCACTGTTAAGAATCTCGGTAGCCTTGATCTCAAGTACACTCTTACCATAAATGTTTCTAGTATTAGCGTTGTTGAGGGTAAGAGCTTTGCTGACGTACTTAAGGTAGCGGTTCTGAACGTTCAGCCCACCCGCGATAATATCGCGACTGCTGCAACTCGGGATCTTGAGACCTTTGCTTTGGAGAGCGATTGTGTTCTTGAAGCAAAGACTGGTGTTGACGAGTTCTACGTTGCAATATATTGGGCACCTTCCGCTAACGACAACGATTATAACGTCGCCGGCGAAAAGCTTTATGCAAAACTTGGCGTAACCTTGGTTGCAACTCAGGCTGCTGTTGAAGAAGATGCTTTCGGTAAAGATTATGATGCGAATGCTGAATATCCCGTGTTGAATAAGGTCGACGTTTGGGACGGAACGGCAGATACTTCTTGGTACAATGATACCGATACCGAATTTACTCTTTCCACTGCAGAAGCACTTGCAGGTCTTGCTGAATTGGTAGATGGTGGCAATAATTTTGCGGGTAAAACCATAAAGCTTGATGCTGATATGGATCTTTGCTACATCCCTGATGGAGCTACTGAACCTAAAAGCTTTGACCCCATTGGTTACGGCTATGATGTCGTATTTAAGGGAACCTTTGATGGTCAGGGGCACACCATTTTCAATCTTTATCAGAATGGTTGGGCTCTTGGATTAGATTATAGCACCGAAGGTGGTGGATTGTTCGCTTCTGTTGTGGATGCAACTATTAAAAACGTAGCGATTGACGGTGCTGAAATCGTCATGGAGTGCATTGATATGGGTGTTCTTGTTGGATATTCCTACGGCAACTGCACATATGAAAACATTTCCGTTTCCAATAGCACCATTGCCAACTATCAGCGTTATACCGGCGGTGTAGTCGGTGAAGTAAACGGCACGCAGACCTTTAAGAATGTTGACGTAGCCTCTGACGTCGTAGTTTCCAGCCTGTGGGGTGATTTCGACTGCTCACTTGGCGGTATCGTAGGCGGTAAGTGGGGAGATGCAACACTGACATTTGAAGATTGCGACGTTGCTTGTGAGCTCAATACATACAACGACGTTACGTCCTCTTATCAATGGTATGCATACCGCAGAGCAGGCATGTTAATCGGTAATTCCGAGGAAACAGTGACGGCAGATGGTAGAACCAGTGCAACAGCATCCTATTTGACGGCAACGAATTGTACCGTCACCTACGGAGATTGGGCGAATTACACCTACTGTGAATTTGCAGGCACGAACTGGCCTTACGTAAGAGTACAGGCAGGTAATGCCTGCGGTCAAAGTGCCCCCTACTCCAATCCACGTTACGGCGTAGCCACGGATGCGAATGGCAACAAGGCAGTAGACGACAACCACGTTCATAATGATGGTGAAGACCATAACATTCTGCTTATATTCGATCAACTCTTTGGCGGTGGGCAGGGTGTTTACGGATGTCCTACTCACGACGGAGTAACCGTTGTTTACAACAATAAATAAACCTAAAGTCCCCAACCCCTTCGGGGGTTGGGCGGCAATCAAAGGACATAAGAGAATCCTGCTTGTGTCTTTTGATTGCTGAAAATATTAACTCATATAGATATCCGAGAGGAGGAAAACTCTTGAAAAACTTTTTTGATTGCAAAGACGAAAAAATAACAGAAAAGGCGTTTTCGCAAAGTCTGATCATATCGGTGGTCAGTATTTTGCTATGCCTTGTCGCGCTCTGCTCCATGACTTACGCTTGGTTTACCGCTGAAACAACGAGTAGCAGGAATACGCTTACATCGGGATCCTTTGACGTGACGATAGCTGTATCGAAGGTCGATGATGGCGTTGCGACTGCGAGCAATGTTGAATTAGCTGAAGATTCTGCTAAGGCGGGAAGATACATTTGTACTCTTTATCCGGGAACATATGAGATTACTTTGACGTTGACAACGGAATCCACAGTTAAGGGACACTGTGTTGTAACGATAGGAGACGGTGCAGAACAACATACCGCTGCAATCATTGGAGACAATACCGCCAATGTTGATAAGAGCGAAGCGAGAACAGACCCGTTCAAGTTTAAGATTACAGTGACGAAAACAACGAAAGTTATTCTTGAGCCTCGTTGGGGCGTGGTTCTCAATGCTGATATAGAGTATGGGAGTACATATCCTATGCCTGAAGTAAAGGATGAAGGCGAGACAACGCAAGAACCATCTGCATGAGCGAACAGAAAAACAGTTTTTTGATGACGCTAGAAAAAATGGAGACATTCGTTATCGATTATATCGAAAAGAAGGTAAACGGATGAGTGTTTATATAGTTATAAAATCGGATTTGATTTCATATATAAATATTGCATGATCACAAGGACTGTTTGAAACACGTGATATGAAGAAAAAATGTTGATTAAAGTCAACTGTTTTTAAAAAGTACGGCGAAACTCTTGACAAACTGTCAAAACCGTGCTATAATCATAGTATCTTTAAAGAAGGAGGTTTTTTGCTATGAACAAGATCGTATTTGGTATTCTTACCATTTTGTTTAACCAGATTGGTGTTCCTTGCTTTATCACAGGTAATGTTAAGGCTGGTATTCTCAGAATCGTTTTTGGAGTTATTACTTGCGGTATCATTGCATTGATCAATGCTATCATGGGTATCATTCAGGGTATCAAGATCCTTTGCATGTCTGATGAGGCATACGAAGCAGCTGATAAGGCTACTCTTCTTTCTGGTATTCCTTCCGGAAAGCCCAAGGCAGACGCTGAGTAATTTACGTTACATACAAAAAACCACTTGCTTTTTTGCAAGTGGCTTTTTGTTTTTAAAGTGTAAAAACGGGCGGTGCTTGACCGCCCATTTTCGTGTTTTTTTATTTATTCTTAAGCTCTGCAAGTATCAGTTTAAGCAGGTCCTCGGTGGTGGGATTAGCCTCACGTTCAAGTCTTGCTGCTTCAGCCGCCGCTGCCGCTTCCTCAGCAGCCTTTTCGTCGGCGATGCGCTTCTTTTCTGCGAAATATGCTTCAACTGCCGCTTTGTTGGTAATCTTGATTCCTGCCTCCCTCAGCTCCTTGCGCTGGTCCTTCGAAAGCTTTTTGCTGTTAATTTTATCAAGCATTTCTTCGTGGTTTTCTCTGAATTTATTGATTATCTTAACGATAACGAAGAGAACGAATGCGATAATGAAGAAGTTGATAACGGCGTTAATGAAGGAGCCCCAGTCGATGTAGATAGACTTAGCAAGATCCAACATTCTTGCGCCTGTTTCGGGGTCAAATACGAACTCTCCGGTGGTCGCATCAACCATATAAACCGGGTGAAGAACGGTATAAATGTTTTCAAGAGAGCCTTCTCCAAGCAACTTGAACAGGAACATATTGATGAGGGGCTTGAGTATGTTGTTGCTGAGTCCGTTTACGATTGCAGTAAACGCGCCGCCGACGATAACACCGACTGCCATATCAACCACGTTGCCGCGGGTGATAAATTTCTTAAATTCTTCAAAAAATTTCTTCATAGTTTTACCTTTCTTTGACCTTTTCGGTCGAATTTTGACACATATAATTATATAATTATTTTGTACTTTTGTCAATAGATATTTAAGTTTTTTGAGATAGAAAAAAATACAAGGGCAGGCGATATCGCCTGCCCTTACTTTTGAAATTACTTTACGTGCTTAGGTTTCTTGATGCGGTTAAGCTTCTTGTTCATCTTGAGAAGCTCTTCCTTGGTGAAGCTGATATTCATCATACCCATCATGCTTGTGAGACGAAGAACGGTAAATCCGCCCATCATCTGCATAAGACCGCCGTCGGCTTTAAGATCGACGTCAAATCCACCGGATTTCTTTTCGCCGCCCTTTTCAGCCTTCTTGTTCTTATCCATCTTCTTCTTGATCTTGAGGCCCATGCCGATGAACCAGAGCTTACCTCTCTTGCTCTCCATGATGTCGGAGATCTTGTCATTGAGAGAGTATCTGCCCTCGGGGGCGTCGATGTCGAACCAGTTGAGGACTGCGCCGACCTCGCGGAGAACGTAATCCATATTGGGTTCTTCTACCTTGCGGATCTTGCCCTCGTCGGAAAGCTCACCTGCCTTGGCGGTGATAGTGGACTCGCCAACGTTCTTAACGTCGAAGTAGAAGAAGTGATCCTCGGCAGTCTTCTTGCCGATGCTTTCACCGTTGACGAACAACTCGACCTCGGGGAGGTTAGAGTAAACGGTTACCTTTGTAACGTCCTCAACTCTGTCAACGTATCTCTTTCCGCAGAGGTGAACGAAGGGATCGTCCTCGGGAGAGACAAGCCATGCCTTGTAAGCGTAGAAGGAGTCCTTCTTGTACTTACGGTCCATAGTCATAAGACCCTTGTGGTTCTGACCATTCTCGCCGCCCTCGGCTCTTGCATCAGCGCCGAAGTCGAACATATTCCATACGTGGGTAGCCCAGATATATTTACGGGTAAAGAGCTGCTTGATAAGCTCCTCGTGATAGTAAGCCTGATATTCCTCGGTGTAGTCGCCCTGCTTGGGGTCGCTGGTGTGCCAGTTGAGAGCCTCGCAGCCGTACTCGGAAATTCCGATCGGGATTGAGGGGTGCATTTCGTGGAACTTGTCGAACCAGGGACCGTTCATGCTTGTGTCCCCGCCGTACCAGCCGAAGTAGTGGTTGTAGGAAACTACGTCGGGAATAAGGAGGTAGGGGTCGTCCATTTTGCACATAGAAACTGCCGCGATGGTGGTAAGTCTGGTCTTATCCATCTCGTGAACAAGATCGTTGAGTATTCTGTGGTTTTCAAGCAGATCCTCGTCAGAACCACCGATAGAGATCTCGTTGGAAAGTCCCCAAACCACGATAGATGCGTGATTGTAGTTCTGTGTGATAAGCTCCTTCATCTGCGAGATAGTGTTCTCACGACCTGTGGGCATGTGCTTGGAAATATAGGGAATTTCTGCCCAGATGACCAGACCCTTTTCGTCACAAAGATCGTAGAAATACTGATCGTGCTGATAGTGAGCGAGACGGATAGTGGTTGCTCCCATCTCCATAATATATCCGATATCCTCTTCATGATGCTCGGGAAGGAGGGCGTTACCGATGCCAAGTCTGTCCTGATGACGGGAAACGCCGCGGAGGGGATATTCTTCACCGTTTAGGATAAATCCGTTGTTGGGATCGATCTTGAAGGTGCGGCAACCGAAGCGGTGGCATACGTTATCAAGAACGGTGTCACCCTCTACGATCTCGACCTCACAGCAATATAGGTAGGGATCCTTGCGTCCGTGCCAAAGGTGAACGTCTGCGATCTCAAATACTACCTTTTTGTCGGTGGTCTCTATCTTTTGAAGCTCGTTTTCTTCCTTATCGTAAATGGTGTAGACCAGCTTCTGACCTTCCTTTAGGTCGGTGGTGTAGACCTCGACGGTAACCTTTGCGTCTTTGCCTTCAACTGCGGGGGTGATAACAAGACCCGTACCGCCAAAGTAGTCAAGATCAAAGTGAGTGTTGTTGACGCAAACGAGGTTTACGTCTCTGTAAAGACCGCCGTAGAAGGTGAAGTCTGCCATCTGGGGATAGACGATCTCATTGGGGGAGTTGTCAACTACGATAGCGATGTCGGTCTCGTCCGAGAGCTTCTCGGTGAGGTCAACTCTCCAAGTGGAGTAACCGCCGTCGTGGTGAGCAAGCTTTTCGCCGCCTACGTAAACGTCAGCGGAGGAGTTTGCACCGAGAATTTCAAGATAGTAGCGGTCAGCGGCAGGGAGGTCAGCCTTCTTTAAGGTCTTGACGTAAAGGCAAGAACCGCGGAAATAGTCGTTACCGCCGTCGTGTCCGTCCTCCGCGTTCCAAGTGTGGGGAAGATTAACGCTCGCTCCGTCGCGTGCTGTAATATCTGTGGTGTCCTTCTTGAAGAGCCAATTTTCGTTGAGTTTGATTATTTGTCTCATTATTATCTCCTAATTAAAAGTTTACGGATATATTGTATAAAACTAATATTAAGCTAATTTAAACAGGGTCTCACCTGCCTCGACCTACCGTGGCAAAGTGAGACCTTGAAGATATTAATTGCTGATATAGGGAACAAGATATTCCTTGCCGCTTTCGCTGACGTATTCAGCGTTGAGACCGTCAAACGCTGCCTTGTCGTTAACGAAATTGCGAACGACCGATGCGATTGTCTCTGCGATCGTGTCCTGATCCTCTATAACGGTTCCGGCAAGTCTGCCCGTAGCGATAACGTTCTTGGTGTTCCAGATCATTATCTCAACATCCTCTTCCTCGACGACGGTGAGATCGCAGAGGTATTTGTTGTTTTCAAGATGCTCTTTCTTGGCATCCTCATCTGCGGGAGCGCCCGAGAGAACGTATGCCTTGTAGTCGGTCTCAAATCCAACGGTGAACACGGGGATGTTGTGAGTGGTCAACTTGTCGGTGTTGAATCCCTTGCTTTGAAGAGCTACGAGAATCTCCAGCGCAGTAGCGTCGTTGTCGGTAATGATAAGCTCAACGGTGTTGTTAGCTTCGTCGTTGTACTTTTCCATAATAGCCAACTGTGCAATACCGGCTCCGACCGAGGGAAGGAGCTTTGCCGCGTTCTTGTCATCGTAGAAAACAAGCTCGGTTCTGACTTTTTCCTTTCTACAGCCGCTACCGATCTCGATCTCGTAGTCCTCACTCTCGGTAAGAAGCTTGTTTGCTTCATCCGCACTGCTATAAAGACTGCTTGTATAATTAACGTAGCTGATCTTGCCGTCGCCGTTGCGGTCAAGCTTGTTAAAATTAGCCTTAACGTAGTCGGCAATAAGCTTTCCCTGTACCGTGGGGAGACTCTCGCTGTTGGTTCTTATGATAACGCAGTTGTCATATTCGCCGTAAATCTTATTATAAGCGTCAACTGCAAGGCTGATACCCGCATCACCGATAAGGATTATAGGGATATTCTTATCTTTTGCAAGCTCAATATACTTGTATGTTTCAAGAGCTTTTACGGGTTCTACGATAAGCACGGCGCAACCGCCTTCAACAGCGGTCTTAGCCTGCTCATACTGTGCATCAGCGTCGCCATTTGCGCCATAGTTCTTGTAGCTGATGTTTTCAATATACATTGCTCGATCAATGCAGTTGATGAGGCTGTCGGGAGCTTCTATGGTGTCCTTACCGCTCCAGAGGATAGAAACCTCGGATTTGTTAATGCTTCCGCAAGCCGCGAGGCTTAACGTTGTTAAAGCAAAGAGAGCAACGAGTATTAACGCTAATATTTTTTTCATAATTAATAACCTCCTTGCCATTACTGCTCCGCAGGCTGATCTGCGGATACTTCTGCTGCTACATGACGCTCTGCCAGCTCCTTGTTCATCTTCTCAAGTGTCTTCTTATCAAGGTTATAGATAAGAGCAAGACCGATGAACTGCATAATAGCCGCAAAGAGATAGAGACCTGCTACGAGATAGCGCATATTGAGCGCTACAGAGAAGAGCTGGTTTCCTCCGTTGATCTCGGAATAACCGAGAGCCGCCATGATAACGAGAGCGAGGGAGGGACCAAGACCCTGAGCCAGCTTACGGAAGAAGGAGTGCAGAGAGTATACTGTTCCTTCCTCGCGGGTGCCGTTCTTCCACTCGTTGTAGTCGATAGCGTCGCCCATCATAGACCAGGAAACGGTAGTATAGATACCTGTTCCCAGAGAGTTGAGGAGCATACATACAATATAAATGATGAGACCCTTGCCATCGGGGGTGATGGGAAGGATGAGCATGAGCGCACAAGCAGCAAGAGAGCAGATAGATCCGAGAACCGAAAGCTCCTTCTTACCGAACTTGACGACCAGCTTACGAGCGAGAGGGGTAAATGCGACGATCGGTATCATCGCGAACATTGTAACGACACCGGAAAGTGCGACGTTTTTAAAGTAGGACTGGAACATAACGGTAACGGCAGTAGCTGCGCCCTGCATACCGATGAACATACCCATAGCGCCGAGAGTTGCACCGACTGCGGGACGGTTCTTCATAAAGTTCCACATAGCCTTTAATACGTTAAACTTGGGCTGTTCCTCGCTGACGGTAATATCTTCTTCAACTCGGATAGTAGTGGTGCGGATCATAAACTGGAAAGCGACAAATCCAAGCACACCCATAATGAGAGCAGCTATGAATACACGCTCACCGATAATGTTGTTATTGCTGTCGTAAATAATCATAGGAAGGATCACCATGGGAACCATGTTTCCTACCATAGATCCGACTGAACGCCAAGCAGAGAGAGATGCGCGGTCTGCGGGATCCTTGGAGATCAAGGAGAGCAGAGAACCGTAGGGAACGTTTGCTATTGTGTAGAAGGCATCCCAGAGGATATATCCTGCTACGAAAACGATAGCTTTAATGAGTGTGTCTGCGTTTTGTACCCATGGGATAAAGCATAGAGCGCCTGCTACTAGCAGACCGATGGAACCGAGCCAAATATACGCGAGGAACTTGCCCCTCTTGTAGTTCTTTCTCTTGTCTCGGTCTATGATAGAACCGATAAGCGGGTCGTTGATAGCGTCCCAGATCTGAACGAGAATAAGGAGTCCTGCGTAAAGGACGGAGTCCATTCTCATAAACTGGGTCCAGAAGATTGCCATTGTACCCTTGAGAGCAAAGCTCATATTACAGCCGAAGTCACCGGCTGCATAAGAGATGCTGTCAAGAATACCAAACTTGCGCTTGCCGTTTGCGTCAAGCTTAGGAGTTTTTTTCATCTTGTACCTCTTTCAAAATGTATTTAAGTAATCTCATAAAAATAACAGCCGTGCAGAAGGTGATAGCAATCGACCGAGAACGAACTGTCTTTTTGTGGTGTTTAACTTACTATAGTATTATAACAATATAGCCTGACAAAGTCAACAGTTTTTTAAAAATTCGTAAAAATTTCCGATAATTATTCCAATTTTTTAGTTAATGTAGACAAAATTTATTGTCTTGCTAAATTTTTGAATTTTATCAAAAAATCTTATAAAAAATAAGGCGTTACACTTTTTTGGTGTAACGCATTACTTTTAGACGTATTTTACCGAAATTGAGCCGAGATTATTTTCGCCTTTGATGTAGAGGAGGGGACCGTCCTGCGTCTCGCTATTCGCGACACCCGTACCGCCAAGATTGGTTTCGATAGAGGACTTTACCGTCCAACCCTCGGGCACGTGAATAGACAGAGCACCGAGATTGTTTTCAACGTACAAGGTCTCGCCACCCTTATAGCTTTCGACGTTCTGGAAATGAACCGAGCATGCGCCGAGATTGTTTTCGATGCGCGCGGGGGTGAAGGTGACGCAGTCAACGTATATTGCCGATGCTCCGAGATTGCTTTCGGCACCGTCTCCGTTATATTCTACGTTTATTTTATGCTTACTTTTCTTCTTTTTGGAGGACAAGAGGATAGAGAAGCCTATCGTGAGGAAAAGCGCTATGAGAAGGACCGACCAATTTTCGATTATGTTTTCGCCCTCAACACCCGCTATCTTTGCAATGTTTTTCTCAAAAAGCATAAATATAAAGGCGAGAGGGAAGAAGATCGACGCTATCTTGCCCTTAATAAGCCTTGCAATGATAAAAGCGATAAGCAAAAATGCCAGGATCAGCGCAAAGACCGACACTTCGCCCATAAAGCCGACCAAAGGATCGATAACGCCTGTTACGTCAAGAACGATAAATACTGCTGCAAGGAGAAAACCTATTCCCCAGAAGATCTTCCACGGTTTCATTATTTTAACCTCATTTCATCAATTTTGTATTGCAAAAGCTTGAAATAAGCTCTTGAAAAATAGACTCTTTTGTCGCAACCGCGAAAACCGATCTCACCGTTGCCCACAAGCTCACGGCGAAGATACGATATTTCCGCGATGTTGGCGATGACCGATTTTGACACGCGCACAAAGCTTGACGGCATAAGTCCTTCCAGCTCAAAAAGCTTATATGGGGCGGTGTAGATGCGGTCGCGAGTGTGAGCATAGACCCTGCCGTCCGAGCTTTCAAAAAAGAGGATGCTTATTTTCGGCACGAAAAACTCGATCCCATCGGACGAGAGCGCGATATCGTTCTCTCCGCGCAAAGCCACCTCGATCGACGCTTCAAGAGAGCGGATCTTGTCGTTTCGCTCTCGGCAACGAATGACTATTTCTTCTGTGTCCGAAATTTCGGTGCGAATCTTCATTTCCACCCTCCCCTCGTTGATCTCTGCCTCTATTTTATCATTTTTCGGGAATTTTGTAAAGAGATTTTAACTAAAAGGTAGAATTTTGACGTCAAGAGGCTGAAATTATAAAAAAACAAAAGAAGAAAAGCTTTTTCCTAATATAAAATCGCCGTTTATGATTGACAAAGCAATATCTTGGTGGTATAATCTCGGTAGCTGTCAAAATTGAGATAGCCGACATTTTCTCTTATGCCAAAAGGACGCTTTATATGGACAAGAACACATTGCGCGTAAAATTAGGCTGTTACGCTTCAAATATTTCAATGAGCGTGGTGGGAAACCTCTCCCCACTGCTTTTTCTGACCTTTCACGAGCTTTATGATATTTCTTATTCATTGCTCGGTCTCCTGGTGCTGATAAATTTCTGCACTCAGCTTGCCGTTGACCTGATCTTCTCGTTTTTCTCTCATAAATTCAATATTCCCTTCGCGGTAAAATGCGCGCCTATGCTGACCGTGGCTGGACTTGCGATCTACGCTCTCTCGCCCATAATCTTCCCGAATTTCGTATACGCGGGACTTTGTATCGGAACGGTTCTGTTTTCTCTTTCCAGCGGATTTTGCGAGGTGCTGATCAGTCCCGTTATCGCGGCTCTCCCCGCAGATGACCCTGACCGCGAGATGAGCAAGCTTCACTCTATCTATGCATGGGGCGTGGTGGGGGTAGCGGTGATCTCCACCGTATTTCTTTATTTCTGCGGACGTGAGAACTGGCGGTGGTTACCCGTGATATTTATTGCGGTGCCGATAGCCGCCCTTGTGTTTTTGTCAAACGCAAAGTTGCCCAAGATGGAAACACCCGAAAGGACGTCGGGAGCGCTCAGATTTTTGAAAAACGGCGGAGTTTGGCTATGCGTGCTTGGAATTTTTCTCGGCGGCGCGGCAGAGGTGACTATGGCGCAGTGGGCGTCGAGCTACATTGAGCAAGCGCTCTCGCTCCCCAAGATATGGGGCGACATTTTCGGCGTGGCAATATTTGCCGTTGCGCTGGGACTTGGAAGATCGCTTTACGCAAAGTTTGGTAAGAATATTTCTCGCGTCCTTTTCCTGGGTGCTATCGGGGCTACGCTTTGCTATCTTATAGCGGCGATCTCGCCTTTCCCCGTGGTAGGGCTTTTCGCTTGCGCTCTGACAGGCTTCTGCGTTTCTATGATGTGGCCCGGAAGTCTCATCGTGGCAAGCGACCGCTATCCGCAGGGAGGAGTGTTTATCTTTGCCCTCATGGCTGCGGGAGGAGATTTTGGCGCTTCGGTAGTTCCTCAGATGGTTGGCGTTGTTACCGACGCGGCTGTTGAAAGCTCGGCGCTTGTGTCTTTTGCGGAGAGCTTGAAGCTCTCGCCCGAGCAGTTCGGCATGAAGCTTGGTATGATAGTCGGTATGCTTTTCCCACTGATCGCTATCGTTGTTTATGCCACCTATCGCAAGACCTACAGAAAGGCATCATAAATAAGGACACTTTTTAATCGTAAATAGCCGAGAAGGTATTTTGGTCTCAAAATTTCGAACGGCTGGCACAATGCTTTTTTGATTATAAGCAATTCATAAACAAAACTTTAACATTTGTGTGGTAAAATATATCCGTTAAGCTGAAAAAGTCTGTTTGGAGGAAAGAAATGTTTAAGATACTTGTAGTTGAAGACGACAGAGAGCTGAATAAGACGGTATGCACATTTTTGAACGGAAGCGGATACGAGGCGGTCGGTTGTCTTGGTGCTGCCGAGGCGTACGACGCTATGTACGAGAAAATTTTCGATCTGATCATATCAGACGTTATGATGCCCGATATCGACGGTTTTGAGTTCGTCCGCACGGTGCGTCAGATAAATACCAAAATACCGATACTCTTTATGACGGCGAGGGACGATTTTGCGTCCAAGCAGAGAGGTTACAGAGTGGGAATAGACGACTATATGGTCAAGCCCATAGACCTTGACGAGCTTTTTTTGCGTATCGGCGCTCTGCTCAGGCGCGCGAAGATAGCGTCAAGCCGCAGGCTTCAGATAGGCGACTTCGTAATGGATGCCGACGAGCGTTCCGCCACGCTCCGCGACGAGGAGATAGTTCTGACCGCAAGGGAATTCAACCTCTTATACAAGCTTTTGTCCTATCCGAAAAAAACCTTTACCCGTCAGCAGCTTATGGACGAGTTCTGGGACGTTGACAGCGAGACCGCTCCCCGCGCGGTCGACGTTTACATCACCAAATTAAGAGCAAAGCTGACAGATTGCGACTCCTTTGAGATAGTCACGGTACACGGACTTGGATATAAGGCGGTGCTGAAATGAAAAGCCGCAGATTTCGGAGATTTTTCAAGGCTGCCTTGATGCAGATGTATTCCTTTGTTATCTTTTTTGCCGTGGTCGCGTTTGTTATCACCTGCTCGTTTTTGCTGTTTTTCTCGGGATTTGACGTAAACGAGGCTCAGATGCGCGAGATGGCACCGCAGGTATTTATTAACGCTATATTTATAGCTTTCCTTTTTTCGATCGTCGACTATATCCGAAGAAGGGTAACGGTAGACCGTCCCGCAAGAGAGATACAAAAGGCTCTTGACAAAATGAAAAACGGCGATTTTTCCGCAAGAATAAGGCTTTCCAAAATGTCAAGAGACGGCAACGATCTTTACTCTATTGCCGAAAGTGTAAATCTGCTTGGCGAGGAGCTTTCGGGTATTGAAACACTGCGGACCGACTTCATTTCCAACGTGTCTCACGAGATGAAAACTCCGCTTGCGGTCATAAGCAACTATGCAAAGCTTCTTGAGTCCGACTGTCTTACGGAGGAAGAACGGCGCGAATATATCAAGGGAATTTCCGACGCGACACGCAGGCTTTCGGATATGATGACGAATATTCTGAAGCTCAACAGGCTTGAAAATCAACAGATATACCCCAAGGCAGAAGAATTTGACCTTGCGGAGCAGCTTCGAGAATGCTTTTTGCAGTTTGAGGGCGTATGGGAGACGAAGGGCGTCGAGATAGAGCTGGATCTGCCTGACGAGGTAAAGATCAAGGCGGATGACGAGCTTTTGTCCCTGGTCTGGAACAACCTGCTTTCAAATGCTTTTAAATTTACCGAGGCTGGCGGTAAGGTCTCGCTCTCGCTTACAGAAGACGAAAAATACGTTTTTGTGAAGGTCTCCGACACAGGCTGCGGCATTAGTGCCTTGGTCGGCGCCCATTTGTTTGAAAAGTTTTATCAGGGGGATACGTCAAGAGCTACCGAGGGCAACGGTCTGGGCCTTGCTCTTGTCAAGCGAGTAATCGATATAGTTCAGGGTGAGATCAGCGTAGACAGTGTTCTGGGAGAGGGAAGTACCTTTACCGTAAAAATAAAGAAGGTGGCGAAAAGGATATGAGCTTTCGGAAACGAGTATTATGGGCGTTGATTTTTCCGCATCTCGCCATCGTGATCGCGCTGATACCCATAGCGGCGGTCCTGTTGATATACGCTTTTGCCTTTGCCGACGGAGAGGGGATCATCAGCTATATTTCTTATGCGGTCTCCGCGTACGCTCTGACAGTGGTCTGTTTCAGGATCCCATGGGGAATAAGATTTTTTAAAAAGATAAAGACCGAAAATAAGCTCATAAAGAGAGCTTTTGACGACGCGCATTTCAGAGTAAAGGTGTCTCTTTATTTCTCCTTTTATTTCAACGTAGCCTACGCGCTCTTTCAGTTGGGGCTTGCGCTTTATCACTCATCGGTATGGTTTTACGCGCTTGCGGCTTACTATCTGCTGCTCGCCTTTATGCGAATGTACCTTTTGGGATTTGTTAGGTCAAACGCTCACGGAGTACTGCTCGAAAGAGAATTTAAAAAATACCGCACCTGCGGTATCGTTATGCTGATATTAAACGTGGCGCTTTCGGTGATGATTACCTATATGGTGATAGACGGACTTCCCACCGAGTATAACGAAATAGTAGCAATAACTATGGCGGCGTACACCTTTACGACGCTTACGATAGGAATAGTGAACGTGTTCGGCTACCGCAAATATAACAGTCCCGTGTTTTCGGCATCAAAGGATATAAATCTTGCGTCGGCTGTTGTTTCTGTGATGACGCTTGAAAGCGCGATGCTCTCTACGTTCAGTGACGGCTCAATGGACGAGAGGACAACGCTTATAGTTACCGCGTCAACAGGTGTTGCCGTAATGGCGTTCGTGCTTTGGCTTGCGATATTTATGATAATCCGTTCGTCAAAGGGCTTGAAGAAAATAAGGGCGGCAAGGGAGAATTGTCGGTCTGAGGAAAGTAAATAAATTTGGAGAAAATATGGATAATAACGAGAAAAAAGAAGGCTTTAATCTGACGTATTCCGCAAAGCAGATGAGCGAGGTCAAAAAAATACGCGAAAAGTATCTTCCCGAGGACAAGACCGAGCTTGACGAGCGTCTTGAAAGGATAAAAAAGCTTGACAGGAGCGTTGTCAACAGAGCTATGGCGTATTCAATATCGGTAGGCGTTGTGGGCGCTCTTTTGATGGGCGTGGGAATGTGCTTTTGTATGGTCCCCGAGTTCAGCTCGGCGCTCTTTATCTCAGAGCTTGTCGGCATGATCATTGGAATTCCCGTGGGTGTCGTGGGAATAGCGACTGCAAGCTCGGCGTATTCGGTCTATCGGGCAACCCTGAACAGAATGAGAAAAAAGGTCGCTCCCGAGATATTGAAGCTGACCGACGATATGGTAGAATAAGAAAACCGACTGCGCGAGCAGTCGGGTTTCTTATGATATTACTTGTTTAAGATCTTTTCGCTGAGGGCGATTATCTCTGCCGAGAACTTCTTTTTTCGCGAAGAGAGCATAGCGGTGTAAATAGGGTAGTTGACGATAGCGAGAGCCATACCGATAACGCCGATGATTATTCCTGTTATCATTGGGTCGCCGATGTTTACGTATTCCTTCACCGTCGCGCCGATGTCGGTCATTACAAGGGACATTCCCATGCCCATGATCACCGCGCTTACGCTTCCGAAAATATATGCGAAGACCGCGGGGGGACGCTTTACCTTACTGTCAAGCTCTTTGAGACGGTCTACGTCTTCGTGAACCGTGCCTGTGTACTGTGTGCGGATCTTTTCTACGAGAAATTCTTTGTCATTGCGATTCATAAATGGTTACCTCTTTTCAATTATTTCTTTTGATTACGACGGTATTATAGCAGTCTCTTGTTTGCGTCCTTTTTATGAAATGTTTAAGTTTTGTTAATTCAAAATTTTTAATCGACAAATATCGACCGCCGCTCATTGACACGGAATAATATTTATGATATAATCAAAATGGTTAATTGTGAGCTTGCGAGCGTAATTCGGCTTTGCGACGAAAAAATTCTTTCGGAATGAAGGTTTTAAGATGAGTAAAAATTTTGACGAGTGGCAGGAGAGATACGACGGCGCGAGGGCTTGTATAATCGAGAGTGACGAAACTCTCCACGATTACGAAAGTATCGAGCTGCTTGAGCTGGTGGAGGGCATTGAAGCCGAGATAGACAGACTGGAAAAGCTCCGCGCAAGACTTGGACGCATCCTTGACTATAACGACTTGAAGAAAAAGGGCTTTAGCCGCGAGGAGATATGCGCCTTTGAGCGCGAGGACTCGGAGTATATTGCCAAGGTGGACAAGTACTACAGAGATAATCTTTGCAAGAGAAAGTATATGTTCGGCTATCCCGCCAATATGGAGGACTATTCCTATACCACAAGCTATCTGCGTCATCTTGAAAGCAAAATGTACCTTATGAACAACTGCGGCGACCCATATCAAAAGGGCAATTATGGTATGGACTCAAAGTCCACCGAAAAGAAGATAATTTCCCTTGTGGCGGAGAATTTCGGAGTTGCCAAGGGAGAATATTGGGGTTATATCACCTCGGGAGGAACCGAGAGCAATTTCTGGGGGATACGCGAGGGATTTAACCGTTTCCCAAAGGGAAAGCTTTATTTTTCCGAGGATACCCATTACAGTGTTGAAAAGTACGTTTTTGACGGAGAAAATTGCGAAAGATACCCTTACGAAAAGATCGCGGTGGATGGATTTGGTCGCATTTCTGCCGAAAAACTGCTTGAAGTGGTGAAAAAAGACCGCGAAAGCGGTGTAAATGGGGCAATAGTGGTGCTTACTTGGGGAACTACCTGCCGCGGAGCGGTTGACGAGGTCAAAAAGATCACCGACGGACTGCGCAAGCTGGGAATAGAGTATTACTGTCACCTTGACGCGGCACATTTCGGCGGAATCGCGAAAAATCAAGAGAACGCTCCCTACGTCGAAAATCTTTCCGAGCTTGGAGTTGACTCGATAGCGGTGAGCATGCACAAATTTATGGGTACTGCGAGAGTTAACGGCGTTCTTCTGGCGCTTTCCAGACGTGATCGCCCCGTTATAGACTACATAGGTCAGGAGGATTCCACGCTGCTCGGATCGCGAGACTATCTGCCGTTTTCCACTTATCAAAGAGCGCGTGAAATGCTGCTCAGATGCGAGAGCGGTCACTACTCTGAAAACGTTACTTATTTTGAGGATTCCTTGCAAAAATGCGGGATAGAATACGAAAGATTTGGAAATTCCAACACCTTTGTTATAAGAAAGCCCGACGAAAATATATGCAAAAAATATCAGCTGGCGACCTTTATCGATTCAAAGGGAGATCAGCGGGCGCATATCATCATCTTCCCGTTCCACAAGAAGGAGATAATGAACGAGCTTGTCGCCGACCTTAAGGGAGAAAAGCAAAATGAAGTTTAATTTTACGAGAACACAGAGCTTTGTCATCGTCGCTATAGTGTACGCTGTTGCGTCGGCGGTGGGCGTTGGAGCGTATCTGCTGACACCATCTTTGTGGAGCTTTTGGTTAAGACTTCTCATAGCCGACCTGTCTGCAACCGTAGCGGTTTTTATCTTTAGTCTGATATTTAGAAATGCCTCCGTATACGACCCCTATTGGAGCGTTCAGCCTATAGTCATTCTCGTCTGCTTTATGATAGGACAGAAGCTAACGCCCTTGAAGCTGCTTCTTTTTCTGGCGGTGCTTTTCTGGGGTGTCAGGCTTACGGCGAACTGGGCGTATACCTTTAAGTCGCTTGCCCTGGAGGATTGGCGATACCGTATGCTCCGAGAAAAAACGGGAAAGCTTTATCCCATAATAAATTTTGTAGGAATACATTTGGTTCCGACACTTGTGGTCTATCTTTGCACTCTGCCCGCGGTGGCAGTCGCGCTGAGCAGCTCGAAGGGGAACGTCCTCTCATATATTGCCATAGTCCTGTGCTTCGGCGCGGCGGTGCTTCAAGGTGCTTCAGATATACAGATGCACAGATTTCGTAAAAGCGGTAAGGGCGGATTTATCCGTGAAGGGCTTTGGAAAAATTCCCGTCACCCCAATTATCTCGGCGAGATAATTATGTGGTGGGGAGTGGGAATATGCGCCGTCAGCGCGCTTGGCGTGAATTATTCCTATCTGCTTGTTGGAGCGGTTGCCAATACGATGCTCTTCTTTTTCGTAAGTATTCCTTTGGCGGACGGCAGACAGTCCAAAAAAGACGGCTTTACGGAGTACAAGACGGCGACGAGAGCATTGCTTCCCATTCCAAAAAGCAAAAAATAGTATTAAAACAAAAAAGTCCGAATGCGAGACTTCTCACAAGGAAGTCTCGCAGTTTTATTCGCCTGAGGCGAGTTATATTGCTTCGCAGTGATATTCGTCTTGCGACGAGTGATATTTGCTTCGCAATTTTAAGAGTCGAATAAAATATCACTAAAGCCGCAGGCTTTAATACCACTGTCGCATGGGCGATAATATCACTCCGACGAAGTCGGAATAGAAACCGCGCGTCTCGCGAAAAATAGAAACCGCGCGTCTCGCGAAAAACATATTGACAGAAGGAGAGCAACGTGATATAATTATAAAAACTGAAAAATAAAGGAACCAGCTGACAGCAGAGAATGTTGGTCCCTTTATGCTTTTTGAGGAAGATCCTTATGGTTAGAAAAAAGAAATTCACACTCTCGACTACGCAGGTCATATTGTTAAGCTTCCTTTTGACCATCTTCGTGGGAAGCCTGCTCTTGACGTTGCCGATCAGCTCCGCAAGCGGCGAAGCCGTGCCATACCTCGACGCGCTCTTTACGGCGACCACTGCCACCTGTGTGACGGGACTCGTTACACTGCCCACGGTATCTGCGTGGAGCGTGTTTGGACAAGTCGTTATTTTGGTTCTGATACAGGTCGGCGGACTTGGTATTGTCACGATCATGTCGGGGCTGATGCTTCTTTTGAACAGAAAAATGGGTATCGGCGACCGCTTGCTCATTCAGGACGCCTTCAATCTCAATACAATGTCGGGGCTTGCAAGGTTTGTCAAGAACGTACTGTTCGGCACGCTGATCATCGAAGGCGTCGGGGCTATTCTGTATATGTTTGTTTTCGTCCCCGAGTTTGGCGCTGTGGGCATTTGGATATCGGTTTTCAATTCCGTTTCCGCCTTTTGTAATGCCGGAATTGACATTGTTGCGGAAAACAGCCTTTGCAATTATGCTACGAATCCCTTGATCACCGCGGTTACATCCGTGCTTATCATTCTCGGCGGTCTCGGTTATATCGTATGGTGGGACGTGTTGCGTGTTGTCAGGAGCCGTTCGTCAAAGAACCGAAAGATATTCAGGCACCTGACCTTGCATAGTAAGATAGCGATCACGGTTACGGCAGGACTCATTCTTGTCGGCGCAATTTTTATATGTGTTTTTGAATATTCCAACCCGTTGACCATCGGAGATATGTCATTGTTCGATAAAATTCAAGTGTCCTTTTTTCAATCGGTCACCACGAGAACCGCAGGCTTTGCCACAATCCCGCAAGAGAATCTGACGAATGCCTCTGCCGCTGTTTCTATTATTCTGATGCTGATCGGCGGTTCGCCCGTGGGAACGGCGGGCGGTATGAAGACCGTAACAATTGCCGTCCTCATTTGCTCGGCATTTGCTACGATCCGAAATAAAAACAGCGCAACTCTGTTTGGTCGCCGTATTTCCGAGGGTTCGGTAAAGAAGGCGGTAGCGGTAGCGGTAACATTTCTTGCGATCTGCGCTACCTCCACCGTACTCTTGATGGCAACGAGCAACGCATCTGTTATTGATGCGGTCTATGAAACGGTCAGTGCAACGGCAACCGTAGGTCTTTCGAGGAACTTAACGGCAACGCTTAACACGTTTGGAAAGCTTATTATCATCGTAACAATGTATTTCGGCAGAGTCGGCCCCATATCGCTTGCGGTGGCTCTCGGCAGCAAGAACGAAAGTCAGAACGTGATTTCCGAACCGACGGAAGACATCAGTATAGGATAGAGGAGAAGATTATGAAAGCAAAGAAAACATACGCAGTTTTTGGACTTGGAAGATACGGTATAGCCGTGGCAAGAGAGCTTGTGGAAAACGGCATGGAGGTCATTGCCGTAGATAACGAGGAAAGGATCGTCAATGATGCAGCGGCATACTTGCCCGTGTGCAAATGCGCCGACGTGACCGATGCGGAGGTCATATCCCGTCTTGGTATCGGCAATATCGATACTGTCATCGTTTGTATGGCGAGCAACCTTGAAGCGAGTGTGATGGCGGTAACTCTTTGCAAGGAAGCGGGCGTTAAGAATGTTATTGTAAAATGCGCCAGCGAGATGCATCAAAAGATACTGCTTCGCGTTGGAGCTGATCAGGTGGTCTTCCCCGAAAACGAATCGGGTATCCGTCTTGCCAAAAACCTGCTAAGCTCGGGCTTTATTGATATGATCTCTCTGTCACGCGACGTGTCTATGGTCGAGATCGACGTAAAGGATGAGTGGTGCGGCAAGAATTTGATCGAATTAAATCTCCGCAAAAAATATGGCTTCAATATCGTCGCTATCAAGAAGGGCGAAAAGGTCAACGTAAATATCAATCCCGAGCAGATACTTGACGGGGAAACCACGCTGATCGTTATCGCCAACACGGCAAAGCTTGGGAAGCTGAAATGATTTTAATAAAAATTGCCGCTGAGGAACAACTCCTCGGCGGCATTTTTGTTTATCCGACTATTTTAACTTCTTGCCGTTCATATCAGGATATCTGCGTGATCACAAGGTGTGCTGACACGGGGCGAGTTCCGCCTGCGAGGGGAGTGATGGTAAGCGCCGCGGCGTTGCCCGCAGGATTGCGGACTGTGAGAACCGAGTTGACCGCCGTGGTCGTTATCACGGCCATTCCAACGATCTGCGACGTTCCCGTAGCGCGACCTACGACAGTATAATCAAGATCCTGACCGTTCAAGGTCAAGATCAACTGTCCCGCCTCGGTGACGCTGACTTGGAAGAGTATCTGATACGTGCCGACAGGACCTCTCGGTCCTTCGGGTCCCTGCGGACCCATAGGTCCGGGCGGACAGACTACACACGGATTTTTATCTCTATCATCATCGCAGCAGGGCTACTGATCATTGCAGTTATTTTGGCAACCGTTTTGGCAGTTGTTGCAGTATCGTTCGCTTGTGCTTCGCATAAACGGATTTTGTCTGCTCATAAAATTACCTCCTTTGTAAATCTTGGTGAAGCACCATTACATTATATGTCGTTTTTGCACGAACAGATACAAGGAGGGCGGTGTTGATAAAGGTAACTGCCTTGATATACGGCTTTATTGGGCGATGATTCAGAACTTCCTATCGTTTGCTCGATTACAGCATCGCATTTTATTTTCTTCTACCCACTATCGCAAATACTCCGTAAGCCAGGATGTCAATCGCGGCAATAGTCGCGCCTACGGGGGTCTCAAGAACTATCGAGAGCAGAACGCCGAATATGGAGCAGATCACCGAGATAGTCGCGGCGACAATGAGCGTGAATTTGAAGCTTTTACATACTTTCATAGCCGACATAGCGGGGAATACGATAAGCGCGGAGATAAGGAGCGCGCCCGCAAGCTTCATCCCTATAACGATAACTACCGCCGTGACGATGGCTATACATAGATTATATACGTCGGTTTTTGTTCCCGTTGCCTTGGCAAAGCTTTCGTCAAAACTGATAGAGAATATCTTGTAGTAAAAAATGACCGTAAGTGCCACGAGAATGACGGTTACCGCCAAAGTAAAGATAAGCTCAGCCGTATCTATTGACAAAATTGCCGACGAGCCGAACAGAGCGGTGCAAACGTCGCCGCCAAGATTTGACGCTCCGCCCCCCGCGTCGAGAACAAGATAGCCGATGGCGAGAGCGCCTGCGGAGATCACAGCTATCATGGCGTCGCCCATAATGCGTCTCTTTTGGCTTGTTTTCAATATCAGAACTGCGGCGATGACCGTTATAGGGAGCGTCAGACTGAAATCAAATATCCCCAGAGTTGCCGCTATCGTCGCCGCGCCGAATGCGACGTGTGAAAGTCCGTCTCCTATAAGAGAGAATCGGCGAAGCACAAGCACAACTCCCAAAAGAGCGGCGCAGAGCGCGATCATGACCGACACCGCAAGGGCATTTCGTACAAAGGAATAGCTGCCCAGATATTCGGGTATCTTTGAAAGCCTCTGCGGAAGAGAACTTAAAATGCTTAAACAAAAATAATTCATACTCATTTTTCACCGCCCGTGTATCTGAATCCGCCCTCACCGTAGGGGAGAGAGTCTTTCTTGTCGTCCTTGTCGGAGAGCAGAGCCTGCGCCTCGGATAGCTTTCGGTAATCTTCGGTGTCAATGAAAAGATAGGAGTCCTTGTTGATACGAAGGATCTTCGAGCTGCGTTCCATGGCGGCGCGGACGTCGTGAGTGACGGTCACGATAGTCATACCGCTACGGTTGAGATCGTCAATTATAGAGTAAACGTCGGCAACGGTTGCGCGGTCAAGTCCCGTTACAGGCTCGTCAAGAAAGAGAACCGTCTTTGCCGAGCAGAGCGCGCGAGCGATCAGCACCCTTTGTCTTTGTCCTCCCGAAAGCTCTCGGAATGAGCGGTCGGCAAGAGAGGTGATTCCTAATTTTTCCATGGCGGAAAAGGCTTTTTGCTTTGCCGCCTTGCCGATAAACGGCCCCTTGGAATCCCTTCCGAGACATCCCGACAGAACCACCTCGCGCACCGTGGCGGGAAAATCGCTTTCCGTGAGAGTGGACTGATTGAGAACTCCGATCTCGTTTTTTGAGACCGCGATTGTAATCTTGCCTTTTGATGTATCGATCAGCCCCAAAAGAGCGCTCATAAGCGTGGATTTTCCGCTTCCGTTCTCGCCAATGATGCACAGATAGTCACCCTCTCGTATCTCAAAGGAGAGTCCGTCAATGACTGCTTTTCCCTCGTAAGAAAGGGTAATATTCTCTGCGGTGATGAGAACGCCGCGGCTTTTTTGAGGGCTTTTGTCTCCGTCGGAAGGGGAAAGCCTTACACCCTGCTTTTTATTATAGTGACCGAACGCACTTTTGGGCGGTATTTTCGCACCGTGGTTCGGTTTGCTTTTTTTAGAAAAAAAGGACATTTTTGTCTCCGTTTTTGAAAATTGCGTATATGTAAAACTACAAGGTTATCTAAAAATATACGGTGTAATTATATCACTCTTTTTGCGAATTGTCAACTTCGTCATAAAAGCAAAGAGTTCCGTAATTCGATAAAGATATTTGCCGTTTGTAAAAAACTTTTGAAAAGCTATTGAAAACAAAGAAAAAAAGTGATATACTAAAAACGATAACAAACCCTTAGCGAAAGGTAATCACGATGAAAACAAGAATTGGAATTTTCGGATACGGAAACTTAGGACGCGGCGTGGAGAACGCTATACGTCAAAACGAAGATATGGAGCTTGCGGCGGTGTTTACAAGACGAGCGCCCGAGCAGCTTAAGATATCAACTGAAGGTGTAGCGGTCTATTCCGCTACTGACGTAGAAAAATATAAGAACGACATCGACGTTATGATAATCTGCGGAGGCAGTGCTACCGATCTGCCCCAGCAGACCCCCGCTTTGGCAAAGCATTTTACAGTGGTCGACAGCTTTGACACTCACGCCAAGATCCCCGAGCATTTTGCCCGCGTGGACGAGGCGGCTCGCGAGGGCGGCAATATAGCTATGATCTCGGTCGGCTGGGATCCCGGTATGTTTTCTGTAAACCGTCTTATGGCAGGCGCGATACTTCCCTACGGAAAGGATTATACCTTCTGGGGCAAGGGAGTAAGTCAGGGTCACTCCGACGCTATACGCAGAGTCGAGGGTGTGCTTGACGGCAAGCAATATACTATTCCCGTTGAGGCGGCGCTGGATGCGGTCAGACGCGGTGAAAATCCCGAGCTGACTGTGAGACAGAAGCATACACGCGAGTGCTTTGTGGTTGCCGAGGAGGGAGCGGATAAGGCTCGCATCGAAAAAGAGATACGCGAGATGCCCAACTATTTTGCCGACTACGACACGACGGTTCATTTCATATCCATGGAAGAATTGAAGCGCGACCATGGCGGCATCCCTCACGGCGGATTCGTTATCAGGTCGGGCAAGACCGGCACCGAGCTTCAGAACAATCATATTATCGAGTACAGTCTCAAGTTGGATTCAAACCCCGAATTTACCGCGTCGGTGATAGTTGCTTACGCTCGCGCTGCGGCAAGAATGGCGAAAGAGGGAGTCGTGGGATGCAAGACGGTCTTTGACGTGCCGCCCGCGTACCTCTCACCCAAGAGCTACGGCGAGATCATCGCAGAGCTGCTTTGAGTCTTGAAAAACGCAACAATATTGATAATTTTATAAAAATCAAGGGAGAAATTTTTGAAATAAAGAGTTTTCTCCCTTGATTTGCTATATCCCTATAAAAAATCAAGTATTTTTTGGATTATTTGTTGCAAAAAATTTATTTGTTTGGTATAATTGGTTTGATAAATATTTTCCTTAAAAGGAGTTTTTTATATGAAAATTTTTAAGACCTTTGGCGTAATGCTTGATATGTCGCGCAACGCGGTCATGACCGTTGACGCTTTGAAAAAATACATGCAGATCATCAAGAAGATGGGCTACAATGCCATTCTTCTTTACTGCGAGGACACCTACGAGGTTGAGGGAGAACCCTATTTCGGCTATATGAGAGGAAGATACTCAATATCCGAGATGAAGGAGATCGACGCTTTCGGTCGATCGATAAAAATGGAGGTCATTCCTTGCATCCAGACTCTTTCCCACCTTGATACCACTGTTCGCTGGGGCAAGTTTCCGTCCGATGATCACCGAACCATAATGGTGGGAGATGAGAGATGCTACGAGCTTATTGACAATATGTTTGCCACTCTTTCAAAGTGCTTTACCACAAAAAGGATACATATCGGTATGGACGAGGCGTTAGAGCTTGGTCGCGGCAAATATATGGATAAGAACGGTCTTGAGTCTGTTGACGTCATTATGAAAAAGCATCTTGAGAGAGTTTGCGAGATCGCAAAGAAGTACGATTACGAGCTGCTTATGTGGTCGGATATGTTCTTTGCCGAGGCAACAACTCACAAGTATTACTGTGAGAAGATGAAGATGCCTGCGTCGGCTCTTAACGCTATGCCCAAGGGAGTTAAGCCAGTATATTGGGACTACTACCATACCTCCGAGAAAAACTACGACGATATGATGTATAATCACAAGCAGCTTACCAAGGACTTCTGGTTTGCGGGCGGTGCTTGGACTTGGACGGGCTTTGCTCCAAACAACAATTATACCTTGAAAACTATGCTTCCCGCACTTGACGCCTGCCGAAAGAACCGCACAAAAAACGTGTTCTTTACGATGTGGGGCGACAACGGCGGCGAGTGTTCTCGCTATGCAACTCTGCCTGCTCTGTTCTATCTTGCGGAGTACGCAAAGGGGAACCGCGATGAAGCCAAGATAAAAGAAAAGTTTGAGAAAAAATTCGGTCTCTCCTTTGATGACTTTATGTTGCTTGATATGGTCAACTACGTAGCGGACAAGCAGATGCTCCAGCATTATCCTCCCATCAATCCTTCCAAGTACGGTCTCTATGCCGACACCTTTAACGGTTACACCGACTACACCGTCGCCGAGGGCGGAAACGAGAGATACGCCACTCTTGCCGAGAAGCTGCACGCGGTTGCAAAAAAGAACCGCAAATACGGTTACATTTTCGAGACTACGGCTCGTCTTTGCGACGTGTTAGCTCTCAAATACGAAATGGGTGTGCTTGTTCGCAAGGCTTACAAGGATGGTAAGAGATGGGATCTTGAGCTTTACGCAAAGAGAGATTATCCCGAGATGATCCGTCAAGTCGAGGGCTTTGCCAAGGCGTTTGAAAAACAGTGGATGACCGAGAACAAGCCTCAGGGATTTGATTGTCACGATATTCGTTTTGGCGGTCTTTTGCGCCGTCTCGAATACTGCCGCAAGACCCTAAATCTCTATCTTGACCGCAAGATAGATAAGATTCCCGAGCTTGAGGAGGAGATCCTGCCATTTGGAACCGAGGGAGTAAGCATAAATTACAACGATGCGCTGAAGACTATGAGCGTGTCCGCACAGTATATCGTCAGGTGATCGTTTGGGAACGGGTCATGCGTTGTAGGTTAAAGAAAATATTGAAAACAACGCGATAATCAAAGGTATTGAAATTAAAGGGTGAAACAGAGCTATGTATAAGGTGAACGTAGGCGGTAAGACGTTAAAAGCCGAGGAGGGTGAGTTGCTCTCCGAGCTTTTGATGCGCCACGGTATCTCTGCTCCTCACCCATGCTCGGGCAGAGGTGTATGCAAAAAATGCAAAGCACTTGTTGACGGGCAAGAGATTTTGACCTGCCAATACAAAATAGACAGAGACGTTAACCTATATCTTCCCACCGAGAGCGGTCTTTCGGTCAAGGACGTCGAAAGCTCGGAATTTTTTAGATCGGACGAGCTTTTTACAGTGCTTGACATCGGAACGACCACGCTGATAATGGCGCTTTGCTCAAATGACGGAAAAATACTGCGAAGAATTACGTCAACTAATCCTCAGACTGTGTTTGGCGCGGACGTGATCTCCCGAATAAACGCTTGCTCCCGTTTGGGTGCAAGAACGCTTCAAGCGCCGCTTATAGCTCGCATAAACGAGATGCTTTCCTGCATGGGGCGGAAGACCCAGCGTATGTTCGTCTCTGCCAACGCCACGATGCTCCACCTGTTTTTGGGTGAGGATTGTTCCTCTATGGGTCACGCCCCTTATACGGCGAGATTTCTTGGGAAAAGAGAGGTACGCGCCAAAACGGTAGGCGTTGTAGGAGTGGAAGATCTGATAGTTCTTCCGTCTGCTCACGCATTCGTTGGTGCGGATATAATCGCGGGACTTGCGTGCGTCGATTTGCCTAAAAAAGGGAAGTGGTCACTTTTCGCAGACCTCGGAACAAATGCCGAGATCGTTCTGCTTTCCGAAGATCGGATACTTTGCACCGCGGCGGCGGCAGGACCTTGCTTTGAGGGTTCTAATATAGAGTGTGGAATGAGCGCCGCCGAGGGCGCTATCTGCTCATTTTGCACGATTGGCGGAGAAAAAATTGTCGAAACTGTGGACGGCGCTCCCCCTGTTGGATTGTGTGCTACGGGACTTATTGACGCTATATACGAGCTTCTGCGATTGGGAGAGATAGACGAAAGCGGGTATCTTGACGGTAGGTTTTATCTTGCTGATGAGGTGTATATAAGCCCTGCCGACGTCCGTCAGCTCCAGCTTGCGAAGTCTGCCGTCCATTCTGCTATCGAGGCACTTCTTGATATTGCCGACGCGGGGTGGGAGAAAGTCGAAAAGCTTTATATTTCGGGAGGTTTTGCCGCAAAGCTCTCGATACCCCACGCGAGAGGTGTAGGGCTTATTCCGCGTCAGCTTGCCGACAGATGCGTCTTGATCGAGGATTCTTGTGTTAGAGGGACGCTGAAGTACGCCGTTGGAGATGCAGAGCCAAATGAGCTTGCCGAAAAAGCGGAATATTGCGATCTGACTCAAAGCGACGTGTTCAAGGAAGCGTTTATTAAAAATATCGGGTTCAATGTATAATTCTGTATTAGCGTTGCGGCAGAACAGCACTTAGCGCAAAGCTGTTTTGATTTGATATTATCAAAATCGGACTTTTTACTGGATTTTTATGGAAAAGTTATTGACTTTGCGTGTGAATAGTGTTATAATTTTATTTGATGATATCCTTGCGCTCGTTTTTGTGCGGAGCGTTGGTTTTCATAGATTTGATCTGATTTGAAAGGATGAAAAAATGAAAAATTTCAAAACCTTTGGCGTAATGCTTGATATGTCCAGAAACGCGGTTAAAACAGTTGATGAATTGAAAAAATTTTTACCGCTTCTTCGAAAGATGGGTTACAACGCACTTTTTCTCTATACTGAGGACACCTACGAGGTTGAGGGCGAGCCTTATTTCGGTTACATGAGAAGCAAATATTCTATTGCCGAGATGAAGGAGCTTGACGAGTTCTGCACTTCTATCGGAATTGAGGTCATTCCTTGTATTCAGACCCTCGCTCATCTTGCTACTTACAAGAGATGGGGACAGGTGTCATTCGACCACGATCAGGAGCTTATGGTAGGCGATGAGAGAGTCTACGAGCTTATCGACCACATGTTTGCGACTCTTTCCAAGTGCTTCAAGACCCGCCTTATCCACATCGGTATGGACGAGGCGCACATGCTTGGCCGAGGCAACTATCTTGATAAGAACGGCTATGAGTCTAAGATCGATATAATGAAAAAGCATCTGGCTCGCGTTAACGAGATCGCAGCAAAGTACGGCTATATGGAGCCTATGATCTGGTCGGATATGCTTTTCTACGGCTGGAACAACGGCGTTTACGTAGTTCCCAAGCAGGAGGTTCCCGAGCCTTACAGAAGTGCGCTCCCCAAGAATATAACTCCCGTTTTCTGGGATTACTATCACTGTAAAAAGCAGGAATTCAGCGATATGCTCGAGATGCACGCACAGATGTCCAACAAGACCTGGTTTGCAGGTGGCGTATGGACTTGGTGCGGCACTATCCCCGATAACGAGTGGACTATCAAATCCATGAGATCTGCCATCGACGCTTGCCGTGAGAATAAGATAAAGAACGTATTTATGACCCTTTGGAGCAACAACGGAGGCGAATGCTCCTACTATTCGGTTCTGCCCTCACTCTGCTACATTGCCGAGTACGCAAAGGGAAATACCGACGAGGCAGCTATCAAGGCAAAGTTCAAGAGAATAGTTGGCCTTGATTACGACGAGTGCAGCCGCATCGACTTCGGTAACTACATCGCGGGCAACGAGAGAAACGTTACACACTCCCGTAACCCTTCGAAGTATATGCTTTACGCGGATACTATCAACGATTTTATGGACTGGACCGTCAAGCCTGGCGCATCCTATCAGTTTGCCGAGGTAGCTAAGGATATGCACGCGCTTGCGAAGAAGTCGAGAAAGTACGGCTACGTTTACGAGACCGCCGCAAGACTTTGCGACGCTATGGAGATAAAGTACGAGCTTGGTCTTAAAACCCGCCGCGCTTACGAGGCAGGCGACAAGGAAGAGCTTCGCCGTCTTGCAAACGAGGATTACGTAGAGGTCGTTAAGCGTATAGACGCTTACGGCAAGGCGCACGCTATTCAGTGGAAGAAGGAGAACAAGTTCTCGGGACTTGAGGCGCTTGACCTTCGTATAGGTGGTGTTATTCGCCGTATGCAGACGGTTCGTCAGTATATTCTTGAATACTGCGACGGTAAGGTCGATCGTATTGAACCCCTTGATCAGGAACTTCTCGCTTATAAGGATAAGGAGCAGAGCTGGGTGTTCGTTGAAGCACTTCCCAGTATGAGTGCAAACGTGCTGTAATACGTCATTAATAAGATAATAAATCCCCCATAAAACGCGAATGACCGTTTTATGGGGGAATCTTTGCACTGTTATAGGTATCTCATGAGAATTGCTATGAGGTACAGCAAAACCAAGTGCAGTGGATAGAATATGTAAAAGAAGTATTTCATATTCAGTTTGCCTCGCTTTTCTGAATAGAGAAGCAGGAGCGGAATAGCAAGGAGCGAGAAAAATTGAAGTCCTCCGTAGTCAATAGAGAGGGCAAGAACGCCGAGAGCTGTCGCCGCCACGCGTAAAAGCTTGGTGTCTGCTTTTTTGAATATTGAGGGCGTTCCCTCGGATTTTGGTGCAGTAAAAATTGCAGGGAACAGGGGGAGAATACAACCCGAAAGACCGTAATCAAGATCTACAATGCGGTCAAGCAGTATCGCAAGCACCAGAGAACCTATAAAAAGAAACGTGGTGAGAGCGATCCGTCTTTTTGACGGTTTTGTAGCAAAAAAAACGTTTTTTAGTGCGTCAAGAGCGTATATCATAAGCAACGAAAGGGTAAAAGTGACCATAACGCTCATTTCAAGGCTGGGATTAACAAGAAAATACACCGCTTGTATGACCGCGGCAAACGAAGCGAAAACGATCAGATGGCGAAGTTTGTTTCGCGTGTGCTTGGCACCCTCGGCAATCAGATAAGCGAAGATGGGGAAGGAAAGGCGACCTATTATCCTGAGAACGGTAACTTGGGGAAAGAGCAGCACTCCCGTATGGTCGCATACCATGGCGACGGCTGCGATGATCTTCAGCGTGTTGTTGCTTAAAAATCCGCACTTAAAGCGATCAAGTATCATTTGGTCTCCTTTTTATGATTTGATGTAATAATTATACAGTTAAAGGGGAAGAATGTCAAGTGAAATAAAAAAAGAGAGAAAAATACATTAAAAATATTTTTATATTTTGCAAAAAAGGGGTTGACAATGGAGACAATATGTGATATAATAATATGCACGGACGGAGATATAAGTTGCCGGTGTGGCGGAATTGGCAGACGCCCGGGACTTAAAATCCCGTGATACGAAAGTATCGTACCGGTTCGAGACCGGTCACCGGCACCACCCGTTGGTGCAAAAAGCGGCGCGAAGCGATAACCCGGAGGGTTATGAAATGAGGGGGGGAGAGACCCCAAGCCGTAATTAAATATCGCGGGGTAGAGCAGCTTGGTAGCTCGTCGGGCTCATAACCCGGAGGTCATGAGGTTCAAATCCCATCCCCGCAACCATGTTGTGTTGACAAAATAGATGCCAACACGAAAAACCCAGAGGCGAAGCAGCTTCTGGGCTTTTTGTACTCATTTTTCACAGTGCAAATTTGGTAGATGCCAATTAATGAAATCGTCGTGTGGATGGGATTTGAACTTAAATAATCGACCTTGCAAAGGGAGTTCGTACGTTTTTCAGTCGCACAGACTCTCCTTTTTTCGTTTATTTCAAAAAATATTTGTAAACACTTTGTGTATGAATCGAGGACTGTAGAAATATTCTCTGCAGTCTTCTTTTTTATTTTCAAGAAAGGAGAGAAAAAATGAAACATGATTTTCATTTTCGTAAGATTTGTTTTTTATATTCACTCGGTGACATCCCCTTATACTTTTTGAAAATTTTGCAAAAATAGCTAAGATCGTTAAATCCGCAGTCGAACGCAGTTTGGGTAATACTGTTTACTCCTATCCTTGCGCACGCCTTCTCAATGCGGCTCTCGTTTACGTAATCTATGACCGTCTTTGCGGTGTATTCCTTGAAGATACGGCAAATATACTTTTCGCTGAGTCCCATCACATGAGATATTTCGGCAAGCGTGATACGTTCCGAATAATGAAGCTCTATCCATTCCAGCAGGGTAATAACGGTATGAATGCCTTTCTCTGACGCAGAATTCTGACTTTTGACGATATGCCCCGATACATAAAGATGATAAAACAACTGATAGAACAAGCCGATCGTTTCCAGCTCGTAAAACGGCTTTGCCTCTTTGGTTGACCTCAACAGCTCGTCTACCGTGGAAAGAATTTGCGTATTTTTCGGATCTATAAAATTTTTATATTTGATGTCCTTACCTTTCCACTCAAAAAAGCGCCCCTCCGCGCAGTTACCGATTTTTCCGTCCAACATAACAGTGTCAAATACAAGACACTCATAGACACAGTGATCGGGATATCCTCTTTGCAAGCAACCGCCCTCAATAAAAAGGCAATCTCCCGCCTCCATTTCGTACGGTGTATGATTGAGATAAACCGTCAGCTTCCCGCTTATCACCTTGACGATCTCAAATTCCTTGTGCCAGTGCAATGACATAATATACCGTGGGTGAGCTTTATATATATAATAGTATTCGACGGGGAAATACGGTGTTCCGTGGTGTTTTTTTTCAATCAGATCAGAATATTGCATTTTACCTCCAAAAAGCGAAGATCGTTACACATTAAAGCGCATATTATACAAGTATTATATCAGATTTTGCACTATAATACAAGTATAATCAATAAATTTAAGGAGGATTATTATGCAAAGGCCAAGACTAATCGGCGGCTATCCCGCAATTGGAATCAGACCTGTCATTGACGGACGCAGAGGTCCATTGAAGGTTCGCGAGGGACTTGAAGAACAGACAATGGGCATGGCGCATACCGCCAAAAAGCTTTTTGAGCAGAATCTTAAATATTCGGACGGCACACCCGTAAGGGTTGTCATCGCCGACACGACCATAGGTGGTGTTGCGGAAGCCACTGCGTGCGAGGAAAAGTTCAGGAAAGCGGGAGTTTCGGTTACCCTTACCGTTACGCCCTGTTGGTGCTATGGCTCGGAAACGATGGATATGGATCCTACAACCATAAAGGCAGTGTGGGGGCTGAATGCTACGGAGCGTCCCGGCGCAGTATATCTGGCATCCGTCCTTGCAACACACGCGCAAAAAGGGTTGCCGGCGTTCGGCATTTACGGACATGACGTGGTCGATGCAGACGGTACGAGCATTGGTGAGGATATAAAGGAAAAGCTGCTTCGCTTTGCCCACGCTGCCATCGCCGCGGCCACTATGAGAGGAAAATCCTACCTTCAAATTGGATCTATCTGTATGGGCATCGGCGGCTCTATCCTGGATTCAGATTTTCTTGAATCTTATCTTGGACTCCGGGTGGAGAGTGTTGATGAGGTTGAGATCATTCGTCGAATGTCCGAGGGCATCTATGATGAAGCGGAATATCAAAAAGCGCTTGCTTGGGCAAAGGAAAAATGCATAATAGGATTTGACAAAAACCCCGATTTTGTTCGCAAGAGCGACAAGGAAAAGGAAGAGCAGTTTGAGTTCGTTGTCAAAATGGCAGTCATCATAAAGGATCTGATGTGTGGCAACGATAATCTTCCCGAGGGACGCGAGGAGGAGGCAGTAGGTCACAACGCCATTGCCGCAGGATTCCAAGGTCAAAGACAGTGGACCGACTTCTATCCGAACGCTGACTTTGCAGAGGCAATTCTCAACACCTCGTTCGACTGGGAGGGCGCACGTGAGCCCTACATACTCGCAACCGAGAACGATGTTCTCAACGGCATCGGTATGCTCTTTATGAAGCTTCTTACAAACCGTGCGCAGATGTTCGCTGACGTCCGTACCTATTGGTCAAGCGACTCAATCAAGAGAGTTACGGGATATGAGATTGATGGCATTGCAAAGAGCTCTGACGGTATCATCCATCTTATAAACTCCGGTGCTTGTTGTCTTGATGCAACCGGAGAGGCAAAGGATGAAAGCGGAAATGCCCTTATGAAGCCATGGTACGATATAACGGAAGCGGACATCGATGCCATAATGGCAAGCACAACGTGGAATGCCGCTGATAACGGATATTTTCGGGGCGGCGGTTACTCCTCCCGCTTCGAAACGAAGGCTGAAATGCCCGTTACTATGATAAGACTCAATCTTGTAAAGGGGCTTGGACCTGTTCTGCAGCTTGCGGAGGGCTGGACCGTGCATCTTCCCGAGGAGGTTTCCGATACACTTTGGAAGCGCACCGACTACACTTGGCCGTGCACCTGGTTTGCCCCCAGATGCGACGGAAAAGACGGCAGTCCTTTTAAAACTGCTTACGAGGTGATGGCAAATTGGGGCGCAAATCACGGAGCGATCTCTTATGGGCACATCGGTGCGGATGTTATCACGCTTTGCTCTATTCTCCGCATTCCCGTATGTATGCATAACGTGCCTGAGGAAAAGATCTTCCGACCTGCCGCTTGGAACGCCTTCGGCATGGATAAGGAAGCGCAGGATTACAGAGCGTGTGCAGCTTACGGCCCTATGTATAAAAAATGATGGAAAACGCTATGAATAAATCTTATCTTGGAATCGAGCTTGGCTCAACGAGAATAAAAGGGGTAACCGTCGACGCCGAATCGCTGACACCCTTGTCAAGCAAAAGCTTTTCTTGGAAGAGTGAGCTGCGCGACGGCGTATGGACTTACGATCTTGACGACGCATGGCGCGGGCTAAAATGCGTGCTTTCCCAAATGGAAGGGCTTGACAGTGTCGAGGCAGTCGGTATCTCGGGTATGATGCACGGCTATCTTGCCTTTGACGAGGATTGGAACCTTCTTACTCCGTTCCGCACGTGGCAAAATACGATGACGGCAAGAAGCGCAAAGGAACTCACCGAGCTGTTCCAATTCAACGTTCCGCAGAGGTGGTCGTCAGCTCATCTTTATGAAGCTATACTGCGTGGAGAGGAGCACATATCACGTGTTGCACACATAACAACGCTCGCGGGCTATGTCCATTACATGCTCACCGGTGTCAACGCAGTCGGCATCGGTGAGGCATCGGGAATATTCCCTATCGATTCGAAAAAGCTCGAATATAACGCAGAAATGCTCGCAAAACTTAACGAAAAATTCGCTGCTCACGGCTTCAAAAGACGAGCCGAGGACGTTTTTCCGAAGGTACTTGTAGCAGGCGCCCTGGGCGGAACGCTTACAAAAGAGGGGGAAATCCGTCTTGGAGGCTTGCTTAGCGAGGGAACTCCTTTTGCACCTCCCGAGGGGGATGCGGGAACGGGGATGGTGGCGACCAACTCGATCTCATATAAGACGGGTAACATTTCGGCAGGAACGTCTATTTTTGCTATGGTAGTGCTTGAGAAACAGCTCTCTAATCTTTACGAGCAGATCGACATGGTAACAACCCCTGACGGAAAGCCGATTGCGATGGTGCATTGCAACAATTGCACGAATGAGATAAATGAATGGGTGTCCGTTTTCAAAGAAACGCTTTCACTGTTTGGTAAGGAAGTGTCTGACGACGAGCTTTATACAAGGCTTTACGAAGCGTCACTTAACGGTGAGGATAACTGCGGCGGAGTGATCGCTTGTAATTACCTTTCAGGTGAGGTGCTGACGGGATTTGAGCGTGGCGTGCCCATGCTGCTTCGCAGACCCGGCTCGTCCTTCACTCTCCCGAATCTTATGCGTTCACAGATATACAGTGCAATGGCAACACTTACAATCGGAATGGAAATTTTCGAGAAAGAACGTGTTGAGATAGATCGTCTTACCGGCCATGGAGGGCTTTTCAAAACGAAGAACGTAGCACAGCGCTATATAGCGGCGGCGTGCAATACTGACATAGTGTGTCTTGAAACCTCGGGCGAGGGCGGACCTTACGGAATGGCACTGCTTACGGCATATATGTATGAAAATGGCAAGCACGACTCACTCGATCATTTTCTTGACAGCCGAGTGTTCGGTAAAGTTCGAGGAGATACACTTTCTCCCGACGCTTCGGTAATTGAAGGATTTAAGACCTATATGCTAAACTATAAGAGGATGCTCGATGTCGAAAGGTGCGCAACCGAACTTTTTTAACGTGGCATCTATTTTGTCAAGATAACACAAAAACGAAAGCAGTCCATTGGACTGCTTTTTCGTTTTTGGAACGATGTGTTCCGCAAGCGGAACGTGATGCGCACTACGTGCGTGATGACGGCTTCGCCTTGTGATGTGCGCTTCGCGCGTGAGTAAGGAACACATCACTTCACTGAGACCGTCGGGACAACATCACTGTGCGTAGCACTACAACACTGCGGCTTTGCCGCAACATCACTCTTTACAAACTCCTAAAAATATGATATAATTATTTCAACAAATAAATTTCCAAAACCTCTGGACTTTCCGCAATCTTTCGGTATAATATGTGCTACCACCCGAAAGGAGCGCGAAAATGATAGACCTGAAGCCATATTATCAAGTAAAACTTACCCTTTACCGATGTATGTCATATTATCTCGATCATCCCCCGCAAACCTAGGACGAGAAATACGCTTACGATATCATTCAAAAAGCGTATTGGATAAATGAGTAGAAATGCTTGATTACATTTTACCGGTGGACATAGTCAAAATTCTTATAAAACTGTAAAAAACAAAACAATTTTCGCCGATCAATCGCTTGTGATTGATGACTGTTTTCGTTATCGCTGTTGATAAGAAACGTTAGTATTTAACTCTCAAAAATCAAAATTTGAAGATTTCCAAAACATAAAAGGGGCTGAGTCATTTAGATCCAGAAGGCGTGGTTTGGTTTCTCGTAGGCGTACGGGGGTACGCCAGATAGCCAAAACGCGACTAAAAAGCCACATAAAATATCGAAATTCGCCGAGAAATCGGCGGATTTCGACATATAAAAGTTGAAAACTATATTTTTAAACCTAATTTTGTCCTTGCTTTTTAAAAGTGGCTTTTGTTCTGCGCTAAATGAAGCAGCCCCTTTTTGATATTTTTGAGTTCAGAACGTCAAAAACGCAAAGCGAGTTATTCTTTTGAGACGGGTTTTGTCTGTTCCTCGACGTGCCTCTCCTGATCCTCGACGGGCTGCATTGGCTTATCTTCTTTTTTCTTGTGTGTGCTAAGAAAATCAAGGAGGATTCCCACTAGAAATCCGGCGGTAATAGTAAAGAGAACTCCTGTAAGATATGCGAGCAGGGTTGCTTCAAAGCTGCCGAAAATATCGAGGAAGTAGATCGAATAATTTCCGTACATATCCATGCCGAAGTTTGAAAGGTGGAAGCACCAGTTGAGGAAAACTCCAAAGCCTATCGACGCATAGATAAATGCCAGCGCCTTTCCGTAGTTTTTGAGTTCGAGCTTCACCTTTTCGGAAAGTATAAGATAAAATCCGTAGAGCGACATTATGAGGTGACATATCGCCTCGCATACATGTATAAATTTTGCGTCTTGATGATAATTGAAAAGAAACTCAACCTCGGGACTGATAAACAAAGCAACGAACATGCCGAAACCAAGAAAAGCGATGCCGCAATAAGCAAAATCCCTTATCCTCTTGTGCAAAAATGGAGTTGCAATTATAACCGCGCAGATATACGGACTTATGTTTTCAAGTATCATAAACCCATTCGTATCTCCGCCGCGATGCTCGTACATGGAGTAATTCCAAAGAAAAAAGAATACTGCGCAAGCACATACGAACAGAGTATTAACGATAGGATTTTTTAGCTTTTCGCGGAAAAAGCACATCAGAAACAGTGCCGCAAAGAACACCAAGGTCAGTATGCCGAGCATGTGCATTATGTGCATACTATATCCTCCTATTCTTCTTCCGTTTCACTTGTGTCAGGGGTGTCGGATTCGGTTTCAGCGTCAGTATCGATACTTGGCTTTGTGTCTATCTCTATATCAAGGCTTGGTCTCTTTATGCCTTCGGTATCGATCTCTATGTCAAGGCTTGGCTTTTCTATACGGTCGGGGTTTATTTGTAATCCTGGGAACGGAATTTTTATTCCACCAAGGTCGATATCCAACTTGTGTCCCGGTCTTTTCAATCCGTCTGACTCTGTTTCTTCTGACTTGCTTTCTTCAAAATCCGATTCATTAAAATCGGGATCTTCGAGAAAAACTTCTTCAGGCCATATTACCGTTGCGCTTCCTTTCCATCCCTTCGCCCAATTCTCGTAGGTTTTTCCTTCGGCGTGAGTGACGGTTATGACCAGATCGTCGCATCCCTTAAAGGCGCCGGCGCCTATTCGCTCAAGACTTGCGGGTAATACGATTTCCTTAAGACCGACGCAGCCTTCAAACGCACCTGCTCCTATTTCCAAAAGTCCTTCATTAAGTACGATCCTTTCAAGAGCTTCACATCCACGGAAAGCCCCCTCGCCAAGATGAGTTACTGTGCGGGGAATTTCGATCTCCGTCAGGGCGCTGCATCCCGAAAAAGCCTCTTTTTCAATAGAAATAAGTCCGTCAAGAAGGTAGAACCTTGTTATGCCTTTACGGTCTGCAAAGGCTCTCTCGCATATTCCGAGGATTTTTTTGTCGCCGTAGTATGCGCCCAGATATACCTCGCCGCGCAGATGCTCATAGGAACCTATAATTTCGGCAAAGTTCTGGTTTTGACTGCTTGAATATATAATTCCCGTAGATGTTTCGTACTCCCATATCGCTCTGATCACGATATCCTTGGTGATCTGACGGTATGATGCGCTCCATCCTCGTAAATACGCGCCGTCCTTTACTACGGCAGGCGGAACGGCATCCTGTCCCTGAGTTATGTGTTGTTCAAGAGAACCGCTGATAAGCGTGCCTCCGTTGAGATCAAAACGCACCACGTAGGTCTTTTTGCCCGCGAAAAACACTAACGCTAAAAGAAGCAACAAAGATATAAACAGTATTGCGAAGGTTATTATTATCTTATGTTTGCCTTTGTGGTGTTCCATTAAATCATTTTCCTTTTTCGTGTATTTATATCATTATATCATACAGACAGTACGCGTTGATGAACTTTTTGTTAAACAGACAGAAAAAATCTATTTATATAAGGTCCGAAAAGACAAAAAACTCGAATTTTGCCGAGAATTTGCGAAAATTTTTAAAAAATTATAGAAAATTTCGAAAAACATCTTGCAATTTCTTGGAAAATGCATTATTATTATATTAAATATTGTGCTTAAAGCACGTATAGGAGGTTTTTATGAATAAGTTTGCTAAGCTAGTGGGCTTTGATCCCGTAGCAAAGAAAACAAGTGTCAGAACTGAGCTTGTAGCGGGCGTGGTTACGTTCCTTGCTATGGCGTACATTCTGACGGTCAACCCTAACCAGATCTTTGGCAGCGCTGCAAGCCCTTATTGGTCGAGCGCATTTATCGCCACTGCTCTGGGCGCAGTCATCGGTACTCTTTTGATGGCTTTCCTCGCTAAGATGCCTCTGGCTCAGGCTTCGGGTATGGGTCTTAACTCCATGCTCGGCGGTATCATCGGCGGTTGGGCAGGTTACGCCGCAGCATTCACACCCGGTCAGGCATTCTTCCTGGTCCTCGTTTCGGGTTTGCTTTTCCTTGCTCTTTCTCTTATTAAGATCAAGGGTAAGACCTTCCGCGAGCTTGTATTCGACGGTATGCCCGTTGCGGTAAGAGGTGCTATCTCTGTTGGTATTGGTCTCTTTATCGCTTACATAGGCTTCCAGAATGCAGGCATCATCGTTGGTAACCCCTACACTCAGGTAGCTCTTGTTGACCTCACAAGCTGGGAAGCTTCCAAGGCAGCTATCGTTGCCCTGATTGGTCTCTTCCTTATTGCTATTCTTGACAAGATGAACGTCAGAGGATCTGTTATTCTCGGTATTCTCGGAGCTACCATTATTGGTATACCCTTCGGAGTTACCGATCTTTCGGTCCTTTCGGGCGACGTTCCCGGTATCTCCTGGAAATTCTGGGAAAACTTCCAGAACTTCTTTGCAGGCGAAAACACCGTGTTCGCTTCCTTTGTTGACGTATTCACAGGCGACGGTCTGCTCCCCGCGGGCGTTTCGATCTTCTCCGCTATTATGATAGTTATAACCATGTGTATGATCGATATGTTCGATACCATGGGAACTATCGTTGGTTGCTGCGGAGGTAATAGAATTCTTTCCGACGAGAACAACAAGCCCCACAACTACGGCAAGATCATGATAGCTGACTCTGTCGCAACCTGCACAGGTGCTATGCTTGGTACTTCCACCGTTACTACCTTCGTTGAGTCGGGTGCGGGCGTATCCGCAGGAGGCAGAACCGGTCTTACCGCTCTTACCACCGCAGGTTTGTTCTTTGCGGCTATGTTTGCAATGCCCGTTTTCGCGGTCATTCCTTCTGCTGCAACGGCGGCTGCTCTTATCTACGTTGGTGTTCTTATGATGAAGAACAATATCAAGGATATTAATTTTAGCAACGCTATCAACGCGACCTCTGCTTTCCTTACCATCGTGATCATGGTTCTTTCCTACTCAATCACCAAGGGTATCGGTGTCGGTCTTATCTCCTACACCCTTATGTCCATCGTTGCATACCTTGTTGAGATCATCAAGTATGCTATCACAAAGAAGGATAAGCCCACATGGAACGTTTCGGTTATCGCGATAATCGTTTCTATCCTGTTCTGCGTATACTTCTTTGTTCCCGCAACACTGTTCTGATTAGACGGTAGGGAATTGAGGCTAAATATCCCAAGGCGGCGCATCGCGCCGCCTTATCTTTTTGTATCAAGTGCAGTAACATTTTTTAGGTAGCCGGAATAAACAGATATTAAGCGCGATGCGCTTTATGCCGCGGTTTTGACGAACAATGGCGATTTTTACTGGGAATTGTGCGTGAAAATGACGATTTCTATCATTATTTATTATACTTATCTTTAAACGGATTCGCTCGCTGTGATTTTTTCTCAATATGATGACGTTTTCGCGGGTAGGGAAGAGGTGAAGTGATGAACAAAGCGTTTTGATTCTCTTTTATTAAAAAACTTAATCTTTTGTTTAAAAATGCAGAAATGCTTGTGTCGCAAGCGATAAAAAATAACGTTTTTATGGCAAAAAAATGCATAAAAACACTGAATATACATTTGACGCGTCTCGAATGTTGCCAATGTGTTAACAATTATGGATTATAGTGTTAACAATTGTGGTTATATATTGATTTTTGAGAGCCGTTGTGATAAAATTTGAGTAAACTTTTTTAAGAAAGGAAAGAAAATCATGAACAACAAAAAGATTTTCAGAGGCGTTTTAGCAGCGCTTCTCGCAGCACTTATGATGCTGTCAATCGTCGCTTGTGTTCCTGCAACCCAGAATGAGGAAGAGTACTATACTTATAACACATTTACAACAATCTCTCCCACAAACTGGAATGAGTTGACCTATCAGGATAACAACGACACCCAGATCATGAGCTACCTCGGCAGCTCCTTCTTCACCTTCGACTTCAAGTTCGACGAGAACGGCGAGATCGTTACCGGCGACTTCGAGATCAAGTACGAAGCAGCTACCAAGCTCGAAGACGTTACCGCAGCTTACGCTGAGGCTTGGGGTCTCCCCGCTGACGGCAAGGGCTACGCGTACAAGATCACTCTCCGTGATGATCTTAAGTGGCAGAATGGCGATCCCATCAAGGCTGAAGACTTCGTTTATACTATGGAGCAGCAGCTTGATCCCGCATTCAAGAACTACCGTGCAGACTCCTTCTACGTTGGTGCAACCATTATCGCTAACGCTCAGGGCTATGCAAAGCAGAACGAGACTATTGAGAACCTCGACAACGGTGTTGCAGGTCTCTACACTCTCGCTGACCTCGTGAAGAACGCTGACGGCGTTTACACTCAGCCCGATGGCAGTGCTATCTACTTCGCTCTCACCACTCCTCTTGATTGGTGCGGCGGTAAGACTGTAACTCAGTATTCTCCCTATATGAATGCTGATTCTTTTGCAGCTCTTCAGGCACTCGCTGATGAAAACGGCTACGTTGCTATTACCGACGAGACCGTTGCTCTCTGGACCACCCTTATCTACACTGAGGATTGGGGATTTGAGGGACCTGAGAACCTTCCCTACTACTGGATTATTCCTTCCTACACCTACCCTGAGATGACCTTCGATAAGGTTGGTATTTTCGCAGCTTCCGACTACGAGCTCGTTCTCGTTCTTGAGAAGTCTCTTGACCTCCTTAAGGAAGACGGCAGCCTTTCCTACAAGGCAGCATACAATATGGCTTCTCTCCCCCTCGTTCACAAGGCAACTTACGAGGCTAACAAGCAGGAGCCTGCATCCGGTTCCGATCTTTGGACCTCTACTTACAACTCCAGCGTAGAGACCACCATGAGCTGGGGTCCCTACAAGCTTGAAAGCTTCCAGGCTGGTAAGCAGTACACTCTCGTTAAGAACGACCAGTGGTTCGGCTACGCTCTCCCTGAGAACGAAGGCCTCTACCAGACCGACAAGATCGTTTGCGACACCATCGAGGAATGGAACTCTGCATGGGTTAAGTTCCTTGCAGGTGAGATCGACGGTATCGGTATCGACGTATCCGTTGCTGACGATTACAAGGGCTCTGACAGAGCTTACTTCACTCCCGATGACTTCGTTGCTTCTCTCCAGCTTCAGTCCAGCGAGGAGCAGCTTGCAGCTCGTCAGTCCGCAGGCGTTAACAAGACTATTCTTGCTGACGTAAGATTCAGAAAGGCACTTTCTCTCTCCATCAACAGAGCAGATTTTGCAGCTGAGACCACTACCTCCTCTCTCCAGGGCTTTGGTCTTTACAACTCTATGCACTACTACGACGTTGCTAACGGTAAGGCTTACAGAGAGTCTGACGCAGCAAAGAAGGTTCTTTGCGAGATCTACAACGTTGACTACACCCAGTACGCAACTCTTGACGAGGCTGTTGACGCTATCACCGGTTACGATATTGATGCAGCAAGAGCACTCGTTACCGAGGCTTACAACGATGCACTCGCAGCAGGTAAGATCAGCGCAACCGATAAGGTAGTTATTACCATGGGTAGCGGCGCTATCAATGAAACTGTACAGAGAAGATTCGACTACATCACCGAGGCTTGGAAGGAGCTCGTTAAGGGTACTCCCCTTGAGGGCAGACTTGAGACTGAGGTTAAGGACTTCGGTTCTGCTTGGGCTGAAGACTTCCGCGCAGGTAAGTACGACGTATGTATGGGCGGTTGGACCGGAGCAGCCTGGGATCCCGGCTACTTCCTCCTCGCTTACCTCAGCCCTGCTTACATGTACTCCGCAGCTTGGGACACCAGCTCCCAGGAGATGACCTTCACCATGATGGGTGAGGAGTACACCATGTCTCTTATGGACTGGTACAACTGCCTTAACGGTACCGGCGAACACGACTGGAGTGACGTTGCTCTTGATCAGGAAGACAGACTTCCCCTTATCGCAGCGCTTGAGAAGGAAGTTCTTAAGGTTTACTACACAGTACCCCTTTACAACAACTTCAGCGCATCCTTGCTCTCTTACAAGGTTGACTACATAACCTACACCTACAACACCTTCATGGCTTACGGTGGAATGAAGTACATGACCTACAACTTCACCGATGCAGAGTGGGCAGAACAGGTTGCTGAAGCAAACGGCGAGTTCGATTACAAGTAATATTTATCGTCTTAATGTTAACGACTTTGAGGGATAGTTTCAACTATCCCTCATTGTCGGTTTAATTAACAAAGAAAGGAGATTGCAATATCATGTATATGTTCAAATATATATGCAAAAGAGTGGGGCTTATGCTCGTTATCTTTTCCATTATTTTTGTAATATGCTTCGTTTTGATCAGACTCGTTCCTATTAATACGAGCGTTGGTCTCGGTCAGGACAAGGATATACTGATAGCGCAGATCAAGGATAGAGGCTACGATAAGCCTATTCCCGAGCAGCTCGTTTTGTATATCCAGAGAATCGTTAAAGACGGAGATTTTGGTAGAGCATACGATAAGATGCCCAATATCAAAATGAATACTCCCGTTATTGACGTATTCATTGAGAGACTTCCTCCTACAATTTTGATAAATATTATGTCATCTTTGTTGGCAGTCCCCGTAGGTATCGCACTCGGTATCTTTGCGGCTCTTAAGAAAAACAAGTGGCAGGACCACGTTATCAGTACGGCGGTAATGGTTATCATCTCCGTACCTTCCTTTGTGTACGGCTCACTTTTCCTTTACGTTATATGCTTTAAGCTGGGCATTTTGCCGAAGGAGATCGCCTCCTTGCCCGCAATAGCTAAGCAGTATGCTCTCCAGTACATTCCTTTTACGGCAAACTGGGATCTTTATTTCAATCCCACAATGATCAAATCCATGCTTCCCGCAGTGCTTTGTATGTCCTTCGGATCTATCGCAGGATATACCCGTTTCACTCGCGCCGAGCTTACTGAGGTTCTTACCAGCGAATTTATGCTTCTGGCAAGAACAAAGGGACTTACCAAGTCTCAGGCAACCGTAAGACATGCTCTCCGTAACGCGATGGTACCGATCTTCCCGTCCATCATCGGTGAGGTGTTGAGCGTTCTTTCCGGATCTCTGGTTATCGAGAGGATCTTCTCGATCCCCGGTGTCGGAGCACTTTATTTGAATGCAATCAACGCGCAGGATTACGATTTCTTCATGCTTCTCTCCAGCTTCTACCTCTTGGTAGGTCTGGCGGCAGGCTTGGTCATCGACCTTTCCTACGGTTTCATAGATCCTAGAATCAGAATGGGGGCGAAGTGATGAAGGCGTCAGAATACGTTATTTCTAAAGAAAAATTCGTTTTCCATTCCACAGAGGGAAATATTCACGATAAAAAGCTCGATACGAAGCCCGTGTCCTATTTCCAGGATGCGCTCTATCGCTTTGCGAGAAACAAGGCTTCTATCGCGGCGGCAGTTATCATCGTTTTATTGGTGCTTTTTGCCATCGTTGGTCCCGTTATCTCCTCCTATAGCGTTTCGTATAAGGACGAGGCATACGCGTTGGTAGTACCAAAAAACCAGATCTTATACGATCTCGGCATCCCCTTCTGGGATGGCGGTCAGGATAAGGAAGTAAACGAAAAGACATATAAGGAATATCTTGCTATCGAGGAAGAGTTCAAGAAGGCTGATCCCGACTATTCCGTTATCATGTCCGACGTTACCGAGGTCGAAAAGTTTGAGGTAGGTAAAATGAAGAAGCTCTTCGCCTTCAGAGTTGATACCTACAACGCAGTTGGCGCGAAGTATCTGCTTCTCAATACTGCCCAGTATGAGGCTGTCCAGAGATATCAGGACGAGCATGACGTTCAGATAATTCTGCCCTATGCAAACCACGCAGAAGCGCGTCAGGATGCAAATAACGCTAACATCTGGTATCAGACAAAGGTTGGAGACGGTAATAAGACCGAGGTCATTTATGATGACAACGGTGATCTTATCCCTGCTTACAGAACAGAGGACGGTACCGACCACTACACCAGTAAAATGCTCCTTGAGGATGGCGAAAAGATATACAGCTATGCTAAGAAGATGCAGGGTGATCAGTGGGAGGTCCGTGTACACTACAAGCAGTATTACTCGTACTACCACAGTGAGGTTCTTAAGGATGGCATTACCGAGCCCTCCTTCCTCTTCGGTACCGACGATGCAGGACGCGATCTCTTTACCCGTCTTGCAAGCGGCGCAAGATTCTCCTTTATTCTTGCGATCATAGTTGCGACCGTTAACCTTTTCGTTGGCGCTATTTACGGCTCTATCGAGGGCTACTACGGCGGCAAGATCGATATTGTCATGGAGAGAATCGTTGACCTTCTTTCCTCGATCCCCTTTATGATAGTTATATCGCTTCTCAGATATAATCTTGACGTATCCGACCTCGTTATTCTGTTTATCTCCTTCTTCCTTACCGGTTGGACGGGAATGGCAGCAAGAACGAGAATGCAGTTCTACCGCTTTAAGAACCAGGAATACGTTTTGGTTGCAAGAACTCTCGGAGCTAAGGACTCCAGAATTATGTTCAAGCATATTTTCCCCAACGCTATCGGAACGCTCATTACCAGCAGTGTTCTTGTAATTCCCGGAGTTATCTTCTCCGAGACGAGCCTCAGCTATCTGGGTATCATCAACCTTAACGGTGATACAATGACCAGTGTAGGTACTCTGCTTTCCATGGGACAGGGTAAATTGTTCACACATCCTCACATCATTTTGTTCCCCGCGATCTTTATCAGCTTGTTGATGCTTTGCTTCAACCTGTTCGGTAACGGATTGCGCGACGCGTTCAACCCGTCCTTGAGAGGAAATGAAGAATAAGGAATTTACCAAAATATTTCTATTACAAATAAGATTGAGCCGATGCGGCAGGGAATTGTCCCGTGTCATATTCGGCAGAAAGGAATGGTCTATTTATGGATAAGAAATTAGAAGTAAAGAATCTGCAAATATCATTCCGTACTCAAGGTGGAATTTTAAAAGCCGTTCGTAACATCTCCTTTGATCTTTACGAGGGAGAAACTTTGGCGATAGTTGGAGAATCCGGCTCTGGAAAATCCGTAACCAGTAAGGCTATTATGGGTATTCTGGCAGGAAACTCTATCGTCGAGGGCGGCGAGATATTATATGACGGACAAGATTTACTGAAAATTTCTGAGGAAGACTTCCACAAGCTCCGCGGAGACAAGGTGGCAATGGTCTTCCAAAATACCTTGTCCAGCCTTAACCCTATCATGCGTGTCGGCGAGCAAATGACCGAGGCGATGATACTCAAGGCTAAGACGGGAAAGAAAAACGCTAGAAACGCGTTCAATTCAAGGCTCAAATTGCTGGGCCACAATATAATGGCGGCAAACGCCGCTATGGGCTTAAACAAAAATGCAGAGGTTGCTGAAAAGCTCAAAAAGTTTGACTCCTTCTGTATTGAGGCTACCAAGATCGAGCATGATTTCAACGAGGCGTACGGAAGCGCCGTTCAGCTCGAAATGGACGTTGACAACGCGCTCCTTATGCTCCAAAAGCAGAAAAAGTTTGACGTTGTGTCGACCTTGAAGGGCATGCGCAAGCTGTTTGTTCAATGCTACAATCCTTACGTTATAGTTAAGAACTCTTTTGCGGAAGAGTATGAGGCAAGAATGACGGCTCTTATTTCCGAGGGCAAAAATATTGATCTTGAAAAGACTCTTGCTCTTACAGAGGAGATCAGTGCTTTTGTCAAGGAAGCTCTTAACAAGGAAAAGCCCAACTTCTTTACCATGAGCTATTACGTTATGACTAACCCCACCGCAGATCTCACAAGTATGTCGGTCTCCGAGATGAACAAGCTGACCCGCGAGTTCCTCGACGAAGACTTTATGCTTGATTTCATCGCTACAGCTGAAAAGGGATCCGATTATTCTCATAAGATCTCTATTGAGAATAAAAAGGCTTGTCTCCCCGATCTTCGTGAAGCTCTTGACTACTTTAAGGCAGGCAAGATCGACGAGGGCGTGGCAAACAAATATCTCAAGAACCTTTCTGTAAAGGTTGCGGGAGCTATTGACCGCCTCAAGATCAGAAAGGAAAGCGTAGAGCATGTATTCAGCTCCGCGCTGGAAAATGCTATCAGAGAGTACTTCTACGGTATTAGGAATAATCCCATTCAAGAGAAGATCTATCTGAAAAACAAGGCAAAATACGATGCGATAGTTGCAAAGGGACGTCAGCCCGAATGGGTATTGACCCCTCAGGTAGTTGTCGATATTGATCTGAAGATCGCAAATATATGCAAGGTCATAGAGGATCTTTATAACCATTACACCAATGAGATCGCAAACGATCAGTATTTCGACGCAAACGGCGAGGTCGTTCAGATAATCGACTATCTTAAAGATCAGGCTTCTCGATTCGTCGTTAAGATGAACAAGAAAATCGCAAAAGCGAAGGCTATCAAGCTTCTTGAGGAGGTTGGTATCCCTGAGCCTGCTGCCAGATTCAGTCAGTATCCCTTCGAGCTTTCGGGCGGTATGAGACAGAGAGTCGTTATCGCTATCGCGCTTGCCGCTGACCCCGATATTCTTATCTGTGACGAGCCTACTACGGCGCTTGACGTTACTATTCAGGCTCAGATCCTTGAGCTTATCAACGATATCAAGAACAAGAGAAAGCTTTCTGTAATATTCATTACGCACAACATGGGTGTCGTTGCTAACATGGCGGACAGAATTGCCGTTATGTACGCAGGCAAGATCGTTGAGTACGGTCAGTCGGAGGAGATATTCTACGCTCCTGCTCATCCTTACACCTGGGCGCTCCTTTCCTCTATGCCCGACCTTCACACGTCAGGCAAGATGGATTCTATCCCCGGCACTCCCCCCGATCTGCACTTCCCACCCAAGGGAGACGCATTCGCTGCGAGAAACAAGTATGCGCTTGATATTGACTTTGAGCTTGAGCCTCCTCTCTTTGAGATCACTCCCACCCATTCTGCGGCAACCTGGTTGCTTCACCCGAATGCTCCCGAGGTCGAAATGCCCAGAATAATCAGAGAACGTATCGAACGAATGAAGAAGGAGAGAGAATAATATGGAAAATAATAAAGAAGTATTATTAAGTGTTAAAAATCTCCAACAGTACTTTAAGCTTGGTAGACGCGAGCTTAAGGCGGTAGATAACGTAAGCTTTGACGTTTATAAGGGCGAGGTTTTCGGTCTCGTTGGTGAGTCGGGATGCGGAAAGACCACAACAGGTCGTTCGATCATCAGACTTTACGACATCACAGGCGGTTCGGTATACTACAAGGGCGAGCGCATCTGTGCAGGTACACGTACCTATAAGGATGCTATCTCCGCCGCGCGCAAGGCTTTTAAGGAGAATAAGATCTCCAAGGAAGAGCTTGACAAGATAGTTGCTGAAAATCGCGCAGAGATCAAGGCGGCGATCGAGGATCATAAAAAATGGTCCCGTACAAAGGGCAAAAATCAGCTGACAAGCGAGATCCAGATGATATTCCAGGATCCCGACTCGTCTCTTGACCCCCGTATGACCGTTCGTGATATTATTGCGGAGGGACTTATCATCCGTGGTATCAAGGATAAAAAATACATCGACGAGCAGGTTTATAAGATACTTGAGACCGTAGGTCTGGTTCGCGAACACGCGACCCGTTATCCTCACGAGTTCTCGGGCGGTCAGAAGCAGCGTATCGGTATCGCTCGCGCGGTCATTATGAACCCCGAGCTGATAATTGCCGACGAGCCTATCTCCGCTCTGGACGTATCTATCCAGGCGCAGGTCATCAATCTTCTTAACGAGCTTAGTGAGAAGATGGGTCTGACGATCCTGTTCATCGCTCACGACCTTGCGGTCGTAAAGTACTTCTCAAACAGAATTGCGGTCATGTATTTTGGTAAGATAGTTGAGCTTGGAACCAGTGACGAGTTGTTCGCTCACCCCTTCCATCCTTATACGAGATCCTTGCTGTCTGCGATCCCGCTTCCTGACCCTGTCACCGAGAAGAACAGACAGAGAATAATTTATAATCCTGTCTTGGATCACGACTATTCTCAGGAAGGACCCACTATGAGAGAGGTATATCCCGGACATTTCGTTCTTTGCAACACTGAGGAATACGAAAAATACCGTAAGGAATATGAAGAAACAACAAAATGAAAGCTATTAAAAAGTATTTGATCGCCCTTCTTATCGGATTTATAGGAGTTGGCTTGATAATTTGGCTGAGAGATATATTCTCTCAAACCGAATTGTCCGCCATCTTCCACATCTTGACAGATGCTTTCTTTGCCGTAGGAGTCTTTATTACGGGCGCGGGTTTGATCGTTTTCACAAGCAACGAAGGCGCGTTTGACCTGATTGCGTACGGACTGTCCTCTTTTGCCGATATGTTTAGGAAAAAGAGCAACAAAAAATATGAAACCTTTTACGATTACAAGGAAAGCAGAGCCGATAAAAAGACCGGATTTGGCTTTTTGCTGATCTGCGGAGTATTCTTTTTGACAGTATCTTTCGTTATGCTTTTTCTCTATTATCAATACAGCTAAAAAGTTATAATAACAGAGCGTCCTCTATCCAAATTTGGATGGAGGACGTTCTTTCTGTGTTGGAATGTAGCCAAATTCGCTATATGTAAGCATTAATAATAAGGCATGGACATAAAATTTAAAAAGATCGTGTGGATAACGATCCCAATCAGTTCAAAAAATGTTGACTAAAGTCACAAAAAATCGCTTTGAACGCAATTTTGGAGAAAAAATTAAAGTTCAGTTTACAATTATTTGATATACTAGGCGTGAAGTGTGTGGATTTATTGATCCCAATTAATTTGATTTAAGAAAGGCGAGATTTATGAGACAAGTCAAGATCATTACCGACTCCTGCGCTGACCTTACCGGCGAGCTTTTGGAAAAATACGACATTGATTACGTTAAAATGTCTACTATTTACGAGGGCGTTGAAACCCCCGCGCTCCTGACATGGAGCTACGAGGAGGCGCACGCACTCTACAATCTTATCAGAGACGGTAAGCGTGTTACTACCGCTCAGGTTTCGGTCGAGGAATTTTCTAACGTATTTACCAAGTACCTTGATATGGGTATGGATATCGTTTATATCGCTTGCTCTCAGAAGCAGTCGGGCTCTGTAAACACAGGTCACGTAACTGCTCAAAAGCTGCTTGAAAAATATCCCGACGCAAAGATACACTGCATTAACTCTCTCAATGCTACTATCGGAGAGGGCATGCTCGCTATGGAGGCTGCCAAGATGGCGGCTGATGGCATGGGTGCAGATGAGATCGCTGAGAAGATCAACGGTATGAGAAACAACGTTCTTGAATTCTTTACCGTTCATTCTCTTGATACACTCAGAAGAGCGGGCAGAGTTTCCGCTTCCAGCGCATTCTTTGGCAACCTCTTTGGAGTTAAGCCTATCCTTATTGCCGACGCTGTTGGTAATCAGGCGGCTATCAAGAAGGTCAAGGGCAGAGTTCCCGCAATTAAGGAGTGCATAAATCTTCTTAAAGAAAATATTATCGACCCCGAAAACCAGACGATCTATCTCTGGCACTCTGACTGTGATATGGAGGAGGTCAAGGAGGTCGAGGCTATGCTTCGCGCCGAGATCCCCTGCAAGGACGTTTACATAGGCCTCGTCGGTCCTATCGTCGGCGCGTCGGTTGGTCCCAGCGTTATCGGATTCTGGGCATTTGGTAAAGAGGTCACCTTCGTCAGCGAGAGCTGATTAAATAAATTACGACTTGAATTTCCTCCCGAGAGGAGGCGGATTCGCGCTGTCCGTCATAGGTTATGGAGAGACATTGCGAAACACTTACTTATTTTTCAGGAGAAAATAAATGACTACGAATTTTGACGAAAAGATAGATATGACAAAGCACGACAACGTTTATGCCGAAACTGCCGAAAAGGACGATACGGTGCTTGACGGAAAAATGTATACCGAGATGATCAATGCCGGCGCGGCGAACCTTAAGGCTCACGCGCAGGAGATCAACGACCTTAACGTTTTTCCGATTCCCGACGGTGATACCGGTGACAATATGCTCTCTACCATTATGGGCGGCGTTTCCGACGAGGAGAGTGCTGACGAGAGTATCGGTGAGGCGGCAAGAAAGGCGTCCGACGGTATGCTGCTTTCCGCTCGCGGAAACTCCGGAGTTATTCTTTCTCAGTTCTTTGAGGGAATGGCAGGAAGCTTTTCGGGTCTTGAAGCTGCCGATTCAAGAGCATTTGCAAAGGCGTTTCAAGGAGGTGTGACCCAAGCGTATAACGCGGTAATGGAACCTACCGAGGGTACTATTCTTACGGTTATCCGTGAGGCGACCGAATACGCAAGCTCCAAGGACACCGAAACTCCTAAGGAGTTCCTTATGGAGTTTATCGAGGAAGCAAAGAGGTCGCTGGAACGCACTCCCGATCTGCTTCCCGTTCTTAAAAAGGCGGGCGTGGTCGACTCGGGCGCGGCAGGACTTGTTTACATAATCGACGGCATGATCCGCGCCGTTTGCGGAGAGACCGTTGAGCTTGTGTCGACTGTTGTCGCGGAAAAGGCAAAGAAGCTCGATCTTGACGCGTTTGGACCCGACAGTGTGCTTGAATTCGGCTACTGCACGGAGCTTTTGCTCAGACTTATGAGAGCAAAGACCGATATTGACAGCTTTGACGTTAAGGTTATAAGCGATTATCTCCAAAGCATCGGCGACTCTGTGGTTGCGGTGAAAAACGGAAGTGTTATCAAGATACACGTTCATACTATGACACCCTATAAGGTGCTTGAATATTGTCAGCAGTACGGTGAGTATTTGACCGTTAAGATCGAAAATATGTCCCTCCAACATAATAGCAACAATGATGAGGAGACATCTGCCGTTATGGAAAAGGCACCCGAGGCTAATGCCGAGCGCAAAAAATACGGTGTGATCGCGGTTGCGTCGGGCGAAGGACTTAAACAGACCTTCCTTGACCTTGGATGTGACGTAGTGGTTGACGGCGGTCAGAGCATGAACCCATCCGCCGAGACCTTCCTTGAAGCATTTGACAGAGTGAACGCCGATACGATCTTTGTTTTCCCCAACAACGGAAATATAATTCTGACCGCTCATCAGGCGGCAAAGCTTTATCCCAGCTCCGATATTCGCGTTATTGAGAGCCACACCATCGGTGACGGCTACGCGGCGCTTTCTATGCTCGCTCCCTCCGGCGATGCCGACTCAATAGTTGCCGAGTTGACCGAGGCTATGTCGGGAGTACTTACTGCAGAGATCTCCCGTTGCGTGCGAGACGCAAATATGGACGGTATGGAGCTTAAGATAGGTGATTATATCGGTTTTGCAGGTAAAAAGCTTTTAGCTTCCGGTACCGACAGGCTTAAGACCGTGTGTGACACCGTAGACAATATGGGCATACGTGACTATGATATATGTATCGTGGTATCCGGCAAGGATGGTACTGCCGATGAGGCCGCAGAGATCGAAAGCTACGTGAACTCGAATTACAGAGGTAAGGAAGTTTACGTTATAGACGGCGGTCAGGACGTTTACGACTATATAATCATTCTTGAATAAAAGGTTAGATCTATGAAATTTGAATTTTTAACTGTTGCCATCTTTGCTTTGGCTGCGGTCAGTGCATATCTTGTTTCGGGTATAAACCCCGCCATAATCCTTTCAAAGGCTATTTATGGCAAGGATATCCGAACTCTTGGCAGCAAAAATCCCGGATTTACCAATTTTAAGCGTAACTTTGGTATGAAATGGGCTATAGTTGTCATGATACTTGACCTGTTGAAATCCGCTCTGCCTGCGGTGATTTTCGGTATCGTGTTCAATAACCTTTGGGGAGAATGGCATCTTGGAGTGACCTTTACTTGTCTCTTCTCTATGATAGGACACGCATATCCTGTATGGTACGGATTTCGCGGTGGAAAAGGATTTCTCGTCTGTCTCTCTGCTATGTGGGCGGTAGATTGGAAGGTCGGACTTATAGCTACTGCCGTAATGGTGGTGCTTTTGTTGGTTACCGAATATATGTCTCTTTCCACGACAGTTGCTATGCTTGTTTGTCCCTTTGCACTCTGGTTCTTCGGAGCTTCTGTCCCTGCTATACTCCTGTGCGCCGCTTCGGTTTTGTTTATGGCGTGGAGGCATAAAGAAAACTTTGTAAGGCTCGCAAACGGAAAAGAGTCTAAATTCCAGCTTTACTCATCCAAGGGTAAGAAGAGCAAAAAGAAATAATTAAATATCCTGATCGGTCGTTGGTTTTTGCCATCGGCCGATCTGTTTTTTGTCGGATATTGTAACAAATTGTAGAAAACAAAACAAAACATTAATAAAAACGACAATCTTAACCAAAAATGCCCTTGTTTCGTTATAACAGCATAACATTATTTTTCTTGACAAAATTATTTTAAGATGTTATACTGATATTGCAATTATTATATTATTCAATTTCAATTTGCGGAGAGTAATATTTTGAAAAACAACACCCAAAATTTTGGATTTAAGCATAAGTGCGGCATTTTGATGCCCATAAGCTCTTTGCCCTGTGCCTATGGCATCGGATCGTTTGGCAAAGGAGCATTTGATTTTGTTGATTTTCTTGCCGACACCAATCAAACCTGTTGGCAGGTTCTTCCTATGAACCCCACGTCCTATGGCGATAGCCCTTATCAGTCGCCCGCTTCCGCGGCGGGTAACCCTTATTTTGTTGATCTTGATCTTCTGGCAGGGGAAGGTCTGCTTACTGCTGATGAACTCAAGAGTGCGAAAAGTAAGGCAAAAAAAGTTAATTACGGTTGGCTTTTCAACGTAAGATACGATATTTTGCGTAAGGCGTATTCAAGATATAAAAAGGGTGGGGAATTTTCGTCCTTCTGTCGCAAGAATACCGATTGGATTGACGATTATGCTCTTTTTATGGCGCTCAAGATCAAGAACGGTTGGAGACCATGGACCGAATGGGATGATTGTGAAAAAAATTCCCGTCAGGCTCGAATGAACGCTGATAAGTATAAAGACGAGAATGATTTCTGGAAGTGGATACAGTTCGAATTCTTCAAGCAGTGGAAGGCGGTCAAAGATTACGCCCATAAAAAGGGAATTTCTATCATCGGTGACATTCCGATCTACGTCGCGCACGATAGCGTTGACGTTTGGGCTGCCCCCGCGCAGTTTTTACTTGACGACGATTATAATCCCCTTGAAGTTGCGGGATGTCCTCCCGACGCATATTGCGAGGACGGTCAGCTTTGGGGCAATCCCATATACGATTGGAGAAAAATGGAGAGAGAGCATTTTGAGTGGTGGATAGCGCGTGTCCGCTCGGCTTTCGCTCTTTATGATATTCTCAGAATCGACCATTTCAGAGGATTTGCAAGCTACTATGCCATTCCTTACGGCGACAAAAACGCTCGCAGAGGAGAATGGTGTCAAGCTCCAGGTCTTGCTCTTTTTGAAGCGATCAGAGGAGCTATGCCTAAGTCAAAGATAATCGCCGAGGATCTCGGATTCATAACCGATGACGTTCGTGAGCTTTTGGCTACAACGGGATTTCCAGGCATGAAGATCATGCAGTTCGGGTTTTACGCCGAGGACAGTGAATATATGCCCAAAATGTTCGAAACCGACAACTGTGTCGTCTATTCGGGTTCACACGACTCTGATTGCACCGCTTCATGGTGTAAGACGCTCAAGGGCGCAAACAGAAAGAGATTTTTGCGCGAGTGTCCCGTGCGCGAAGGTCAGAGCCTTACATACGCGACTATTGAAGCTGCTATGATGAGCCGAGCTAACCTTTGTATCGTCCCTATGCAGGATTATCTTGAACTGACAAATGCAAAGGGAAGAATGAATACTCCTGCGGTGGCAGAGGGCAACTGGCAATGGAGACTTGACCCCAAGAGTGTTAATGACGAGCTTAAGGAAAAGGTAGCATCGATGGTAAAGCGTTGCGGCAGATAAGGTCGGTTAGAAAAGATCAAATAAATATAAGATAAGGCGCCTCCGCAAAGTTTTGCGGAGGCGTTTTATTCATGTCCCGTAGGTTTCCGTGATCGGATCCTCATTATAATTATATCCCGTAGGTTCCCATGATTGGATCCTCGTTATAATTATATTCCGTAAGTTCCCGTGATCGGATCCTTGAAGATGCCGATCTCGGGTGTGGCAAAGGTGAAGACCACGAACAGGATCGCGATCACGCATAGCGCTGCGATAGGCTTTTTGGGGGACTTGCATATTGTCGTTTTGTGATTAAAAAGCCGTGTTTCAAAGATATACGCGGCAGCCGCCGAAATAAAGAAAATCGCAATGTTGATCCAGTCAGGCGACTGACCGATTACACCGTTGTAGGTGTAAAAGAGAACAGGAATCAGTATAAGTCCGAGAAGCACACCTTTGAGCTTGACGCACCAAAAGTCTTTTCGATCCTTGAAGAAAAAGCTTTGAACAATGGCAAAGACGAACATAGGCCAAAAGAGCAGCTTCATGTGTTCCCAAGTGGATTCATTTATCCCCGAAAAGGGAGCGACTATAAGGGAATTGCCCGTCCAATCGTATAAAAAGTGCAGTAGAGTGCCGCAGAGCGACGTCACCGCAAAGCCCATCAGTTGCCACAAGCCAATTGATCTTTTCATAGTCCACCTCGAATTATTTTCTCACAAAAAGTATATTCAAGGCGTGTCTTTTCTATTCGTAGTGTATATTTACAGTTTTTCGCCAATAATTTATTTTGTAGTTTCGAAATTCGCTATAAGGCTTGAAAAAACCTCGCAGACGACCAAGTCTGCGAGGTGCTTTTATTAATCCGCTTTAAGAGCGGATTTTGCGGTATAGGTTGTGACGCCAAGGACGGTTTCGCCGTCGATCTGGAGGGCGCAGGGACGGTCAAACTCAACGGTTATCTCGTGTCCCTTGATGATCTTGATCATCTTCGTTTTCTTGACATGCTCGCCTTTGAAGATAGAGGGGAACGCCATAAGCGTTGAAAGCTTACCCGAGCTGTGCCAGACCACGAGGGTATTCATTTTGTCCTCGGCAAGTCTATCCTGTTCGGGGGCGCATATCATACCGCCGCCGTAGTATCTGCCGTGCATCGTGGGCGCGAGCCAGACCTTTTTGAAGCTATACTCGACGCCGTCAACGGTGATCTTTGCGTTTGCGGGCTTGAACTTTCCGAGAAGTCCCTTGATGGCGATACCGGTATAGTTTACGGGTTCGCCGGGCTTTTCAAGCTTCTGACGGTCTCCGACCTCGCAGCAGTAGCCGTCGATACCGTAGCCTACGCCGTTAAGGAAGTAGGAGGTCTTGCCGTTTACGGTGACGGTAGGGAGATCGCGGAGATATTTTTTGACGGAGAATGGCGCATCCTCACGAGTCTTACCCAGATCGGCAAGAAAATCGTTACCTGTTCCCGTTGCGGCAAAAAGAACGTCGCATTTGTAATCGATGTCGTAGGTAGCGTTGGCAAAACGGTTGAGAGTTCCGTCTCCGCCGCAGATAACTACTATATCGTTCTCGGTTAAGGGGGCGAGAAAGGCCTCGGGACTTTTGATAGAGGTAATATCTATGACATCAGCTTCGCCGTACTGTTTTTGAAGCTCCTCAGCTCTTGCTTTTGCTCCACCGTTTCCCGAATACGGGTTAAACAAAACGTAATACTTCATAAAAATGTCTCCTATATACCTTTTGGGGTTGTAATTCAACAATATTTTATCAAAATATGAAACAAAAAGCAAGAGGATGAATGATTTTTGAATAAAATTTAAAAAAATGTCAAGGATTTAAAGTTTGGTTAACATTTGCAAAACAATGTTATTTGATTTTACCAATAAAGATTGGTTAATTGCCTATTTAGATTTTTTTCAAAATCTCTTGACAAAGGTCGTGTCTTATGATATAATGCGTTAGAATAAGTGAGTAGTCGGCGCTTGCGCGGTACAGTCAACATAATGAGAATTATCTCTGGCTTTACCTTTAATGATGAGACTTATCTGCTGAGGCGGGTAGGTCCTTTTTATTATTTTGGCAGAGATGATGCTAATTTTACGTGATTTTGAAAGGGTTTTTAAAATGCCAATCGAAGTGATTATTTTAACGGCAATTGGACTTGGTTTTGGACTTGCCATGGACGCTTTTTCGGTCTCACTCGCAAACGGACTTCACGAGCCGAAAATGAAGCTTCCCCGTGTGGTGCTGATCGCGGGAACCTTTGCGATTTTTCAGGGCCTTATGCCTATGATTGGATGGGTGCTGGTCACCACGGTGGCACATTACTTTACCGCATTAGAGGCATTTATTCCTTGGATAGCCTTCGGACTGCTTGGCTATATTGGCTGCAAAATGATATTCGACGGAATCAAATGCAAAGAGAGTGAGGACGAAAACTGCGGCAGGCTGACGTTCGGTATACTTTTGGTTCAAGGAATTGCGACGTCTATCGACGCTATGTCGGGTGGAGTGCAAATGGCGGCAGACAAGTATCAGTTTACCGACGTTCTGATAAGCGTTGCAATTATCTCGGCCTTGACATTCGCTATATGCGTAGCGGGAATATACATCGGTAAGGTATTTGGAACAAAGCTTGCGAACAAGGCATCGATCTTTGGTGGGGCAATACTAGTAATCATCGGAATAATTATTCTTGTCAAGTCGTTTTTGGGCGAGTGACATATATTAGGGAACAGACAAAAATCTGTTCCTTTTTATTGCAATTTTTTAAATGATATGGTATAATAAATAACGTAGAGAATAAACGTCGGGAGATGAAATTATGGAAGCTAACGAAAAACTGCAAAGAATACTTTCCTCGTGCGATCACACTCTGCTCGCGCAGACCGCTACGTGGAACGAGATACGAGAGGTGTTGGGAGACGGTATAAAGTACGGCGTAGCGTCGGTCTGCATACCCCCCGCCTTCGTAAAACGCGCCAAGGAATACGTTGGTGAGAGGCTCAAGATCTGCACGGTCATTGGATTTCCCAACGGATACCAGACTACCGCGGTCAAAGTGTTTGAAACCAAGGACGCTATTGAAAACGGCGCTGACGAGATCGATATGGTCATAAATATAGGTGAGCTTAAGGCGAGAAATTTCGGTTATCTGATGAACGAGATAAGCGAGATCAAGGCGGCTTGCGGAGATAAGGTTTTGAAGGTTATTATCGAGACCTGTCTGCTTTCTGAGAGTGAGAAGATGCAGATGTGCCGTGTGGTCAGCCTTGCGGGCGCGGACTTTATCAAGACCAGCACGGGATTTTCTACCGGTGGCGCGACTGTGGAGGATGTCAAGCTGATGCGTGAGTCCTCTGATTCGAGTGTTAAGGTCAAGGCGGCGGGAGGTATTTCAAGCCTTCAAGACGCCTGGGATATGCTCGAAGCGGGTGCGGACAGACTTGGAACCAGCCGAGTGGTCAAGATCGTCAAGGGCGAAAGCGGAAAAGGATATTGAGTTGTCTGTGGCAAATGAAAGGGATTTTATTATGTATAACAAACTTCAAAACGCAATAAAAAGCATTAGAGCAAAGACCGATTTTGTCCCCGAGGTCGCTATAATTTTAGGCTCGGGACTCGGTGACTTTGCCGAACAGATTGAAAAGGTTGCAACCGTTGAATACAGCCAGATAGAGGGATTTCCCATTTCCACCGTGGCAGGACACAAGGGACGCTTCATTTTCGGATATCTTGCGGGTAAGTCGGTAGTGGCGATGCAGGGAAGAGTTCACTATTACGAGGGATACTCCATCGGTGACGTTGTTATGCCTACCCGTATTATGGGTCTGTTGGGTGCTAAAAAGCTTATACTTACCAACGCCGCAGGCGGTGTGAATTACAATTTCCGTCCGGGCGATTTTATGATAATTACCGATCATATTTCGAACTTTGTTCCCAGTCCTCTTATCGGCGCTAACATTGAGGAGCTTGGAGTAAGATTCCCCGATATGAGTGAGGTTTACAGCAAGAGAATGAGGACTATCATCGCTCGCACGGCGGTGGACTGCGGAATATCTATCAAAGAGGGCGTTTACGTTCAGCTGACGGGTCCCAATTACGAGACCCCTGCCGAGATCCGTATGTGCCGTACCCTTGGCGCGGATGCCGTTGGTATGAGTACCGCATGCGAGGCTATGGCGGCACGTCATATGGGACTCGAGGTCTGCGGAATCTCTTGCATTACCAATATGGCGGCAGGTATGAACAAAGAACCCTTATCCCACAAAGAGGTTCAGGAGACCGCCGACAGAGTTGCAAAGGAATTTTGCGCTCTTGTAACTCGCATTGTTGAAAAGGTTTAATTATGAAAAAAAGAGTGTTTTTGATAGTTCTCGACAGCTTTGGCGTAGGCGAGCTGCCCGATGCGGCAGATTTTGGTGACGAGGGTAGCCATACCTTACGCAGCGTGGTGGAGAGAGAGGAGTTTAATTGTCCAAATCTCACAAGCCTCGGATTATTCAATATCGACGGCTGTGCGGTTGCCGGCAAAAAGGGAGTTGATGCTCCTTTAGCGGCTTACGGAAAGATGGCGGAGAAATCACGTGGCAAGGATACTACCACGGGACATTGGGAGATAGCGGGACTTGTGTCAGATTCTCCTATGCCTACCTACCCCGACGGATTTCCAAGTGATGTCATTGAGGAGTTTGAGACCTTGACAGGCAAAAAGGTTCTCTGTAATAAGCCATATTCGGGAACTCAGGTCATCGCCGACTATGGCGAGGAACATTTGAGGACGGGGGCGCTTATCGTCTACACTTCGGGCGACTCGGTGTTTCAGATAGCGGCTCATGAGAGCCGTGTATCTCTTGATGAGCTTTACCGCTATTGCGAGATCGCGAGAAAAATGCTGACGGGCAAGCACGCCGTCGGTCGAGTTATCGCTCGTCCGTTTGGTGGAGAGCATCCTTTCGTGCGGCTTTCGGGACGTCACGATTATTCTCTTGAGCCTCACGGCGAAACTATGCTTGACCGATTGAAAAACAAAGGATACGACGTCATTTCGGTGGGCAAGATAAGTGATATTTTCGCAGGTCGCGGTGTTACCGAGAGCTTTCCGACAAAAAGCAACCGAGAGGGAATGGAAAGAGCTATTGAATTGGCAGACGGAGATTTTTGCGGTCTTTGCTTCGTGAATCTCGTGGACTTTGATTCGTCCTACGGACACAGAAACGACACGGTGGGATACGCTCGCGCTATGACAGAGTTCGATGGCTATCTCGGCAAGTTTCTTTCAAATCTCAAAGACGACGATCTGCTTATCATCACCGCCGACCACGGTTGCGATCCCCAGACGCCTTCCACCGACCATTCGCGTGAATACGTTCCCGTGTTGATTTACGGAAGCGCGGTAAATCCTCATAATATTGGCGTTAAAGAAAGCTTTGCTTACGTCAGCGAGACGGTGGAAAGCTATTTAAAATAAGTTGAATTAGACAAACAAAAGAAAAAACCTCTAATGGGTGATGTCCTTATCGGAGAATTTATAATAGGGGTATGGGCATAGCCCGATACATTTGTTAAACAAATGCGAAACTTGCGATAAAAACATAAAGAGAGAACAATGCGGAAAGAAAAGCCGCTTTGCTCTCTCTTTTTCTGCTTTTAGTGATATTCTTTGCTTTCGCAAAGAGTGATATGATTGCTATCGCAATCGTGAT
>JAZSRA010000096.1:0-3471 GCA_045538195.1 Eubacteriales bacterium | reverse complement strand
GTGCAAAATTTCAGCGTCACCTCACGGCGGTTAGAACCCCTTTTTTCGGGAAGCTTTTTGGCAAGCTGCGATTGTTTGCGAAGCAAACTCGCGCAAATCTCGCTTTGCGAGTTTGCAGTTCTCAGAAAAAGGTGGAACGCAGCTCTCGCATCCCCGATAAATTGCAATTTGTATTTTCCTTATCTCTTTCTCAAAAGATATTTATCCAACTTTTCCTTCATATTATCGGGAATCACACGCGACACGGGACAATGCACCGCATTCGCCATTCTCTCGGCAAAGGCGGTAATAAACGCAATATCCGACTGCATATTGTCGGTCTTTATCAGCTTTTTCGTGTCGTATCTGTTGTGTATCGTCGCAGTGTTTCCGGGTGCGCGACGAACAAATGATGCCGTCGGTATTCCTTTGTCGGCAAAGGGAGTTGAGTCGCTTGAATGGATCTCCTGCTTTGGCGAGATCGTAATACCTATCTCGTCGCCAAGATAAGAAAGATAATCGCAAAGTCTCTGCTCTGCGGTGCAGATAGAACACAATTTACCCATAATGCAACCGATCATGTCGATGTTGATGCCAAGCACGATCTTTGAAAGCTCGTCCTCGTGAGACGCGCAGTATGCCTTTGAGCCAAGCAATCCCCTCTCCTCACTGCCGCACCAGATAAAGCGCAGAGTTCTCTTGTGAGGATGCTTCATAAAATATTCAGCCATGGAAATAAGACCCACACAACCCGACATATTGTCGTACGCGCCTTGTGAAAGCGAGGTCGAATCGTAGTGCGCTGTAAAGGTTATCATCTCGTCGCACTCACCCGGTATGTCGAGCAACACGTTCTGGGATTTGCCCTTGTATTCGTCCTGCTCTATGACTATCTTCGCCACTTTGCCGTCCTTGTTGACGATCTCAACCGCATCCTTGGCATTGATATTCACACCGAGGATCTTGCGTCCCCCGGACACGTATGAGCGAAGCTCGCGCGCGTCAATGTCGCGGTCGGCGTAATTGACGTTTCCGTCGTAGGTGATGAAGCCAACGGCGCCGTTGTCGAGGATATCCTGATACGTCCAGTAGCCGAGATAGCCGTCCACCATAACGATCTTGCCGCGGCACTTAGCAAGGGCGCGCTTGCCTTCCTCGCATAAATAATAAAGCTCGGCTTCGATCTCTCCCGAGCCGCAATTCATATATCCGCGGCAGGGTATGCTCTTGCCGTCGATATAAAGCGCGGCACTTTTCACGTCCGCCATATCGACCTCAAATTCTTCAAAATAAGCCTCACCGCCAAAACCCGCGCAGACCTCCTTTATGTACTCCGCAACCTTCTTTTCCTCGGAAGTGCCGCCCATTCGGACGTATGCCGTATCACGAAATATCTTTTCTATCTGTTTTGATCTCATTTTTCGATCCTCCAATGATTGATAAGTCAATTATAAACCAAATGCAGCAGATTGTCAACACGAAAAAGTATTTAATAAAGCATTTAATTCCTTATTTTAGTCTTGACAAAATAGGCTTTTTGTGGTAGAATAATCAAGTAATGTTTGCGGGCGTGTGTGGACTCATTCCACCACTCCCACTCATTCTTCGCGGGTATGGCGGAATTGCGACGGTGCGTAGCACCTCGGCAAGTAAGGCGCAAGCCTTACGTGAGCAGACTGCGCAAGATTTAGGAGCAAAATTTAATATTTGCGGGTATGGCGGAATTGGCAGACGCGCTAGATTTAGGATCTAGTGTCTTTCGATGTGCAGGTTCGACCCCTGTTACCCGCACCAAAAATTGAGGAGGAGCAAAAGCTCCTCCTTTTCTAATTTATACTATCGCGCCGCCGTCGATGAGGATTTGTCTCATCTTCTGCACGTCGATCTCATCGGGAGAGATGCCGTCGCGAGCCGCCATTGCCGCCGCAACACCTGCCGCCTCGCCCATTTGCATACAGGAGACCGACACGCGAAGCGTTCCGCTTGCCAGCTTGGTCGCCGAGACCGCTCTGCCCGCAACAAGCAGATTTTTGACCTTCTCGGGCAACATAATGCTATATGGAATATGGTATCTCCAATGAGACATTCCCATCGCTCTCACCTCAGTGGGAGCTGTATCGGTGTCGATATGGTGACCGCCGCAACCGATAGAATCATCAAATTCTCTGCCTGACATAACGTCGATGGCGTTCATTACGTACTTGCCCACGATATGTCTGGTCTCGCGCACGCCGATGTCGGGAACGTGGGTGACCTTTGCGTTTGCAAAGCCTGCGGGATACTCGCGGCGCAAAATATCGGTTATTTCAAGAGCGCCCTTGACAAGAAGATTCTGTCCTTTCGTCAGCTGACGGGGATTTGTTCCGTCGCCCACAAAACAGTTATGTGTGGGGCCGAAGGAAAGCAGGATAGCGCCCGAATGAGAGGGAGTAACGTATATCTGAACCAAAACCTTGGGATGGCTTGCGCCGCTTACGGGGTCGGGATTAGAGATCGGCACGCAGAAGCAGCACATATCACCCTTTGCGTAGCTCTCCTTGATATTTTCAAAGTCTTGAAGGGCGCAGGATTGATAAGTGAATCCGGGATTTGTCTCAAAATACTCAAACAGGCTCTCAAAGTCCACGCCTTCAACGCGGTACATCGTACCCATAGGCTGCATCTGACCGATCTTTATCGCTCCGCCCTCGGCAATATCGTTTTCGTTTGCTCCGAGATGGCATTCGACACCTGAAAGGAACGCCACGTCAGCGTCACCCGTGGAGTCGATAAAGCACTTTGCAGCGTACTCAACAAAGCCTTCTTTGTTTGCGACAACTACCTTGCGGAGTGTATCACCGTCCATATCCACAACGCAAACCTTGCTGTCGTACAGTATCTCGACTCCCGCCTCCGCAAGCATATCGAGCATCATAGCCTCAGCGGCATATCTTTCGGTGAAAACGTAGCTTCCGAGGTCTCCGTTAGTCCCCGACGCACCGCCAACTGCCACAAGTTTCATACAAAGCTCGTGAGCGATACCACCCGCAACCTGAACGCTTCGGGGGTCTGTTGCGAGTACGTCAATCACCTCGCGTTTATACTCGTCAATATCCTTACAATGCTCGGTAAACTTAGTAATACCTGCATTTCCCTCGGTAATCATACCGCCGACGTGGAAGGATCTTTCAACCAACAGGACGCTTGCTCCCTGTCTGCCCGCCGCGATAGCGGCAATAACGCCCGCAGTACCCGCGCCGCAGACTATAACGTCGTATTCTTTTCCCACTTTCGCTTCGATCGTGTATTTCATTTTATTTTTCTCCGTTTATTTTTTATTTTGATTTATCTGTGAGTTTTATTTATGTTCATTTTCTGTCATCAGCGACAGAAAACGAACCAAAAGAACGCCGCATAGGGTAAAGAGGGTCTTGTTCGAGAAAAAGCGAACATGCCGCATTTTCTCGCCCTGCGACATCCTCTCTCCCCTATGTACCCCTCTCTCCTGTCGGC
>JAZSRA010000144.1:0-3374 GCA_045538195.1 Eubacteriales bacterium | reverse complement strand
GCTATCCTTTTTTTCATAATATTATCCTCCCTTAAAATAATATCATCTTTAAAATATAAATATACTTATCCGATATCATTATAACTCCAATCATCCTGCCGTACATCAGCCAAACGGATGATATTGAAAAAGGTCGAAGCAAAATGCTTCAGCCTTTATATCATTTGGCGTTTTCTAACGATAGACCTTATCCTATCACTCCAATAAAGACGCCGTTCTGCTCCCATATCACACTGCCGTTCTCGTCGATGACGGTGAGAGCGGCGTCGTACTTATCCGTGTCCGACGTAAACCGGACGGTGTATCCGTCGAGAAGGATGAAATCACTTGCGGCGTAATATGCCTCATCCGCATCGATGATCCTGACGATATAATTCTCCGCGCCGCCCTCTACCCGGCACGTTCCGATCGTGTCCTTGACCGAATCCTTCAGAGTCGGCGTTCCCCACAGCGTGGTTCCGAGGTTTTCATCTGTTTGCGGAAGTATCCAGATATCCGCATCTTCCACGCCGTTGACGAATGTGACGGATATTTCTTTCGTTCCGACGACGTCCAAATCGTTCATAGCCGTATCTCCTTGATTCGTTTTGCAGGAACAAAGCAGCAAGAGTAAAGCGCCGAGCGCTATCAAAAACCATTTTTTCATATCTTTCACCCAATAGGAGCAGAAAAATCCTCAGGTGCTCTTTACTTGACGAGTTCCATCGAATTGATGATTGACCAGACGACATCCGTATCACAGTCGGAGAGCGAGTCGCCGGACACCACGAAACTTACGCCGTACCAGCCGTCGTGGTTTCCGCCGAAGTCAACGTCAATGCGCATCGTCGCGCCGAGCCAGTCGGAATACGTCATTACGATCGCCTTGTATCCGTTCAAGGTCGTCTCTTTCAGAGAATAGTCGTCCTCGTCGCTGTTGTTTTCTTTGTAAGACTGCTTCAGCTCCGCAAGGTTCGTCGCGCCGAGCATCGGGTCGATCAGTATGCCGACGCCTGTCGCTTCGTTTTTCAGCTTGCCGTACGTATCGTCGTATTCGAACTGTTCGGCGGGGTAGTAGACGTTGAGTATCCCGCGGCCGTTCACGTCGAGCTTGGTGCCCGTTCTGTCGCCGCCCGCGTTGCCGCCCGAATTACCGCTGTCCGTGCCGAGAGGGTCGGACAATTCGCCGAAGGGATCGCTCCATCCCTCATCCAGCTTTGCCAGATACTCGTCGAAGTGAGGGATAAACTGCTGGTAGGTCTCCTTCTCCCAACGGTCGCCCCACGGCAGGAAGGTGAAATCGTAACCCAGCTTGTTGCCGTTCTCGTCTGTGTAGGACGAGCCGACGTTCAGCTTGTCCTGGTTGTCCAGATTGCGCACAACGATCCAGTCGGAGGTGTTGATGTCGTAGTCAAAGGCGGTGCCGCTGTCGCCGTAGAGATAGGACGCATCCGCATGGCAGTCGATCACGACATAGCGGTTGTTGTGGTCGGGATTGACCGCGAACGCCCCGTAGGGATCGTAGATGATCAGGGTGCCATGGCCGTCCGCATCCAGCTCCACCCGCATGGCCGCATCGAAGGTCAGGCCATTGGCAGATTCCCAGCCGCCCTCGCTGCCGTTGATGTCAAGACAGCCGTAATACCAGCCGTTCCACTTTCTCTGAAGTTCGCTGCCCTCAGAAGTATTGGGTTCGTCAACAAGTCCGTGCAAGAGCTCGTCGAGTGTGACGGCTTTGATGCCCTCCGTAGAGGCGCCGTCTTTGACAAAATAGAGATTTGAACCGTCGGAGACCAAGGTCAGTATGCCGTCCTTAAGCGTGCCTTCCATATCTCCGTCGTCAAGAGTTACGGTGATGCGGTCTCCGCTCATCTTCCACGTCGCATCCGCGACGTCGTCCTCGAGACACATTTCGGCTTTGCCGCCGTCTTTTAGTAATACGTAGTTCTCACCGGAGAAAAATTCGTCGGCGAAGACAGCGTGACCTTCATCGTAATCGAGGGCGTAAAGCTTATAAGTACCGCTGACAGAGCCGTCGCCGGAGGAGGCGCAGGAGACAAGACACAGTACCATGATAAGGACAAGTGCGATAGCTGTTATTCTTTTCATATTTGTATTTCCTTTCATACTTACTTTAAATGATATCCAACATCATTATATCTGTATTCCATCATTTGCACATCAGCCATGCGGCTGTTTTTGCATCCTAAAAAGAAAAACCCGCCGGGCAGGGAGTTTTATTCTTTGAAGCGGAAAAACAGGCAGACGGCGCCGCCGGCGGCGAGAAGAACTCCTGTGATGCAGAATATGACAAAACGGCGGTGCATGGCTGCGCATAATTCAGGAGAACCGTCGAGCACGGAACGGAAGCCGAACAGGTTGAGTGCGGAAAAGGATAGCGCCAAAACGCCTGCTCCAGCAAGGACGATCCCCGCGATCAATAAAAGTGTTTTCATCGTTATTTCAGGGGAGAGCCGCAGTATTCGCAGAACTTCCCGTCGCCGGCTTGCGCGCCGCAGTTTTGGCAGAAGCGGACCGGTTTTTCGGCGTCGCTCCGCGCCCCGTCTGGGACGTATGCGCCGGGATACGGGACGGTATGATGCTCCTGCGCCGTATTCATTTCCATGACTTTTCGCGCGTCGCCCAGCGTTTTGCGCATGGTGGCCTCGTCCGCTTCCCGCATGGCGGCAAACTTCTTTTCGGCGTCGGCGCGCTCTTCGGGCGTCATGGCGGCGAGCATCGCTTCCACCTTTTTCTTCTGTTCTTCAAGAAGGCGCTTCAGTTCTTCTTCGGTGAGATCCGGTTTTCCCATATCGTTTATCTCCTTGTGTTTTTTGTTCCGGTTTTATATCTTTGATCACGATCCCAAGCCCCCGCGCTTCGGAAACAAGCTCGGTGCGGGTCTTGAACCCCGTTTTTTCCATCAGGTGCAGGATATGGCTTTTCACCGTCGCTACCGAAATGAAAAGCCGCCCCGCGATCTCGGCGTTGGTGTCGCCCGTGGTCAGTTCCTTGAGTACGTCCAGCTCGCGCTCGGTGAATTCGTGATTGGTGGCGTTGCCTATGCGGATGAGCGGCGTTTCGTCCGGAAAGATCCGCTCCCCCGCCATCGTGCGCTCCATCACGTCGAGGATCCTCGATTTCTGCCCGTCCTTGTACCAAAAGGAATCCACGCCGATCTCCTTTGCACGCGAGATCCAGGAGTATTCGGGCATGGAGGTGACGATGATGATCTTGATCTGCGGGAACTGCTTTTTAATTTCTTCCGCCGCGTCCAGTCCGCTTCGGTAAAGCTCGGTCATCACGTCCATCAGGATCAGATCGACATTACCCGCTTTACATACCGATAACGCCGCCGAAGCGTTGGATATTGAAAGAAGATGATGAAACTGCTC
>JAZSRA010000083.1:0-17644 GCA_045538195.1 Eubacteriales bacterium | reverse complement strand
TGCCGTTGTGCGTTTTATGATATAACTCGGACTGCTTGCCTGCAAGCAGCGGTTTGCAACAAGTTGACTAACAATTAAGATTAACTTCACGTTGCATATAGTGACGCTGAAATTTTGCACACAAAATTTCAGCCTGCTATCCGCTTTCGTGTTGCAACAGTATAGAACCCAGCCGATAAAGTTCAACTGAATTTAAAGATACTTTAAGTTAAAGTTAGATAAAATGTCTTGGGTTCAATACCCTTGCAATAAGGAAATGTCAGTGAGGGATTTTTTTAGCGACGAAGGAGCGAAAAATCCTCCGACACCCTAAAAGGACCTAAAAATTAGGGAAAGTTCTTTGCCAAGAGATGTTTGCCTTGGCAAACTCGGGCAAATCTCGCTTGCGAGTTTGCAGATTTCATTTCAAGAAAGCGACCTATCGTTGCATTCGCTAACTAATTAAGGAGAACAAAAATGATAAACATAAACGAGCTTAAATTTGACGAAAAGGGGCTTATCCCCGCAGTTGTAATCGATAACAAGACGAAAAAGCTGCTCACTCTTGCTTATATGAGCCGTGAGAGCCTTGAAATATCTATTGAAAAAGGTCTGACCTGCTTTTATAGCCGTTCCCGTCAGGAGCTTTGGCTAAAAGGCGAGACAAGCGGCAATTATCAGCACATCGTCTCCATAACCGCAGACTGTGACAAAGACGCGCTTGAAGTAATAGTCGAGCCTGACGGCCCCGCGTGCCATACGGGTAGCTTTTCTTGCTTTGAAAATCCCCTGTGGGAGTGCGAGGATATTGCTAACAAACAGTTTTCCCTTGACGGTCTGATGTCGCTTATAGAGGGCAGAAAGACCGAGAAAAAAGAAGGCTCCTATACCACCTATCTCTTTGAAAAGGGAATCGACAAGATCCTCAAAAAGGTAGGCGAGGAGTGTACTGAGGTCATTATCGCGGGCAAGGCAGACGACAAGGCGGAGACTGTATACGAGATATCCGATCTCGTATATCACGTTCTTGTCCTTATGGTTCAGATGGGCATTTCCATCGACGATATTAAGCAGGAGCTTGCCTCCCGTCACGTTATCGACCACAAGATCAAGCAGGAAAAAATGACAAAGTGAGAGAAATTATTATAGGGGGAAGGGCGAAACTTTTTGAAAAAAGGTTTCGCCCTTCCCCCAGTCTGTCGCTTGCGACAGCGTACGCAGTTTTGCTTGCAAAACTCGCGCCCAGCTTGCTGTGCAACCACCCCCAATCCACTTCAAAAACTTTTTGAAAATTGGTTGGTTTTTAGTATTCGTTTATCTGTTGACGGGAGTTTTGTTGTTAGTCTATTTTACAGATTTGCTCGCTGAAAAATACATGTTCGTGGTCGATACCGCAGCCGCCTACGGTTTCGTTTTGATCGGTCTCATACGTGGGAGGGTCAATGTCGACAATTATCTCGAGGCAAAGACAGATGTATCCGTCTTCCTCGGTGTAGCACAGCATTCCGTCTTCTATCTCCTCACCGTACCTTTGAGCTTGTTCTTTGATTTTTTCCTTGGCGTCTTCGAGAGATTCTTCAAATTCTTTATCATTTATGTGTTTTGAATATACGCCGACCTCGTATGCGTGGATATCGACTACCTCAAGGCTTGGGTTCAAATAGACCGAGTACTTCTCATTTGTGTATATTCCGTAAAGCTTAAGCTCATAACTTACGTTGATCCTACCGTCTGCAAGATTGCGAATTGATACCTGAAATGCCGACAGATTTTTCGTTCCGAACTTGTCTATAATCGCTTTGTCGGATATTTTGTAAATATTCAGTTCTTCTTCGGTATATCCTGCACTTGATCTGTTGGGCAAAATTTGTTCGCAAGCTGTAAGTGAAAATAAAAGAATAAGTGTCATCAGCAAAATAGATATTATCTTTTTCATAAAATGTCCTCCTAATTTAATAATTTTGCTTTCATATAATAAGTCGACATTTTTGGGAAAAGGTTACAGTTGATCTATTTTATTAAGAAAACTTAACGAAATGAATTGAACATAGTTTAAGTTAAAGAAACTTAATTTTGATCGGTGCTGAGATTATAATTTTTAAGTTATTTAAGCGATTTTTCAAGCTCAGCGATTTTTTCTCGTGTCGGCTCGGGAATGTTGCCAAAGGGAAATTCGATCTCCATTTTGTCGTATTTGACTTGGCATATTTTGCGGAATGGGAGAAGCTCGATCTTGTCTACGTTCCCGTGAGCATCGGCTATCTTTTTCAGCGCAAGGATATTCTCATCATTGTCATTCTTTGTGGGAATGATTACCTGACGGAGAGTAGTGGGAATATTCATTTCGCAAAGATAATCGAGAAAAGCGATGGGAGCGGATATCGAGCATCCCACGTTTTCTCGGTAGAGCGTGTCAGTGGTGTACTTAATATCAAGCAAAACACGGTCGGTGACCGACAACAGAGCCTTGACCCTATGGTTCAGAATACATCCCGAGGTGTCGATGCAGGTGTTGATCCCGTTTTTGTGGCAAAGCTCAAATATTTCACGGACGAAATCCGCCTGCAAAAGCGGTTCTCCGCCCGAGACGGTAACGCCGCCGTCCTCACCAAAATATTCCTTGAAACGTATAGCCTTTTTGACAAGCTCCTCTGCAGTATAAGGTCTGCCGCCCTCTGTATCCCATGTGTCGGGATTATGACAGCAGCCGCAACGGAGAGGGCAACCCTGCAAAAAAACTACGAATCTTACGCCGGGGCCGTCCAAAGTACCCATGCTCTGGATAGAATGGACGCGCCCCGTTATTTTGTTTTCCGTCATATAGTTTCGTGGAACGTGCGGCTGATAACCTCTCTCTGCTGCTCGCGGGAGAGCTTGTTGAAGTTGACCGCATAACCCGAAACACGGATAGTCAGATTGGGATAATCCTCGGGGTTCTCATAAGCCTTCATCAACGTCTCGCGATTAAGAACGTTGACGTTGATATGGTGAGCCTTCTTGGCAAAATAGCCGTCAAGAATGTGAACGAGATTGTCGATTCGCTCGTCCTCGGTACGACCAAGTGCCTCGGGAGTGATAGAAAACGTATTGGAAATACCGTCGCGGCAGTCGTCATAGCTGATCTTTGCAACAGAGTTGAGGGACGCCAAAGCGCCGTTTTCCTCGCGGTTGTGCATGGGATTAGCACCGGGAGCGAAGGGAGCGGATGCGCGTCTGCCGTCGGGGGTCGCGCCGGTGTTCTTACCGTACATTACGTTAGATGTGATTGTAAGCACCGAGAGGGTGTGAACCGCATTTCTGTACGTGGGAGTCTTACGAAGCTCGACTATCATTCTGTGGGTCATATCCTTGGCGATGAGGTCTACTCTGTCGTCGTCGTTTCCGTACTTTGGGAAGTCACCCTCGGTCTTAAAGTCAACGATAAATCCGTTTTCGTCCTTGATAGGCTGGACATTTGCGTACTTAATTGCACTGAGCGAGTCGGCAACTACCGAGAGTCCCGCAATACCGAATGCCATAAAGCGACCGACGTAGGTGTCGTGGAGCGCCATCTGGCTCTTTTCATAGGCGTACTTATCATGCATGTAGTGGATGACGTTCATGGTGTTGACGTAGAGGTGAGCCAGCCATTCCATATATATTTCCATACGGCGCATAAGCTCGTCGTAATCCAGCTTGTCGCCATCCATAACGGGCATCTGAGGACCGATGTGCATATTGCTGGACGTATCGTAGCCGCCGTTAATGGCAAGGAGCAGAAGCTTGGCAAGGTTTGCTCTTGCGCCGAAGAACTGCATCTGCTTGCCTACCTTCATAGCGGAAACACAGCAAGCGATAGCGTAGTCGTCGCCGTAGTGGGGACGCATAACATCATCGTTTTCGTATTGAATGGAGTCGGTGTCGGCAGAAACCTTTGCACAGAACTTCTTAAAGTTCTCGGGCAGGGAAGTAGACCAAAGCACCGTCAGGTTAGGCTCGGGAGATGAGCCAAGAGTGTAGAGGGTGTTGAGCATACGGAAGCTGGACTTGGTAACGAGGGTTCGTCCGTCCTCGCCCATACCGCCGACCGCCTCGGTGATCCACATGGGGTCGCCGCCGAAAAGCTCGTTGTATTCGGGGGTGCGGAGGTGACGAGCCATGCGGAGCTTCATAACGAAGTCGTCCATAAGCTCCTGCGCGCCTTCCTCGGTGAGAGTGCCGTTTGCAATGTCTCTTTCAATGTAGATGTCAAAGAAAGTGCTGACGCGACCCAGCGACATTGCCGCGCCGTTTTGCTCCTTGATAGCCGCAAGGTAAGCAAAGTATGTCCACTGAATAGCCTCTCTTGCGTCCTTTGCAGGCTGGCTGATGTCAAAGCCGTACATCGCCGCCATTTCCTTCATGTATCCAAGGAATGTGATCTGCTGGAAAAGCTCCTCGTTGAGGCGTATAGTCTCGGTCTCGAAAACACCGTCAGCCAAAGCTGCCTTGTCTTTTTTCTTCTCGGCGATAAGCTTGTCAACGCCGTAAAGGGCAACACGGCGGTAGTCACCGATAATTCTTCCCCTGCCGTATGCGTCGGGGAGACCGGTGATGATGTGGCACTTTCTCGCCGCTCTCATCTCATCAGTGTATGCGCGGAAAACGCCGTCATTATGGGTGGTGCGGAAGCGGAACTCCTCCTGTACCTTTTCGCTGAGCTTATATCCGTAAGCCTCGCATGCTTGTTTTACCATTCTCATGCCGCCAAAGGGGTTTACGCCGCGCTTGAGGGGGCGGTTGGTCTGGAGACCTACGATTATTTCATTATCTTTATCAAGATATCCGGGAGAGTAGCTGGTGAGGGAAGAAACGGTAGCGGTATCAATGTCAAGAACGCCGCCGTACTGTCTTTCAAGAGCGAAAAGCTCATGAAGCTTTTTCATAAGAGTGGTGGTGCGCTCGGTAGCGCCTGCCAAGAAGGAGTGATCTCCCTCGTAGGGCTTGTAGTTCTGCTGAATAAAGTCACGGACGTTGATCTCATCCTGCCAAACGCCGCTTTCAAATCCATTCCAGTTGTTGTGCTTCATATTTATCCTCCTTGAGATGTATTAACAAGTATATATATTGCGGTAAACAAAAAAGGCAAACCGATTTTGAGAAAACGGTTTGCCCAGACGGTCGGCTATAAGCAATCTCAAAATTGAGATTCCCGAGTATATACTCGGCTTCGTTTGCGCTCCCCCGCAGTACTCTGCGATATCCGTCAGTTGCGCAAACGATATTTAATTGTTACCTTAACAAATATATTATCTCATAAAAATCGAATTTTGTCAAGAGGGGAAATTGTAACAAATTTGTGGGAGATAAATTATTTTTTGTCAAATGCAACAAACAAAAAAGTTAAAGTTGTTTAACTTTGCGGAACGAATATAATTAATCACGCCGGTGCGTGATGATATACCAAGCCTGCGGCTTGGAAAGAAAAAGCGCAAGCTCGGATGAAATCTTCGGCATGCCGCCTCAGATGAAATCAAATCCGTCCTATCTCTCCCCGCGAAGCGGAATTTCATCACGAAGTGATTTCATCCCACGCAAGTGGGATTTATCCCGTCCGTAAGGACGAATTTAGTTGAAAAAAGCACACATTTGTCTACCAAGACAAATGTGTGCTTTTTTCTGGTGGGGGATGGTGGATTCGGACCACCGAAGTCAGTGACAACAGATTTACAGTCTGCCCCCTTTGGCCGCTCGGGAAATCCCCCATATTGGAGCTGGTGAACGGAGTCGAACCATCAACCTGCTGATTACAAATCAGCTGCTCTGCCATTGAGCCACACCAGCGTATTTAGTTGATCGACTGTCGCTTACCTCGACGTCTTTGATATTATACCACAACAAAGACGTTTTGTCAACACCTTTTTTGAAATTTTTTTTGCTTTTTTTTACCTTTGTCAAAATTGCAAAAAAAGCGCCGTAAATCAATGGAATTTTTTGATTTTTCTGTGTGAAAGCGGATTTTGTTGCCTTCGCGGTCATTATTATTAATAGGTTTTGAAGAGGCATAAATGCGGAAAAGGGGAAACTTTTTTAAGCTTTCCCCTTTTGTCATGTTCTAATCTTTAACAAAATACATATAAATATCGTTCTTTGGAACACCACGGTCACGCGCGGCGGACTTAATTGCGTCCTTTTTGCTCATTCCCGCGTTTATGTAATGATTGACGTGATCTTCTACAGAGAGGGAACAGAGGTCGCTCTCGGGAGCTGAAATACTGCCTTCGGGCGCACCCTCGACCACAAGAACGTACTCACCTCGGGGGGGATTTTCGTCGTAATATTCGACGGCTCCCGCAAGAGTAGTTCGGTGAATATCCTCGTTGAGCTTCGTCAGCTCGCGACAAAGGGAGATCTTACGATCCGCGCCGAATATTTCGCGCATATCCGCGAGAGTGGATTTCAGCTTGTGGGGGGCTTCGTGAAAGATGGTCGTGCGGTTGTCGTGCTTCAGTTCTTCAAGGCGCGCTCTGCGTTCCTTTTTGTCAGCCGACAAAAATCCCTCAAAGCAAAATCTTCGCGTGGGCAGACCCGATAGCGTAAGCGCCAAAATAGCCGCGCAAGCGCCCGGAATACTTGTGACGGGAATTCCACGAGTGGCGCAAAGAGCGACTATGTCCTCTCCGGGGTCGCTGATTGCAGGTGTGCCTGCATCAGTGACGAGGGCGCAGGATTCTCCAGCTGCAAGTCGGTCGCAGATCATATCTCCGTGGGTACGCTTGTTATGCTCAAAATAGGAGACCATAGGCTTCTGTATGCCGAGGTAGGAGAGCAGACGCATAGAGTTTCGGGTGTCCTCGGCGGCAACGAAATCGACCTCGCGAAGCACTTTGACGGCACGAGCCGAAATGTCTGCAAGATTGCCGACGGGGGTGGCAACAAGATAGAGCGTGCCGCCCACAACTTTATTTTTTTCAGGGGAGATCTCGACACCCAGGTCAAGGTCTATCTTATTTTCGTTCATTTTTATAGCCTTTCTTTAAAGGTTTTAACGGTTTCAGGTTTGTTGGCATAAAATAGTTATAGAAAACGATAGAGAGGGGATATTTTATGCCGAGAATATATATCGATCAGGGACATAATCCGTCGGGCTTTAACACGGGTGCCGAAGGAAACGGACTTCGCGAGCAGGACGTGACCTACGAGGTGGGGCAGGAGCTTGCCGCGCTTTTGCGGATAAGCGGAAATTACGAGGTCAGACTATCGCGCAACTCGCCGAATGAGGTTTTAGGCTCGTCCAATGCGGGAAGTTTACGTGCGCGTGTTGCCGATGCCAACGCATGGGGAGCCGATTATTTCATCAGCATACATACAAACGGCTCAACCGATCCGTCTGCCAAGGGTGTTGAGGCTTACGCATATTCAAGGGATTCGCGCGCGTTCAGACTTGGCGATGATATAGTCAACAGTCTTGTTGAAGCCACGGGATTTCCAAGGAGAGGAATGTTCGTGCGCCCCGGGCTGTACGTCCTAAAAAAGACGAATATGCCCGCTACCTTGGTGGAGATCGGATTTATATCAAATCCCGAGGAAGCGGCTGTAATGAGAAGCAATCCCGGACTTTTCGCAAGGGGAATTTATAACGGAATAGTGGAGTTTACGGGGTTGGCATGACGACGGATAAATTGGAGTTTATCTATTTTTATATGTACTTTTCTTGCCAACAGCTGCAAGAAAAGCACGAAAAGAAAAGCCGCTCAAGGGGAAAGGGGTCTTGTGCGAGAAAAAGCGAACATGCCGCATTTTCTCGCCCTGCGACATCCTCTCCCCTTAAGTATCCCCTCTCTGTTGGTGGTGGATGTAATTGATTAAATAGACACAAAGTCCCTCTTAAACTTTTGAACCGTAGCCGTAATCTTATTAAAGCTTAAAGCTCTGTCGCGTAAGCGACCTTTCCGAAGGAAAGCCTCATTAAATTTAAAAGCTTGATATGGCTTTAACTTTAACCTCTCCATTTTAACCCATGGGGTTGGGGGACACGGGGGAGGGGCTGCCGAAGCGAATAAAAATGCGGCATGTTCGCTTTTTTATTCGTAAGACCCGCCCCTATCCTCCGTGCGGCGTTTCTTTTGTAACTTTTCTTGTCGCTGATGACAAGAAAAGTTAGTGTTAAACTAACAGATAAATCAAAATTTGAAACCGTGAATTATTCCTCAAGCATCTTCTTCAATTCTTCCTCGTCAATTATCTTTATGCCGAGAGATTGAGCCTTGGTCAGCTTGCTTCCTGCCGCCTCGCCCGCCACAACGTAGCTTGTCTTTTTGGAGACCGATCCCGAGACCTTGCCACCCTGAGCTTTTATCAGCTCACTTGCCTCGTCGCGCGACAACGTGGGCAGCGTACCTGTCAGCACAAAAGTAAGTCCCGCAAATTTGTCGGATGCTGCTTCCTTGACCGCTTCTGTCAGAAGTCCCGCAGCCACGAGCTTGTGGCAAAGCTCGATGTTGCTCTCGTGGGCGAAGAAATTCACAACGCTACGAGCGGTTATTTCACCGAAATCGTCAATAGCCGTAAGATCGTCGACGGTTGCGGACATACACGCGTCGAGGGTTCTGAATTTCTTTGCGAGTGTCTCCGCGGCAACCTCGCCGACGTTTGGAATACCGAGGGCGCAGAGCAATCTTTCAAGTCCCGCGCTCTTGGAGTTTTCTATTGCGTTTATAAGATTTTGTGCCGATTTTTCACCCATGCGTTCAAGATTTTGAATGTCCTCGGCACGGATAGTATAAAGATCGGCAGAGCTTGAAATCAAGTCATTTTCTATAAGCAGATCGATTATTTGCGGTCCGAGGCCATCGATATTCATAGCGCCCTTGGAGGCGAAATGCTCAATACCGCGCGAGAGCTGAGCGGGGCAGGACAGATTGGTGCATCTGACCGCCGCGGCTTCGTCGGGGTCGTAATATACAGGCTCTCCGCAGGAGGGGCAAAATTCGGGCATTTTAAACTCGCGCTCAGATCCGTCTCGCTTATCCGCGTGGGCAGAGACGACCTCGGGAATGATGTCGCCCGCCTTTCTGACGGTAACTACGTCGCCCAGCATAATGCCACGCTGACGAATGAAATCAAGGTTGTGCAGGCTTGCGCGACTGACCGTCGTTCCCGCGAGACGGACGGGGGAGAGGACTGCGGTGGGGGTCAATACTCCCGTGCGTCCTACGTTTATCGTTATATCTTCAAGCTTTGTCTGTTTTTCCTCAGGCGGGAACTTGTACGCCGCCGCCCATTTGGGTGTGCTTGTACCCTCGCCGATCAGTCGGCGGTCTGAAAGCAGATCCGCTTTGATGACCACGCCGTCGATATCGTAGGGAAGACCTTCTCTCGCCGCTCCGATGCGCTCAATGTGCGCAATTATTGCCTCTGCGTCATCGGTCTGCGCGCGTATTTTTACGACGGAGAATCCCAAAGCTTCGAGACGGTCAAGGGTTTCTGTGTGGCTTGTGGGTGCGTGTCCGTCAAGATAGAGATCGCCCTCTTGAAAATTAAAGACGAATATGTCAAGTCCACGCTTGGCGGTTACTTCGGGGTCAAGCTGACGGAGCGAGCCTGCCGCCGCGTTTCGGGGATTCGCCATAAGTGCCTTTCCCTCGGCTTCGCGCTTTGCGTTGATGCGTTCAAAAACCGAGCGGGGCATATAAACCTCACCTCTGACCGTCAGATCAAGAGGCTCGGGCAGAGCCATAGGAATGGAAAAGACCGTGCGGAGGTTATTGGTAACGTCCTCGCCCGTAACTCCGTCTCCGCGTGTCGCGCCTTGGACGAAAACACCCTTTTCGTATTTCAAGGATACGGACAAGCCGTCGATCTTGGGTTCAACCGACCAGACCACCTGAGGAGCGGTCTTTTTAACGCCGTCGATAAAATCACGGAGCTCGTCAAATGAAAAGACGTCGGCAAGCGAGTCCATACGCGCCGTGTGGGTCACCTTATTGAATTTGTCAAGAGGCTTGCCTCCAACTCTCTGTGTGGGACTTGCGGGATCGAAAAACTCGGGATTTTCGGCTTCAAGTCGCTTCAACTCGGCGAACATCATATCGTAATCGTAGTCAGAGATCTCTGGGGCGTCGTAGACGTAATAAAGCTTTGCGTGATGGGTCAGTTCCCGACGCAGTTTGTCTATTTTTTCGGAAATTTCGGACTTTTCGCTCATTTTTGCCGCTCACTTTCGTAAAATCAATAATATTAATATAAGTATATCATATTTCAACCGATTTTTCAATAAAAATTCACGCTTTAGGCAAATTTTTCTCTTGACTTGCCGATATAGGTGGGGTATAATTGAGTAGATAAAAAATTATGCGAAGGAATAAAAAATTGAAAATTGCGATCGTTTACGCCACGGTTGGAGGTACGACACTTGAGTGCGCCTCGCTTTTGGCAAAAGAACTGAAAAATCATGAGGTACAGCTTTTTGAAATAGGTAAAAATGAACCGTCCTTGTCGGATTTCGACGCAGTTGTGCTTGGCTTCCCGATAATAATGGGTAAGGCGGCAAAGAACGCCAGAAATTACATAAAAAAGCACAGAGACGAGCTGAAAGAGAATAAGACGGCATACTACATCTGTTGCGGATTTGTTGATTGCTTTGATGAATATGCCGAAAAGTGTATTCCCGAGGATATGCGCGCAAGCGCGATCGACGTGACCTGTCTCGGTGGTTCTCTCGATCCAAGCCGCTTCAAGGGAATAAACAGATTTATCGTCAAAGCAGTAAGATCCGAGATACTTGGCGGAGGGGATAACGGAGACGATCGAAAGGATATGTCTCTGCCTACCATTATGGAGGAAAATATCTCTCAGCTCGCCGATAAAATCAAGAAAGCCATGCTTTGACGGAGTTCGAGGGTGAAGTCAGATTAGCAAAAAAGGTCATAGGCAGAAGCCGCCGGAGACTCTGAACTTTCGCTTGCGGCAAAGCATATCTTAATTTTTTCTATATCTACCGCAAGTTGTCACTGCTTCGCATTGACGGAGTTCGATAGTGAAGTCAGATTAGCAAAAAAGGTCATAGGCAAAAGCCTATGACCTTTTTTGGTGACCCGCCGGAGACTCGAACTCCGGACCCCTTGATTAAAAGTCAAGTGCTCTACCATCTGAGCTAGCGGGTCAAATTTTCGCTTACCCAAATATTATATCACAACGAAGAAGGTTTGTCAACAATTATTTTACCGCTTCACATACAAAAAAACGCAAAGAAGAAAGCCTTTTTTGTGCAAAATCACCACAACAAAAGCACGTTCGAAAGAGCGTGCTTTTGAAAATGAATTAGAATTATTCGTGCTTTTCCTTATGCTCATCATCGGTCTTTGCGGCGGTCAGAGCTTCAACCACCTTTTCACTAACCGAATCTGTGACCTTTTCGGTGACGGTCTCGGTAACGGAATCCGCTACTGATTCGTCCATCGTTTCGGGCATGTTTTCTGCAACTGCTACCGCAATAGCCTCGGCAACGCTTTCCGCAACCGCGTCAACGATAGAGTCCGCTACTATATCCGCAACGCTTTCTGCGACGGTCTCGGCGATAACGTCAAGCTCGTCTGCGGAGATCTCGTCGGCCGCATCCTTGCTGTCATCGATTTTTTTCTTAACCTTTTTCTTGATATTTTTCTGCGTTTCTGAATCTTTCTGCTTCTTTCGGAACTGAACGAGCAGATTGTATTTACCGTTTTTCTTGAGCATATACGAGCAGATCTTTCCAATTATATCGTATATGATGGCAAAGGTGGGAACACCGACCAAAAGTCCGGGGAAGCCCCACAGGCCTCCAAACAGAATTACCGCGAATATTACCCATACGGATGGAAGCTTGATGTTTCCGCCCACGATGTGAGGGTCGATGATATATCCGTCGATAAACTGACAGATAAATACGAAGATAACAAAAGGAATGACCTTGGTGTAGTCCGCCGCCAGAATGATAACACCCGACGGAATAGCTCCGATAAAGGGACCGAAGATCGGGATGATATTGGTGACACCGCATATAACGGCAACCAGAGGCGAATAGGGAACATCTATAAGCTCGAGAATGATATAATATACCAGCCCCACAATAGTGGAGTCGATTATCTTTCCTTCAAGAAATCCGCCGAACATCTTGTCTGCGAATTTTGCTTCCTCAACTATTGCGTTTACTATCTTTTCCTTTTTGAATAAGCAGTGGAGGAAGAGGGTAGATTTGAGGGCAAGCACTTTTCTGTTAAGCAGGAGGAATACCGAAATGACGAGTCCTATGACTGTGTTGATCACGGTGTTTACGACGTTGACCGCACCGCTGAATATCTCGGAAAAGAGGCCTGTTGCGTCAAAATCCTCGCTTTGCAAAAAGTTTCCAAGGCTTTCAGAGATCAGCTTATTGTTGCTGAGAATATCGACTATCTTATTCAGCTTTTCCTCGGGAGCGACTTCAAGCAGAATGCCAAGGTCTACCATGTTGTTTTCACCCAGAATATCCGCCACAAAGGAATGCTGGTTTGCTATTTTCATTACCCAGCCGACCAGACTGTCGATATACTCGTACTGAAGATCATGTATAAAGAGGGTTACGCTGGCGATTACCTGTGAAACTGTAATTGCGAGAAGAACCGATATTGCCACAGCCCAGACGACATAGGAGATAAATACCGACACGCCGTTTGCGATCATTGATTTTGTTCTGGGGCTGAGCTTTTGAGACTTTGACATCATCTTAAGCAAAAGTCTCTCGAAGAAATTACAGGTTCCCTTTAGCAGATAAGCGATCACCGCGCCGATTATAAACGGCATTATGATATCAACAATCTGCTTGGCTATTGTAAACACCTGCACGTTGTTGTTAAGAACGTAGAGATAGGTGATGCTGATCAAAATGATCGCAAGCACAAGTGCAGCAATAGCAATCGTTTTTTTGAATTTGCCTTTTTCCATATTTTTTGTTTACATCCTTTCGGAAAAACATACACAATATTAGTTTAACATAATTATCTGTTCTTGTCAACAATTTGAACTTCAAAAAGGGCAAAAATTGATAATTGTTTACATATTTTACATTTAAGCTTGCTCGTTTTCTGGAATATTCAAGGATACTCCCTCTATAAGATCAAAGAAGCAATTGTCGTCCGCCACCTCTATTCTTACCCCCTCAACATGGATGTAGCGTAGGGAGGCATAGGTGTAGGACGACAGAGGGCGGTCAAGAGCGTCGTTGGTGTGGGCGCTGACCAAGGTCTGACCCTCGGAGAAGCCTGTTATGAGCAAAGTGTGATAAAAATCTCCCGATTCGTCGGCAAGCTGTACCACGTCTCCCTCGAAAACGCCGAGTGCGTCAACCTCGATGCCAAATGGTCCTATGCCGCCGTTTTTGCTGGCGAAAGCAGGATTTCCCGTAATAAAATCGTAGAAAAATTCAACGCTGCTCCATGCGGGAGCGCGCTCGTTTTCATTTATGTAGTACCAGCCGAAGTCGGGGGTGAAGTTCATCTGGCATGAGCCTGCGTAGATGCACTGGGAGACGAAACTGGTGCAGTCACCGCCCCGTCCCGCGAAGTTTGTAAAGAGAGGATTTCGCGAAAGCGCCCACCGTCTGGCGTATTCAACGGCGCGGGCGCGGTTGTATTCCTTATACACTATCATTATTCTACCTCCGTAGATGATTTTTAATTGTTTTTCGGCGAATTTTAGGCAAGTAAGACATAAAGAGATCAGAACGGGTAATAAATCCGCCGATCGCCGCATAAGGTTTAGTGAAAAATTTATGCGGAGGAATAAAATATGGATAAATACGCAAAGGGAAGCTCGGGAGCGAGTTTGCAGATCCCAATCTCGGATAAAACGGTTACCACAGAGCTGTCGGGAGATTTTGTTCTGCCCGATTATCAGCCTGAGATCAAGCGACTTTTAAGAGTAAGCGCATCGGTATTGCCGCCGTCAAAGTACATAGGAGACCGACAGGCAGAGTTCGCGGGAAACATCGACTATTACGTGCTTTACATAGGCAGTGACAACGCTCCGTACTGCGCGCCGCTTACAGCAGAGTACAAGATAGATATGCCTCTTGACGTCGACATGGGCGAGAGCGACGGATATCTTCAATCGCTTGGTGGTTCGGCGACGATCCAGCCCGATATGATAAGCGGCAGAGTAACCGCTCCGAGAAAGTTGAGTATCAAATGCCGTCTTAAGAGCCGTATACAGATTTTCGGCGAAATGCCCCTTGAGGACGGATACACACACGGGGAGGACGGCTTGCAGGTCTTGCGCGGCAAGGTATCTGCTACCGAGTGCCTGCGCGGCGCGGGCGAGCTTTTGAGAGTGTCCGACGAAATGATATGTGATAGCCGCGACGGTGAGCTTCGGGTGATCTCGGCAGAAGGCAAGGTACTTATGAGCGAGGTGACTTCCACTCGTGATGCCATCGTGTGCCGCGGAGACCTCTACGTCAAGCTTTTACTCTGCCGCGAGGAGGACGGAACTCCCTATACCGCGATCCGTAAGATGCCTCTTTCCCAGACCGTTGTTGTGGAGGGCGTCAACACGGGAGACAGCGCGTCGGCTAAGGGCAGCGTTTGTGAGCTTAACGTGACGGTTGATGAGGGACGCATAGGCATCGAGTCGGGTGTAATTATTGAGGCGCAAGCGGCTCACTCCGAGGACGCGGAATACGTCAAGGACGTGTATTCGGTCTCTCGCAGGAGCGAAAACTCATATAAGACTGTCACCGTTCCTCGCGCTGCGGTCTGCTTTGGCGGGAACTTTACACTCAGCGATTCGCTTTCCCTTGAGGATGCGGGATTAGCGCCGGGAGCTCACGTGATAGACGCTTCGGGAACGGCTACGGTGGAGGAATATAGCTTTGAGGGTGGAAAATGCACCATAAGCGGAAAGGCTAAATTTGCCTTGCTCACCGAAAAGGATGGGGAATACGGCATCAGCGAAGCCGAGCTGCCCCTCAGCTACAGAACATCGGCAAACGGAGACTTTTCAAGGGCAAGCTGCGAGTGCGAGATAATCTCTGCGAGAGCGAGAGCGGACGGCGAGCGTGTTGGCATCGATGCCGAAATAGGCGTTATGGGTATGGCGATGACCGACGGCGACGAAAAAATGCTGTCGGGCGCGGCGTTCGGAGACGAGATAAGCGCGCCGAGGGGAGAATTCGTTGTTTGTTATCCTTCGAATGACGACACCCTTTGGAGCGTGGCAAAAAGATACGGCGCGTCTCTTGACGCTCTCCGAGAATCCAATCGGATATCCGACGAGACGGCTCCCGATTCTCTAGAATCGCTTCAAAACGTGCTGTTTTTAGTGATCTGATAGGCGTTATTTGAGAAAAATGCTTTTGTTTAATGTGAATGCGTTAAACAAAAGCATTTTTTATCCAATGGGATTGCGTGATGCGTTGAGATTGGTTTAGCTGAATTATCCCGCGAATAGCAAAAATCCCAGAAGTAAAAGCAGCTCGTTGTCACATTCGTCGCCGTCGCCCGAAAGATAGACCAAAAGCATTATTGCCAGTATCAGGATCTCCTCGCTTCCGATTCCGTGACCGAACGGAAAATGTTTTGCACCAGATGTCGCGGAGGGAAGCAGAGAGGAGAAGATAGAAGCCTTTTGAGTGCTTTCCGCACTTTTGCGGGAGACTTCGGAGTCCAAATCATGAGAGCGTTCACTGTCGGTGTCTTGTGGACGAGCCGACTCATGTGTGTGATCGGGAGAGTTGACGCTGTGCAGCTCTTCGCGGTCATCTTGCAGCAGAGGAGAAACAACATTATAGGGTGTACGCTCGTCGGTTGCTTGCCCCTCTGATCTCTCGCGCCGAGGGGGAGCATCAATGTGAGTGGGAGGTGGCATATCCCCAAAGGGACTTTGGTCACGAAAGGCGTGACCACTGTAATTTTCGGGTATTTTTACCCTGCCTCTGCTTTCGGCAGGTGGTCTTACGTACATAAAAGCCTCCTCATTTTAAAGGGTCTTAAGCACGTCGCCTAAGCGATCAAGCTTGATGATGTAGTCTATTGCCTGACGGCGATCTGAGCTTAGGTAGGGCTTCAGAGCGCAGAGAAGGGCGGCGCGGCGGTCGTCGCCTCGGCGGTGGGGGTGAGACGCCGATGCCGCAACGGCATCGTTACCGTCAGACGGGGATGAAGATGGGGACGGTGAAAAGGTGGGAACGGAGGATGGAGCAGAAGATGGAGCAGAAGCCGCTCCTCCGCCTGCGGCAGAGGAGGAGAGCATTTCCATTATCGGTTTAACCGTGGATATTATGGTAGGAAGCTTTGAGAGAAGCTCGGGATTTGACAAAAGAGATGAAAGAATGTCGGGTGTTGCCGAGGCGGGAGCGGCGGTATCTTTCGGTGTATCCTCTTGCTTTGGTGTGTTGGCGATAGGCTGAGCCGATATGCTTTTGATGATCTCGGCAAGGTAATCGCTGCCCGTGGGCGGAGACCTTTTCGCGATGTTGTTTTCGTTATCTGTCATATCGCTACCCCTATCACTGAGAGCGCTTGCCGTTCTTGTAGCTTTCTATCAGCTCGCTTGCACGGGCGAGATCGCCGTCGGTGGCGGTCGAGAGAGCCGCGCGGATGCCCGCAAGCTCCTTTTCTCCGAATTTGACGGTCGAAGGGTCAACTCCCGCGTCCGCTATAAGCTTTTTTATGACCAAAGCAAGTCTTGCGTCGTCAAGTGTGAGCAGCATATCGACCGCTCTTTTATCAAGCATCATAAAAACTCCTTTCTTGAGCGACCGCTAAGACCGCTCTTGTGTTTTCAATACAGTTTATGTTAAAACACGAAAAACGTGAGAACGTCAGAGGTGAATTGGTGTTACAAAAATATGAAAAATGTAAAAATCATATAGACAAAAGCGGAAGATTTTGCTATAATATTAATGTACGCCGACTTTTGTCGGCAGAATGTTACAAGGCGGCAGATGATGAATATTCTCGTTTTTTCGGACTCACACGGGTGTGTATCCAATATGCTTGAAGGGTATCTCAGGCAGATAAAAAAGCCCGACGCCATAATCTTTCTCGGCGACGGACTTCGTGATCTTTCATACTGTGACTTTGGAGAAATCCCTACCTTTGCTGTCACGGGAAACAACGATATGTTGAATTTTTTCGGCAAGGGCTATGCCGAGGATGAAATAGTTATGACTCTCGGCGGCAAGAAAATAATGATGACTCATGGCGACCGATATGCCGTCAAGCTTGGCATGGCAAGGCTCGTGGCGGAGGCTGATAAAAAAGGCGCGGACATAGTGCTTTTCGGTCACACCCACAAGGCTTTTGAAAAATATCTTCCTGCAGGGAAGTGCGAGTATGGAGTTGATCTCAAAAAGCCGCTTTACATATTTAATCCCGGAAGCGTGGGCAGATATGACGCCACGTTTGGCACTATTGAATTTAAGGACAACGGCGAGGTAATGTTTTCTCACGGAGCGTTGTAAATTGCAATTTATCTGTTAGTTTATATGTCCTTTTCTTTCCACGTCGAAAGAAAAGGACGAAAAGAACGCCGCACGGGTGCAGGAGAGGTTCTAAAAATCCGCAAAAGGCGACAGAACACACAAATCAAAGGCGGATTTTTTGAACATCCCCTCCCCCGTGTCCCCCAACCCCGAAGGGTTAATATAGGGGAGTACGGCTTACAACCATATAAAACTTTTAGCCTCAAC
>JAZSRA010000148.1:0-6971 GCA_045538195.1 Eubacteriales bacterium | reverse complement strand
AGATTCTGTTTGAGCTATTTTCTCTAGCTTCTTTTACTTTTTAGAGTTGTGTTACTCTTTTCTTTTGACAGATCTGTATTTCGCACTTGCTTTTTTGCTTTGTACTTCTATCTTTTGTTGTTCAATTGTCAAGGTTCAATTTGGCGCTCTCAAACGAGCGCTCGACTATTATATCACTTTCGAAACCGTTTGTCAAGAGGTTTTTGAAAAATTTTTCAAATTTTTTTTGACTTTTTTGAAGGCTTCGAAACGGTTGCCTTTTTGCGCGGCAACTTGATTATTATACCACAAACAAATCACCTTGTCAATAGGTTTTTAAAAAATTTTTTGAAATTTTTCGGAGAATTTTTCAAAAATAATAAATGCAACCTTTATCCATATTTTCTTATTTACTTTTCGGGTGAAATTCGGGAAAGCAAAACAAATAGTAGTCGCACTCGTCACAGCAACACTCAAACCCTTGCTCTCCGTTTCCAAGACAAGCAGCAGGCTCACCGGGCATAAGTTCTATACCGGTAATATCTATTACTCTTTTTTGAATATTCTTGCTCATATATCCCCCATCAGCATAAAAAAAGGTGCGCAACCGAAGCCACGCACCGAAAAATGCAGACTCCAAGTTGTCGCCAAACGAACTTATACGCCGAAAGGTATTTGCACACCATAAACGGGAGTCACATTTTTACCAAATGGATTTCGTTTATAGTGTACGCAGAAATGGGTATAGTTATCCTACAAAGGAAATTATACCTATCGGCGCGATTATTCAATTCGTTTGGCAGATTTATTATATCACACTTTTTTCTGTTTGTAAATACCTATCAGGAAATATATTTCCACAGGCGCAAAATACGGCATACCTCTTTAAAGGCATGCCGTATTATTGCAAAGCGCTCATTTAGAACTCGGATCTAAATCGCGGAGAGCTTTTCAATTATATCATTTTTTATTATTATAATACTCTTTAAGCGTCTCTGCCGCGGCGTAGGACGCGTAGGACGATCCGTGAGAGTAGTCCTTCGGGATACTGTCGTCGGGTTCAAGCACCACGGAGACGATTATCTCGGGATCGTTATAGGGCGCGGCGCAGACAAAAAGTCTGTTGTCGTTTTTGCCCGTTCCCCTTTGCGCGGTTCCCGTCTTGCCACCGACAGTAACTGGCAGTCCCGACATATAGTAGGAAGCCGCCGCATCGTTTGCGACCATCTGCTTCATTCCCTGCTTTACGGTTGACACCGCCTCGGAGGAAAGCGAGATACTGTCGACGATCTCCGCTTCGGTCTTATAGACGGTCTCTCCGCTATAAGTCCTTACTTCCTTTAACAGATGCACCGAGCGTCTGTCGCCGCCGTTCAGCACCGTAGCAATATAATTTGACAGCTGCAACGGGTTGAACATATTCACTGACTGTCCGATAGCCGCCATAACGGTATCTCTTTCATTCCACTGCTGACCCGCGCTCTCTACGTAGTCGGGTCCTGCAAGGATGCCCGTGCTTTCACGAAGCTCGATCCCCGTCGGTTCGCCAAGACCGAATGCACTACAATATCGGTTCATATTCTCTATTCCCATTCGAGGACCCAGCTCATAGAAATAACAGTTACAGGACACCTGCAAAGCGTAGGTGGCATTTACGTCACCGTGCAACCCCGGATGTATCCAACATTTGTTTCCATACACCGGGTCCGCGCCTCCGCAATAGAAGGCGGTTGACGGCCGCACCGTTCCCGTGGTTATTCCCGCCGCCACCATACCCACCTTAAAGGCTGATCCGGGGGTATATGCGTTGAGGGCGCGGTTGAGCAAGGGATTGTGAGGATCCTTTGCCAAGGAATTATAATCCTTACTATATGTAGTCAGATCAAAGGTAGGATATGACGCAAGCACAAGCACGTCTCCGTTATCGGGATCGATCGCGGTCAGAGCGCCCGCGTGGGCATCGCCAACAAGCTTGACGTTCTTTTCAAGCGCTGCCTCCGCGGCGATCTGCAGATCAATGTCAATGGTCAGGTAGACGTCCTTGCCCGGAATCGGTTCTTTTTCGACGTAGCTTCTGATAATATTGCCGTCCTTGTCCTCCACGACGACTCTTACACCGTCAACACCTCGCAAGTATTCTTCAAACGCCGCCTCGCATCCGTCAAGTCCCACGGTGTCGTTCATATCGTAGCCGAGCGCTTGATAATACTCCCAATTCTCCGCCAAGATCGCTCCCGTGCGTCCGAGAATGTGAGATGCGTGACCCGGATAGGCATATTTTCTTGAAGCTTCAACCTCAAAATCAGCCCCCGCCAGATTCAGCTCTTTTATATATGTTATGAAGGAAATATCAAGCTCTTTTGCAAATGTATAGCGGTTATAGACCGAAAAATCCGCCACCTCCATATCGTATCTGACACGGATTATCTCGTCGATCTCCTCATCGGTAAACATCGGCTCGCCCGACTCGTTTTTCTCGTCAATCTTGTATCTCTTGACATACCAATCAACTATTTCGCTCTCCGAGGGGAAGTTATCGGGGCTTTGGGTGTAAAATTCGTCAAGAATAGCTACCGTCAGCTCGGTCTTGCTCACGGGCGCGTCGGTCTCAAGCTCGTTTTCGGCTATTCTCTTGAGCAGTCTGTAATATATATCCGACTCGCCGTCACGCGCCGCCGACGTGTATGTATAATTGGGATAGGCTCCCGTAAAAGGAAAGCTTGTTTCGGTTCTATTGGAGTCAAGTCGGTTTTCCTTCAATGCGGTAACAGCCTGAAGAATAGTCTCGTTTCTCTCGATCTGCGTTGCCGCCATAGCGTCGTAGTCGAACACCATATTATAGGTATATTCATTGTAAACCAGCAGGTTGCCGTTTCGGTCATATATCTCGCCTCGGAGCGCCTGTATCGGCTCTCGACGAGTATATGTACCCGTCTCTATTTTGTTGTCGGGGTCGGCAGTAGCCATAATATTGAACATTCTAACAAAGAACACAAGGCAAACGACGATAAACAGCGCCCCGACAAAAGCAATACGGAATGAAGGTCTTTTTAATCTTTCTCTCATAATAAACCTCCATTCCGTATAATTTATTGCCCGATGTTGGGCGGTATAAGATTCAATGCAAATTGAAGAACGTAGACTGCAAGCATCACTATAATGCCTACGTTAAGGAAAGCCGCGCCAAGCACCTTTTTACGGGGAGCAAAAAGCTCGTTTCTTTCCAAAATTATTTTTTTGCGAAGAACTATCGGCAAGACGACGGCGCATATCATAGACACAAGCACTAATGCCAAAAACGCGTATTCCGCAATGATCACCCAGCCGTAGCGTCCTATAAATGAAAGCATCTCATCCACGCTCTCTGTATTCAGAGTTTCAAGAGCCTCGCTCATCTGCGTCACGCCAAGATTAAGGTAAGCGGTCACGACGCTGCCGACAAAATTGATCGCCGCGTGCAGGGCGATAGTGTACCATATTCTGCCCGTGCTGTAATAAACGTATCCCAGCACAAGCCCAAGCGCAAATGCGTAGAAGAACTGATAGAAGTTTGCGTGCATAAGACCGAATATAAGTCCCGACACAAGCACGCTGACAAATCCGCCGTATTTATGAGTTCTGTCGATTATCAGCTTTCTGAAGACAAATTCCTCGCCCACAGGAGCTACGATACACATAAATATGACGGTGATCCACATTTTGTCGTAGTTGATCACGCTCTCCAGTATATTGCTGTAATCGTATCCTACAACCTCGGACACGCCCCACATCACGAATTGTCCCGTGAAGGAGCCTATATACATAAGACCAAAGCTGACGAGAAGTATCAGAAGCCACGCGCCAAAGCCAAGTCTTTTTCTCTCGGGAGCCTCACCCTTAACTCGAAAGAGAGCCAGTATCAGAATAAGCGCGGGGAGCGCGAAAATGTACAGGGAAACGGGAGAGAGAATATTCAAAAACAAAGTGTTTTCAACAAGATCGGGGGATATGATCAGTACGGCAAACTGTATTATAAGTGCCACTACCAAGGAGATCACCGCATAGACCGCGTACCCAAATCCCACCGTCGAATAGACCCGTCTCGCTTGCGATACGGCAAGCGCGGTGGTGTTATCGTTAATGACGGGAGTCTCCGCGCCATTGTCCGAGCCGTTTGAATTCCAAAAAATACCGTTTTGATTCACCGTCTCTCCTCCTTCTAAAATTCAACAATGAAAATTTATCTGTTTTTATAAAGTATTCCGCCCGGAATAGTTGAAGGACGCTCGATAAGCTTCGCGATTCCGATACATTCGCAATCCATGGGATTCTTTGCGATCGTTACGCGAAGTCCCGTCTTTTTGCGAATAAGCTCGCCTATTCCGTGAATATTGGCACCGCCGCCTACAAGCATTATACCGAACTCGGAAATGTCCCCAGCAATTTCGGGCGGAGAGCTTTCCAGAACGCTCGTGATAGTTCTGCATATCGCTTCAAGCGCCGAGTGGATAGCTCCGTGTATATCGTCGGAGCAGACGCGCACCGTCTGCGCGCATTTCAGTTTTTCATTAAGTCCGCTTACGTCAAGCAGACCTCTGTTAGCTCCGGGAACTGCGCTGCCAAGTCTTACTTTAAGCATTTCCGCCGTCATCTCGCCGACGAAAAGGTCTCTCTTTGTGCGAAGATTGTTTATTATCGCCGCGTCCAGCTTATCACCAGCCAGCTTGATAGCTCTTGACCGCACCAAGCCGCCCGAGCTTATGACCGCCACCTGCGTCATTCCGCCGCCGATGTCGACTATCATACATCCGCGAGGACTGTTTACGTTAAGTCCCGCGCCAACCGCAGCCGCCATTGACGAGCCTATAACACCCACCGCCTTCGCTCCCGCCGCAAATATCGCGTTCTCGACCGCAAGTCTCTCGACCTCGGTGCAGTTTTCGGGGGTGCTTACAAGCACCACGGGGCGATTAAAGAGCGACAGTGCCTCGGTCTTGACGAAATACTCGTGTATCATCATCGCCGCGACCTCAAAATCGGCAATAACGCCGTTACGGATAGGTCTGTAAGCCTCCATGTTGGAGGGGGTCTTGCCTATCATTTTTTTAGCCTCACTGCCCAACGCGACTACAATATCCTTGTGCTTTTCAACCGTCACTACAGTTGGTGAACGCAGAACTATTCCCTTGCCCTTGATAAACATCCTTGTGTTGGACGTACCAAGGTCAAGTCCTATATGCTTTGGCAATCATACCCCTCCCTTCACAGATTTTTGACCTAAAACGTCACGTTTAGGCTTTCAAAAGTCGATTTCACCCTTTCAGGCTGTCAAAATCGATCCCAAATTCATTTTTTAAGGTTTTATACAAAAGGTTTACGGGAAGTCCGACTACGTTGAAGTAGTCTCCCTCGATCCCCGAAACGTAAAGCGACGCAAGTCCCTGCACCGCGTATCCGCCCGCCTTATCGTAAGGCTCGTCGGAGCTGATATAATCCTCGATCTCGCGATCGGTCATCTCGTCGAATATCACCTTGGTTTCCGACGCGGAAGAAAACTCCTTGCCACCGTAAGAAACGTAAAGTCCGCTTAAAACCGAATGAGCTTTGCCCGACAGCATTTTTATCATTCTGCGAGCGTCGTCTTTATCGCGAGGTTTTCCGAGAAATTCGCCCGAGGCGTAAACGAGGGTATCGCAGGCGATTATCAGAGTATCCTGATCCTCCCCTCTCCGACGCAGAAGATCGAGCACCGCTCTGCCCTTTACCGCGGCAAGGGCGCTCACTCTCTCGGCAGGATCGGGAATATCACAGCTTTCGTCGGCATCCGCCACGATTATATCAAATTTTATCCCCAGATTTACAAGAATTTCTTTTCTTCTTGGAGATTTTGACGCAAGAACAACTCTCATAAGCTTTTTTAAGCCCCCATAGCACTTGGGCAGACTTACCCATATTATTATTCATTATACATTATAGCACAAAGACCTGTCAAATGCAAGGGTAAAGCTCCAAGTTTTTCACAATATTTATGAAATTTTCGACAAAAAAAGAAGAACCCGTCGGTTCTTCTTTTTTTGACGTTTAATAGCTGCTGATCGGTATGTTCTCATCGTCATGGCCTTTTTTAATCTGTCTGACCACAACGTAGTAGCTATAATTATCGTTTACCTTGACAAGAACTCGGTCTCCGATCTTTTTACCGAGCAGAGCCTTGCCCAGAGGCGACTCTTTGCTTAAATATCCTTTGAGGACGTCCTGACGGAGGGTGGTAACTATCTGTCTCTCCTCCTCTTCCTCGTCCTCCTCGATATAGTAGGTAACGGTATCGAAAAGGCAGACCGCATCTGCATCCTGTCGAACTTTGACTACCTTTGCGGTAGCGATCATATTTTTAAGATAACGGATACGGCTCTCGTTCTTGTTTTTCTCCCTTTTCGCCTCTTTATACTCGGCATTTTCACTGAGGTCACCGAACTCTCGTGTCCTCTGGACCTCGGCAAGCAGTTGGGGACGGAGAACGCACATGCGATAGTCGATCTCCTCCTGCATTTTCTTTATATCAACAGCTGTAAGTTCGTCGTGCATGGCAAAAACCTTTCTTTTGTATGTTAGATTGCAATTTAGCGGTGATTAGATGTTCATTTCTTGCCCGCGTCGCAGAAAGTAACCAGAGGAAAGCGATTTCTTATATGTACTTTTCTTGCCACCAGCTGCAAGAAAAGTACTAAAAGAACGCGATTTATTGTTCATTTCTTGTCACCGGCGACAAGAAACGAACCAAAGAAACGCCGCACGGGGGCAGGAGAGGGTCTTACGAATAAAAAAGCAGCAAGCCGCGTTTTTATTCGTCTCGACAGCCCCTCCCCCGTGTCCCCCAACCCCATTGGTTAATATAGGGGAGTACGGCTTACAAAAATATCAAACTTTTAGCCTCAAAGAGGCTTTCCCTTCGGGAAAGGTCGCTTCGCGACAGAGCTTTAAGCTTTAATAAGATCACGGCTACAAATCGAAAA
>JAZSRA010000130.1:0-158757 GCA_045538195.1 Eubacteriales bacterium | reverse complement strand
TGTATAATTACCTCGCTTTGTGGTGGATTATTTTTGGCGATTTAATTATACCAAAAAGCAAACGGATACTCAATACCTTTTCGGTAAAGAGTATCCGTTTTTTTCTTATTTAAGCCGACTTAATGAGCCAGCCTCTTCTTTTTGGTGGAGACAGTAGAACTCGAATCTACGACCCCTTGCATGTCAAGCAAGTACTCTAACCAACTGAGCTATGCCTCCGTATTGACGACTTTGTTATTATACCATAAAGTTTTGGAAAATGCAATAGGTTTTTGCAAAAATCTTTAAATATTTTTTATATTAAAAGTTAATGCATAAAAATTATTATTTTGATTAAAAACTTAAAATTGAATTAATAAAACGATGATATAATCAAAAAAATACCATAATTTACTCATCAAAGGAGCAGTTATGTCAGAAAAAATTATTATTGCAAGTGATAGCACAAGTGATCTAGGTCGCGAGCTTATCGAAAAATACGGCGTAAAGATACTTCCTCTCGGCGTCACCCTGGGTGAGTCAACTTATACTGACGGCGTTGATATCGATCCCGATATGATATACGCCAATTATGAAAAAAACGGTCAGTTGCCCAAAACTTCGGCGGTAAACATCGCAGATTTTGAGGATTTTTTTGAAAAATATACCGGAGAGGGCTATTCGATAGTTGTATTTACCATCAGCTCAGATATGTCTTCGACACATCATAACGCCTGCCTTGCGGCAGAGGACTACGACAATGTGTACGTAGTCGATAGCCGTAACCTTTCTACAGGCGGCGGACTTTTGGTCGCAACAGCTGCTGAAATGGCGGCAGAGGGAAAGAGCGCCCGTGAGATAGCAGAGAAGTGTACGAGCCTCGCGGCAAACGTAGACGCATCATTTGTTATCGACAGCCTTGAATTTCTTCACAAGGGCGGCAGATGCTCTGCTCTGGCGGCTTTTGGCGCGAATTTGCTTCAGCTCAAGCCCTGTATCGTCGTTAAGGACGGAAAAATGGGCGTCAGTAAGAAATACAGAGGCAAATTCGCTTCGGTTCTTCCTCAATACATCGCAGACCGTATTGGTGACGCGTCAGACATCTACCTTGATAAAGTGTTCGTGACCCACGCAGGCTGCGACAAAGCGATCATCGATGCTTGCGTTGAAAAGGTCAAGGAGCTTGCTCCCACCGCCAACGTGATGATAACCCGCGCAGGCTGCACCGTGTCTGCTCACTGCGGACGCAACACCCTCGGCGTTCTCTTTATACGCAAAAATCCTATTACTTAAATAAGTTGATCATAAAATAACGGCGAGCCAAAGTGGCTCGCCGCAATTTTTTTCTTATTTCATTTCGTTCTCAATAGCATCGATGGCGATTGCAATATAAGACGCGAAGCCGTGGTTGCAGCTTGCGCCGGGGGTCTTATTTTCCCAAAGAGTTCCCGTAGCCTTTGCCATAGGAAGGAAGAAGTGCTTGATATACTCGATAAGCTCGGGGTACATCTTCCATTTAAGCATAAGCTCGGTGCGGATATAGAAGCCGGGGAGCGAGTTGGAAGGCTCGATCTCGGGACATTTTTGTGCCATAACGTCCTTGCCGAATACGTTCATGACCATATCCTTGAGGTATGCACATCTTTCTTCTTCAAGATCAGCCAGACCGTAACGGAATGCGTAATACTGACAAGTCTCGGAAAGCTCGTCGGTGTTCTTCAAAGTTCCGTCCTCCTGACGCATAGCTCTATCCATATACATCTTTCCGTTCCAAGCCATCTCGTTGATGGTCTTGCGGAGGTCTGCCGCCTTTTTAAGCAGAGCGTCGTCGTCGTAGAGTTTACCGATACACTCAACCGCCTCGGCGAAAAGCATATTGGTGGGCCAGCTTACGTCGTGAACGCGCTGATTAAGCTTCGACCATTCGACAAAGTTCCAGCTTGGGAGCTTTTCGAGAAGTCCGAACTCGTTTTCGTAATTCTTGAAGTAGCCGAGGAGGTCGTAGAGCTGAGCTTTGAAGTCGTCCTTTCTGTCTCCGCGACCGCGCTTTGTGAAATAGTCGTAAAGCTCAAGTACGTACCACATCGACCACTGGGGTATGTACCTGCCGTCCAAGGAGGTTGAGGGATAGCACATTTCAACCATGCCGTCAAGACCTTCTCTTGCGCCGCCGCCGAGAAGATAATTATTAAGAAATTCGTTCTCGACCGTAGTCTTGCCAGTGAAATAGTACTCGGATTGACCTGTATAATAGCTATCGCAGAGCCATCCCGCGCGTTCTCTGGAGGGGCAGTCCGTAAAGAGGTCAACGGAGTTGTGACGGAAGGTGTCGACCGCCGCTTGATAAACGAGAGCCAGTTCGGGGTCAGTAACCTTGCAAGTCTTGATCTTTCTTGCCGAGTAAGCAAGCTCGGTAACGCCTGCGTATTCGATCTCGACATCGCCTTCCATTATCATAACTTCAATACCCATAATGGTGTAAGGCTCGAAGCTGTGAAGCTTATATTCACCTGCCGGCAATCTCCACTCAACGCAGTTAGTTGCGTTTACGGGTATGGGATTAGGTCTTCCGTCGGGATAGTTTTGCTCGCCGAACACTCCGATGATGCGGCTATCGGTCTTTGCATTAACGTGAAGCGTCAAAAATCCCGTCTCGATCTTGCCGAGGTCGTAATGCTCAACCGTACCTGCCGCGCCGCGCTGACACTCAGCAGTGTAGTCAGGAACCATCTTGAGGTATTCCTCAAAGGGCTTTGATTCTAGCTCCTCGTAAGGATACTGAGCAGGCTTGTACTCCCACTCGGGACCTGTCTGATAGCCGCGAAGCGGGTGCTTAAGCTCCTCTTGCATAGTGAAGGGAGCGGCTGCCAGGAAGCGTGCGGGTTTGGCATCCAGATCTGCAAAATCCACGTTACGAGGGATGAGAGTCACACCGGGATCAACTACCGCAAAGCGTACCTTCAGAGGTCTGCGAGAGAGGTTGTAACACTCCGAAAACTGTCTCTGATGGGAGTAGTTCATGACTTTATGCAGCTTAGGAGTGTAAAGATAGCAATTAAAGCCACCCTTTCCCGTAGCGGCAAGCAACTCGCCGTCCTGCTCGATCTCCGCCTGAATGAAGGAGGATGTAAGAACACCGTTATAGCAAGCACAGTAGTAACCCGCTACGCGTATGTAGAGAGTTCCCTCGTCTATATCGGGGAGGGGGAATACGTCAACGCCCGCATAGCCGATCGCCTTTCTCGCAGGGCCGAAATGAAGCAGCTTTTCACCAAGATAGACCTGGTAGAAGGTTGCGCCTGCCATAGTCAGAGTTGCGTTTTTCAGATCTTTAGCGTTGTACGTAAGCTGGACGGTTACGTTCCATTCTTTGTCTCTGCCCTCAATCCAGATAGGGAGAGCAGACTTGAAAAAATTGTTAGTCATAATTATTTTCCTCACAAGTTTATTAAATAGTCCAAGGATTAAATTCCGAGCCTTTAAGCTTGAGAATTGCCTCGGCGTAGAAGAAATCTCCGTAGATTATGGGGTGGCTCTGTCCCTCGTGGTACATTTCCTTACCGCAATCGAGGAAAGCGTCGATATTGTCGCCCCAACGGCAGAACTTTTTGTCCATAGCCTTAAGTGTGTTGATAGCGGCAGTAAGATAAAGCTTCTTTTCATGCTCGGGGCAGTGCTTTGCTATCTCGATAAATCCGCAAGCGGCGATAGCGGCTGCTGTAGAGTCATACTGAACAGGCTCCGCGGGCGCGCGGAAGTCAACGAGAGGTAACCAATTTTCAACTGCAAGATTTGCGATGAAGTCGTTAGCGACCTTCTTTGCAGTGTCGAGATATTTAACGTCGCCGGTGTGAGCGTATGCAAGAGCAAAGCCGTAGACCGCCCATGATGCGCCGCGCGACCAAGTAGAACCGACCGCAAATCCCTGACCGCGATGAGTTCCGGTCATCTCGCCTGTCTCCACGTCGTGGAATACGATGTGGTTGACGGAACCGTCGGGACGGACGTGGTGGTTCATAGCCATATCAAGGTGAGAGATAGCTATCTGTTTAAATCTGTCGTCGCCTATTTCGCGGCTTGCCCAAAAGAGCAGGGGAAGATTCATAAGACAGTCGATGATAGTCCATCCGTCGTTATCCTCGTCCTTCCAAGTGCCGTTCCAAGCGCGGATGTACCCACCGTTCAGCTTAAAGCGAGACGCTAAAGTCATAGCGCAGAGCAGATCCTTGTTTCTTGCCGCCTTGTCGCCTGTCAGTGCGTATCTTGCGCCGCACATGATGTGCCACATAAATCCAACGTCGTGATGGAGCTGATCCATATCGTTGAAGCAAGCATCCATTATCTCCTCGCATTTTTTTGCGGTGATGGCAAAGTCCTCGTTCTTTGTAGCCTCGTACATCATCCACATATAAGCGCCCCAGAAGCCGTTTGTCCACATATTAGGATTGCTGGACACGTCGGTATGATCTCCGTTTGCGTCGGTGGTGTAGGGGATCTTGTTGCGGCTCTTGACCGCCGCCTTTGTAGCTTTTTTCTCGATTTTTGCCCAAGTTTCGTCTATCCAAGCCTGATTTTGTTTAATTATTTCATCGTAATGCATAAGTTTGTCCTCCAAATGCTTTAAAATGAAATTCGCAGGGCGAATTTCACGTTTTGAGAAGCAAAACATTTCATTTCAAAAATACAGGTTAAAGAAGATCCTTGGTATGGATGTGGTCCATATCGGTGAATTCCTGGTTCTCACCGCACATAGCCCATATAAAGGAGTAATTTTTTGTACCAACACCGGAGTGGATGGACCAAGAGGGAGAAATAACCGCTTCTTCGTTGTGCATGATGATGTGACGGGTCTCCTGAGGCTCGCCCATCATGTGGAATACGACGTCGTTCTCGCCCATATCGAGGTAGAGATAGACCTCCATACGTCTGTCGTGGGTGTGGCAGGGCATTGTGTTCCAGCTGGAGCCGGGTTCAAGCTGAGTAAGACCCATAGCGAGCTGGCAGGACTTGATAACCTCGGGGTGTATGTACTGGTTGATAACTCTCTTGTTGCATTCTTCAAGAGAACCGCAGGGAACCTTCTTTGCCTTGGTAATATCGATCTTAACGGTGGGGTAGGTGGTGTGAGCGGGGCAGGAGCTTACGTAAAACTTTGCAGGATCGTTTTCGTCGCAGCTCTTGAAGGTGATGTCCTTATTGCCCATACCGATATACATACCGTCTCTGGGGTTCATTTCGTACTCAACGCCGTCAACGGTGATGATACCCTTGCCGCCGATGTTGATGCAGCCCATCTCTCGTCTTTCCAGGAAATATTCAGCAGCCAGCTCCTTGCCTGCCTCAAGCTTTAGAATCTGGCGTACGGGCATAAGACCTGCGGTGATGATACGGTCGATGTGGCTGTAGACCATTCTGATGTTGTCCTTTGTGAAAAGATTCGCGATGTGGAACTCCTCACGAAGTCTCTCTGTTGTGTAGTGCTTGACATCTTTTGCGTTAGATGCCTGTCTTACTTCCATTTTGCTTAGATCCTCCTTAATATACGTTCCGAATGCTTGGAATTGGGTCAGCGCCGCAAATGAAAGCACATCGGTAACCTGTCTGAAATTGAATAAGTGAATTGTGCGAGTCGCTTTTTTCTCGAATTCAATTGAGATACCCGTCGAATTGGCGGGGTTGAGATCGGTGCCGTCAAGGACAAACTCACCATGTATTACCTCACCGTCGGAGAACTCGATGTCGATGTTTTTCCAGTAAGAGTCGTGGGGAATACCGGTTATAGGGTCGTGGGCGAAGTCGGCACGCAGGAAAAATACCAGCTTGTCAACCTCAACGTCACGGCCGAAGTCGATAGTCCATTCGATGTCCTCGCGAGCGCCACCTGCCCAAGAGTGATAGGGATAACCGCCGTGTCCCTGATTGTTGATTACTCCGTCGATGGCATTTCTTTCGTAGAAGCAGGGATCTTCACGGGTGACGAAATTCGCCGAGGCATGGGGGAATGTCTTTCTCTTGCCGCGAAGGTCGTGGGAGTTGAGCGAGATCTGTCTGTATGCGTAGATCTCCTCGTCCTCCGGTTCGCGGACCGAGATCGGGTGAACGTCTCCCGAAAAAGCTCCGGGGGCATAGCCGGCTCTCAAAACGCTGGCGGAGGGAATGACGAAATCAAAGCTTTTGTTGGGAACCCAGACGATGCTCTCGGCAAGCGTCGGATCAAGCTTTACGGCAATAAATTCACAGTTCTGAAGCGAGACATTAATATTACATCCGGGTGTAAGCTTACCCTCAAAGACTTCGCTGATACTCATTCCCGAACGCTCGAATAGCAGCTCGCCTTTTGCGTCCGTGATTTTCAATGTCAGCATTTATGTACCTCCTAATTATTTTTAAAAGTATAAAATACACCTCATTATCATTTTACCATATTTTTTTGCAAAAAAACAGTCAAATTCCAACTAAAATGTTGCAATTCTCACCATTGTGTGATATACTATGATTTGAGAGCGGGAAAACCGCAATTTATAACCTTGATGAGGTAAGAAAAATGAAATGCGTATTTGAAAGCTGCTCACTTGCCATCGCACACGCCTGCGACAACGCAAGCTTCGGCATCTATTACTCCGAGGAGCGAAACCCCAATCCCAATATACATATCCACGATTGCTGCGAGGTCTTTTTCTGTCTGTCGGGCGGTAAAAGCTTCCTTATCGGAGGACAGATATACGACGTCCGCGACAACGACGTTTTTGTTATCAATCAGTACGAAGTACATAAAATAACCTACGAGAGCGGTGTGGAGTTTCACCGCTACGTCTTCCAGATAAGTCCGGAATTTTTGCATAACTGCTCCACCCGTGAGACCGACCTTTCAAAATGCTTTTATCCCCACAAGTACGGCTTTGATCACAGAGTACATCTCAGCGAAGAGGACGTGGGGAAAATGAAAAAACGCCTCGAAAGGCTATCCGAGGACGGAGGATACGGTGACGACCTTATAAAGCACAGCATTATGACCGAGATATTAGTAGACATCAATCGTGCCATCATCGAGCGCGAGGGTGTTGACATCCGCTCGCATTCTCACAAGGCGGTAAATCTCGCCATGGATTATATCAATAATAACTTTGGTGAACATATGACTCTTGAAAGCGTGGCGAAAGCGTCGTATCTGTCGGTCAATCAGCTCTGCCGACTTTTCTCGGAGCATTGTGGCACAACCGTGGCAAAGTATATCACATCAAAGCGAATCACCGAGGCGAAAAAGATGCTGGCGGCAGGGAAAAGCGTGACCGAGACCGCAATGCTCTGCGGCTTTGGAGACTATTCAGGATTTATCCGTGTTTTCAAGAAAAACGTGGGTGTTACACCGGGCAAATATAAAACAATGGCTGAATAAAAATAGTAATACAAAGTAAGGAAAGCGAGAGCTTTATGGATATTCAAAGACTAAAAACAGTCCTTCGGGATTTTCATAACGTATCGGGCATGGATATTGCGGTAATAGATAGCGAGTTCCACAGTATCGCCGCCGCGAGAAACGAAAGCGACAATTTTTGTGAATACATACATAAGTCTGTCAAATGCCTTGAATGTTGCGTCGGTTCGGACACCGCAAGGCTGAAAAGTGCCGCGGCTAAAAGGGAATTGACCGTGTATACATGTCCGTTCGGAGTTTGTGAAGCTATAAGTCCGATCATCAAGGACGAAACGGTTATAGGCTTCCTGTTTCTTGCCATGGGAATTGAGGAAGGGGAGCATCACGCTAAAAACGCAGTTGAGAGCGCTCTGCTTATTTCGCCCAATCTTGACAGTGACGTCCTTTCGGAATTGGTCAAAGATTTCCCAAGCTATTCTTATGAAAAATTTGAGTGCTTTGCGAGAATGTTACCCATGATCGGCGAATATATTGCCGCAAACGACCTGCTTTCCGACGATAAGCACACTCTCGGTCAGTTAGTCAAGATCTACGTAAAGGACAACATTTCAAGAAAGATCACCCTTGCCGATCTTAGCTGGAATCTCCATTGTAGCACGGTTACGCTGACCGAGCATTTCAAAAGGGAATTTGGTATCACCATAATGCAGTACGTGACAGAAAAAAAGATGCATCTTGCCGAAAAACTGTTAGCGGATAAAAGAAATTCGGTCAATGACGTGGCGGCGGCGTGCGGTTTTTCCGACGTTGAGTATTTTTCAAGATGCTTCAAAGGCTTTCACGGCGTTTCTCCCGTGACGTGGCGAAAGGAAAGAAAACAGAAAATTGAATTGTAACGTTTCCGCTATGTTAACGTGCTTTTGTCAGTTTTTTTCTTAAAATTATTTGTTCGATATATGCAATAAAATCAGCAATAAAATCATTTTAATTTACTATTGACAAATCTGTGCGATTGTGTTATAATATTTTGGGTATTTAATACAAATTTTCAAATACTTGCAGGCTGGCTCGTCCTAAAGTCTGCAAGTAAATATCAGTTGGAGGAATAAGTTATGAGAAAACTATCCACCCGTTTTTTAACAATTGTTCTGGCATTTGCTATGATAATGCCCTCGATATTCGTGGGAACTATACCCGCGATCGCCGAGGATGTTGTTGCAGATTCCGAACAGGTAGAAACACCTGACAATTCTACCATTATTACGCATTCAAACTATCTTGCGAACGGAGTTCAGGCACAGTTCTACGATTATACCAGAGAGCAGTTTGAGATTAAAAATCAGCAGATGACCCTGTCTTACAATCTTAAAGAAAATGGCAATAAGCAGGTAGCGTCTCTGACGAACGAGAACGGAGCTTACTTCGAGAACACGATGGACGCTTTTGTTACAATCGATGGTAAAGAAAGAGTGTACGCCTCTGATTCCTCGTCTGCCGCTACGGCTAACCTTCACCGTCTCGGATACTACTATTACGACGCGAGATTTGAGGGCCAGGACTTCATTACTGAGTCTACCGTCATGAGCGAAGACGTAAAGAAATTCTGGGTCTCCAATGTTACAGACGTCGAAATAACCTCTGGTGGTTCGAAGTGGAGTCCCGGAAAAGTTTCGGGAACGTTGACTAACAATAATGACCCACAAATAGTGTTCGGGAATTCCGACAACGTTTTAGCTAAAAGCATCGAATATTCCGCAGACACTTATAATTACATTCGCATAAAGATGACCGTTTCGGAGGGAATTACGGGCGCAGCTTTCTATTATAATGATAGCACTGCAACCGGCTTTACTGACCCAAGTAAATATGTCTCATTCGACGTTATAAACGACGGTACAGAACAGACATATATGGTACCTATGTTTAACGGTAGTGGTTATTCAGGAACCATAGGTCATCTGCGTTTGGACTTTTCGGGCGCGGTAGGCTCAACTTTTACAATCAGCGAGTTAGCAGTGGTTCAGGTCGATACGGGTGATTCGATCGAAGGACTTCAAGTTGCCCGTTCCTTCCTCGTTTATTCCGATAAGATGCATAGCTTCACTCAGTTTGCAACCACTAAGACCGTAAATAATATCGAGAATTTCGGTGTTGAGGTTAAGATCCCCACCGAAAAGGTTGGTAGCTACGTTATCAAGGCAAACGGAGTGACCTATAATGATTTAGAAAACATTCCCGAAGAGGCTAACGCCGATTACGCCGGATTTTACATTACGGACGTCGGCGTGTTCGGATATATTATGCCCTACGACGGCTCGGGTGGCAAGCTTACCGTGACTGTAGAAGACGGCAATTACGTTATAAGACAGACCAATACTCCCAAGAATGGTACTCTCAATCCTTCGGAAGCCGGCACGGATAACGGAAATGACTTCTACATAGGTCAAAGACTTTATACAGATACGAATACGACCCTCGACGCCTTCGAAATAGAGGCAGAGCTTGAGAGAAATCCTCTTACCTCGGATAATATTACAGTAAGTGCGGATTGTGACGGCAGCTTTGCCGGCTACGACGCTCTCCGCGGTATCTATAAATTTAGTATTGAGGGCTTTGATGGCTTCAGTGAGCCTGCCTATGCAGCAGTAAATAAGCATTTTAACGTAAACTTTACCATAACAGGTGACAATAACAACCGCAAGATATGGGCGATGACCGCAACCACGGGTGGTTGTCTTGAAAGTGCCGTATTGCTTGACGCCAATGAAATGCTGATCCCCGTACCGATACAGGTAGGTAAGAACTTCCAAGAGGAGAATACAAGACTTTTCAGTATTGACGATACCCCCTACGGCGAAGCTATTTTCCCGATGGATATAAAGGCAAACTCAAGTGCTGAATATACCGTAGTTAATGCTTATCAGAACTGGGGAAAATATCCTTTGAAGCAGATTTCTTGGATACAGTTCTCAACACCTTATTATCACTTGTCCACGGGTGTTACGGAGTCTACCTGTATAACTCCCATGTATTCTACTAAGTCTAATACCAGAACCTTCTTAACGCTGCCCGACTTCCGTCCGATGTCGGCACCGTACTGGAGCAATGCCCCTCAGCATAATACATGCGGTGACCACAGATGGCTTCTTTATACCGATTCAAACGGTAATTTTAACGGAACTGAAAACTATAATAACGTAATAACCTCTCACGGTCCTACCTACGCCGAGATAGAAATGCAGAACATCTCCGACGACGGCAGTATCAGCGTTACCTACACTCATATGGAGATGCCTCAGACCGACGAGAACAGAACCTATTATCAGATCAAGTACGAGATACTTAAAGACGTCAGCTTCACGGATTTCAGCAGAGATTTCCAATTCTATTCCGTAGAATCGTTGGACCCCACGGGTCTCTACCAGCGTGTCGGATATCTTGATTCCAACAATTCCTGTCAAGTAACAACAGCACAAGCCAAGGGATCCTCGGCACAGTACCAGCTTGGCAGCTATTATCCTTATTTCTCCTTCTTCGATATGGATAACGCAACCAGCGAACACAACAACGGTGGTTATTCAAACGTAGCAATGCTCATTTGCAACTCCGATTTAAATAGCCTCGTTGACAACAATGCAGGAGTATATCCCAGATTCGTGGTTAACGACCTTGGCGGTAAGCTTTCGTTGTCCCTTAACATGGGAGCGATAACTCTCACGAAGGGTGATAGCTTTACCATCAACGCAATCCTTCTTCCTTGGGGTTCTCAGGAGATGGATGGAACCTACGACACCATTCAGGACAAGAATGTTCGTGACGTTCGAGCAGATATGGCTCAAAACCCTGTTACGATAACTCCTATTGCAGACCCCGACCCCCATGTTGAAAATGCGCAGCTTACAACCGAAACCGTTTCGTCTGTATTCCTCCCCAGAGTTAAAACCACCAACGGTAAAGAGGCAATCTTTACCATTTCGGGTGATGAAAGCAACCAGACCATCCGAGTCGACGGCTTTACAATGCTTACCGATCCCAAGATCTACGAATGGTTGGAATCGGAGAGCAGGTGGGTCGAGTACGTCGTATGCTCGGCTACAACTCCCGACGTCGACGAAAACGGACACAGCTACGACGGCTACGGCGTTTATTACAACGAGGACCGAACCTATTCCTACTCGTTTGTAACTACTCTTACCGGCAAGCAGAAAAGAACATTCAAGGTAGTTGCTGATACGGCATTCGACGGCTGGGAACTTACCGTTGAGAGCAACGCATCTCTCCAGAATATGAATGTGCTTTATGCGGGAGCCGATCTTGGAGCTAGGAACCGTATTAGCGATACCTGTGCCGTTGCTTCCGAAGTCAAAACCGACGAAATAAACGGAGTAAGTTACATCACATTTACTCCAAACGCTAATAACAGAACAGACTTCTATTCAACTCTTTATAACGCTACAGACCCTGTAAACACAGGTAAATACGTGGTTGTGAAATACAGACTCCCCTCGAATTCCGCTCAAACAGGATATATGGAGGTCTTTACCAGCACGAAGAATTCTGCTCCGGTTGGCGGAGATAATTACAAATTCGAAAACATTGTTTGTGACGATAAGTGGCATCTGGTGATATTTGATATTGCATCCTACGGAATAGATACCTTTGAGGTCAGCGAAGATGGAACCTGCCTTACAAAATATATGCGAATCGATTTCTTTAATGCAAGTAACAAACTTGAAAACGGCGAATATATTGATATTGCCTACGTCGGTATGAGCGACAGCATCTCCGAGATACTTGCTTATGATACGAACTATGCTGACGCTATTATGGTGCATAATAACGGAACGTCTGATGTAACCGCACCTACTGAAAACGAGCTTGTAAAGATAAATGTGGCTAGCCCTGTCATCAACCCCGGCGATCTTTTCCTTGTTCCTGTAAATATTGAAAACAACACGGGTATTTCCTATCTCGACATCATGCCCGTGTACGATAACCAAAAATTTACTTTTATGGGAGTTGTAAACGGAGAAGTAATGGATGGACTTTCGAGAAACGGCTCGCATCTTATTTGGAGTAATACGTCAAATTCTACAAAGAACGGAACGCTGGTCTACCTTGCTTTCAAAGCAAAGACAGCTATGAACGAAGGAGACTCCGCTGAATTTTCTGTCAAAGTAATCGATGCTATGACGACCTCCGCCGATGGTGTCAACACCAAGGTAACGGCGGGAAGCGTGACCTTCAAGAACTTCACATACGGAAACGTTGACGGAAGTGAGGACGGTAAGGTAAACATATCCGACGTTGTAACGTTAAGAAAATATATTGCAGGAAGTGGAGTCAGTGTAGACACAGCAGAAGCGGATGTCAATTGCGACGGCGTTGTTGACCTAAAGGATATTACTTTGCTCCGCCAATATATGGCAAGCTATGATTACGATACGGGAGAGTCCTCTGTCATTCTTGGTCCTCAAATAAAAGAGGGAGAATAAGAATTAAAAATATTATATTATGAACAATTTAAAGCGAATTTCAATAATCGTCTCGGTTATTTTAGTTTTCGCGTGCATTTGTCCCTTGATGAGCGTTGGGGCGGCAGACGATCTGATTGTTTCCGCCTCAAGCGTCGAGGGAGGAAGAGGGGATACCGTCGACGTAGTCCTTACGGTAACCAATAATCCGGGATTTGCCGCACTCAAGATAACAGTTCCGAATGTCGATGGCTTGGAACTTGTAAGTGTCGAAAACGGAAGCGTTATGAGTACAATGACTCAAGGTGTGCATATCCTTTGGGATTCTGCCCAAAACTCTACCGCGATTGGAACGCTGGTGACACTGACGTTCAAAATCGGAGAAAATGTTCCTTTGGGAGAAAAAACTTGCGATATTATCGTAAGACAGTGCATCAATGAGAAACTGAAATCGGTTGACGTGAAAATTTCTTCCATAAAGATAAATGTTCTTAGTGAGCCGCTTGTGGAGGAAACTACCGAGGTGACAACCGAGGAGACAACCGAAGCAACTACCGAGGTGACAACCGAGGCAACTACCGAGGAGACAACCGAGGCAACTACCGAGGAGACAGCCGAGGAAACAACCGAGGCAACAACCGAGGCAACTACCGAGGAGACAACCGAGGAGACAACCGAGGAGACAACCGAAGCAACTACCGAGGAGACAACCGAGGCAACAACTGAGGAAACAACTGAGGAAACAACTGAGGAAACAACCGAGGCAACAACTGAAGAAACAACCGAGGAAACTACCGAGGCAATAACCGAGGAAACTACCGAGGAGACAACCGAGGAGACAACCGAGGAGACAACCGAAGAAACCACAGAGGCAGAAACCGAAGCCTCCATCGACGTTAACAATATTATTGTTTCGGCATCAAGCACCGAAGGGCAGAGAGGCGATACCGTTGAGGTTGTTCTTACGGTAACAAACAACCCCGGATTTGCGGCACTCATAATAACCGTTCCTCAGGTCGAAGGCTTTGAGCTTGTGAACGTCAAAAACGGAAGCGTTATGAGTACAATGACTGAGGGTGAGAACATCCTTTGGGATTCCGCTAAAAATTCTACCGCGGTTGGAACATTGGTGACACTTACGTTCAAAATCAAAAATAATGCTCCTGTGGGAGAAAAAACTTTCGATATTATCGTAAGAGAGTGTTTCAATGAGAAATTGCAATCGGTGAATGTCAAAATATCTTCTTTGAAGATAAACGTTCTTGGAGAACCGCTTGATGAGGAGACCACCGAGGCTGTGACCGAGAACGAGACCGAAACCGAGACCGAGACCGAAGTGACCGTCGAAAGCTCTGAAAATGTGACAGAGAGTAAAGATCAAACAGAGCAAGAGGGAAATGTTGATGAACCCGTCAACAAGTCTCTTTTCGGTTGCATCGGAGAAATAGGTGTTAGCGCGATAATGGTAATATCGATTATCGGCACCGCGTTATTCTTTAAGAAAAAGCAATAAAATAAATTAAATTAAATGTCCGTTTTGTGAGTCGGCAACGCTCGGTCTCACAAGCGGACATTTTGTTGAAGTAATTATCAATTTGTTGAATTAATTACTTAACGGAATTTATATCAATTTTGGTGTTGACAAAAAATATTTACTATGATAAAATGTTAATAGTTTGTTTTAGGAGGTAATTATTGATGCTTTGGATCAATATTATTCTGTTTGGAATCGGTCTTTTTCTCCTGATAAAGGGCGGAGACTGGTTTGTTGACGGCTCTACGGGAGTTGCCAGAAAGTTCCACATCCCCGAAATTTTGATAGGCGCTACCGTGGTGTCTATTGGCACTACCTTGCCCGAGGTAATGGTCTCCGCAACAGCCGCGGCGCAGGGAAGCGGAGCGACCGCATACGGTAACGCGGTCGGTTCTATAATCTGTAATACCGCGCTTATAGCGGCATTGACAGTGGCTATACGCCCATCGGGAGCCGATAAAAAGTCCTTGAGATTTCCCGTCCTGTTTTTTTTCGGAGCAGCAGCAGTTTATGCCGTTGCAGCATACTTTTTCGGAGAGTTCTATTGTTGGGTCGGAATCATTCTCTTGCTTGGCTTCTTGGCATACATGACCGTTCAGGTTGTGCAGGCGTTCAAGAGCATGAAGCCGAAGGCGGACGCAGAAGCAATTATTGACGCGCTTGACGACGAGGTTGAAGAAGAAAATCAAGGCTCTCACGGTGATTTCCTTGGTTTCATTCTTGTTGGTGTTTCATTGGTCGCAGCGCAAGTGTTTGATATAGTTGTTCGTCTTATAAATCAAGACCCTCTTGGTGTCCTTCCCGAATCCCCCGGATTTGGCGATATGATGAATACCTTCTACGTGGTCGGAATTGTCGGTGCAGTGCTTCTCGTCATAGGTTTGGTTAAGCTGATCACGAAGAATACCCTTGGTATTCTGAATTCAAATATTATCTATATGATATTCGGTGCGTTGGTCATCGCGGTCGGCGCTACACTTCTCGTTGACAACGGAACTGTGATCGCTACCGAGCTTGGCGTTCCCGAAAGCGTTATCGCTCTTACTTTTGTGGCACTTGGTACGTCATTGCCTGAGCTTGTAACCGCTATAACCGCGCTTATGAAGGGCCATAGCTCGCTTTCTCTTGGTAATATCATAGGAGCAAATATCTTCAACCTTGTGCTTGTCAGCGGCGCGGCAGTAACGATCAATCCCTTTAAGCTTCCCGCAGAAAAGGTTATCAACGGAATGAACGCTTCGTTGCTTATTGACCTTCCTCTGGTGTTTGTTGCGATGGGAATTCTCACTATTCCGACGCTTATTAAGGGTAAGCTCTCACGCTGGCAGGGAATTGCGCTTCTCGTGCTTTACGCTACTTTCTGCGCGGTTCAGTTTATTCCTGTTGGATAATAAAGAATAGGTTTTTAGCTCCTTGATTTGATTTTAAAAAATTCCTTGCAGCCGTTCAAACTGCAAGGAATTTTTTGCGACGAGCCGAAGCCGCATATTACAAAATTTTTTAGTGTAATACACTTGACAAATCTGTAGTTTTGTGTTATACTAACTCGTGTTTGAATACTGGGGTTGAAAAATAGATTAATAATCGGGGTGTGGCACAGTTTGGTAGTGCGCTTGGTTCGGGACCAAGAGGTCGTGGGTTCGAATCCCGTCACTCCGACCATAAAAACAAGAGGGCATTTGCCCTCTTGTTTTTATGGTCGGATCGAGCGATGCCATTCGAATGCACCACCAAATCCGCTTGTGGATTTGTGTAAAGAAAGCGGTGAGCCGAGGCTCACCGCTTATGTGTTAATATGCGTTCATTGCAGATTCTTTATTTGTCAAATTCTTTTCTTTTTGTCGATGATGAAGAATACTGCGAGCGTACCGCATCCACAGAATGTTACGCTGGAAATTACGCATACGATGATGATAAAGGTTTGAAGCTCGGCATCCTTAGCTTCAAGCTCGCTCTTTACACTGTCAAGCTCGCCTGTAAGAGCGTCGATTGCTGCCTCGAGAGTCGCATCCGCGCTGCTGATCTTAGTTGTCAGCTCGGATTTCAGCGAACCGTCAGCAGTTGTTGCTGCCGTTTCAGCTGCGTCGATTGCCGCATTCAGATTTGAGATTGCCTGTGCGAGTGCATCTGCGTTTGCCTTATCGCCGTCTGTGATAGCCTTTTCAAGCTCTGCTTTTGCACTATCAAGGTTATTTTGAACCTGCTTGATTGCCTCGTCAAGTGCCTTGTCTGCGGTTTCAATCTTACTTACAAGCTCAGCCTTGTTGTCAGCGTCTGATTTTTCAAGAGCTGCCTTTGCGTCTGCAAGTGACTTCTCAAGAGCGTCGATCTCGTCGGAAAGAGCCTTATCGCAGTCAGCAATAGCCTTGTTAAGCTCTGCTTTTGCATCGTCGAGGTTCTTCTGAACCTGCTTGATCGCCTCATCAAGAGCCGCGTCTGCCGTTTCAATCTTACTTACAAGCTCAGCCTTGTTGTCAGCATCGGCCTGTTCAAGAGCCGCTTTTGCATCATTAAGTGCAGTGGTAAGAGCGTCGATCTCGTTGGAAAGAGTCTTATCGCCGTCAGCAATAGCCTTGTTAAGCTCTGCTTTTGCATCGTCGAGGTTCTTCTGAACCTGCTTGATCGCCTCATCAAGTGCTGCCTCTGCGGTGTCGATCTTGGACTCCAACGCCGTCTTCAACGTCTGATCCTCTGCCTTAGCCGTTGCCTCTGCTGCCGCCTGTGCCGCGGAGATAGCCGAATTCAGATCGGTGATAGCCTGTGCGAGATCGTCTGCGTTCTTCTGGTCTGCCGCGCCAAGATCAATGATAGCCTGATCAAGATTATCCTGTACTGCCTGGATAGCCGCGTCAAGCGCTGCCTCTGCGGTGTCGATCTTGGACTCCAACGCAGTCTTCAACGTCTGATCCTCTGCCTTAGCTGCTGCCTCTGCTGCCGCCTGCGCCGTGGAGATAGCCGAATTCAGATCGATTATCGCCTGTGCGAGATCGTCTGCGTTCTTCTGGTCTGCTGCTTCGAGATCAAGGATCGCCTGATCGAGTTTAGCCTTTGCCGCGTCAAGATCGTCGGTGACGTTCTGAATGTCCTCGGAATAGTCTATCTGACCTACACGAAGCTCGACCGTATTGGACTTGCCGACCGCGTATTTGCCTGCCTCCGCAATATTTTCAACGTAAACGTAGATAATCTCGCCAACGGTTACGTCAGAGGGGATAGTAAGCTTCGACGCTGTTGAGTATTGAAGCGTACCGCTCTCACCTATCTTGTATACGTATCTGTAATGAATGGGAAGGCTTTCAGGGGTGTCGGTGTGGGGATTCGTTACCTCTCTGCCGAACATAATGCTCATACCGGGCATGATCGAGGGAGAAGGAGACGTGATAGTGATAACGGGAGTTGCCTCGGTTACGGTAATTGTAACGTCCTGAGCCGCAAGAGCCTCGAAAAGATCAACGAACTCTGCGTCGGGTGTGAAGGTAGCGGTTGTAGTGCTGCCTACCCATGCCCAAGTACCCGTAATCTCTACCGACTCATTGCCGTTTATAACGACCTTACCGCTAATGGGCTTGCCGGTATGAGTGTCGCCGTACTCGTGAGTTGATGTGGGAACAGCGGATACACTCATAATGCCCTTAGAGATAATGAAGCTCGTCGAAGCGGTTTCGCCATCGGTCGTGAAGGATGCGGTGTAGCTGCCGATCGCTGTGGGAGCGGTAGTTGTGCTGTTGCCCTCAGCGTCTGTATAGGTAATAACGAAGCTTTCGCTTGCGTAATCACCGGTGCCGTTTACGACTGCGCCTACGGGAAGGCCTGTATATTTGCCGTTGATTGCGGTAACAGTTGCCGTACCCATCAGTTTATTGCACTCGCCGCAATTCTTTGCGATCTCGTTGCCGCTTGCCGCGTATACGAAATCGTGGTGTGCAGGCTTTGTTGCGCTTACTGCGCTGTTGTTGGTATAGATGGGGGAAGTCTGCGCTTCATCGCAGGTGGTGTAGCCTGAGTATACCTTTGCATCGCTGATAACAGGATAGGACTGTACGGTCTCACCGTTGTCGAGGTTCTGTCCGAATGCTCCGCCGAGCATATACGCCAATTTGCCGGAGGTAACGTCTTCCATTGTAATATCGACGGTGTAATCGTTCTCGTCATCCGTAGTGGAAACGTAGTAGTTGGTGCCGCTCTTGCTATTCCAAGAGAAGTCTGTATGAGAAAACGGGCTACCGACGGTTTTGCCAAAATAATAGCAATTCTTTATAGTCGGATAAGAGTTCGCAGCGCCAATCAAACCGCCGCTGATATAGCTGTTGCCGGCGATAGTTGCGTTACTGAAGCAGTTTTCAACCACGATACTGGATCCGCTCAGATAACCCGCGATGGCACCGGAGGCATATCCGTGACCGCTACCGTTATCATTCAAAAAATAGGAGTCCATTACACCCAGATTATAGATTTTAGCACCACTGCCGGTCATCTTGATAAAGCCAACACCGTAATATTTCGCGTAAAGACCGCTAATAACGTATCCGTTGCCCTGGAATGTTCCCTCGAAGTCGTTTGCATCCGAAATTCCAATGGGTGTCCATGCGCGGAAGTCTTCGGGGTTGCCGTTCAGATCTCCGCTTGCAGTCAGAACGTTGCTGTTAACGGTGATATTAGCAACGAGCTCAGCATTAAGATTGCTGCTTCCGCCGTTTACTTGTGCCGCAAACCAATAAAGCTGACCTGCGTTTCCGATTTCGTAGTAGCTGTCGCCGTCGCCGTCAGTAGCAGGCTGATATTCTCCGCAGATCGTGCAGAAGCCGTTATCATAATCCTCAGCGGGCATATTTGCGTCGTGAGTTCTCTTGGTGTTTTCGCTGTTTGCGTACATATAAGTAGGTGTTGTAGCTGTGCAGAGCGTAGCGGGATCCATGGTGTAATACACCTTCATTCCGCCGGGAACGGGAGCTGCGTCAACGCCGATCTCCTGACCCCAGCCCTCGCCGAGCATGTATGCAAGCTCACCGCTGGCAATACGCGCATCGCTTGCATCGATCTTCGTAGCTCCGGAAACAGAGGTATTCGAAACAGAGTAGCAGTTGGTTACCGCTTTGTCCGATACGCCATCCGAGCCGGCAGATCCAAAATTAACAAAATTGGAGATCTGGCAGGAAGCCTGATTCATGTGTCCCAAGCCGTAAGAGCTTCCGCCCGAAATCGTTCCGAAATTCGCGCAATTCTGAACAATGTTGTCGTAACCGAAGGCAACAATGCCGCCGGCATAACTTCCGGTAGCGGACATATCACCGTGATTGGTGCAATTGTAGATATTGGCGCTGCCAAAACCCAAAATGCCTGCGGCATATCTATCCGCGCTAACGTTTGCGTAGTTCACACAATTGCGAATGGCGGGGTCGCCGCTGGTGCTACCCATCGTTCTTCCAACAATACCTGCCACGCAATCCACACCGGCAAGCGTTCCGGTAACGGTAACATTCTGAATGACAGCGGGATTACTAACATAGCCAAACAAACCAACGTAATCTCCGTCAGTGGTGTTATTGTAATAAATATTTTTTACAGTGAAGCCTCTACCGTCAAAAGAGCCTTTGAAATTCTTTGCTTCCGTTCCGATAGGCGTCCAGTTGCCAAGGGTTGCGGAGCAAACGGTGGAAAGGTCAATGTCGTTCATCAACACGCCGTTGATCTGATTGTTTCCGCCGTTGACCTCGTTTGCAAACCAAAGAAGATCTGCCGCGGTTGAGATCTTGTATGCGGTATCGTTTGTGCCGTCACCGTTGACGTCATAGCTGCCCGTTGCAGGCGCCGCACTTACCGCGATAGTGCCAAGCACAACGAGTGTTGCTACGAGCATCAGTGTTGCAAGCAGCACGCTTGTTGTCTTAATTACCGTGTTTCTCTTTGTCATAGTTGTTCTCCTTTTTACCGTATTGTGGGTTTATGTTGATTTTTTATTTTTCTTACATTTACATATACCGATGAGGTCGTCGCCTCTCTCGGTATATACGCAGGTTCCGCAATCGCGGTCGCTGCACCTTCCGTTCGGCTCGTAGCTCTCGCAGGGGTCCTGCATCAGAGTGACGAACGGTTCTCCCTCGTCCGTGTAGACGGGCTCTTTAATAAAATCGGGATATATCGGAACAGGCTCGTAGTCTCGGTCGATCTCCTCGTAGTATCCGTATCGGATCTCGAAGCGTCTGCCGTGAAGCTCGATAACCTTATATATATCATTCTCCGTAGGCGGAGCGTTTGATCTGCCTATCAGCTTTTCTGACACAAGTACCTCCTTCTGCCTCCAAAGAAGCAAAAAAATCTGCTATCCTGTTGCTGTTAACAGTATAGCAGATTCTTTTATATCTCGGTACTACCAAAATTAACTTTTTTTGGCTACATTTTTTACCACCGGGAATATTTTTCTATATCTCTTGCGGCGGCTTAAAGATATGTATATATCAAAGTATAGCCGCAAAGCTGTCTCTTGAAAGACCGCTCTTTTCAGATACGATCTTGATCGCCTGCTTGACACCCGCAAGCGACATATTTACGCGGTCGGCTATCTCCTGATTGCTCATGCCGAATGCCGCCAGCTTTGCCACTTCGCGCTGACGCGGAGAAAGCGTTGTGAGTATCTGTTTGCCGCGCACCGCGCCGCTGAGCTTTGACCAACCCTCGTTATATATCTTATGAAGTATTTTCACCTCATTCCACGCCTCCTCGTCAATAAGAGACAGACGCCTCTCGATCAGATTGTCAAGCGCGCGGCAGTATTCGGCTAAAACTCCGTAGAATTTGTCGGGGAGAGCCAGATCGATAGCTTTGTCAATATGACGGATCGCATCATCCTCCTTGCCACAGTTGTGGTATATCGCGGCGCAGGTAAGACGAAGATATATCTCGGACATAACCGTATTATTAGCTCTTGCCCACGAGATCATAGGCTCCACCGCATAGGAGATCACTGACATAATATAAAGTCCCTGTGTTCCCTCTACTCTGTGAAGTCCCATTGCCACAGCGTAACCGAAGGCGTATAAATATTTGGCGTAATACACCTTCGCTGCCGGGTATGCATCCTTGTGAAGAGGCTCAAAACTACCTTTTTTGAACCATTCGGGAAAGTTTTCTACGTTGTATAGCATAATATCTACGGCACTTATGGCAAGCTGCATAGCATCACGGTCGTTGTCGTTCTTTGCAGGAGCTTCGGCAATATGTACCTTTGCTTTGCGCCACATATTGATGTCACCCTTCCATATCGCGCACTGTGCAAGGAGCATACCTGCCGAGAGAACAGCATAGAAGCCCGAATGCTTTGAAAGCAGATAATTTGCACTCTCGTATACTTTATCTATATTGCCGCGAGAGTAGGCAACCTCTGCTTCAAAAAGAATGTGCGCCTCGTGGTTGTAGGCAAGACTTTCGCCCACCTCGTCAGCTGTTCCCGGCGTATGGTATAGGTCGGTCATATAGAGGAACGGCGTTTTGCGGGGAAGAGGCATATCCTCGTTTACAAGAGTTCTGCCTGCTTTGGTTCTGCCGTCAACCGGCTTTTTTGCGTCCTTCGGGATCATCCAATCGCGACCGAATCTGACCGCACCCTCGATCTTTCCGCCCGCACAGAGCAACTGAACTCTGCGAACCCCGAGTCCCCATTTTTTCGAAACTTCATCTATTTTCAAGTATTCCATATAGGTGTTTTCCCTCCGAATAATACTGATTTCAAATTATTCGTCAAAACGATCAATTATTGATCGTCTTGGCGAATTATATTATAAACTTTTTTTTCGCATTTGTCAATCGGTTTGAGAAAAACTTAATGAAAATTATGACTAAATTAATAAGTTATTAGCAATTTTTCTAATTATTTACTTAAATACATTAAAAAAATAATAATAATTTTAAAAAAATTAAAAAACTTATAAATAAAAACTATTGGCAAACCATAAAAAATGTTGTATAATGTAAGATGGTTTTGTATGCCCCTGTCAAAAAGGTATTTTATACTTGAAATGGAGTTTAAAATTGTGAAAAAAGTGCTTGTTGATTTACAGGAATATGTTAGTGAAATATCAAAAGCATACGGAAACAAGGATGCTTACCGATATATCGTTAACGATAGAGTAGTAAGCAAGACATTTCGTGAGTTTGAAAAGGATATAAATTCTGTGGCTTCATGGCTGGTCAACAAGGGCTGGCACGGAAAGCATATCGCTATTGTCGGTTCGTCCAGCTATAATTGGGTGACTACGTTTTTGGGCGTTGCGTGCAGCGCCAACGTTGTCATTCCTATTGATAAACTGCTGACCGAGGAGGAGATACTCAATCTTCTCGTTATGGGCGACGTGGACGTGGTATTTTTGTCCGAGGAGTTCAGATCAATGCTCCCTAAGATCAAGGAAACAGACAATAGGGTAGTAGATATTATATGTTTTTCGGATGTCCGTTTCGTTGATATTCTTTGCACTCAGCACGTCGATCTTCCCAAGATCGATCCTGACGCTCTTGCGGAGATACTGTTTACTTCGGGTACTACCGGAGTCAGCAAGGGAGTTATGCTCAGTCAGAAGAACATAGTTTCCAATATCAACGATATTTACAGAATGGATTTCGCACAGAATTTGGACTGCGAGCCTATCGTTATGTCGGTGCTGCCCATTCACCATACCTTTGAGCTGACCGTTGACAACCTCGGCGTGCTTTATTGCGGCGCAACGGTCTGTATCAACGATAGACTTGAAAATATAGTAGCAAATCTCAATAGATTCAAGCCCTCCGTTATTCTGGTTGTTCCTACCATAGCCGAGGTGTTTTACAAGAAGGTTATGCAGGGAATATCAAGCGGACCAAACAAGCGTAAGATCGAGTTCGCAAAGAGGATCAACGAGATACTTAAAGCCTTTAAGATCGACGCAAGACGTAGAATTTATAAGAGTATTCTTAATAAATTCGGCGGCAATCTTACTAACGTAATCGTTGGCGGCGCCGCCCTCAGACCCGAGATCGCCGAGGCATTTGACGAGTTTGGCGTAAATATGTATCAAGGCTACGGACTCACCGAGTGCGCCCCCCTTATATCTGCCAACTACCCCGGCAACAATAAGTTCGGCTCGGTAGGTCAGCCTGTTTCGTATATGAACGTCCGTATCGAGCAGGGCGAGATAGTCGTTAAGGGTGACGGCGTTATGATCGGCTACTATAAAAATCCCGAGGCTACTGCTGAGGCATTCACCGAGGACGGCTGGCTCCGTACGGGTGACCTTGGTTGGCTTGACAATGAGGGATACCTCTATATTACGGGACGCTCAAAGAATCTTATAATTCTTGATAACGGCAAGAATATATATCCCGAGGAGCTTGAAGCTCAGATCGCCACTATCGAGGGTGTTAAGGACGTTTTGGTATATGAGAACAAGGGTAAGATCTGTGCCGTGGTTCAACCTACAGACATCAACGACAAAGAGCTTACAAAGAGCATAAAGCTTGCCGTAACCAAGCTCAACGGAACGCTTCCTCCTTATAAGAGGATACTTACACTTTATTTCATAGCAAGGGATTTCCCAAAAACCACGACTATGAAGATCAAGCGTAAGGAAGCCATTAAAATGGTCAAGGACGTAGTGGTACATAAGACTGTTGACTATGTTCCTCCCACGACCAAGGAGCAGAAAAAGATCGTAGAGGCGTTTGAAAGTGTCCTCAGTCGACAGAATATAGGAATCAAGGAGGACTTCTTTGATATAGGAGGAGACAGCCTTGCGGCTCTTGAGGTGGCGGCTATCATAGGCGTTCAAGCGCAAGATATTTACGAAAAGCCTACTGCCGAGCAGCTTGAGTCTGTGTTGCTTGCTATTAAGGAGGAGACTGCCAAAGAGGTCAACCGTGTAGACGTAAACGAGCTTATCAGGCATAATTCCAATCTTCTGCACACCAACGAAGTAAAGTACGTGCTGCTTACGGGAGCGACTGGATTCCTTGGAGCGCATATTTTGCGCGAGCTTCTCAAGCGAAAAATACACGTAATATGCCTTGTGCGAAGCGAGGAAAAGCTGCAGAGTATTCTCAAATATTATTTTCCCAAGGAGCATCAGTTTTTCAAGTACAAGGTCAAGATAGGCGATATAAACGAGCCGCATTTGGGTCTGTCCGACGAGGACTACAATATGCTCACAAGCAAGGTGGATATGGTTATCCATACGGCGGCAAACGTAAGCCATGCGGGTCATTATGCCGACCTTGAACGAACAAACGTTATAGGAACTCAGAACGTCATCGACTTCTGTATGGTTTCGGGCGCGGTGCTTCAACACACCTCGACCGCCAGCGTTCACGGCTCGGGAACGGTAGAGCAGAGCGATCCCAACGCAAAATTTGACGAATTCAATCTTGATATTGGTCAGAACTACGTTCAGAACGTATATATCCATTCAAAATACAAGGCCGAAGAGAAGGTTTTGCTTGCCAGAGAAAAGGGACTTAAGGCGAACATTTTCAGAATAGGCAATCTGACTTGGAGAACGTCTGACGGAAGATTCCAGAAAAATTCACAGGATAACGGATTTTTGGCACGTTGCAGAGGATTTTTGAAGGTTGGTATGTATAGCAAGGAGCTTTCGGAGTATCCTATTGATTTCACGCCCGTTGACGAGTGCGCGGACGCTTACGTAAGACTTGCATTCCACAACAGAGTAAACAATATTTACAATCTGTATAATCCTCATCTGTTTACCGTTGAGAAGATCGGAAAGAAGTTTTTCATAAATACCAAGCAAGTGTCTCGCGAGACCTTTGAAAGAACGCTGAAGGAGTTGATATCCGATAAGGAGGTCGCTATTCTGTCCTTCTACAATTCGATCGCTTCTTCTTCCAACAATGTTCCCATGAGTAATGAGTTTACCGTCAAGGAGCTTAAGAAACTGGGCTTTAAATGGTCAAAGATAGGCTTCAGATACCTGTTCTATATGAAAAAGATCCAATAACGAAAGGAAAAACCATGAAAATTGGTATTGATATAGGCTCAACCACAATAAAGTGCGTTGTGCTTGATGACAACGGAAATCTTCTCCATAAGAGCTATGAGCGTCATTTTGCGATGATAACGGAGAAGACCCGCGAGGTCATTAAAGGCTTAATTGATAAATTTAATATAAACGAACCCGTGGTATGCGCGGTGTCGGGTTCTGCGGGCATGGGACTTGCAGAGCGCGCGGGCGTGCCGTTCGTTCAGGAGGTCTACGCTACCAAGGTAGCTATAAGCCATAGACTTCCCGATACTGACGTTGTTATTGAGCTTGGCGGCGAGGACGCAAAGATCCTTTTCCTTAAAGGCAATCTTGAAGTCAGAATGAACGGTACGTGTGCCGGTGGAACTGGCGCTTTTGCAGACCAGATGGCAAGTCTTATGCAGATAGACACGGGCGAGATGAACGAGCTTGCCAAGAATTACGAAAAGATATATTCTATCGCGTCAAGATGCGGAGTTTTCGCAAAGACAGATATACAGCCTCTGCTCAATCAAGGCGCGAGAAAGGAAGACATTTCGGCAAGTATTTTCTACGCTATCGTAAATCAGACTATCACGGGTCTCGCGCAGGGACACCCCATAGAGGGGAATATAGTATATCTTGGCGGCCCTCTTACCTTCTTGTCCGAGCTGAGACGCGCGTTTGACAAAACTCTTGGCTGTGAGGGAACATGTCCTGAGGATTCTCTTGTATTCGTCGCTCTTGGAGCGGCATACTATGCAGAAGAAAAGGTTGACCTTGCAAAGGCATACGAGATAATCGGAGAGAAGGCTGATTTTACCGCTGATACTACACTCCGTCCCTTGTTTGCAAACAAGGAGGAGTATGAAGAATTTATGGAGCGTCATAACGCTCACAGCGTTCCCAGAAGGGAGGGCATCTCGTATTCCGGTGACGCATATCTCGGCATTGACTCGGGTTCTACTACGCTCAAAGTGGTTCTTACAGATGCCGACGGAGCAATCATATACTCAAAGTATCAGTCAAATCAGGGTAAACCTATAGACGTAGTTAAGGATACCCTTATTGAGATGTATGAGAAGTATCCCGAGGTTAAGATCGTTTCAAGTGCGGTCACGGGATATGGCGAGGATATGATGAGAAGCGCCCTTGGAATCGACATCGGCGTTGTTGAGACGGTGGCTCATTTTACTGCCGCAAAGTATTTTATGCCCGACGTTGAGTTTATCATCGATATCGGCGGTCAGGACATGAAATGCTTCAAGATACGCAACGGAGCTATCGATAATATATTTCTCAACGAGGCTTGCTCGTCGGGTTGCGGCTCATTCTTGCAGACCTTTGCAAGCTCGCTGGGTTATCCTATCGACGAGTTCGCAAATCTCGGACTTTTCGGTAACAATCCCGTTGATTTAGGTTCAAGATGTACCGTATTTATGAATTCCTCCGTAAAGCAGGCGCAAAAGGAAGGCGTTACGGTAGAGAATATTTCCGCGGGACTTTCAATAAGCGTTGTCAAGAATGCGCTTTATAAGGTAATAAGAGTTCATTCTGCCGACGAGCTTGGAAAGAGAATAGTCGTCCAGGGAGGCACGTTCCTTAATAACGCAGTGCTTCGCGCATTTGAGCAGGAGATCGGAGCGGAGGTCATTCGTCCCGACATCGCGGGTATGATGGGTGCTTACGGCGCGGCGCTCTACGCCAAGCAAATGAAAAAGCACGAAGGCTATTCGGGTATTCTTTCCTATGAGGAAATGAAGGACTTCACCTATTCCATAAAGAGCGTTACCTGCAAGGGCTGTAATAACCGCTGTCAGTTGACGGTCAACGATTTCGGCGGCGGACGCAGATTTATCGGCGGAAACCGTTGCGAAAAGCCGGTTACCAATAAGGCGCAGGATGATTCTCTCAATCTTTACGAATACAAGCTCAAAAAGCTTGCTTCTTATCCCGAGGGAGAGGGAAGCAGGGGCGTTATAGGAATGCCTATGGCTCTGAATATGTACGAAATGTATCCCTTCTGGAACACCCTTTTCCGAGAGCTTGGATTTAAGGTCAAAATGAGCGGATTTTCCAACAGAAAGCTCTACCTTAAAGGACAGGGAACTATCCCCTCGGATACGGTATGCTTCCCTGCGAAAATGGTACACGGTCATATTCAGCAGCTTATCGAAATGGGTGTTGACACCATATTCTATCCCTGCATGACCTACAATTTTGATGAAAAGAAGGCTAAAAACTGCTTTAACTGTGCCGTCATAGCAGGATACCCCGAGGTAATTGAGGCGAACACCCTCAATTTTGGTAATATCAAGTATATTAACGATTACGTAGGACCTCATAACAGAGGTGAATTTGCCGCACGCTTTTGGGAGGTGCTTAATAAGCACTTTGGAGCGATTGCAAGGTCAGACGTAAAGAGAGCCTGCAAAAAGGCCTATAAGGCTTATGACGAATATATGGATGACGTCAATCGCGAGGGCCTCAGTATCATTGACGAGGCTCGCCGTGAAGGTAAGAAGATAATCGTGCTTGCGGGTCGTCCTTATCACGCGGACCCCGAAATCAATCACGGCATACATAAGCTTATTGCCGCTCTCGGCTTTGCCGTTGTGTCGGAGGATTCTGTCGCTTGTATGGAGCAGAAATTCAATCTGAATCTGCTCAGTCAGTGGACGTACCATCAGAGGCTCTTTTCCGCCGCTAAATACGTGTCGTCACAGGACGATATGTATCTTGTGCATCTCGTGTCCTTCGGTTGCGGTCTTGACGCGCTGACTACCGACGAGGTAAGAAAGATACTTGAAGTCAGCGGCAATCTTTACACGCAGATAAAAATTGACGAGGTCACAAACCTCGGCGCGATAAAGATACGTCTGCGAAGCCTTATCGCCGCAATAGAACAGCAAAATAAGGGGGGTGAATGACGATGCAAGATAACTCGCATTACAGAGAGCGAGTGAAATTCACTCGCAAGATGAAGAAGGAATATACCATTCTCACTCCCAGTATGGCTCCGATCCATTTTAAGATACTTCGCCCTATTCTGCTTCGCGAAGGCTACAAGATCGATATTATGGAGAACGAGGGCCCCGAGGTTCTGGAACTTGCCTTGAAGCACATTCACAATGATATGTGCTATCCCTCAATGCTGACCACGGGACAGATGCTTGCCACTATGTTCAGCGGCAAATACGATCCCGACAAGGTGGCTATGATCATAACCCAGTCGGGCGGTGGCTGTCGAGACAGTAACTATATTAATCTGATGCGAAAAGCCTTTGAAAAGGCAGGATTTCCTAACGTGCCTTTCATTTCGGCAAACGTTTGGTTTATGGAAATGAACCCTGGCATCCGTCTCCGTCCCTCCGCGCTTCTTATGGCTATCGCGGGTCTTATTTACGGTGATATGATAATGATCTGCTCAAATCAGATCCGTCCCTATGAGGTAAAGAAGGGTGAGACCGACGCTACCATAGAGAAGTGGACGACAAAGCTTGGTGAGACGTTCAGTCGCGGGCGCGGATATACCGTAAAGGCTATAAAGAAAAATCTTAAAGCTATCGCCGACGATTTTGCTTCGATTGAGATAAAAAAGACCCCCAAGGTAAAGGTTGCGGTCATCGGAGAGCTTTTCCTAAAATATTCCGCACCTGGAAACAACCATCTTGAAGAGTTCCTGGCACAGCAGGATTGCGAGGTATACGTTCCAAGTATTCTCGGCTTCGGAATATATAAGACTAACGGAGCGCTGGAAGATTTAAGACTTTATGGCGGTAACCCCTTCAAGAAGATGATACTTGAAGTGGTTATGAAGTATATGTTCTGGATGGAGGATATTCTTATCTCCGCTATTGAAGCAAACCCCGCGTTTGTTCCTCCCGAGAGAGTCAATGACCTCAAAAAGAGAGCCGAAGGCGTTATCGGTATCGGAAACAGTATGGGCGAGGGCTGGTATCTTGCCGCAGAGATGCTGGAATTTGCCGATCACGGATACGAAAATATCGTAATCGTTCAACCCTTTGGATGTCTGCCTTGCCACGTTGCCGCAAAGGGAATGATCAATAAGGTCAAGAGACTTGACCCAAGGCTCAACATTGTTGATATAGAATATGACCCCGGCGCGACCCGTGTCAATCAGGAGAACAGAATCAAGCTGATGCTCGTGGTAGCAAAGGAAAATTTAGATAAGAAAAAGGATGCGTGAGCATCCTTTTTCTTGTGTTTTTTTGTTTATGTGACAATCTGATTGCATCAAATCAGAGGTTTACAAATCTGCCTCAACGCTTTCTGCGTATCTGACCGTTTCCATAGCGTCGGCGGCGTATTTGTCAGCACCGATCATATTCGCGTACTCCTCGGTAAGAACCGCGCCTCCAACGACTATCTTGCACCAAGGCGCATTCTTGCGGAGAAGCTTTATAGTTTCTTCCATAGCAGGTACGGTGGTGGTCATAAGCGCGCTGAGACCTACTATCGGCGCGTGATGCTTTACTGTTGCCGCCAAAATTTCCTCAGAAGACACGTCGCGACCAAGGTCTATAACGTTAAATCCATAATTTTCAAGAAGCAGAGAGACGATATTTTTGCCAATGTCGTGAATGTCTCCCTTGACCGTTGCCATAACGATTGTAAGTCTCTGACTTGATCCGTCCTTTGTCGCCGCGAGTCTTTGGCTTATAGGCTCGAATGCGGATTTTGCCGCCTCGGCGCTCATAAGAAGCCCGGGGAGATAGATCATGTGGTTTTCAAATCCCTTACCGACTGTATCAAGCGCGGGAATAATGTGTTTCTTTACGATTTCAAGCGGATCTGTGTCGGCAAGCATTGAGGCGGTTATTTCACGCGCCTTTTCTTTAAGTCCCTTGATTATCGCGTCGTTCAAGGACTGAACACCGCAGTTTTCGGTAGTATTTGCCGCGTTTGTAGCGTTATTTGTTATATTCAACTCGATATTCGAAGCAAAAGCGATATAATCGGCGCAGTTTTCGTCAAGACCGTGGAGCGCGCGGAAGCCATAATATGACTTCATCATCTCTGTGGAATACGGGTTCATTATCGCTGCCGTAAGTCCGCTTTCAAGGGCGTTTGCAAAGAAAATTCCGTTTAAAATGTCTCGGTTGGGCAGACCGAAGGAGACGTTTGAAACACCAAGCACCGTGTTACAACCAAGCTCGTCGCGGATTTTACAAAGCGCACCGAGAGTGACCTTGGCAGCATTAGGTTCTGCCGAGACCGTCATTGTGAGAGTGTCAAAAATAATGTCTTTTTTGTCAACACTGTATTTTTCGGCAGTTGAAAGAATCTTTTTTGCGATTTCAAATCTGCCGTCTACCGTGTCGGGGATACCACTCTCGTCAAGTGTGAGAGCCACGACCACGCCGCCGTATTTTTTCACGAGAGGGAAGATCGCTTCCATACTCTCTCTCTTACCGTTGACGGAGTTTATCATCGCCTTACCGTTATATCTGCGCAATGCCGTTTCCATAGCGGTGGGATCGGCGGTGTCGATCTGTAAGGGAAGGGCAGTGACCGCTTGAAGTGAGCAGACAACTTCTTTTATCATTTTAGGCTCATCGATCTCGGGCAGACCGACGTTTACGTCAAGAATATGAACTCCGCAAGCCTCCTGGTCAAGTCCCTCTTTGAGAATAAAGTCGAGATCGTTGTCGCGGAGCGCTTGCTTAAATTGCTTCTTGCCCGTCGGATTTATGCGCTCGCCGATAAGAATGGGAGCGTCCGCGAAATCAACAGCGTGGGTGTAGGACGACACCAGAGTGCGGTTCTTTTTCTCACTCATGGCAGGGATAGAAGGATTCGAACCCACGATTGCCCTAATATATTCGGGCGTAGTTCCGCAACAGCCACCGCAGATCCTGACACCTTTTTCTATAAATGAGCAGATCTCAGCTCCAAATTCTTCGGGTGTGATGTCGTAAACAGTCTTGCCGTCCTTTATCTCGGGAAGTCCTGCGTTTGGCTTGAGTAGAACAGGAACGGTTGCGTATTTCAAAAGCTCTTCCACAACGGGGGCAAGCTGACGGGGACCGAGGGAACAGTTAGCTCCGATAGCGTCGGCACCCATACCTTCAAGCATTGCGACCATAGCCGCAGGCGACGCGCCCGTCATAAGTCTTGAATCCGAGCCGTAAGCGTTGGAGACGAAGACGGGCAGAGAAGAATTCTCCTTTGCGGCAAGGAGAGCCGCTTTTGTTTCGTAGCTGTCGTTCATAGTCTCGATGAAAATAAGGTCAACGCCGTATTTCACACCAAGCTTTACCGTCTCCGAAAATATTGCCACGGCATCCTCAAAATCAAGGTCTCCGTAAGGTTTTAACAGCTTTCCCGAAGGACCTACGTCAAGAGCGATGAATTTTTCACCCTTGTTGCTTGTAGTGTCTCTCGCAATCTTTGCGTTCTCCACCGCCGCGTGGACGATCTCGTCAAGCTCATCATGAGAAAATTTCAGAAGATTTGCGCCAAAAGTGTTGGTCGAGATCACGTTTGATCCCGCGTCGTAGTAATCACGGTGAATTTTCTGGATGATCTCGGGGTGAGAGATATTCCACCTTTCAGGAAGCTCGCCCGCCCCAAGCCCGTTTGCTTGGAGCAGAGTTCCCATTCCACCGTCGAGGACAAGGAGATTTTCTTTTAAATAATCAAGTACTTTCATATTGATCCAATCAGTTATTTTTTTCGGTTATCATTTGCCTAAAATAGCCGACAGATTGCTCTGTATCTTCTCGGCAACGTCAGGCTTGTTCATTGAGTAAACGTGAACGTTGGTAATGCCGTTTGCGTACAGATCGATTATCTGATCCGTAGCGTAAGCGATGCCCGCCTGCTTCATAGCCTCGGGGTTATCTCCAAACTTGTCTACGAGAGACTTAAATCTCTGGGGCATAAAAGATCCCGAAAGCTTGATAGAACGAGCCACCTGATTTGCGTTGGTTATCGGCATAATTCCCGGGATTATCGGAACGGTTATGCCCGCCTCGCGAATTTTGTAAAGGAAGTTGTAGAGCAGATTGTTGTCAAAGAACATCTGCGTTGTGAGAAAATTACAGCCTGCGTCGACCTTTTCTTTTAGACGTTTAATATCTTCTTTTTGGTCGGAGCTTTCGGGATGAATTTCAGGATAGCAAGCGCCTCCGATGCAAAAATCGTGTCCGCTTTCCTTCAATTCACGGATAAGGTCTATTGCGTGATGATAAGTCCAAAGGCTTCTATCCTCGTCCTGCTTGTCTGCGGGAATATCACCGCGCAGAGCCATGACGTTTTGTATTCCTGCGTCCTTTATGCGTTCGATCATGCTATGTACTGTCTCACGGGTCGAGGAAACGCAGGTAAGATGCGCCAGAGTGGGAACACCGTAAAGCTCCTTGACGTTCTTTGCAATATCAAGAGTGTATTGACTTGTTCCTCCGCCAGCGCCATACGTAACGCTCATAAATGAGGGTTTCAGCTTTGCTATATCCTCGGTAGCGGTCTTTACGCTTTCAAACGCAGTGGTGGTTTTAGGGGGAAACACCTCAAACGAGAGATGCGGTGTATCTTTTTCAAAAATTTCGGTAAGCTTCATTGTAGTATCCTCTTATTTTTGCAAGCATTGATTGATAAATTTGATTGCTTCGTCGGTATATCTCTTTTCATCGATAATATAGCTTAATGCGTGACCTGCTTCGGGAAAGGTTATAAAAGTGATGTCCGAAGCGCAAGCCTCCGCAATTCTTCGGCTCATGTCGCAAGGGACGAAACGGTCTGCTTCTCCGTGTATCAGCAGAATGGGAATATTAGTATTTTTGACCGCCTCGACGGCAGAGGTCTCATTGAGATCAAATCCGCCGAAAAGTCTTGCGGACAGAAGCACGAGGGGATATGCGAGGGTGGTGGGAATGTGCATGCCCTTTCCAACCTTACTGATGATCTCCCAAGGGGCTGAGTAGGGACAGTCTGCCATTATGCCCACTACGTTTTTGGGAAGATCAAGCTCGCTTGCCATAAGAACTGTTGCCGCTCCCATTGATACGCCTATCAAAAAGACTTTTGTGCCGTCTCCGAATCTGTTCAAAACGTATTCTATCCAAGAAAGGCAGTCGCGTCTTTCCTTGATGCCAAAGGTTATGGTGTTGCCCTCGCTTCGTCCGTGCGCTCTCTGGTCAACGATCAGCGTGTTATGCTTCTGTGAGCGGACTACTCGGTCGCCGCCGCAAAAGTCTCGAATACCCATGCTTCTGTAACCGTGAAACTCAATAAAAACGGGAGCGCCGTCGGTGACGTGATAGTATCTGCCGAAAAGCTTCAAGCCGTCGTGAGAGGTTATGGTCACGCTCTCAAAGGGAATATCGTTAAGCTCTTTTATAATAGAGACCATAAAATTGCGGTTATCCCTATATTGGTCGTTGTCGGGAATAGTAAAAACGTCGTCGTTGGGATCAGGCACGGCAAAAAAAGCAATTTTGTATATTTTCCTTGCTATCAAAAGTGCTATGACGGCAAGAATTATCAAAACGGCAGATAGGATCAAAGCAACTCTAATGGGATCAGGCATATATATCACCATTCAAAAAATATCAATAATATATTTTATCACAGTTTGTCATTTTTTTCAATATATTTAACTAAATTAAATAGGTTTTTTATAATGCAAACCGATTTTTGCCCGTTGTCCAAAGAATAAGAGCCTCACCGAAATTGGTGAAGCTCTTATTTTGAATTATTAGTTGCCGTTTCCTCTTACGATACGTTTATCGCTTGGAAACGGTATTTTTTGAAGATTTAGATATTCTCCTTTTGAGAACCTGTGGGGTTGACGATACTGTATCCCACGTTTACAAGGTGGTCTGCAACTCTCTCAAGTCCTACGACCACAGAGGAGTAATATGGGCTGACGTCAACGTTGCAGTTGCCCTCGGCAAGACGCGCAAAGTGGCTTGCGATAAGCTCTTTCTTCTTGCCATCTACACCTTCCTCGAGGTTTGTCAGGGTAGGGAGATCATTTCTGTTGAGATTTTCAAAGGCGTCCTTAGAGATAGCGAACATCTGCATAACGTTATCTTTCATAGCAGAGATCTCTCCGCTAGCCTTGTCCGAGAAAGAAAGCTTTTTGTTTATCATCTCAATTCCGATCTCATGGAAGTTTTCAGCGTGGTCGCCTATACGTTCAAGGTCATTGAGAACGTGGAAGTAAGAACCGATGACCTTTTCGTCGCTCTGATCAACGCTGCTGGAGAGCTTGATGAGGAACTTCGTAAGAGCGCTGTTGGTAAAGTCGATGACCGCCTCGTTCTTTCTTATCTTTTCATCGTACTCCGAGGAACTGTTGTAAATAGCAACGAACGAAAGATTGGTGTTCTCCTCAACAAGAGCGAGCATATAGTCCATTTCCTTCTTGACCTGCATAAGCGCTATGGGAGGAGTGGAGAGAAGTCGGTCGTCCACGTACTTGAGAGTAAGAACTTCCTCTTTGCTCTTCTTGTCTCTGATGACCAAGCAGGAATACTTGACGAGAAGCTTGACGAAGGGAAGCAGTACAAGCGTAGTGGAAACGTTGAAAATTACGTGGAATAGCGAAACGCGCATCTGCACCGCCATAGGATTTGTTGCGACGTCCCCTGGGAAGGCGGTCTCAAGAAGGCCGCATATCTGTCCTCCAAAGATCAAAAGGAGAACGGTAAAAAGGATAGCGCCGATGGTATTAAATGTAAAGTGAATAAGAGCAACTCTCTTTGAGTTTGCGTTTGCGCCGACAGAAGCAAGAAGCGCGGTGATGCATGTACCGATGTTTGTTCCAAGCACTATAAACAGCGCAAGGTCAAGATCAAGCACACCTGTACCAACCATTGTGATAACGATACCCGTCGCGGCAGAAGAACTCTGTATCAGTCCGGTAAAAACAATACCTATAATGATGAGAAGGAAGGGATTGTTAACAGACGCAAAAATCCCCTCAAACATAGACATCACTTCGGGATTTCTGAAAGCCTGCTCACTACCCATAAGTTCAAGGCCCACGAAAATCAGTCCGAGACCGCTCAAAAGACTACCGGCTAACTTAAATTTTTCCTTTTTGAAAAATCCCATAATTACTCCCGCAAAAGCAAGGAAGTACATCGCCATATTGAAGTAGTCGTTTTTGAGCGCGACAAGCACACCTGTGATCGTAGTACCTATATTAGCACCCATGATTATAGGCGTTGCCTGCATAAGCGTCATAACTCCCGCGTTAACGAGACCGATGACCATGACCGACGTAGCGGACGAGCTTTGAATGATCGCGGTCACTCCTGCGCCAATTCCTACGCCCGAGAAACGATTGTTGCTTATTTTGCCAAGCATCTTCTTCATTCCGCCTCCGGCACTCTTTTCAAGAGCGTCGCCCAGGAAATTCATACCGACGATGAATATGCCGACGCCTGCCAAAAGCCAGATAAGGCTTGAGATAAGTTCCATATAGATTTCTCCTTTTGTGATTGCTGAATACGTTGATGTATATAATGTGCCGAAGGCAACTTGTTTTCGATTAAAGTAATTGTTGTCCGTTTATAATAAGCTTAAACCTAAGACCCAGACGTTCGGCTGCCTTGCGGCAAAGGATCATTCGTCCAAGGAATATCTCAAAATAATCCATAACTGAGCTGAAAGCCGTATCTATGGTCAGATCAAGAATAATGAGCGAGGACTCTGTGTCTATATCGAGTTTCGATGAGGTGACGGAATAATTTACGTGATCGTGAATGTCTCCCGCCTCGATCTTGCTTTCGCGGACGCGAGATCGACGAACGTCACTCTTGTCTGCAATAATAAGCGCGGCGGCGACGGCATTGACGGGAACTCCCGTGCCTTCGTCGTGGTTTCCAATCGCGGTGACAACCGTTGCGATCTCGGATGGCTCCATGCCCAGCTTGTCGAGAATACGGAAAGCGATTATGGCACCACTTTGGGAATGGTCAACTCTATTGACGAGATTTCCTATATCGTGAAGAAAACCTGCGATTTTCGCAAGCTCAACGGTTCTTTCATCGTAACCGAGAGAGGAAAGAACGTGTCCCGCGGTCTCCGCAACCTTGGTGATGTGAGCGAAGCTATGCTCGGTATAACCAAGAGCTGCAAGGGAAGCGTCAGCTTCTTTGACGTACACTCTTATATCGGGATTATTTTTAATGTTTTCAAATGTAATCATATATCTCCTTAAAGTTGTAATTCAAATTTCACCAGAATATACTATAACATAAATTTTGTCAAAAATCAAGAGTGAAATTTGATTTTGATATTTTTGACTGTTTTTGACGTGAATTTTTTTTTGTGTCATCGGCAACTATAATTAATATACGTATTATTGCCATTAAGAGATATTAAGATAAGTAAGCAAAAAATAAAAATACACCTCGGACGAAACACATCCGAGGTGTATGTAATTTAATATAACTGTTTATTCTTTATCGCTGCAGTTACATCCACCGCCGCAATTTCCGCAATTACCCGAACAACCGCTATTTTGGGCGGAGCCGCAGGTACCCGCGTCGGGACATCCGATGCATTTCGTGCCGTTTTTTCTTGCTTTGATTATGTAAAATACCGCACCGCCAACAATAAGAAGTATAACGCCGATGGCAATAAAATCAACAGGTCCCATTTTTTTCTCCTTTCATAAAAATTGGTTTTTTATAAAATGCTTAAGACATTAAGCCTTGAGAGCGTATTCAGCCTTGATCTGCTTGTTTTTTCTGATGATAAGTATGGTCAGAACTGCTGCAAATATTGCTACAAACGCCCAACCTACGATAGGCATCCAGATTGCTCCAAAGCCTGCTCCTGAGAAGAGGGATCCGAAGAAGAAGGTGAGGAAGCCGATAGTGTAACCAACCGCAAACTGAAGTCCTATTCCTGCCCAGAACCATTTTCTGCTCTTGATCTCGGAGTTCATAGCACCGATTGCCGCGAAGCAAGGAGGAGTAAAGAGATTAAACATAAGGTAAGCGAGAGCCGCTACCTTGGTGATCGCCATAACCGTTGCCGCTTCAGCACCCGCACCGGAGGAAACTCCCTCCATAAGAGCATCGACGTCAATAAGGTTCTCAAGTCCTACGAAACATACAGCAAGAGTACCAACTACGTTTTCCTTAGCGATAAATCCGGTAATAGCTGCTGCAGCAAGCTGCCAAGCTACAACACCGACGATAGGTGCGAACACGTATGCAAAGGGAGTTGCGATGGAAGCAAGGATAGAATCACTTGCGTTTTCTGCGATCTGGAAGGTCCAGGTGAAGCTCTGCATCAGCTGAACGACGAAGTTACAAACGAGAATAATAGTACCTGCCTTCTTTATGTAAGACCAACCGCGCTGAAGCATAGATATGCAAGCTTTTCCAAAGGAAGGAGCCTTGTATTCGGGAAGCTCTATGATGAAGAAGGACTTCCTTACCTTATGACCGGTAAGCTTATTAATGAGAAGCGCACAAAGGAGGATGATTATGATACCGATGAAATACATCGATACACCTACCCAACGGCTTTCATTGAAGAATGCACCCGCAAAAAGTGCGATAACGGGAAGCTTTGCGCCGCAAGGCATAAAGGGAGCGAGCATAGCGGTTGCTCTGCGCTCACGCTCATTTCTAATGGTTCGACAAGCCATAACTCCGGGGATAGCACATCCCGTACCGATAACGAAGGGAATTACAGACTTACCCGAAAGACCGACCTTCTTGAAAATGGGGTCGAGAACGACGGTTGCACGAGCCATATATCCGCAATCCTCAAGGAGAGCAATAAGGAAGTACATGACCATAACGAGAGGGAGAAATCCGACAACTGCACCTACACCGCCGATGATACCGTCAACAACAATGGAGGTAAGGAGGGGATTGGCATTTTTCATAAGTCCCGCTACCCATTCGCCGAAAGTTTCAATGAGAGTTACGAGACCGGGGATCTCGATATCATTAGGATCGAAGGAGGCCTCAAGCTCTTCGTCGCCGATGTTCATTGCAAGTTCGTCTTCTTCGAAAGAGTATTCACCGCCAACGGTATTTTTGTCTGCATCTACGATTACAAAGGTTCCGTCGGGATTGAAGGAAAGCTGGGTGTTAGATGCCTCGCACTCCCAATTGCCTACGAGAGGAGAATCACTCTCAAGCGCTTCGGCCTCTAATTCGGTTGCAGCGGAGTTTTCGTCTTCATCGTCCTGCATAACGAATTCCATATCGGTTCCGTTATAGTTGATAGATATTTTGTCGTCTCTTTCGAATACGTATCCTTCTGCGATGGCAGGACCAACCCAAACCTGGGAGATCTGGAACACAAGGAACATAACAACCACGAAGATCGGAATACCGAGCCATTTATTTGTGAGTATCTTATCGATCTTATCCTGAGCGTTCTTGTTCTTTGTGAGAACCTTTCTTGTCTCGACCTCTTTAACGATCTTATTTACAAATTCGAATCTCTGTCTGTCAGCCTGCTCAACTACAGCCTTATCACTAAGGTCTATATCACCCTGAAGGTAAGGAGGGACCTGACCCTTGCCAATGACCGATACAGCTGCATCTATGACCTCTTTAAGACCCTTGCCCGACGTAGATACCGTTTCAAGAACGGGACATCCAAGCTTTTCGGAAAGAGCTTTAGTATCGATCTTGTTTTCCTTCTTGGTGTTTGCGTCGGTCTTGTTTAGTGCTACTACTACAGGGATGCCAAGCTCAAGGAGCTGAGTAGTGAAGAACAAGCTTCTGCTGAGGTTAGTAGCGTCGACGATATTGATGATCGCGTCGGGCTTTTCGTGCTTAACGTAAGAGCTTGTGATGCTTTCCTCACTGGTGAAAGGAGACATTGAATAGGCACCGGGAAGGTCTACCGCAATGATAGCGTCATTGTTGTTACAGAATTTCTTTTTAATTGCATGCTCTTTCTTATCAACGGTAACGCCTGCCCAGTTACCGACCTTTTCGCTACGTCCTGTAAGGGCGTTATACATAGTTGTTTTACCGCTGTTGGGATTTCCCGTCAGTGCAATTCTCATTTTTTACTCCTTTGAGATATGTAAGTATATTTGAACAGCCGAGGCTGTTAAAAACCAGATAAAGTTAGCAGAGGCTAACTCTCGGCTAAAAAAATAATCCGAAGATTATTTTTTGGGGGGAAAGGATCAAACGATAATAGCTTCTGCAAGTTCCTTGTCGATATTGTAACGGCCGTCTTTGATAGAGACGACGCAACTGCTCTTTAAGTGGGAAATGACCGTGATAGGCTCTCCAACGTAGCAACCAAGCGAAAAGAGAAACGCGTCAAGCTCCTCATCATCTGTAAGTATCTGCTTGATGATGTATTCTTTTCCTTCTTCAGCGTTGCGTAAATTCATGACCGACTCCTATAATCAAGAATATTGAAGGCTTTTGTTAATTTTTACAAAAACATTCATGCGGTTAGCGTCTGCTAACTACATACTATTATAGCACAATAAGTTGATTTGTCAAGAATAAATTGCAAATTATTTATTTTTTGTCAAAAATAACAAGCGACTGAATTTATCAGCCGCTTGTTTGTTGTGCATTTTGTCAATGCAAGACCTTTGAAAGCTCAGCACAGAAAAGCTCTCCCAGCAGTATAATCACATGAAGCAAATGCCAAAAGTGTTATAAATTAAGGATAAGATTATAGAAATCTGTTTAAATACACGTTTCATAGTCTCCTCCTGATTGGACTATTAGATTATATATAAATTATATCACATACTTGCGTTTTTGCAAGAGATTTTTTGAGAAATTGTTACACGATTGTTGATTTTAGGCATCAAATATGATATAATGATTTATACGTTATACGAAAAGGTGGCGATCTCGTGATATACAATTCAATAACCGAGCTTATAGGAAAAACTCCTTTAATTGAGCTTGTCAAGCTTGAAAACAAATATGCCAAGCATTCCAGAATACTCGCGAAGATAGAGTTTTTCAATCCCGCTGGCTCGGTCAAGGACAGAGTAGCGCTTGAAATGATAGAGCAGTACGAAAAAGAAGGCAGACTGAATAAAGACAGCACTCTTATCGAGCCTACCTCTGGCAATACCGGAATCGGACTTGCGGCTATATGCGCGGCAAAGGGATATAAAGCGATAATAGTTATGCCCGATACTATGTCGCTTGAACGCAGGATGCTTATGACCGCTTACGGAGCAGAACTCGTGCTTACCGACGGAAAGCTTGGTATGCAGGGTGCTATTGATAAGGCGGAGGAGCTTGCTAAAAGCATTAGAGGCGCAATTATTGCGGGGCAGTTTACAAATCCCGCAAATCCCGACGCCCACTATAAGACCACGGGTCCCGAAATATGGAGCGACACCAAAGGCAAGGTCGATATTTTCCTCTCCTGTGCGGGAACGGGTGGAACCGTCAGCGGCACGGGTAGATATTTAAAGGAAAAGAACCCTAACATCAAGGTTATCGCCGTTGAGCCTGAATCCTCGCCATATCTGACCGAGGGCAGATCGGGTCCGCACAAAATTCAAGGAATCGGAGCGGGATTTAAGCCCGACATACTTGATCTTTCGGTCATCGACGAGATAGTGACCGTTACCGACGACGAAGCCTATGACTGTGCCCGTGAGATAGCAAAAACCGAAGGGCTTTTGGTGGGTATATCATCCGGCGCGGCTCTTGCCGCGGCAAAAAAGATAGCCGAGCGACCCGAAAGCAAAGGAAAAACGATAGTTGTAATATTGCCCGACACGGGAGAGAGATACCTCTCGTCGGGACTGTTTGAATAAGAAAATAAAGGGAAAAATAATGAGAAACGCACAGCTGGCGGACATTTTGCGTCCGCAGACAATAGACGACATAGCGGGACAGAAGCATCTGTTTGGCGAACGCGGTGTCATCCGTCGTATGATGGAGGGCGGTAGGATCACGAATATGATCTTCTTCGGACCCCCAGGCACGGGCAAGACTACTGCCGCGTCGATTATAGCAAAGCAGTCGGGAATGGAGTTCCACAAACTCAATGCCACCAGCGCATCCACCGCCGACGTCAAGGAGGTTCTGGCATCCTCCCAAAGCCTTTTCGGCTCAAACGGAACGCTGCTTTACATCGACGAGATACAGTATTTTAACCGAAAACAGCAGCAGGCTTTGCTTGAATACATAGAGGACGGCAGAGTTACGCTTATTGCGTCCACCACCGAAAACCCTCATTTTTATATTTATAACGCTATCATTTCGCGTTCGTCGCTCTTTGAGTTCAAGACCGTAGAACCCAGCGAGTGCGCCAAGATGCTTTACAAGGCGCTTGACTATCTAAATAAAGAAAACGAGACCGAAAAAACGGTCTCACAAGCAACCGCTGAGTATATCGCCAAGGCGGCAGGCGGTGACGTTCGCCGCTCCATCGGACTTTTTGAAAACGCCTTCTTTGCGGCTGAAAACGAGATAACTCCTGCCGATGCCGATCAATTTAACTACGGTATCGGAAACTATAACGACGACGTTCACTACGATATGCTTGGATGTCTGCAAAAGTCGATACGCGGCTCTGACCCCGATGCGGCGGCGTTTTACGTCGCGAAAATGGTGGAGCAGGGCGATATTATCTCGCTTTGCCGTCGCTTGCAGGTCATAGCAAGCGAGGATATAGGTCTCGCTTATCCTATGGCACCCGTTATCGTCAAGGCGTGCTGTGATTCGGCTCGGGAGCTTGGACTTCCCGAGGCAAGAATATCCCTCGGGCACGCCGCTATTTTGCTTGCGACTATGCCAAAGTCAAATACACAGCATTTGGCGGTCGATGCCGCCCTTGAAGACGTCCGCGCGGGTAAAGGTCTGACGCCCCCTGTGCATCTTCAAAGTCCGCTTTTCAAGGGCTATAAATACCCCCACGATTATCCAAACCGATACGTTGAGCAGCAGTATCTCCCCGATGACCTTAAAAACAGGAAATATTACGTCTTCGGTGACAATAAGAACGAAAAAGCCGCCGAGGAGTATTGGAAAAAGATAAAAGGGAAATAATTAAAGCAAAATATTCCGACTTGGATTTTGCATAAGTCTGTTAAAAATGATAAAAACAACCTCCTATGGTAGAATCTACCATAGGAGGAATTTTATGATGAAGAACATCGATATTTATTGGAATTATCAGATAAATAACTATTCGCTTTTATGTCCAATAACAGTAAGGAGAGCTACCTTGGTATCAATTTCCGCGCCGGATTCATTCTTTAATTGAACAGATACGTATGATAGAATACAGATTTCTCTATTTGGTGTACAAACTATTCGCTGCTCGCCGATATTAAAGCCTTTGATTTGATGTTCGATATAAATAGAATCAAGCTTGTTTGATATACTATTAGTAACAGTTGTTGATTCAAAATCAAGGGGAATATTTTCAAATGCGTTGATATCTCCTAAGTGTATTGCCGATAAACTGCCTTTGTTAGTAATAACTATTGTTATATAGTCGGAGGAAGGATAGCCGTTTATGTTTTTGACATAAGTAATCGGATAACATATCATCTCACGCTTTGCCCCAGTTACCGTATAGGTATATGTTGCGGAATCTCCTACTACCAATGAGTATTCGGAGAGATCATTAACACTTTTGCTTGCAATGCTTGTTGCTATTGATATTAATGTTTCATATGGAAGTTGTGTCTCTGGCAGAGCTGACTCGCGAATGCGGAATGCCTCACTTGATCGGAAGAAGATACTTACAAGATCGTTCGTATCGCTTCGCACACCAAATTCTACGCCATCTTTGCTTCTATACTTATCCGTTGTATATGAATTCATCCTGTTTATAATGGAAGTTTGGTATGAGCAGTTATACTCTACGCCGTCAAAGAAAATTGTTTTATCTATCATATTATCTTTGTGACAAGATATTCCGTTCCAATAATCAACCTCCATATCTGTTATTATTCCATCGGTAATTGTATCTGCTATTAGTGAGTTATACATATTTATTGGTGCTTCGGATTCCTGTTGGGACACATCGGAATCTTCACTACAACTCAGAATATTGCAGCTTGTAAGAAATAAAATTGTAAGAATAATTGCAATAGCTCTTTTCATCAAATTGTTGCCCCCTATCTTAATTTATTATCTTCATTCCCAGCAATAATTGCGATCTGTGACATATCAATTAAGTATGATGCATAGTTAATATCTTTTATAGCTTCTTCAATTGACATGCCTTCGTTAACTAATCTATAAGTAAGGTCTGGGGCAAAAACATTACAGTCAGAAACCCAAGTATCGCCATCAAAGCCAACTACAGTTTCTGCACCACAAATAACCATCTGTTCAACTATATTAACTGGAGTGTTGTTGGTAATGTTTGTGGCATTATAATTCTTTCCTGTGTTACATGTAAGCAACAATGCAAAAGAAATGTTGGATAGGTCCTGTCCTACCAAATTGTTTACACGTATAAATTTAGTCCCGGTATTCGAAATCTTAAATCCGGTCTGGTCTCCGTGAGTATGTACAATGAAAATATCGTAGCTTTGTAAATAATCCAACATATCAACAACGGTTGCAGCTGAATAACGTGCTGTTGACACAATTGAAGCGCGCCCATTCTTTTTTGTTTCTAAATTGGTTTGAGTCTGTGTGAAATATATGTATCTTTTAGCATTATCAGTATCGTCAATGGCTAGTAAGACAGACGTATCTCTTATTATCCACTCATCTCTATAATTAGTATTATCAGTGTATGAGATCATAGTGAGATTTGTACCGTTACTATTAGCATTAAGCGGGACGGCTAATACGTTTCCGCTTGACTCTGTTGCTTTGCAAATCAGTTTGAAATTTCCCGACGTTGTTTCTACAAATCGCCATAGCGTATAATCGCTTGACGTATCGTATTGCCGTATTACTGTAGTATCCGTGGAGTCAACGCCGATATATTTATTGCTGTATTGAGACTTAATTCTGAAATATCCCGAGCTTTGTACTTCAAACAGCCATTTTGACTGTGTCTTAACGTTAAATTGCCATTGTTGGATTATTGCCCCCGTATTTTTAGACGGTCCCTCTATGTCAACGTATCTTTCAGTACCTGTGTTTTGAATAAAGCTTGTTTTTCCGTTGATAGGGGGAATTGCATAATAAGTCAGTGCATATGATCTGAATGCCGTTGTGGTTCCATCTGAACGTATTATTCCTCGCAACTTAAACATTCCTGCTTTTGTTGGTGTCACCGTCAATGTATAAGTGGTTGCATTCCAAGCTGACGTAACCATATCGGTATATGCAGGATTTACCGTTAAATATGGAGTGTTTTTTCCTATTTCGGTTGTCCACGTTTTGAAGGCGATGGAAATCGTTGTACCTGTTTCTATACCGTTGGTGGTTGATATGCTTTTATGAGCAATCACGCCACTTTGCGTTTCTCCTGTATACGGATATACGTACCACCTGGATTGATTTCCCGAAGCGGTTTCTGTACTTTTTATGAGATACGAATTCGGTGCACCTGCCATTCCCGACGCAGTTGTGTTATTTGCTGCGACAACTTTACTGCTTGAATATGGTCTAATTACAAAACAGTCCTGAAGTGAATTATATACCAATTTAAACGTGTCGCTATTACTTACGTCATTATCATTGGCAGGGATTTCTTTTGTCAATACCTCATTCCCCGAAAAATAAAACGTTAGACGATTATTCAACATAGAACGAATAATGTAGGAATTTGTTGAGGCTCTTCTTGTTATCTTAAATAGACAAGAACGATCAAACGTTTGGGCAGGATTTCCGTTTGCTGCATATTGCTGCATATGATATCCCGGTAAATATTTATCTTGTTGAATATCCAACCAAAGCCCGTTGTTGCCTACATTTTCAAAGGCGTATACTCCGTTTGGAATTATGTAAAATCCGCTGCCTCCTTCCACATCTACCTTAACTCGGATATCCGACGGGTTCTGGTTAGTGCTTACTCCCACGGAAGGGATCTCGGTCATTCCTCCAATGATCATCATATCCGTTTCGGATTCGGATTCTTCTGTATCAACGTACAGTGTTTCCTCCTCTGCGGAGTCGGGGTCTTGCGGTTGTTCCGCAGAAGCTATGAGTATCAATTGCTTACATCATTTGGGAGGCGTGTCGTTATGCTAAAAGGTCAATCCGACACGTCCGAGTGGCGCAAGAGCAGAGGGATATTACGGAAGATAGGCTTTTTCAAACGGATATTAATTTTTTTCATTGTTATCCCTCCTTTGAGTTTTATCGTGATTACAGTATATCATATTTTCGCGCATTTGTCAATATCTGAGTAAAAAATTTAAGTCGTTTGATATATTTTTGTTTATGTTGCATAATTTTTGTGCCAAGAGAAGAAAAAATTATTGAGCGAATAAGGACATAAAGGCTAATATTCTTAACAATTAATGCATCCAGATCGATATAAACAAAACTGACACCACTCGAAAAGCGATGTCAGTTCGTTGCTTAAATCTTAATATTTTCTACCACAAGGGTGTTTTTTGTACTGTCCGTACAATTTGGGGAAGTTCACTTGCCCTATCGGATTTTTTGATTCTTATGAATAATGTAATTATATGTAATCTGTCGTAGCATCGATGGGTGCAGTGTAAATTTCAGAAGTGGAAGTGGGGTTGATGCTTCTGTAAAATGCCGCAAGAGCCGCGTGCTTGTAAGGTATTACAATGATATTAAGGACTCCACACGTCAGCGCGCAAAGAATATCCCAACCGATAAAGCTGAACATCAAGCAGAATAGTCTCCACTTGTTGCCGTGCATAATGTTTTTGGAATACTCAACGGCTTCAGTGGGTGACATGTTGGGGTTATCGGCAAGAATAAAGGATACCATGCTGTATCTATATGTTGCGATTATTCCGGGGATAATAAAGAGGAGAGACCAAAGAGAAATGAAAAGACTACGCAAAAGATTAGCAAGGATAGCTCTCCACCAATGCTTGAAATAAGAGAAGATCTGGGTGAATTTTAAATTCTTATTATCAATAATATTGAGATTAAATCGTGAATAACCAATCTCAATGATACTGCCGATACAAAACATAGCAGTAGAAAAAATAAATGAGACTGCCACTACAACGGCAACAAGACAAATTACCACAGCCATGACCACTATAATAATCCAAACTTCCTGTTCAGATGAGCTAAAAATCGCAGATAAATCTGAAGGGCTTGCGGAACTAACATTAATATCAAAATCTACAGATGCTGTAGAGACCAGCGCAGACGTACCGCAAAGTAATGATGCAACAAGACCCGCGAGAATGGATATGCCCCATTTTCCACTTAAAGCTGACCAGGCTTGTTTTCTGTAATCAGATGCCCTCATAAAAGTCTCCCCCTATATTAATTATTTGACAAAATGTGTTACTTTTCCTAAATTCCTTCGGAGTCGATGATACGCTCGATCTGTTCCCAGATAAGCGACTTTTCTTCGACATCCTCGTAATTTTTTCTTGCGTTTTCGATGCTTGTTGAGGTTATTTTCTTATCAATAATGTAGTTGAACTCGTTGCTGTCAAGCTGCTCCGAGAGATCCGCCGCGTATTTCAGGAGACTGACCTTATCGGCGCTGTATTTTTCTCTGAAGCTATCCGAAATCGAAGTTACTCCGCCGAGAACCTCGACGACCTCGCCGTCCTTCATAGTGACGTTAAAGGTAAGATTTCCCGATTCGTCACAAGAGAAAGAATAACGCAGAACGTCATTTCTTTCTTCGTCCCAGCGGTATTGCTTTGTTGTGACGAAGCAGACCTTGGAGATCGAGTCCTCGCGAAGCTCTGTAAATGTGTTGGAGCTTATGACGGCAAAAAGCAGAGAAAGGGAAATGCACGCGATAGAAACTATCCGCAGAAGCTTTTTCATGCTTCCGCCCACGTCACCCTCACCTGAGGCTTCCTTGGTAAGCTTTATCTGCCAAGTGATGAATATAGCCTCGTACAGAACGAAGGCAACTACGATTCCCGTGATCGATAACGTCATTATGGCGCATGCCGCCTCGTCGCCAAATCTTGCGCCTATAAATAGTCTGTTTAAAAGCGAGGAAAATATGACGTATCCAACTACGCCGAGAATGACGTAGACCGTTCCAAGTATCGCGGAAAGAAAACCGTTTCTTTTAGGCTTTGATCTGTTCAAAACTTATACGACCTTTCGAAATTTTCGTTATATCAAAGAAGCCGGTAGGACTTGCAGTTGGTGAACTTGTCAGTAAGCTCCCGAGCCTTGACCTCGGTCATCTTGGGAGTGATAACCGCAACCTTGTCTCCAAAGGCAGCAAAAGAGCATTTAGCGCCAAAGCACTTTTCAACACACTCGGATGTAATATTGCACTCGGGGCATTTTTTGAAGATGAAGAATCTCTTGCATTCATATTCATCAAAATCAGCAATGTCGTCAGCTCTTGCTACTTCAAACGTGGGGAGATTGATCCCGCTATCGGCGTGAGCGATAACGTCAACGATATCTGCACAGACCGCGCTTGCCGTAGGAAGCTTGCCGGCGCCGGGACCGTAGAACATTACCTCGCCTACCATGTCGGCTCCCAGCAGGATGCCGTTGAAAACGTCGTTTATTCCCGACAGAGGATTGGAATGGGGAATAAGACGGGGAGAGACCATAGCAAGGATCTTGCCGTCGATCATTTCCGCGTGACCGATAAGCTTTATAGAGTAGCCGAGGGAGTTTGCTATTTCAACGTCCTCGGTTGCGATGTCGGTGATACCCTCGACGTGAATTTCATTGGGGGAGACCGCCTTGCCAAACGCCAGAGCAGCCAGAATAACGATCTTTCTTGCCGCGTCAAGACCCTCAACGTCAGCCGCAGGGTTTCTCTCGGCATAGCCCTTGTCCTGAGCATCCTTGAGAACGTCGGCAAAGTCCGCGCCCTCTGCGGTCATCTTGGTGAGAATATAGTTTGTGGTACCGTTCAGGATACCGTTGATCTCGGTTATGTTGTTTGACGCAAGGTCATTACACATAGGACGAATGATCGGAATACCGCCGCCAACGCTTGCCTCAAACAGATAGGCAACGCCGTGAGCCTTTGCGATCTCAAGCAGCTCCGCACCAAAGTTTGCAACAACCTCCTTGTTGGAGGTTACAACGCTCTTGCCCGCTTCAAGGCAAGCCTTGGAAAAATCGTAAGCGGGATGCGAGCCTCCCATCATTTCGGCAACAACAGTGACCTCGGGGTCGTTCAGAATAATATTAAAATCGTGAACTACGAGCTTTTCAAAGGGATTTCCTGGGAAATCGCGCAGGTCGAGGATGTATTTGATTTTGACCTCTTTGGAAAGCTTATTTTCGATTATTTTTTTGTTTTGAGTAAGTACCTCGGCAACGCCTGAGCCGACGACGCCAAAGCCGAGTATTGCAACGTTGATCATTTTTCGTATCCTTTCGGGGTAAATTTGCCATTACTATGCCATTTCCGCATAATAAAAGCAATATAGGACATTATAACATATTTTTTTCAAAAAAGCAACCTTTACTCTTGAAAAAAATCTAAAACTATGCTAAAATATTATAAAACAAAATTTTATATGGGAGATTTTAAATGGGAGCAAGAATAAGAGACAAAAGAAACGTAAAGATCTTCGTGCTTTACCTTATGCAGAATATAAACTATCCCCTTGATTACGTTACCTTAAACGATATAATTATGCAGAACGATTACGTTATGTATCTCGATTTTGCGGAATCCTTCCACGAAATGCTTGAGAGTGAGCTTGTGGAGGAGGCGTGCAAGAGCGAGAGCGGCGATCCTATGTATATAGTAACCGACAAGGGAAGAATAGTTGCGACAGAGCTTCACAGTGAGATACTGACATCGCTCCTTGATAAGAGCCTTGAGTGCGCTCTGCGTTATCTTGACTTCAAAAAGAGAAATATCAAGATCAGCAGCCGAGTAGAGAAGCGAGAGGACGGACGGTACGACGTTATCTGCATTATCAAGGAAAATAATACAGTCATTATGCAGAACGCCGTGGTGGTAGATACCATAAACCGCGCACAGAGAATGGAGGACAATTTCCGTGACCATCCCGAGGTAGTATATAAGGGTGTTATGGCACTGCTTTCGGGAAATATAAACTTCATATTCAATTGACATTTTGCACAAAATATACACGCATATATACATCGCTTTGTCAATAGTAAATAATATTTGTTATTTTAAAGGGTAATTTTTCACAAACTTTTTTTTAAAAAACATACAATTTGCACAACAAAAAGACTTTGAGTTATTTTTATGCACAAAACAAAGCTTTGGATTTTGTGCAAGTCTCACGATGTGACGGCATAATATGTCAAATTTCACAAAAAAATCGCGAGTGAAAAGCTATTGACCAAAATCCGCATTGATGTTATAATAATAAGGTATAAAAGTATGTGATCTATAAGAGGACAAATGAACCGCAACAATAATTCTCCGAGTAAAGAGACGATAAACGAGCTTGTCGTAAGAGCGCGTGATGGCAGCCAGGAGGCACTTTCCGAGCTGAAAACGCAGTATGCGCCTCTTATTGAAAGTCAGATATCAAAACATTCTCTGACCGATATGTCTTTGCAGGATGTGGTCGATCTTCGTGAGGAGGCACTGATCATCTTTTGCAGTGCCGTTTGTAATTACGACTGCTCCTCGGATGGCGTTGAGTTTGGATTGTACGCCAAGATCTGCATCGAAAACGGTCTTATTTCCTACGTTAGGTCTTATCTGCGTAGAAAGAAGCGGCCAATACTCCCCTTGGAGCGAGTAGAGCTTTTGTCGGGAGATTCTCCGAATTTTCTTCAGAATATCGTTGACGAGGAGAATGCCGCCGACCTTGTAAGACTTATCAGAAGCAAGCTTTCTGATTACGAAAACCGCGTCTGGTGGATGTACGTTTCGGGTATGAGCGTATCCGATATCGCGTCGGCTCTGCAAAACACCGACCCGAAATCCGTATCAAATGCTATATACCGTATCAGAAGAAAGCTTAAAGGGCTTTTGATCGACCGTAATTAATTTTGATAAATTTTCCCGAAAGGGAGGGTTTATAATATATTTCTGTTGCCGATGCTGTAAAAGCGGAGCATCGGGAACTACTTAAACATCAAAGCGAGGTAAAAAACAATGTGCGAGAATGAAGTAAAAGTTGAAGGTGTAGAAGAAGTTGCTGCCGAGGAAGTAGTATACGAGGATATCACTCTTACCTGCAGAGATTGCGGAGAAGAATTCGTATTTACCGCCGGCGAACAGGCTTTCTACGCTGAAAAGGGCTTCAAGAACCAGCCCAAGTGCTGCAAGGCTTGCCGCGACAAGAAAAAGAATGCTGAGAGAGGCGAGCGTCAGTACTTCATCGCTACATGTAGCGAGTGCGGCGGCGAGGCGAAGCTTACTTTCCAGCCTTCCAGCGACAGACCCGTTTACTGCAGCAAGTGCTTCGAAGCAAGACGTTCTGCTCAGTAAAACTGTAATAACTACGATAGGTAAACAAGTTGCGCTTTTAACTTCAGTTTATATAATGTCAATGTAATTATAGTTACAAACACCCCGTAAGCTTAAAATGCTTACGGGGTGTTTGTTTATTTTAACTCACTTCTGAATTTTCTGTCATAGCTTTTTTGCGACATAAGGGATGCGTTGAGAAACTCCCACTCATCCTTGCCGATAGTCTTGGTGGCGAGCAGAAGCAGTACGTAGATCAGTATTGTAAGTAAAATATGAAGTGTTAGTTCGATGATACGGTCAAATGGGTGAGATAGGATGCTTAAAAGGAGCTTTGAGCTGTTTGTCGCACCGATTATGCAGAGAATTGGCATCACTAACTGATGAAAAAGCTTGATCTTCATTCCGCTTACGCTTATCATTTTCACAAGACTTAAGGCGGTATTCATTATCTCGGTGGCGTATATCGAAATAATGTATCCCCAAATTCCCATTTTGGGTATAAGGAATATGGCGAAGAGACAAGCCGTGAGGGCGTCGGCAATATTTACGTTCATTGAATAGACCTGATGCCCCGAGCCTTTGAGAATAGCGTCTACAGTTCCGTCGATATACATTACGGGTATGAGGGGCGCCATAATACGGATATACTGTGCCGTCTCAGCGTTATTGTAGACCAGCATACCGATCTCGTGTGAAAAGAATATCATTACGCCCGAGATGCCGATAGAGAATATCAGGGATAGTGTCAGAGATCGATAGGAGACCCTTTCAAGGCGTGAGCGGTTATTTTGAACGCAGCATTCGCTGATCTCGGGAATAAGCAACCCCGCAAATGCCGAAATAAAAGCCGACGGAAACAGAATGAGGGGCATTGCCATTCCGTGCAGAGCACCGTATGAAGACAAAGCCTCTGCCCAGCTTTTTCCGCTTGAAAGCAAGCCCTTAGGTATAAGCACGTGTTGAAGCATACTTAAAGCCGATCTGATGCACGCACTAAAAGTGACAGGAATTGTTATTCCAAGTAGCTTTCTTACTATACTTGTCTCAGTATCGCTGATTTTGTCTTCGCTTGTATTCAGCTTTCTTCGGTCTATTCTATATAGAATGTAGCTTACCGCCAGTGAGATCAGCTCTGTAACCGCACCGCCCAAGACAAGAGCGATACAAGCCTCCTCCGCGCCCTTTCCTACGAGGAAGGAGAGGAAAAATACCGTCGCGCCTATTTTTGTAAATTGAATGACCACCTGAAAGGCGGCGTTGACCTTTACTCTTCGAACCGCAGTAAAATATCCCGACAGACAAGAGCAGATCGCTATCGGTAGCAGAGTGGTTGAGAGTATCTGTAAGGGCTTGACGGCTCTTGCGTCGCCAAGTAGGTGCTTGCCGAGGGTGGGGGCGAGGAAGAATAACAGTATAGACGCACCGATACCCGTAAACGAACAACAAAGCAGAGCCTTTTTTACCGATTTTTTTGCCAGAGCCTCGTCGCCCATTCCAAGAGCGTCGGATACTATTCTCGTAGTTCCGAGATTGATCCCCGCGGTCGCAAGAGTTATTGCCAATCCGTATACGCTGCCGAGGACGGAATAAAGTCCCATAGCCTCACTACCCGCTTTGTTTGAAACTATTACGTTAAAAAGCATTCCTACACCGCGCATAAAGAGTGCGGTTGCGGTCAGCGACAGCGCGTTAAGAAAGAATACTCTTGTTTTTGAAGCCATTATACCCGTGACCTCCAAAGTTTGTTTTGCTTGTACACTGTAATATGATATGATTGCAAAATTGTGTTTATGACCTTGGCAAATCGGGCTTTTGAACATATAAATACTATTAAGAGCATATTGTATGAACAAAAGCGTCGGACAAATTTCGGCGATTGACAGTTTTTTATAAATATTGGACTTTAACAGTGAAATTTTTTGTTATATATGAAATATTGACAATATGCCACAGATGTAATATTATATAATAGTTGTTTTGATAAAAAAGAATAAATAATATTTCACAAGGAGAAATAGCTGATGAATAATTATGTTTGCGAGTTGTGCGGTTACGTATACCGTCCTGCCCTTGGCGATATAGATAACGGTGTTGAGCCGGGAACCGAATTTGATGAGATATCCGAGGATTGGGTATGTCCTCTCTGCGGCGCGTCAAAAGAGGATTTTGAGATCGCAGATGAAAACGATATAGTCGATTGATTGCAAAATTTACAAAAAGAACCCCTACACTGTAGAGGTTCTTTTGTTTTATAAAATAGTAAATTACTCACTTCTGAGAGCTATAACGGGATCCTTTTTTGCCGCTGCTCTTGCGGGGATGATACCTGCGATCATCGTAAGCAGAACGCTGATAACAACGAGGATAACGCCCGCGTATACGGGAACGTAAGCCGTTAGATTGTCAAATCCCGTGATATAACGCAAAATAAGGCTCGTGGGGATACACAGAACTACCGTTACGAGAACTCCGAGCAATCCCGCACAGAATCCGATGATAACGGTCTCTGCATTGAATACTCTCGAGACGTCCTTCTTGGATGCTCCGATAGCTCGGAGAATACCGATCTCCTTGGTTCGTTCAAGAACCGAGATGTTGGTGATAATTCCGATCATGATAGAAGAAACAACAAGGGAGATCGCCACAAACGCGATAAGAACGTAGGAAATAACGTTTACTATGGTGGTGACAGAGGACATCATCGTACCCACAAGGTCACTGTATTTAAGCTCATCTTCTTCATCTTGGACGCTATCGTTGTATTTGTCGATAAACTCCTCGATCTTGTCCTTTGATTCAAAATCCTTGGCGTAGAAGTTGATCGATGCAGGAGAAGCCTTCTCCTGATTGTCAAGCTTTTTGAGAATACTTTCGTAGGTCTCGTCTATCTGAGGAGCCATACTGTAAAGAGTTCTTTCAAGCTGGATGAATGCCTCATCCTCTGCGGACAGAGTAGAGAGCAGGGTAAGGAATATTTCCTTGTTGACCTTCATGGTCTTGACGCTTGCGGTCAATTCCTCATAAATCGTCTGCATAGCCTCCTCGCCTGCCATTTGGATAAGACCGGGCATATCAAATGGCATCTGCTCGCTCTTTGGAATACCAATAAGCGCGCCCAAAACCTGCTTTTGCGTGTCAAGAACAGGAAGAAGCCTTACGAAGTTGTCGGGAGTAATGTCAATGCCGTCTGTAGTTTGTGAAAGGACACCGCAGAGCGTCTGTATTCCCATTTCGTTCGCGGGATTTCCCCTTGCAGTACTAAGAACGGCACTGAATATCTCTGCTTGCTTATCCTCGGGAAGAAGCATATACATTCCGAGAAAGGATTCGGTGTCGGTTACCTGTATTCTGTCGGAGAAATCGGGATTGTTCAGTATCTGCTCGGTCATATAATCGTAGAACATTTCCATAGTTGCCGCATCGATCTTGTCGATAAGCTCGTGGATAGTTTCGGGAGTGTAATAGGTACGTTCAAACTCAAGACCCGTAAGAACGTTATATCCGCCCTTGCCGTCCTCACCCGACGTTTTCTTCTGCTGAGCTATGACCTCGCTCTTTTCGGTCTCGGAAAGTACAAGCTCGGTAAGCTTATGCGTATATCCGATAGCACCCGAAATAGATGTTGCGGTGGCGCCTGCCTTGGGACGGATAATTCCCGAAATCTTCAACTCGGTTCCATTTTCGCTGATGAATTTAGTAAGCTCCTCCTCGCCGTAATGGAACTTGTCTTCTCTGATGTCCGTCCAAACGGGATATTCCACACCCTCATAGGTGTAGGTCTTGCCGTCGGTATTTTTAACGTAGAAATCCGAATTGGTGAGAAGCATGAATTTCATGCCGATAAAGTAATCGTACTCGTAGGGGCCGTCGGTATACTTGCTTTCTTCAGATTCAGATTCGCTTTCTTCACCGGAAGCCGACTCGGTTTCGGGAAGCTTGGACGATGAGTTTCCGCCAAGCATACTTCCGCCCAATACCTCTGCCATTTCGTCCTCAATGTTATCGGGGTCGAGAATACCGAGCATATAAAGGGTCATACGGCTGAGCTGGTTGTTGGAGTTGACTACGAGGATGACCTCGTTTGCCTCCTTGGGCCATTCACCTGCTATGATCTCATACTGCTGATCGAGAAGCTCCTGATTGTCTATCATCTCGGAAAAAACGTCGATGCTGGCAGCGCTTCCGCCCATTTCCATAAGCTCGCTCATTCCCGAAAATGCCTCGCCAGCATTATCAAAGATAACGTCCATTCCGATCTTTCTGGCTTCAGTGACCTCATTACCATCCTCGTCGGTTACGGTAACGAGATTGTAGATCTGAAGGTCGTAGTCGTAGGTGTACTGAACGTCGCTGACGTAATCTTTAATGTCGTCGTAATTTGCGTCAAGATATACCTTGAACGCATCAAGGTTGTTGCTGACGGTAGACGACATAGCCGAGAGCATCGTACCCATTGAATTATCTACGTGTATCTGATTTGTGTCCTTGTAATCCTTACCGTCGGAAACGCTGGTCATAGCCGAGAGCATAGCCGACATATCCTGTGATTCCTTTTGAATTGAGAGGGGATAGGTCGAGAGCGTGTCCTCCTGTATCTGCTCAATAAACAGATTAATACCGCTGGAAAGAGCCAATATAAGCGCGATACCGATAATACCGATACTGCCCGCAAAGCTGGTCATGGCTGTGCGTCCCTTTTTGGTAGCGAGGTTGTTGAGCGATAGCGAAAGAGCGGTGAAGAAGGACATCGAGGTTTTCTTCTTGTTCTTTGATTTTTTCGCCTCGACTACCTTTCTTGCCTCGATCGCTTTTGCAACCTCCTCCTCGCTTGCGGTATAGGGATCGGAGTCGTCGGTGACAAGACCGTCGATGACCTTGATTATACGCGTAGCATAAGTGTCGGCAAGCTCGGGGTTGTGAGTAACCATAATGATCAGCTTATCACGGGAGATCTCTTTGAGTATCTCCATGATCTGAACGCTTGTAGTTGTATCAAGAGCGCCCGTAGGCTCGTCGGCAAGGAGAATATCGGGGTCGTTAACGAGAGCGCGGGCGATCGCAACTCTCTGCATTTGACCGCCCGACATCTGCGAGGGCTTTTTGTTAAGCTGATCTCCAAGGCCTACCTTTGCGAGAGCGTCAGCAGCTCTTTGTCTTCTTTCTGACTTGGAAACGCCCGAAAGAGTAAGCGCCAGCTCTACGTTGGCAAGAACGGTCTGGTGAGGGATCAGATTATAGCTCTGGAAAACGAATCCGATTGAGTGATTTCTGTAAGTATCCCAGTCACGGTCTTTAAAGGTTTTTGTTGACTTGCCGTTGATTATCAAATCGCCTTTTGTATATCTGTCAAGACCTCCGATGATGTTGAGCATCGTGGTTTTTCCGCAACCCGAGGGACCGAGAATTGCAACGAACTCGCTTTCGCGGAATTCAAGGTCAATGCCTTTAAGAGCATTTACCACCGAGGGGCCGGTAACATAATCCTTTGTAATACTTTTTAGTTTGAGCAAGGATCTTTCCTCCATAAATAACAAAATAAATTTCCATTTAAAATTCTATCACGATTTTGTAAACTGATTGTTAAGCGACGTTTGAATTATTTTAGAATTGTGTGTTTTTTTCGTGAAGATTTACTGTTTTTTTATTAAATGCAATCTTTTGGCAAACCACTTGCAAAAATCAAACAAAAGTGATATAATAAAAAGGATGTAAAATGCAAGGAGCAATTATGAGAACGGTCTTAAAATATCTGAAAAAATATAAGCTTGAATGCTTCATGGCGCCGCTTTTTAAGCTGCTTGAGGCCTGCTTTGACCTTCTTGTGCCTATCGTGGTCAAGATGATAATGGACGTAGGCATAAAAAACGTCGACACGGGCTACATAATACGTGGATGTCTTGTGCTTGTGGCACTTGGGATCATCGGTCTTACCTGTGCTATCGTGGCGCAGTATTTTGCCGCGAGAGCGGCGGTGGGAACGTCTACGGGACTTCGCCACATCCTTTTCTCGCATCTTCAAAGGCTTTCGTACTCCAATGCGGACAAGCTTGGAAAGTCCTCGATGATAACGCGAATGACCAGCGATATAAATCAAGTACAGTCGGGCGTAAATATGTTTCTCCGACTTTTCCTGCGTTCTCCCATAATCGTTTTCGGGGCTATGATCATGGCGTTCGTCATAGACAAAAATAATACCGTCGCGCCTATTTTTGCCATAATAATCCCTGCACTTGCGGTGGTGGTGTTTACCATTATTCTTGCCGGCGCACCTCTTTTCAGACGTGTGCAGGGCAAGCTTGATAAGGTAACTGGTAAGACGAGAGAAAACCTCAGCGGTGTCAGAGTTATCCGCGCGTTCAGCAAGGAACAGAGCGAGATAGAGGAATTTAAAAAGGCAAATCACGACCACACCAAGGGACAGCGTCGCGTGGGAATGTTGACCGCACTTATGAATCCTATGACCTACGTTATAGTAAATATAGGCGTGATAGCGGTAGTTTATCTCTCAGCGGTTGAGATTGATTCGGAAAATATGACTCAGGGCGATCTTTTTGCCATGTATAATTATATGTCCCAGATACTCGTTGAGCTTGTGAAGCTCGCGAATACTATCGTGCTTATGACGAAATCGATAGCTTGCGCCAAGCGTATCCAGTCGGTTCTCGATACTCCCACAGGTATGGATATTGTCCAAAGCAACGCTGAAAGCACAGACAAAAACGCTCCCGCGGTTGAGTTTAAGAACGTCACCTTGAATTATAGCGGCGAGGGTGAAGCAACTCTTGAGGGAGTTGATTTCTCGGTTCTTCGCGGCGAGACCGTGGGCATTATTGGCTCAACAGGCTCGGGCAAGACCTCTCTTGTAAATATGATACCGAGATTTTACGACACGACCGAGGGCGAGGTCAGAGTTTTTGGAAAGAACGTTAAGGAATATCAGCTCGACGAGCTTCGCGAGCAGATTGCCATTGTTCCTCAAAGAGCCGTGCTTTTCAAGGGTACTATCCGCTCTAACCTCCTTTGGGGAAACGAAAACGCCACCGAGGAGGATCTTGAACACGCTCTTGAAGCGGCACAGGCATCGGATTTCGTTGCCGAAAAGGACGGCAGACTTGACGCTCCCGTCGAGCAGTTCGGGCGAAATTATTCGGGAGGGCAGAGACAGAGACTTACTATTGCCCGCGCGCTTGTAAAGGGCGCACCCATTCTTATTCTTGACGATAGCGCGTCGGCGCTTGATTTTGCCACAGAGGCGCGTCTGCGTCACGCAATAAGTGAGCTTGACGGAGACGTGACAGTGTTTATTGTTTCCCAACGTACATCGTCTATAAGCCACGCTGATAAGATAATCGTACTTGACGACGGTGCTGTGGTCGGACTTGGCACTCACGATGATCTTCTGACCTCCTGTGCGGTCTACAAGGAGATATACGATTCGCAGTTCAAGGGAGGTGAGCAGTAATGGCACTTTTCAAAAAGAAAACTCCCAAGACGGCTAAAAAATCGAAGATGCCCATAGGCTCGACCTACGGACGGACAATAAAAAAGGTGTTGGGATACCTCAAAGCCTATAAGCTACTTTTCGCCGTTTCTCTTGTCCTCGCCCTTGCAGTTGTGGGTGGAACGCTCTATATTCCGATCTTGGTAGGTAATGCCATTGACTTAGCTATCGGCATCGAAAACGTTGATTTTGAGGGAATATATAAGCTTTTGGCGCAGATCGGAGTAGTATCTCTGCTTACCGCTCTTTGTCAGTGGCTTATGAACGTCTGCAACAATCGTATCACGTTTGGTATAGTCCGCAGACTTCGCCGCGATGCCTTCAATAAGATTCAGTCGTTGCCGCTTTCTTATATTGACTCACACCCCGTCGGTGACACGGTCAGCCGAGTTATTTCTGACGCCGACCAGTTTTCGGATGGTCTGTTAGTTGGATTTTCGCAACTGTTTACGGGCGTTTTGACCATTGTTGGAACACTCGCCATAATGCTGACGATCAACGTAAGCATTACCATTGTGGTGATTGTCGTAACTCCGCTTTCCTTGTTCGTTGCGGCGTTTATTGCCAAAAGCACTCACGATCTTTTCAAAAAGCAGTCAGAGACCCGTGCGGAGCAGACCTCCCTTATTGATGAGATGATAGGAGAGCATAAGATCGTCGCCGCATTTTCGCATGAGGATGAAGCTCTCCGTCAGTTTGACGAGATAAACGAGAGACTTGCCAAATGCTCGCTCAAAGCACTGTTTTATTCGTCGCTTACCAACCCATGCACACGATTCGTAAATAATCTTGTGTACGCGGGTGTAGCGTTGGTCGGCGCGTTGATATGTATATCGGGTCAGGGCGACTGGTTGACGGGACTTCCTCTTACCATCGGTAGTCTTACCAGCTTGCTCAATTACGCAAATCAGTACACAAAGCCGTTCAACGAGATCTCAGGAGTTATAACCGAGGTTCAGAACGCCCTTGCCTGCGCCGCCAGAGTTTTTGAGCTTATAGACGCCCAGCCTCAGATCCCCGAAGCCGAAAACGCTCATACCCTCACCGAAAACGAGATCGACGGTGTGGTCAATATTGAAAACGTTGAGTTTTCTTATAGTAAGGATAGGGAATTGATCAAGGACTTTAACCTTTCTATTGAAAAAGGTCAGCGAGTTGCGATCGTCGGACCTACGGGATGCGGAAAGACCACCGTTATCAATCTGCTTATGCGCTTCTACGACGTAGATAGCGGAAAGATTGAGGTTAGCGGTCACGACGTTCGTGATCTCACCAGATCGTCGCTTCGCCGTTCATACGGTATGGTTTTGCAGGACACTTGGCTTAAAGCGGGAACAATTCGCGAAAATATCGCCATGGGTAAGCCCGATGCCACTGACGAGGAGATACTCGCGGCGGCAAAGGGGGCGCACGCTCACAGCTTTATCCGTCAGCTTCCCAATGGCTATGACACGGTGATCGGAGAGGACGGCGGTGAGCTTTCTGCGGGACAGAAGCAGCTTCTCTGTATCGCGAGAGTTCTGCTTTGTCTGCCGCCCATGCTGATACTTGACGAGGCTACCTCCTCTATCGACACTCGAACCGAAATGAAGATCCAGGACGCATTTGCAAAGATGATGAAAGGACGAACCTCTTTCGTCGTCGCTCACCGTCTGTCAACTATCAAGGAAGCCGACGTTATTCTCGTTATGAATAACGGTCGCATCGTTGAAAAGGGTGATCATAAAACGCTACTCCAAAACGGCGGATTTTATTCAGAGCTTTGGAACAGTCAGTTTGAGAATTAAAAATTAAATTAAGAGCGAGAACAAATTGCGTTCTCGCTCTTTTTGGTTTGTATATATTCGACATTTTGCCATAAATATTTTTTGCCAATATGTCACTTGAAAAGTACGCCTTGAATATGGTATAATATAATTGAGGGAAGAGGCTCTTTCAAATATATATTCATAAGGAGGTCACTATGAGAATTACGTTTATCGGCGCTGCTCACGAGGTCACGGGAAGCTGCACCCTGCTTGAAATATGCGGACAAAATTATCTTGTTGACTGCGGTATGGAGCAAGGAAAGGACGAATTTGAAAACGTTCCGATACCTATACCTCCGTCAAGCGTTGACGCGGTTTTTCTGACACACGCTCATATTGACCATTCGGGTCTTTTGCCGAAGCTTTATAAGGACGGCTTTAAGGGTAAGATCTATTCTACTGACGTGAGCGCAAGCCTTTGCGATATCATGCTACGCGACTCCGCACATATACACGAGACCGAGGCGGCGTGGGAGACTAAAAAAGCGCTTCGCAACGGCGGCAGCCCCGTAGAACCCATTTATACCACCGAGGACGCTATCGGCGCTCTGAAGCTGTTTATTCCATGCAAATATAATGAGGTTTACCGTATATCCGAGCAGGTCACCATAAGATTTACCGACATAGGACACCTGCTTGGCTCTGCCTGCATTGAAATATGGCTCGATGACGGCGAGGACAAGAAAAAAATTGTTTTCAGTGGCGACGTTGGCAATCTGAATCAGCCGCTTATAAAGGATCCGCAGAGCGTCAAAGAGGCAGACTATCTTGTAATAGAGTCAACCTACGGTGACAGATTGCACGAGGCATCAAAGGATGCCGAAAGCACCGTCAAGGAGCTTGCGGAGTATATCTCAAGCACCTTTGACCGCAAAGGAAACGTCATTATTCCGTCCTTCGCAGTTGGAAGAACGCAGGAGCTGCTTTATGCCATAAGAATAATCAAGGAGAGAGGACTTCTTCAAAAATACGGCAATTTTCCCGTCTACGTAGACAGTCCTATGGCGGTGGAGGCTACGCAGGTCTTTTTGCAGTGCGATACCTCTTGCTTTGACGATGACACCTTGGCTCTTATAAAGCAGGGCATCAATCCTATTTGGTTCGATGGGCTTGCTCTCTCGGTCACAAGCGATGATTCAAGGCTTATCAACGAGGATACCCGTCCAAAGGTCATAATCTCGGCAAGCGGAATGTGCGAGGCGGGAAGGATCAGACACCATTTGAAGCACAATCTGTGGAAGCCCCAAAATCTGATTCTGTTCGTTGGATATCAAGCAGGCAACACTCTCGGCAGACGTCTGCTTGACGGCGCGCGTTCGGTTCACCTATTCGGCGAGGACGTTGCCGTAAAGGCAAAGATCAGAGCGCTCCACGGAACGAGCGGTCACGCTGATATGAACGGACTTTTAAGTTGGATAGAGTCCTTTGAAAGAAAGCCGCACACCGTGTTCGTTAACCACGGAGACGAAGGCGCTTGCGAAAATTTAAGAGAGAAGATAGAAGAATCCTTCGGTTGCCGAGCGATTGCGCCTTACAGCGGAACGATCTTTGATCTTGAGCTTGACGAGCTTGTTACAGAAACCGAGGGCGTAAAGATCAAGACAAAACAGCAGGAAAAGGAGAACAGAAACGACCGCTTCTATAACGAATTGATGAGTGAGGTCGGCAGGCTTTACGATCTTGCTACGTCCTCCCGAGGAAAACCTAATAAAGAGCTTTCCGCTATGACCGAGCAGGTAAGATCGATTCTCAAAAAATGGTCTCGCAGAAAGAAATAAGTATAAAAAACCTTACTGCACTTGATACACATCAAGTGCAGTAAGGTTTTTTTGTTGTTAGTTGCTTTCTCCGTCATCGAGGAAGCTAAGCTGTTTATTATCCTTTGATATTGCCGCGTGGCTGGGCTTAATGCCGAGATGCTCGTAGGCAAGTCTTGTGACGCATCGACCTCTCGGAGTTCGGCTGAGATAGCCTATCTGCATAAGATAAGGCTCGTAAACGTCTTCAAGAGTGACCGCCTCCTCACCTATGGTAGCGGCGAGAGTTTCAAGACCGACGGGGCCTCCGTCGTAGAATTTTATAATAGTTTCAAGCATTCTCTTGTCGGTGGCGTCGAGACCAAGCTCGTCAATTTCAAGCTTGTCAAGAGCAAACTGCGCGATCTCGTTGTCTATCTCGTCCTTGCCCTTGACCTGTGCGAAGTCACGGACACGTTTGAGCAGACGGTTTGCAATACGTGGAGTTCCTCTTGAACGGGAGGCTATCTCGTAAGCGCCCTGCTCTGTAATATCAATGCCAAGAATACCGGCACTTCTTGTGACGATAGTAGATAGCTGCTCGGGGGTGTAGAGATCAAGCTTTAATACAACGCCAAAACGGTCACGCAGAGGTGTAGTAAGCTGACCGGCTCTCGTTGTCGCGCCGATAAGCGTAAATCTTGGCAGATCGATGCGGATGCTTCGCGCCGAGGGACCCTTACCGATGATTATATCAAGGGCAAAATCCTCCATGGCAGGATAGAGTATTTCCTCAACCTGGCGGGAAAGACGGTGTATCTCGTCGATAAAGAGTACGTCACCCTCGTTGAGATTGGTCAAAAGTGCCGCAAGGTCGCCCTGCTTTTCGATTGCGGGGCCGGAGGTGACACGGATATTAACGCCCATCTCGGTCGCAATAATATTCGAAAGAGTAGTCTTACCAAGTCCGGGAGGGCCGTAGAGCAGAACGTGGTCAAGTGACTCTCCGCGAAGCTTTGCCGCGTCGATATAGACCTTCAAATTCTCCTTGACCTTATCCTGACCTATGTAGTCGTCAAGAGTTTTCGGACGCAGTGAGACGTCTGTGTCAGAGTCCTCGGCGGAATAGGAGGTGGAAACTATTCGGTTCTCAAAATCGAATTCTTCATCGCTTGTAAACATTTGAATTTACCTCCGTTTTATTTCATAAGGAGCTTAAGAGCCTTCTTGATTATTTCCTCAAGTCCCAACGACTGCGTATCGATATTTTTCAATACGTTAAGCGCCTCGGTTCTGGAATAACCAAGCACCATAAGCGCGTCCTGCGCCTCGCTGAGCTTTCCCGAGCCTGTTTTGACGGGAGAAGCACTCTCGATGCTTGCGTTAGCCGCAGCGTCAAGATCGGTCTCCTTCATAAGCTTGTCTTTAAGTTCAAGAATGATGCGCGCCGCGGTCTTTGGACCTATTCCGTTCGCTTTTGAGATCGTCTTTCTGTCCTCTGTGCATACAGCCAGAGCAAATTTTTCTGGGGTCAGCAGAGAAAGAATAGAGATTGCCGCTTTAGGACCGACACCCGAAACAGAGAGCAGCATTTTAAAGGATGCAAGCTCGGTTTCGCTTGCGAATCCGAAAAGCTCGATTCCGTCCTCGCGCACCGCCATGTATGTGAATAGCTTTGCGTTGGGAGCGTCAACGGTATGTCTTGGGGGGAGAGAATTATAGGTGTTTTCACTGATAGTCAGCTTGTAGCCGACCCCTCCCGCGTCAATGACCGCGGTTGAGGGGTTAGCTATAACAAGCCTGCCCGAAATATAATAAAACATTTATAAAGTCCTTTTATTTTTTATTCTTTTTATTTTTTTGCGGAGAGTCAAGCTTTGAGTTACTATCATCATCCTGTTTGGGAGAATTGATGCTTGGGAAAAAGGACTTTACGAAAATAAGTCTCTTGATCTTCTTCTCAAATATCACGATCAGAACGAACAGAGCGAGTGATACTGCAGAAATAATTATGCCTGCGGTAAACGCATTTGATCTATAAAGGAATCTGACGCTATGCTCGCCTGCTTCATCGATTCTAAAGCCTATCAGAGCGTCAGACACCTCAAAGGTCTCAACTCTCTTGCCGTCAACGTAGACGTTCCAGCCCTTGTCGTAGGGAATCGTCGTCATAATAAGCTGACCGTCGTTTTCGGTCTTAAGGGTACCTTTGATGTCATCCTCTTTATAATTCTCGTCGATAACAAGCTGATTCTCCTGAATAGTGGTAAATACCTCCTCGAGCAGAGCCATATCAACGTAATAGAGAATGGGTTGATCCTCTTTGGTATAGAACTGATTGTAGGAGTTGTCGATAGTAACGGTCAGCTTGTACTCCGAGGCAGTGGAAAATCCAAGCTCGACTATACGGTCGTTGCACTTTGCGAAGCTGCAAGAAGATGTTTTAGAGTTGTTGATAGTTCCGTCGCTTCTGGTGGAATCGAATATCTTCATAGTTTCGGATGAAAGATCGACCTCGCGGTTATAATAAGCGGGGAGGAAAAGATAAAGCATTCTGCCGTCGTCGGGAACAGAGAAGGTGTAGGTTATCTTTCCTTCCTTATCCTTGTTGACTTTATCGTACCTGTCGTGCTGTGAGGAGACCTTGTGCGTTACGTTGTTAAGCTCAACGCCCAACTGCTCGGCAGGCTTGAAAACGTCCACCGTATGACCGACAATAGCGCTCAAAAGAGCGTTGACTCTCGTAAAGGGAGATTTGTATCCGTCGGGATTGTATTTTTCCTCGTAGTCTTTGTTGTTCTCCGGTATAAGACTGTTATGATCCTTCATGTTGATGTCAAGCACCATGTCGGATGCGGCGAAGGCGAGAGAAAGAGCGTATTTGTTCTGATAGACGTAAATATTGTCAGAGGTATAGTCGTTGTATTTGTCGGCAAAGGTAGCGTCCTGAAGCTCCTCAAGCGTCATACCCATATAAGCCGCGTAATCCTCGCCCGTGAGCACGGGGTCGCCGTAGAGCTGACTGTAATCTCTGTCGGAAATAATATATTTCATACCGAGCAGAGAGTCGGTGACAACTGTGCCTCCCTTATATTGGGACTTATGGGATTGAGAATAATAACCCAGCACACGGAGGAAGTTGATCGTGTCCTTATTAAGCGTTGACGTAGAATTGGAAACACCTCTGATAGAGAGCGCCATATTATCGTTCAGCTTTCTGTGGTAGGTCTTTTCAAATCGGTAAAAAGACGTATCGTATTCCTCGGTCAGAGTTTCGGTAACGGGACGCATTAGATTGTTGAACTCATTATAGGACTGATAGGTAGTATATCCAACGTCCTTGTCAAGATCGTTGATATTACAAAGACCGCTGAAGAACATTTCTCCGCACACAACGCAAAGCAGTACCGCTGCTACAACGTCCTTGTTTTTAGCCTTTGCCATAAAGGCGATTATAGAAATATAGGCAATAAGACAAACTATGGTCAATAGCACGGTGGCAAATTCGTGGACCATAAAGTCCTCTTCCTTAGGTCCGTAAGATAGAGCGACCAGCTTTGCCTTAAATTCCTCGGAGAAATTCTGGAGTATCACCACGAACATAAATATAAAACCCGACACTATGGCAACGTGCTTTGCCTTGATCGTCTTTATATGATCAAAGGCTCTGAAAGCAAGGAAGATGAGGAAGAAGCAGAAGATAAAGCTGTATCTTGCGTTGAGCCACTGAGGCTTTTGGAAACCGTGCCAGACAAGGTCTACGGAGGAGATCATAAAGCTCAGCACGAAGATCATCAGAAATGTACCGCTTGCAACCTTTTCGCGCACTGTAAATTTCTTGGAGCAGAAAAACAGAGGCGCTAAAACAACGGTAAGAAGTCCGCAATATACAAAGGGAAGTCCGTCGATACGGACGGTATCGTAGGAGGAAGGCAGGAGCTTAAAGAGAAGATCGAAGAAGTCAAACTTCATCTTTATTTCCCAAGAGGGGTCTGTAAATTCGTTTTTACCGAATTGCAGAGAATAGTACGCACAGAGTACGATAACCGCGGCAATTCCGATTGCGATAAGTGAGAAAACACCCATTCTGACAAAGGATTTGCCGAAGTGAAGCTTCTCGGAAAGCGGATTGCTGACGCCGTTTTCTTTATACGCGATCAGGAAGAAGAAATAATAGAGCAGCACGTAAATACAGACCATATAGCCTATATAGAAATTGCTTGCAAGGGTCAGCGCAAGGAAAATAACGAAGATCTTATATTTTCCGTATTTAATGACCTGCTCAACGCCGTAGGTCACGAGAGGGAGCCACATAACGGCATCTATCCACATGGTGTTGTTCTGCTGAACCACGCAGTAGGCGGAGAGCGCGTACATTACGGAAAATGTTATTACAGAGAGCTTGTTTTTGTTGACCGAGTGATTGTGAAGATAAAATCCCATGGTTCCGCCGCAGATAGCCGCTTTGATAAGGAACATTATCAGCAGAAATTCCTGGGTCTTGTCAGCGGGGAAAAGGCAGATCAAATATGAGAGGGGGCTTGCGATATAGTAGGCGTACATGCCTAAAAATTCGCCGCCCAGCGCTCTTGACCATGAATAAAGCAGGCTTCCGCCCTCAAGCACGGTGTTGCGGAGTGCCTCGAAGAAGTAAACGTACTGACCGTTAAGGTCAAGAACGAGTACGGTTCCGTTACCGAAGGGATAAAGTCCGCGCGAGAGATATATCAAGAAGAAAATTATCGCGGGGATTATCGCGCCTATCGCTATATACCAATATTCATCAAAATAACTTTTGAAGCTGCGCTTACTGTTAAGCAGCGCCACCTCGTTTCGCATCTCGGGAGAAAGATCCGGAGACAGATTTACGTTTGAGCTTTCCTTTTTCATTAGAATTCCTTTCTGTTAGGGGACTTTTTATCTGTTATTGTTCAGCTATGACGTTCTTTATTGATTTTTCAAGCTTGATTCGGTCAAGAGTCATATCCCGTCCGCAGCCTTGACAAAGAATACGAACGTCGCTTCCGACTCTCAGAACCTTGAACATTTTTTCGCCGCAGGGATGTGGCTTTTTAAGTTCAATGACGTTACCGACGGCTAATTTAATGATCTGCATACAATAACCAACCTTACATAATAATACATTTTCTATTATAACATAATTATCCATAGTTGTAAACTGTTTTATTAAAATTTTCCTTGGGTTCATAAAAAATCAAAAATTGTATTTGACACCGACGTAATATTGTGATATAATAATATGAATATGATAATGGGATGTTATTGCCATAATTAGAAAACAGTTGTTTTTAGGTGACTTTTTTCGAGAAAAAACGGCTTGCGTCTTTATAATTCGGAGTTGGAAAATTATGATAATTCTTGGAATTGACCCCGGCTACGCAATAGTCGGTTGGGGAGTGGTAGAATATTCGGGAACCAAGTTCAAAACCTTGGGGTACGGTTCGATACAGACCCCTGCGGGAATGCCCATGATCGAGCGACTGGAGCGAATACACTTGGGCATGAATGAAATAATTGATAAGTACAAGCCTGATCAGATGGCGGTTGAGGAGTTGTTTTTCAATACCAACTCAAAGACGGCGATCGTCGTTGCCGAGGCGAGAGGAATAATTCTTCTGTCGGCAAAACTTAAAGGCGTTGAAATTGCCGAATATACCCCTTTGCAGGTCAAGAGTGCAGTGGTTGGCTACGGTCGCGCCGAGAAAAAGCAGGTAATTACTATGGTCACCTCGCTCCTGAATCTTCCCGCGCCTCCAAAGCCCGACGATACCGCCGACGCACTTGCAATAGCGGTATGTCACGGGCATAGCGGCGCTTCACGTCTGGCAAAGTATTATAACAATTAACGCTATTTTTTGAAGTAAAATATGATTATTGGAGTTAAAAATTATGTGGTGCAGTGATAATTGGCAGGATTACGAGTTGCTCGACGCATCGGACGGAGAACGTCTTGAACGTTGGGGCAAATATATACTTATCCGTCCCGATCCCCAGATAATCTGGAAGGGCGCGGCGAGACATCCCGCTTGGAATAAGGCTGACGGCATCTATCGCCGTTCCAGCAACGGTGGCGGCGCTTGGATAAAGCAGAAGACACCTGAAAGCTGGGATATTTCATACGGTGATCTTAATTTCCGTCTGAAGCCTATGGGATTTAAGCACACGGGTCTTTTTCCCGAGCAGGCGACTAACTGGGATTGGTTCTCCTCGCTTATCAAAAACGCAAACAGACCCATAAAGGTGCTTAATCTCTTTGCTTACACCGGCGGAGCTACCGTTGCGGCGGCAAAGGCGGGCGCGCAGGTCGTTCACGTCGACGCGTCAAAGGGAATCGTAGCAATGGCAAAGGAAAATGCCGCTCTTTCGGGTCTTGAAAACGCTCCTATCCGATATATTGTTGACGATTGCAAGAAGTTTATAGAGCGCGAGATCCGTCGCGGCAATAAGTACGACGGAATAATAATGGATCCCCCCTCCTACGGCAGAGGTCCGGGAGGTGAAGTGTGGAAGCTTGAAGACAGTATCGATGAGTTCGTCGGACTTGCCTCCAAAGTGCTTTCGGATAAGCCTCTGTTTTTCCTTATCAATTCGTATACTACGGGTCTGTCGCCCCTTACAATGAGCTACATACTTGACTTGAAGGTAAAGTCGGTATACGGCGGCAAGATCGAGGCGGGAGAGATCGGTCTCCGCGTAACACAGACGGGAGCGGTGCTTCCTTGCGGAGCAAGCACACGTTGGACTGCTCAAAAATAACAGGCTTTTGAGTTAAACTTTATTACGAAAAGGATTTTACGATGTCTTATATACAAATAAGAAATCTCAGCTATGCTTACAAGGGCGATGACGGCGAGCCGATACAGGTGCTTCGCGGTATCAACCTTGATATTGAAAAAGGCGAGTACGTTGCAGTCCTCGGTCATAACGGATCGGGAAAATCAACGCTCGCGAAGCTTCTCAACCTCGTCATCGATGATTATGATTTTTTTGAAGGCAGTATCGAGATAGACGGTAAGGATATCACTTCAGATGATATGACCGAGGACGACGTTTACGAGCTTCGCAAAAAGATCGGAATGGTGTTCCAGAATCCCGATAACCAATTAGTCGCTACTATCGTGGAGGAGGACGTGGCATTCGGCCCCGAAAATCTCGGACTTCCTCGCGAGGAGATAAGACAAAGGGTTGACGAAGCCCTTGAAACAGTCGGAATGACAAGCTTTGCCCACCATGAGCCTCACAGACTTTCGGGAGGACAGAAGCAGAGGATCGCTATTGCGGGCATCATCGCTATGAAGCCCGACTGTATGATCTTCGACGAATCCACCGCCATGCTCGACCCTATGGGCAGACGCGACGTTGTAGATACCATTGAAAAATTGAATAAGGAAGAAGGAAAGACCGTTATTTCGATCACTCACTACATGGACGAGGCGGTAAGAGCCGATAGAGTTATCGTGATAAACGACGGCAAGATCATTCTTGACGGCGCTCCATCCAAAATATTCGCTCAGGCACAAATACTTCGCAGTGCGGGACTTGATTTGCCGCAATGCGCCGATCTGCTTTTAAGACTAAGACAAAAGGGATTTAAGCTTGACGGCGAGATAAACACGCCCGAGCAGTGCGCGGAAACAATTTTAAAGACTTTGAACAGGTGATTTTATAAAATGTCAAAAATTACGGTAGAAAACGTCTCGTTCGTTTACAGTGCCAAGACACCTTTTGAGGTGACGGCGCTTGACGACGTCAGCGTTAACATTGAAGAAAATTGCATAACCGGTATTATCGGTCATACGGGTTCGGGCAAGTCCACTCTCGTTCAGATGTTCAACGGTCTCTTAAAACCAACGTCGGGCAGAATTTTGCTTGACGGGAAGGACATCTGGGCAAAGGGAAGCAATATGTCCGATGTAAGACAGGAGGTCGGTCTCGTTATGCAGTATCCCGAATATCAGCTCTTTGAGGATACGGTTGAAGCGGATATTGCCTACGGTCCTAAGAATATGGGACTTGACGAGGAAGAAATCAAAAAGAGAGTGCTTGAAACTGCGGATATGGTCGGACTTGACCGTGAAAATCTGAAAAAGTCTCCTTTCGATCTCTCGGGCGGTCAGAAAAGACGTGCGGCTATCGCTGGAATTATGGCGATGCGTCCCAAGGTTCTCGTCCTTGACGAGCCGTCCGCAGGACTTGACCCCGCGGGCAAAAGCGCAATATTTGAGGGCATCCGCAATTATGCCAATTTCAGCGGTGCGGCGGTTGTAATAGTCAGTCACAGCATGGACGATATGGCTAAATACTGCGATAATATTATCGTTATGTCCCATTCCAAAGTTGCTATGACGGGAAACAGAAACGAGGTATTTTCCCGTGGTGACGAGCTTGAAGAAATCGGTCTCGGCGTTCCTCAGATGACTTATCTCGTTCGTCTGCTTGCCGCCAATGGTATCGACATTCCGCAGGATATTTACACTGTCGACGATGCCGAGAGTGCATTGACTGTGCTGTTGGGAGGTGCGGTATGAAGGGAATAGCGTTCGGTCAGTATTATCCCGCAAGCTCGGTGATGCACCGACTTGACCCGAGAATGAAGATAATTATAGCGATCCTATATATTGTAGCAAGCTTTTTGTGTTCAAACGTGTTCAGCTTTGCTCTACTTTTGATTTCAGCACTTGCTTTGATCCTTATAAGCAGAATACCTGTAAGAATAGTCTTGAATTCGATAAAGGCAATAATATTCATTATGGTATTTACCGCGGTTCTCAATATCTTTTTGACAAAGGACACGACAACCGCCCCCATTTTCAGCTGGTGGATAATCTCTATCTACGAAAGCGGACTTTATAACGCCGCGTTTATCGTCATTAGAATAGTGGCGATGATAATAGGAACAGGAATATTCCTGACCTATACCACTACGCCTATCCAATTGACAGACGGACTTGAGCAGCTGCTCTCTCCTTTGAAGGTGTTCAAAATTCCTGTTCATGAATTTGCGATGATGATGACAATAGCGCTTCGCTTTATCCCCACAATAATCGAGGAGACGGAAAAGATAATGGCGGCGCAAAAGGCAAGAGGGGCGGATTTTACGAGCGGCTCGCTTATAAAACGCGCCAAAGCGTTGATACCAATTCTTATCCCTCTGTTCATCTCGGCGTTTCGTCGCGCGGGTGAGCTTGCGACGGCTATGACCTGCCGTTGCTATCGCGGAGGACAGGGAAGAACAAGACTTAACGTGCTTAAATTCTCGTTCAGAGATTTTGCCGCTTTATTCGTTATGATACTTTTCGGCGCGGGAATAGTGCTTATAAATATCTACGCGCCTGGTTATACTATGTAAAAAGGAAGCTGGAAATGAAAATACTTCTTACTCTGTCCTATCTTGGTACCGATTTTTGCGGATATCAGATCCAACCCAAGGGCAGAACCGTACAAGGTGAGCTTAACGCGGCAGCGAAAGCCTTGTTTGGCTTTGACTGTGACGTGACGGGGTGCAGTCGCACCGATACGGGAGTTCACGCAAATACCTTTTGCGCTACTGTGACTAAAAAGGGCGAGGGGGGCATAGAGACAACGGTTGATATAAGTCGTATCCCGTTGGCGTTTAACGCTCATCTGCCCATTGATATTGCGGTCAAGGACGCAAGGGTAGTGGATGATGATTTTCATCCGAGATATGACGTAAAATATAAGGAATACGTATATAGGATATATAATTTCCCGACGCGCGATCCAATGGAAACGGGCAGGTCGTGGCATATCCCTTATGCTCTTGACGGTGAAGCATTGTATAAAATGAACCGCGCGGCGGTGTCATTTGTGGGTAAGCATGATTTTTCTGCCTTTATGGCAAGCGGTTCGACCGTAGAAAGCACTGTTCGGGACGTAAAATACGCTGAGGTCTCAAAGGATGGCAACGTGATCGTCTTTAAGGTCGCCGCCGACGGATTTTTATACAATATGGTCAGAATAATGACGGGAACTCTTGTTTACGTAGCCAGGGGGAAAATATCCGCTGACGGTATTTCCTCAATAATTGAGTCCCGTGACCGCAGACTCGCGGGCATGACCGCTCCGGCGGAGGGTCTGTACTTAAATAAAGTTGTTTACTGATTTAAATTTGATTTTGGAAGGAGGGTGTTATATTGAAAAAAAGAAATGACGAAGAAATATCCTTTCTCGGTAAAGTGATACTTTTCGTTCGTAATACTTTTGAAAAAATTAAAGATATGCACCTTCCGGGGAGAGTAGTTTCTCACGAGAAAAAGCTTGCGGGATATGACGGAGAAGAAAGTCCAAAGGAAGCTAAAATTTCATTTGTTTTTGGAATGGCAAGACTTTTCAGCATATCGGCGCTTTGTGTTCTTCTTGCAGTAATCTTGCTTTTCGGTGGCAGCATAATATCCTACGACAACGTATATTATATGTTTAAGGATATTGGATATATCAGCAGCTTCAGCGAAAGCAGACCCTCGGTTCTGAACTACTCGCGTCCCTTCAGTAATCAGGATTTTGCCGTTTTCAAAAACGGGCTTGCCGTTGCGGGGGATAGCGAGATCAAGATGTTTACCTCAACCGGCAGAGCTACAATGTCTTTGGGATCGGAGTTTACCAATCCAAAGATATGCGCCTCTGACGCAACGACGCTTATCTACGATCAAGGCAGACATACCTTTAAGGTTTATAACTCATTTATAAGCATCTACTCCGAGACGCTCGACTATCCTATAAGCTCGGCGCACATGGCGAGTGACGGTAGCTTTTGTATCGTAACGAAATCCGAAAGCTACGGCTCGGTAGTCCGTGTTTACGACAGCAAATGCCGTCTTGAATCGGAGTATTCTCGGAATGATTACGTTATCTCCGTGAATATGTCTCCAAACGGTAAAGCGTTTGCGGTCCTTTCGCTTGACGCGTCGGGAGGACAGAGCAACGCTACTCTTACGGTAGTTGAAAGGGGCAAATCAAAGCCGAGAGCATCGACAGCCCTTAACGACGTTCTGCCTTATACCGCCACCTTTCTCTCAAATGACAGAATAGCACTGATCTGCGCTGAATCGTCTCACGTTTTTGATCTGAACTGTAAGGAGCAGAATAAGAGCGAGTATGATAAGAGCATCGCTGACGTATCCTTTACCGACAGCGGCTTTGCGATTCTTTTCAGAGAAAACAATATCGATTCAAGCTTCACTCTCTCTGTTTTCGGCGAAAACGGTAACGCTGTAAGCTCACACAAGATTGACGGACACGTGTCCGATACGGTGATCTACGGTAATTTTGTTTATCTCCTTATGGACGGAGAGGTAAGACGCATCGACACCTTGTTCGGCACCGTTTCCAAAGCGGAATTTGGTGAGGAGAACGCAAGACTTATGGTTTTCCCCGGTGGAGACGTTATGGCTTGTACCGACACTGCGGCATATTACATATCCTTTAATTAATTTAACGCCCTATGGCGGATCGGAGACGGTATGAATATGTTGGTCGACGCAATATTTGTTGTGATATTCGTTTATTTTGCAATAAAGTTCTATAAAATAGGAATTTTCGGCACGGTTTTGGGTGTCGGCAGACTTCTTTTATCTTTTGTTGCCTCCTTTTTGCTTGGAAAGTACGTTTTCGAGTATATTGTGTCAGGGATTATGAGCGAATGGTTCGGAGAACCCCTTGCGTCAATACTCTCGACAGTTATTTCATACGCCTTGGTTTTTATAACGGCATTTGCTATCTCGTCAATAGTGATCGTGTCTGTAAAAAGGCTGGAAACACCCCTCTTTTGCAGAATTGACAGGTCTTTAGGGCTTCTATTTGGTCTTGCGTTGGGGCTTTGCGTAACTTCGGTAATTTCAACCGCGCTTTATTCCGCTCTTGATCTCCTGTCTTCTGTCAGCAGGAGTGCGGACGTTTTGAGAGTATATAATGACTCTGCGGTTTTTAAATTTGTATATGATTTGAATTTTTTAAATTTCGTCAGAAATTTGATTTGATTTCAGAAGGTGATAAATAATGGTAATGTGTTCAAATTGCCACAAGCGTGTGGCGGTGATCTTCGTAACGAAGGTCGAAAACGGTGAAAAAACCTCTCAGGGACTTTGCATTAAATGCGCAAAGGATCTTGGACTTCCCATTGAAAATATGATGGGCGATATTTACAATAAAATGGGAATATCGCAGGATCAGCTTGAAAATATGGAGAATGAGCTTTCCGAAATGCTTCCTCAGGGTGACGAGGACGGCGGCGCGCCCGCAATCGACCTCCCCAAGCTTTTCAAGGACAGCGGATTTGCCGATATGGCAAATGAAATGATGTCCTCGAAGGACAACGGCGGCAATATAGTTCCCATAAATCCCAAGGAAGGCAAGAAAGAACCTCCCAAGGGCGGTAAAAAGCAGGAAAAGACATATAAGTTCCTGACAACCTACTGTAAAAACCTTACACAGAGCGCTCGCGAGGGTAAGCTTGACCGAATTGTCGGACGCGACCGCGAGACCGACCGAGTTATTCAGACCCTTTGTCGCCGTCAGAAGAACAATCCTTGTCTTATCGGTGAACCCGGTGTTGGTAAAACGGCTATCGCAGAGGGACTTGCTATCAGAATTGCCGACGGCAACGTACCGTACAAGCTCCGTGACAAAGAGATATTTCTGGTTGACCTTACCGCTCTTGTTGCGGGTACGCAGTTCAGAGGTCAGTTTGAATCGAGAATACTAGGCCTGCTTGCAGAGGTAAAGGAACACGGCAGAGCGATCCTCGTTATAGACGAAGTGCATAATATCGTTGGAACGGGAGACGCGGAGGGAAGCGTTAACGCCGCAAATATTCTCAAACCCGCACTTTCTCGCGGCGAGGTCAGAATTATCGGAGCGACAACTCTCAACGAATACAGAAAATATATCGAGAAGGATTCCGCTCTTGAACGCCGTTTTCAGCCCGTGACCGTAAACGAGCCTTCAATATCTGAGGCGGTCGAGATGCTTCGCGGTATCAGCCACTATTACGAGGATTTCCATAAAATAAGGATCCCGGAAGGTATTCTCGTCCGTGCTGTAACTCTTTCCGAAAGATATATTACCGACAGATATTTGCCCGATAAGGCGATAGACCTGCTTGACGAGGCGGCATCGAAGCTCTCTCTTTCATCGGCTGAACTTAACGAATCTCTTGAAATACACGATAAGCTTCTGAATCTTAAATCCGAGCGTGAGGCGTGTGAAGCCACCGCTACCACCGACGATAAGGAAATGCAGAAGAAATATGAAAATATCGCACGTATCCGTTCCGAGGAGATGAGACTTTCGGAGAGACTTGACGAAATTACAGGCGAGTGCGAAAAGGTCATTCTTACCGAGGAGAATCTGGCAAACGTTATCGAGCTTTGGACAGGAATACCTGCGACCTCTATTACCGAAAACGAGTTTGCGAGAATAGACAGTCTTTCCGAGAGACTTAAAAAAAAGTTGGTGGGTCAGGACGTAGCCGTTGACGCGGTTTCAAGAGCGATCAAGCGCAACAGAGCGGGAATTTCCTATAAGAGAAAGCCTGTTTCCTTTATTTTTGCAGGACCTACGGGAGTTGGTAAGACCGAGCTTGTAAAAACTCTTGCCGCCGACCTATTTGATTCTCCCGAAACGCTTATAAGGCTCGATATGTCCGAGTTTATGGAGAAACATTCGGTGTCTCGTATCATCGGCTCGCCTCCCGGATACGTCGGTTACGACGATGCGGGTCAGCTTACCGAAAAGATCCGCCGCAGACCCTACTCGGTCGTACTTTTCGATGAGATCGAAAAGGCTCACCCCGACGTGCTGAACATTCTGCTCCAAATACTCGACGACGGACGGATTACCGATGCTCACGGCAAGACCGTAAACTTTGAAAATACGGTTATAGTTATGACGACCAATGCAGGCTCGGAGAACAGAAGCGGTATCGTCGGATTTGCGGCTGACTCTGCAAAGACCGAGGCTGACAGAACCGAAAAGGCACTTTCTGCTTTCTTACGTCCCGAATTTATCAACCGTGTAGACGAAATAATAACATTCCGCAGTCTCGATGTAAAAGATTTTGAAAAGATCGCTCATATTATGCTTTCTCAGCTTGCCGAGGTGCTTTCGGAAAAGGGAATCAAGCTTGAATACGACGACGAGGTCGCAAAGGCTGTGGCAGTCGGCTCATTCTCCGAAAAATACGGTGCGAGAAATATGAGAAGATATATTCAGAAAAATATTGAGGATAAGCTTGCGGAAAAGATCATTTCCGACTATACAGGAGCCATCGTAGGAGCGAAGCTTGCAGTAAGCGATGGAGAAATTACCGTTTCTTGCTTTTAAATTTAATTTTTAGGGAGATTACCTGATATGGAACACTGGCATATTCCCGAACTTAATATATTGGAAAAAAAGTTGAACACCGACCTTGTGGACGGACTTTCCGCGAGAGAGGCGAGGGTGAGACTTGAAAAGCAGACCAAGCGTCAAGGCGGCAGAGTGAGATCCTTGTTCGTTCCTCAGAGCAGATCGATGTGGTCGTCACTTCTGTCCTTTGCCACTTCGCCTTTTACTATACTTCTTCTGCTCATGTCTCTGCTTACTGCCATCTTTGGGAGAGGATTGCTGGGGGGATTGGTGTTTACCGTTGCCCTTGCGGCGGCGATATTTGGAGGAATAGTTTCATTAAGGGCGCAACGCAGGCTTGACAGAATGCGTGAGTATGCGTCTCCTATGGTACGCGTGAAGCGCGGCGGAAACCTATTCCATACCGACGGAAGAAACCTTGTCGTGGGTGATGTTATAGTACTCGGCGTCGGAGACCTTTTGCCTTGTGACGCGAGAATAATCAAGTGCGATACGCTTTTCGTCGACGAGCTTGTAGCAAATAAAGAGGGTGACGGCATACTGCGTCGCAGAGTTATGAAACGCTCTGACGCGGAATACAGTCCCGAGGACAGCACAACTGCACCCAACGCTACAAATATGCTTTACGCAGGCAGTGCCGTTGTAAAGGGAACCGCTCTTGCTTTGGTAGTTGCCGTTGGAGAAGACGTTTATCTGTCTGAATTTGTTTCGGATGGTGCTTTAGGCGGCAAGGAGGCAGAGCCGGGGGCCGTAAAAAGCTTAAAGCCTATTGTTAGCAAAATATCCTTCCTTTGCGCGGCAGGACTTTTGCTATTGTCCTTGCTTGGCTTCTTGACTCTCAACGGTAAGGAGGAGTTTATCTGCTATTTTACGATGCTTCTTTCCGCAGTTTTTCTTATTACGGGAGAGATGCTCACCTTCTTTGGAAAAGAGATATTTTCTTCTTACATAACAAGGCTTTCGAGAACTAAAAGCGAGAAACGCCAAAAGGATAACTCTGCCGCGATCAGAAATGTTAAAGCGCTGGATAAGCTTACTGAGGTCACCGATCTCGTTCTTTTTGGAACTGCGGGACTTTACGAGGGCGTCTTTAAGGTTGGTTCTGCATACGTTTCGGGGAACGCTGTCAACGAGCTTGTAACTAACGGTCACGACTCTGAACTCTTGCTTTCCTATATCAACACTTACGTCAATGCACAGCGCGACGGCGGTGGAGAGAGCGACTTCAATCTTGACGGAATAACCGAAGCACTTTACGTTCATTTGCATTCCTGTGGATTTGACTTCAGCGGTGCGGCGCTGGCCACCAAATCGTTGTATTTTGCCAACGATATAAAGACCGGCTACGGCTTTGCCTGCGCGGAGACCGAAAGCTCTATATATCGCGTATTGCTTACTTTTGATGAAAAAGCCACCAAGCTTTGCGACCGTATCAGGATTGGCGGCGAGGTCAGAGAGATCAATGCCGACGATCTGAAGAAGATAAAGAGCTTTGGCAAAGAAGCCGATCAGAATAATTCAAGATGCATACTTTGCATTTCAGAGTCAGACGGAAAGACCGTATTTGAAGGTGCTGTGACTATTTATCAGACCGCGGATAGGGAGATAGAAAGCGTTGTCAAGGATATGACCCGCTTCGGCATCACCACTACCGTATTTCTCCCGCGCGAGGACGTTCAAACCGTGCGTCTGGTAACCTCTCCCGAGTTCAAGAGAATATTTGCGAAAAACGTGGCATTTGCCTCAGATTTTTATAAGAACGGCAAGAAAATATCGGACGGAATGGGTGCATATAGCGCTTACGTCGGATTTAGTTCCGATGAATATTCTAATCTTATTTCCGTTATGAGAGATAAGGGATGCAGAATTGTGTCCTACGGTGTTTCCAACGAATTTAACGAGATAATGGCAAAGACAGATATAGTTGCTACCTGTGACGTTATCCGTTATTCCTCGGAAAAGTACAGAGAGTCGGTTTATGAGAAAATGCCTGCCGAGGGCAGAGATACCAATGTAAGAGCTTCTCAGCAGACACGTCTGTTATCAAAGGTCATATTAAGAAGATCCTACGAAAACGGCGGCGGAGTTTATTCCTTGTTCAAGGCAATAAGAATGGCAAGAGGCACTTACGTCTCGGTGGCGCAGTCATTGCTGCTGTTTACCTTGCTTTCGGCAAATCTTCTCACCTTCTGTGCTATGAGCGTGATCAGCGGAAATATTTTGCTGGATCCTTTGCAAACGGTTTCCTTGGCGGCGGTTTTCGCGTTCTTGTCCGCAACCGTGTTTTCCGACTCCCAGCAAAGACTTGACGTTATTTCGGTGAACAGAGACTACACAGAGTATCCTTATATGCTTTTGAAGGCTCGTCTGCCTAATATCATTTCAAGAGCTTTGTTAGCCTTCGTTACCGCCTTGACCGTAAAAATACTTGACGTTTGCGGCGTTTTCGGTGAAGCGGCGGAATATACGCTTCCCATCTATATTTGTCTGCTCCTGACCATGTGTGTTGAGGTGCTTATTATAAACATGAAGCACACGAAAAAGGGCGAGGGAAGAAGCTATTGTTGGCTGAAGGTGATCATAGCCTACGCCGTCCTGCTTGGATCTTGCGCTATATCAACACAAGCCCCCTTTACCGCTGAGTTCTTTAAGAACGGCTTCGGCTCCTTCGAATATCTCATAATTCCTGGGTATTTGACGCTTTACGGTATTGCACTTTTAGTATCTCATCTTGTCAATAAAAGCAGAAATAATATTTGATAAATTGCATATATATTGATTAAAAGGCTGTCGTAAAAACGGCAGCCTTGATCATTAGTGGAGGTATATGCAATATGAAAAGAATAAGTACTGCGGCACTGCGTGAGCTTGAGGTGATCAATCTTTGCGGCGGGGAAAGGCTTGGATATCCCTGCGATTTTGAAATAGATCTTGACGACGGCACAATATTGGCTTTGATCGTTCGGGACAGCGGAGGATTTGCCTTTTTCTCAAAAAAAGAGGAGTTCCTGATACCTTGGTGCAACATTGAATGTATCGGCGAGGACGCAATTTTGGTTAAGTTGTCAGGGTCTGATCTGACTTCATGCTCCTGCTCGTCAAAAGGGGGCAGAAAAGGAAAAAAATTCCGATAAAATTGTAAATAATATGTAAACATTGAGTTTTGTACTTGAAAAGAAAGACTTATTATGTTATAATTTATAACGCTGTGCGAAAAGCACGGAAAATATAATATTACACACACAGTACCACGTCTGCGGTGTCGGTGTCTCCTTCAAAATCCTTGTAAAGTAAGGGGATTGCATCGCCAAAGCTACTGTGGTGGAAAAACCGAAGGAGGACATTATTATGTCTATTATTTCTATCAAGCAGCTGCTTGAAGCAGGTGTTCATTTCGGACACCACACAAGAAGATGGAATCCTAAGATGCAGGAGTACATTTTCACTGAGAGAAACGGCATCTACATCATCGACCTTCAGAAGACCGTAAAGAAGTTTGAGGAAGCTTACATGTTCGTTCGCGAGCTTTCCGCAAACGGCGGTAACGTTCTTTTCGTAGGTACTAAGAAGCAGGCTGCAGAGGCTATCAAGGAAGAAGCTGCACGTTGCGGACAGTACTATGTAAACGTTCGTTGGCCCGGCGGTATGATGACCAACTTCAAGACCATCAAGAGATCTATCGCTCGTCTCAACAGCCTTAACAAGATGGCTGAGGACGGCACATTTGAGATGCTCCCTAAGAAGGAAGTTGCTAAGCTCCAGAAGGAGATCTTCGACCTAGAGAAGAACCTCGGCGGTATCAAGACCATGGAACAGCTTCCCGACGCAATCTTCATCGTTGACCCCCGCAAGGAAAAGAACGCAGTTCTTGAGGCTAAGAAGCTCGGTATCCCCGTAATCGCTATCGTTGATACCAACTGTGATCCCGACGACGCTGACTACGTTATCCCCGGTAACGACGACGCTATTCGCGCAATCAAGCTCATCTCCTCCGTAATCGCTGACGCGATCATCGAGGGTAAGCAGGGCGAGACCACCGCAGAAGCAGTTGAGGAAAAGACCGAGGCTGAAACTGAGGAAGACGCTGAGAACGCATAATTTTAGTGAACATTTGAATTAAATAGAAAGGAATTATCCAAAATGGCTACTATTACAGCAAAAGACGTTGCTGCTCTCAGAGCAAAGACCGGTATCGGTATGATGGAGTGCAAGAAGGCACTCGTTGAGGCAGACGGTGATATGGATGCAGCTATAAAGCTTCTTCGTGAGAAGGGTGAGCTTAAGGCAGAGTCCAAGATGGCAACAAGAATCGCAGCAGACGGTCTCGTTGACGTACTCGCAGAGAATGGCAAGACCGCTATCGTTGAGGTTAACACCGAGACCGACTTTGTTGCAAAGAACGAGAAGTTCCAGGAGTTCGTTAAGAACCTTCTTAAGAGTATCATCGCGAACAACCCCGCAGACGTTGAGGCACTTCTTGCTTGCGACTACGAGGGTACTACCGTTGACGCTAAGCTCAAAGAGCTTATATTCCAGATCGGTGAGAAGATCACTATCCGCCGTTTCGCAGTTGTTGACGGCGTAACCAGCACCTACATTCACGGTCTTGGTTCTATCGGTGTTATCGTTAAGTTCGACACTGACTGCGCTGATCACGCTGATTTCGCAGAGTTCGCAAAGAACATCGCACTTCAGGTTGGTGCATATCCCACTCCTTACCTCGACAGAGACGCAGTTCCTGCATCTGTAATCGAGAGCGAGAAGAATATCATCAAGGCTCAGCTTGCAAACGATCCCAAGATGGCTAACAAGCCCGAAAAGGTACTTGAGGGTATTATTACCGGTAAGCTCGGTAAGTTCTACGAGAGCAACTGCCTCGTTGACATGGAGTACGTTAAGGCTGACGATCATGAGACCGTTGCTAAGTACGTTGCAAATAGCGCAAAGGCTATGGGCGGCTCCATCAAGATCGCATCCTTCGTTCGTTTTGAAAAGGGTGAGGGTATCGAGAAGAAGGAAGAGGACTACGCAGCAGAGATCGCTAAGCTCTCCGGCGTAAAGCAGTAATTTCCCAAAATTAATGAAAACGGTTGGATTTTCTCCAACCGTTTTTTGTATTTAACTTAAAAAATGAAGAATTTAATCATTAACGAACAATTTTGCTTGAATTTTTAAAGTATGTGTGATATAATTACCTCATTAAGGTGCATCCTTTTTGGTACACCTCGATAACGTAATTTATGGAGGGATTTTCTATGAAGATCACTAAAACAACGAGATTCTTTCTTGTCGCTCTTGCGGCAATAATGGTCTTCTCGCTCTTTGCGTGTACAGATGAGCCTGTAGTTGACGGTTCCGGTACTGGATCGAGCGAAAGCGAAGAATCTTCAAGCACTACCACCGAAGAGGGTAGCGACACGACAGAATCCGATGACGGCGGCGAGTCCGACACCGACACGGATACCGATACCGACACGGATACGGATACCGATACCGATACGAATACCGATACCGATACGGATACAGAAACGGATACCGACACGGATACCGATACTCCTGACAATCCCGACACTCCGGAAAGAACCTTTAACCTCTTTATCGATCCCGAGACGCTGTTAGGTTATACTAATAGGCCCGTAAATCCCAATAGTGGTATTGCAAATAAAAAGTCGTCCGAATACGTTGGACCAACCAAAGACGATATTGCGTATACTAGATTAACACCTGCCGATACGTCAAAGGCACTGTATTTCCATTTCTACTATGATACAAGCTGCCCGAAGGTTACCGGACAGTATTTTGTTATCAAATACCGACTTCCCGCCGGAACCATAGGCAACAGAATTTCATGTTTCGTTGGATCAGCGACAACTTCTAATACTGCTCCATCAGGTAACGGAGATAGTTTCAGTCTAACAGTCACCGCGGACGGCGGTTGGGCGATTGGCGTTTACGATATGTCGAAAACATCACATTACGGCGCCAACAAAGACGGTACATATTCCGCTAAATATCTCCGTTTGGATTTGTATATGTCAAAATACATTGATATTGCGTATATCGGTGTATGCGACAATCTTGATGCTGTTTACGGAACGCTTGGTGAAGATACTACCTGCACACATCCGTTCGCAAGCTACGAATATACCGCAAGCACACACACTGAAAAGGAGTGCGCAATCTGTCATAGTGTAAACAGTGGATTTCCTACCGCTCACACTTGGAGTAGCTCGCGCTATGATGAGCTTCTTAGCGGTTACGTAAGAAGCTGCTCGGTTTGCGGTTATGAGGTAGTTCAAGAGACAAATAACGCGGCAAACCTTTTCTTCGATGCAGTTAAAATCAGCGACACCGAAAAAACCTCGGGTGGAGTTTACTTTACTTCGTCACAACTTATGAGTGATGACACCGAGTCTTTCTTTGTAAGATTTAACGGGCCGGCTAATCATGCCACCCAAACGGTTCAGTATATGTATCTTATTAATAATGCAACCGGTAAAAACACAAACACCTCAAACGCTGGACATTACTTTATAATGAAGTACAGATATCCCTCTAATTTGAGTGTACCCCGCAACACTATAAATATGTATATAAGTAGTGCAGATTCTCCCGGTGCAAGTGGAAATAATAAGGTAGTTACCAATGTAACTGCCGACGGTAATTGGCATTTCCTTATTATTGACTGTGCAAATGCAGGTATCACCGAAGGCTTTACAGGCGAGAACATAACGCTGCTGAGACTTGACCTGTTTGGCGGAAATTCTCTTGCTGCAACAGATTACATTGATATTGCATTCATTGCAATCAGCGATAGTGTTGATGAACTCTGTACCTTAGATGACGATTACGATACGTGGGATTTGATTGGCTCTACCGAGCTTAAAAATTCTATTGGTGACATAGCTGAAGAAAAGGTAGACGAAGAACACAACAATTTGTCCTACGTAACAGTAAAGGGTACAGGTACGAATTATTCAACGCTTCATAACGATACAATGATTTTACAGGGAACGGGAAAATATGCTACTATTCTTTACAGAAAATCTCCCGGCACCGTAGTCGACGCCTGCAGAATGTATTTGAGTAAAAACGCCGCGTATGATAAGTATTATTTAGCAAACTATGTTTCAGACGGTGATTGGAATTTGACCGTATTTGATATGACGGTGGATGATTTTTATGCAGACGGTGCTACAAAGATGCTTCGTTTCGACTGGTTCAACTTTACCGGCGCAACCGTATCCATTGATATAGCATACGTTAAATTCTTCAATAATCTTGATGACGCTTATGCCTTCTATGGAGAGTACGTTAAAACTTACTTCGACCAAGACAGCTGTGACCACGTTGTAGTTGAGTGGCGCTACTGCTCTGATAATGACAACCTTAAGGAATACGCCGTTTGTAAGCATTGTGGCAAGCAGACCGACGAAATAAGAGATATAAGCTTCACCGTTGTCCTTGACAAGGTAACCGATTCTAACGGAACCTATCCTGCTGATTACAACGGCACGATTGGAACGGCTGAAAATGCTGTTGTATCGTTCAATTCTACTAATTATAGTAATCTTTATCCTACAAACGGATTGACGGTTGCCGCAGGTCAGGAGCTTTCGATCGCGGGTCGACTTTCATTCAATGGTGATATTGAATCTATATGGTTTAAGGTTGTAAATGCAAGCGAAACCGTAGTAAGCGCTTGGAAAGAGTGCAGATATTCAATTTCCGGTGAAAAATTCGCTGCATACGCAGATCTTGACGGCATTGACGGAGCTAACTTGACAGTTATCTTCGCTGCAGTTCCCGTAGGTTTGGACGAAGGAGTTGCCCACAGTTATCTTCCTATTGTTTCTGTTGAGAGTGTAAGTGTGAGTGCTGAAGCTAAGGAGAAGGTTAATTTTACGGCAAACGCTGACCTCGGAGTTCTTATGGACAATATGTTCACAGGAAACAAGGTTACTAACGAGACTGTAATGTTCTTGAATTACGGCGATACAAAGTCCCTCCTTTATCCTATTGACAGTATTATTTCTGTAAAGAGCTATGACGGTACAGTTACCTACGTTGAAGGCGTTGATTACGAGATCGTTGGCGGTAAGATAAAGATCCTTGAGGGTTCTTCAATTCCTTGTATTACACCTGCTAATTACTACAACGTTTCGAGCAGTACGCTCGTTACTAATTATAACGGTAAAAATGTTAATACCTACTATGCCGAAGGTAACGGAATGACAAAGTGGCAGGTATACGTAGAATACGAGCATTCCGAAAGCTGGAGCGGATACACTCAGGACAATCAAAGCGACAAATTCGCTGATTTCATTGAGAAATTGATGAACGGCGAGGACGTTACCATATTCTACTTTGGCGATAGCATCACAGCAGGTTCAAACAGCTCATTCTTCCACGATTACGGTCAAAAGCAGTACCCATATGCTATTATGCTTACCAACGCTATTGCTGATGCGTTTGGTTATACAGTCAAATACGTTTCAACTAACCATTTGACATCCAATATGGGTAAGGTACCCACAAGCGATTACGTTGCCGGTACAAGAGGTACTATCACCTATGTCAACACTGCGGTAGGCGGTTGGAAATCCGGAAATGGCGTCGAAAATTTCAACGAGCACATAAAGAATTATATCGACCAATACGGATGCGATCTCTTTATCTGCGCGTTTGGAATGAATGATATTGGTATCTCATCTTCTGTAATTAACATCAAGACCATTGTTGACCGTGTTTACACGCTTGCTCCCGACACCTCTGTAATGCTTGTGTCTACTATGTTCTATAACAACGAGTCTGTTCAAGGAGATGCCAGAAACGGTCGTGCGTTAGTGATGGATGATGGCCTCAAGAATCTGGCAGCTGCATACACTGCTGATGGATATGAGTGCGGAATTACCAGCATGACTCTTATGAGTCAATCTATCCTTGCAAGAAAGGAATTTATGGATTATAGCGGAAATAACGTTAACCATCCTAATGATTTCTTCGGTAGAGTTTATGCTCAGACGATTTTCGAAGCGCTTATCGGCTACGAAAATCTTGCTGATTGATTTGTTCATTTAAATTAAACAAAATGGCGGAGCGCCTCGTGTACTCCGCCATTTTTGATATGTATTAAAGAATTGGTGTAAATAATTTGACTGTCTCACTTGAATTTTGATCGTCTATATGTTATAATTAGATAAATTTAGTTCAAATGGGGTGATCGACACGATTGCAGATAACTATATGCTTGAAGCTATCAAGGAAGCCAAATTTGCGGCTTCAGAGGGCGAAGTTCCGGTGGGTGCGGTAATCGTCAAGGATGGAAAGATAATAGCTTCAGCGAGAAATAACAGGGAACAGACCGGCGATGCAACAGGTCACGCAGAGCTTTTGGCAATTCGTGAAGCATGTCGTGTCCTCGGAGGCTGGCATCTTGAAAATTGCGAGCTTTACGTCACTCTTGAGCCTTGTCCCATGTGTATGGGCGCGATCATCAATTCACGCCTTGGGAAAGTCGTTTTTGGTGCTAAAGACGCAAAGGCAGGCGCTTGCGGAAGCGTGCTTAATATGTGCGCTTATCCCCTTAATCATAAGCCTGTTGTAAAATATGGAGTGTTGAAGGATGAATGCACAACGGTTTTGAGAGACTTTTTTGAGAAGAAAAGAGGTAAAGGATGAGAAAACTTCTTATAACCGGCTTTGAACCCTTCGGAGGAGAAAATGTGAACCCTTCGTGGGATGCCTTAAAGCTAATTCCCGATAGAATCTCTGATTTCAACCTTGTAAAGCTTGAGATCCCAGTCGTTTTCGGATTGTCGGCAGAAAAAGTAATTGACAAAGCCGAGAAAATCGGTGCTGACGTTATTCTCTGTATAGGTCAAGCGGGCGGCAGAGATGCTATAACTCCTGAAATGTTAGGCATTAATCTCCGTTATGCAACGTTTCCTGATAATCATGGCAATGAGCCACGCGACGAAAAGATCTCGGAAAGCGGCGAGAACGCGTATTTCACCACACTCCCCGTAAGAAAGATAGCGTATGAGATATCAAATAAGAGAATTCCATCTAAAGTGTCTTACTCGGCAGGAGCCTACGTCTGCAACGATGTGCTATATTCCTTGCTCGATCATTTCAAAGGAACTGACGTAAAGGTTGGATTTATCCACGTGCCGTATTCAACTGAACAGAACAAAGAACCTTCTATGAAACTTGAGGATATCGCAACAGCAATTATTACTGCTATTGAAACAATATAATAAAATGAAAAGGGAATGATAAGCATTTTGCTATCATTCCCTTAATTTTAATGTGCGCCACAGATAAAGTTTTCCTCGATTATACAGCCGATGGGACAAGCCTTGGCACATTCACCGCAACCGATGCACTTGTCATAATCGATCACCGCGAGATTGTGTTCGACTTTTATCGCTCCGTTAGGACAAGATTTTACACACTTACCGCAGGCAATACAACCGTTTGTGCAAGCCTTTCGGGTAACAGCACCTTTGTCGTGATTAGAACAGAGAACCGCTACGCGAGCAGTATCCTCAATAAGACTAATGACTTTATTGGGGCAGGTTCTTACACATATCCCGCAGCCGATACATTTCTGAGGATCGATCCGCGCCACACCGTTTTCTACGTCGATTGCGTTCTGGGGACAGACCTTTACACAATCACCGTATCCAAGGCAAGCGAAGTTACAGTATTTGTCACCATTGTAGTTCATATTGGCAATATGGCAGCTTTTTTCGCCCTGATAGTCAAACTTGCGTAAGGATGCGTCGCAAGTTCCGTTGCAGGCAACGTATGCCACCTTTTCAACAACGTCCACAGCCTCAACACCGAGTATTTCGGCGATCTGTTTAGCGGCAGCGTCACCGCCCGGAACACAAGCATTTGTGGTGTCACATTTGCCTACTGACAAAGCCTTGGCATATCCGTCGCATCCGCTATATCCGCATGCGCCACAATTAGCGCCGGGAAGGCAATCGCGTATTGCCAAATATCTCTCGTCCTCTTTGACCTCAAAAAGTGAAGAAGAAACAACAAGAACGATTCCACATACCGCGGCAATATCAAAGCAGATAAGGACAGGCAATAATATCTTTAAAAATTCCATAGCGTTACCTCCCGATCATCCTAACATGCCTTCGATAACGCCCGAGAAGCCGTAGAAGGACATCGCAACGATCGAAGCGGCGATAAGCGTTGTGGGGAGTCCCTTAAATGCTTTGGGTGCGGGACAATCTTCTATTTTTGAACGAACACCCGCAAAAAGAACCATAGCAAGAAGGAATCCAAGTCCAACACCAAGCGAGGACACCATCGACTGAATGAAATTGTATTCGTCAGTTATGTTGTTGAGCGCAACACCAAGCACCGCGCAGTTAGTTGTGATAAGAGGAAGATAAACGCCCAAAGCCTTGAACAGCGAGGGAATAAACTTCTTCAAAATGATCTCGACGAACTGAACGAGAGTTGCTATAACAAGAATAAATACGATCGTCTGCAAATAAGCAAAGCCGTAAGGTTCAAGTATAAGGTAGTAGATGGGCCATGTTGCAGCCGTGGCAACCATCATAACGAAGGTTACCGCAACACCCATACCAACCGCCTGATTTGTCTTCTTGGATACGCCGAGAAAGGGGCATATTCCGAGAAACTGTTGAAGAACGTAGTTGTTTATAAGAACTCCGCCCATAAGAATGAGGATCAATGCTTTTACTTCCGTCATTTCGCAGTATCCTCCTTTTCTGTACTGTCAGTGCCGACGCACGCGGACTTGTTACAAAGATGCGCGGTAGGGCAACCCTCACAGGAGAAGGACTTTTTCTTGACGCCGCCCTTCTTTGCGGTGATCTTATTCATAACGGCGATAACTATACCGAATATAAGATAACCGCCGGGTGCCTGAGTAAGGATCGGAATTGCAAATCTATCCATAAAGGGAATAGTAATTCCTGCAAAGCTTCCGTTACCGAATACCTCGCGAACAGTTGCCATGCAAAGGAGCGCAACCAAAAATCCTATGCCCATTCCCAAACCGTCAAAAATCGAATCAACAACGGGATTTTTACGGGCAAACATCTCAGCTCTGCCGAGAATGATGCAGTTAACCACGATCAGCGCAAGGTAAACGCCAAGGCTGTCGTAAATGTCGGGGAGATATGCATGCATCAGCATTTCAAGAACGGTAACAAATCCCGCAATAATAACGATATAGCAGGGAATTCTTACCTTGTCGGGAATTATCTTTCTCATGGCGGAGATCGCCGCGTTTGAGCAGACGAGGACAAAGGTTGCCGCAAGACCCATAGAAACCGCAGAGATCACGTCTCGTGTGGTTGCCAAAGTGGGACAGGTTCCAAGTACGAGGATCAAAACGGGATTCTCTGCAATAATACCTCTAAGAAGGATAGCAAGCTTATTATTTTTCATTACCTTCCTCCTTTGTGAGATGATCAAATGCATCTAAAGCTTCCTTAACAGCGCTTGAATAAGCGGAGGACGTCATAGTTGAACCAGAAACGATTTCGGGAGCGAACGTTGATCCGTCCATACCAACAAAGCTGGTGCCTAGAGTGCCTTCAACCTTGTTTGTTTCGTTTGAGGTAATGCACTTCGCGCCAACGATCTTGCCATCAGGGGAGATTCCGCACATGATAACAAGACCTGATTTAAAGCCTCTTACCTCCATCTGGAAAACATAACCGCCGTTTCCCTCGGTGTAAACGGCAACTATCGATTCGGCAAGCTCCTTGGGAAGGCTTTCCTTTGGCAACTCCACAAAACCGCTTCCGTCTGGATATACCTCGCCGAGATTTTTCTGTACCTTTTCGTATTCAACCTGCTCTATGACGGGATCAGTGATCATATTAACTGCAGCCATGAGCAGAGCAACAACTGTGCAGATAATAACAATAATTATTGCAGGATAAAGCTTACTTTTCATTCTTTACACCTCCAATTGGCTTTGGAACACCTATTTTTTCAAGATAAGGAGTAAGAATGTTCATAATGAGTATCGCAAATGAAACACCCTCGGGGTAGCTTCCGAAAAGACGTATAAGTACGGTAATAACTCCGCATCCGAGAGCAAAAATGATCTTTCCGACCCTGTTGATAGGCGAGGTGACGTAATCGGTCGCCATAAATATTGCGCCTATAAGAAGCCCGCCGCCAAGCGTATGATAAAGTGCAAAGCTGAGATCCTGCTTGAAAACAAGGGTGATCACAAATACAGAGACAACGTAGATCACGGGAGTTTCCCAGGAGATCACACGTCTTATAAGAAGGTAAATAAATCCGATAATGAGCGCGATCGCGCAGGTCTCACCGATAGCGCCGCCGCGATTTCCGAGAAGCATATCTGTCAGAGAGGGAAGTACTCCGTTGGCGCCGCCTATAACCTCAAGGGGGGTTGCGCTCGAGACAAGCTCGGCAGAAGCGAAGTTTGTTGCAACGCCGCCTGCCAGTGAACCGCTGAAGGCTATCAGAAGGAATACTCTCGCGGTGACCGCAGGGTTAGCAAAGTTGCATCCCAGACCGCCGAAAAGACATTTGACTACAACGATGGCAAATGCCGATCCGACGATACAGTGCCATACGTTGGCAGAAGCAGGCAGGCTAAGTGCCAGCAAAAGTCCCGTAACTATGGCACTGAGGTCACCTACGGTCTGCTTCTTTTTGCATATAACGTTGAAAATAAACTCTGAGAAAACGGCAGATCCCACGCAAACACTCAGAATAATGACCGCCTTCCATCCAAAAAAGACGATCGCCGCAATAGAAGCAGGCACTAACGCTATAATGACGTCACGCATTATCCCCGCGGTAGTAGTCTTACCGTGAAAATGGGGGGAGGTGGAAACTATTAACTTATCACTCATTTCAACACCTCTCATTTCTGTAATTTGGCAAGATGTGCCAAGTGGTTTCGAAGCTCGGCTTTGCCGATCCTGTTGTTCTGTACAAGAGGTCTGCTTGCGGGACACGCATACGAGCAACATCCGCATTCCATACAAAGCATGATCTTGCTTTTCTTAAGAATAGCTATTCTTTCATCCTTGTTTTCAGTATTGATCGCCTTGGCAAAGGTTACGGGAGACAGTCGCAAAGGGCATGAGCGCTCACATCTTCCGCAATGTATGCAGGCGGTAGGCTCGGACATAAGCGAATCCTTCACGTTAAATACGGTTATACCGCCCGTGGTTTTGATGGTAGGCTCGTCAAGCGAAGCGGCGGGTATTCCCATCATAGGTCCACCGTAAAGAGCCTTGCCGGGAGCATTCTTAAATCCACCAGTAAATGCAATTAACTCACGGAAGGATACGCCGATTGGTGCGATCACGTTCTTGGGATTTGCGATAGCGGAACCGTCAACCGTTACCCGTCTTGAAACAAGAGGCTCGCCCGTATGTACGTATTTCGAAAGCAGTGCAAGTGTCGTTACGTTCATAACGATGACGCCAACGTCAGCGGGCAGCTTGCCCTCGGGAACGACTCTTTTCGTTGTATTGTAAATAATGACCTTCTCACCGCCTTGAGGATAGGTGTCGGGAAGTTTGGCAACCCTGACCTTTTTTATATCCGAAAGCAGTTGAGACATCTTATTTATACATTTCGGCTTGTTTTTTTCAATACCTATGATTATCTCACTGACAGACTCGGCGTATGTCAGTAAAAGCTCGATGCCCTTACGTATCCATTCGCCGTCATAGATCATAGTGTGGGTGTCGCAAGTAATATATGGCTCACATTCGGCTCCGTTAATTATGACGGTGTCAATAGTGCCTTTTTTCAAAGCGTCAAGCTTGACAGAAACGGGGAAGCCTGCTCCGCCAAGACCAACAAGACCGGAATTTCGCGCAGCCAGGATCAAACCGTCAAGATCATTTAAATCGGGAGGCACAATATCATCGCATTTGGTCATTGTTCCGTCGCTGACTATTCTTATAGCAGGAACTATCCTTCCGTCGGATCGAAGATAATCCTCGATTTTCGATACTTTGCCCGAAATCGAAGCGTATATCGGTGACGAAACGTAACCGTTTGCCTCGGCAATTTTCTGGCCAACCTTTACCTCGTCGCCCACGGAAACCAAAGGATCTGCAGGCGCGCCGATATGCTGTGAAAGCGGCAGCAGTACTTCTTTCGCGTCGGACATGATAACCGATGCGGTGTTTGCCGTGTTCTTGAAATGGGGAATATGGGTGTTACCCATTTTCTTTAAACCGAACATAATATCCTTTCCGATTTAGTAAGCTATACACTGAAAAACGCAAAAGCGAGCCACCTTTCGATATGCTCGCGAAGCATGAAATAGCAAACTAAAATCTCCAAGTATTTCATAACTGTATTATATAATATAAATGTAAAAAAGTCAATCTTTATTACCGTTTTTTCAATATATTAGAAAAGTTAATTTTTATCTTTTATATGTTAAAATATCTACAAAGACACCCAAAATAAGAAAAAGCCTTAGATTAAGGCTTTTTCTCGTAAATATGTTAATTTAAAGGTTTAATTTATAAATGAATATGATAGGGAAGTCCGTCAACGTAGAAGGGAGGAAGCTCTGCCTGAATAAGCGGACGGGCGTAATCAATAAACGGAGGAAGCATATCGGTATGATCCTCGTTTATCCACTCAAGGGGTATCTTTTTTTCCAAATTGGCAATTTCAGATATCTTGACCGTTCCCGTCGTCCATTGATATGGTTTATCCGAAATACGAACGAGAGTGACTGCAACACCGCTTTGACCGTTTATAGCCGCAAGAACTGCAGCACCTCCTACCTGATACGCCTCGGTTATATCGGTGCGGCTCGTCAAATGACCACAACAGCGCTGTAGGGTTGAAAGCTCAATGGCACGTGTTTTCGTGTCAAGCGCCTTGGCACATTCGTTTGCAAGGTATCTTGCGGTTCCCGTAAGCTTTCTGTGACCAAAGGAGTCAACGTCGCTGACGTTATCCGAAAGCTCGCAAACGTATCTGCCATCGGGAAGCTTAATTCCTTCAGACACTGCAACAACTATGCTTTTCTTTTTCTTCTGCATAGCCTCGACCTTTTTGATAAAGCCTTCAACGGTAAACGGTATCTCCGGCAGACAGATAAGATCGACTCCCTCACAATCCTCACCTCTTGCAAGCGCGCTTGCCGCGGTAAGCCATCCGGCGTTTCTTCCCATTATCTCAACAACGGTAACGTAATTAACTCCGTATACCGTAGCATCCTGAATTATTTCCTTCATAACCGTTGCCACAAATTTCGCAGCACTTCCGTAACCGGGCGTGTGATCTGTTACCATAAGATCGTTGTCGATAGTCTTGGGAACTCCAACGAAACGAATATCACTTCCAATAATTTTCGCATATTCGGAAAGCTTACCGATCGTGTCCATACTGTCGTTTCCGCCAATATAGAAGAAGCATCCGATATCGTATTTTTTCAAGATACTGAATATCCTTTTGTATTCATCTTCACTCTCATTAAAGTCCTTGAGCTTATATCTGCAGCTTCCAAGGAAAGAGGATGGTGTTCTTTTTAAAATCTCAATATTTATATTTTGGTTAAATATCAGATTTAACTCAACGAGACTTTCATCAAGAAGTCCGGCAATACCGTTCTTCATGCCGTAGACCTTTTCGGCACCTTCCTTGATTGCAGCCTGATAAACTCCGGCAAGACTTGCGTTGATAACGGCGGTGGGACCGCCTGATTGTCCAACGATAACGTTCATATAGCTCCCCCTTATGCTTTTTTTTACATTATAGCATATTTAACCCAACAAGTCAAGTGTTTAGTGATTATTTGTATATTTTTGTGTTTTTTGTACTATTAAATTGTGAAGTATGTAGAGTTTAATACGTTCAAAATCGGCTGACATACTGTGTCAACAATACAATCAGCTTAAAATAAATAGATTGAGGGTGAAATTTTTTAAGAAAATTTCACCCTCGCGTAAATATTTAAATTATGCCTTAAGTCTTGCTTCAAGAGCAGCAAGCTCGTCGTACATGGTCTGGGGAACTCTGTCTCCAACCTGTGCGTAGAACGCCTTGATGTTCTCAACGTCCTCGAGCCAGGACTCCTTATCAACGGTAAGAAGCTCCTTGATGGTGTCGAGAGTAACGTCAGAAAGACCTTCAATGCAGATGTCCTCTGCCTTAGGAATGTATCCGATAGGAGTGATGTCTGCGTCAACCTTGCCCTCGCAACGATCAAGGATCCACATAAGAACTCTCATGTTGTCACCGAATCCGGGCCAGATAAAGTTGCCTTCATCATCGGTGCGGAACCAGTTAACGTGGAAGATCTTGGGAGCGTGGGGAATTGTTGTACCCATCTTGAGCCAATGCGCCCAATAGTCACCCATATCGTATCCTACGAAGGGTCTCATAGCCATAGGATCGCGACGAACTACGCCGACAGCTCCCGCTGCAGCAGCGGTCGTCTCGGAAGCCATAATGGAGCCGACGAATGCGCCGTTCTGCCAAGAGGTAGACTGGTAAACCAGAGGAGCGGTCTTCGCACGTCTGCCGCCGAATACGATAGCGGATATGGGAACGCCTGCGGGATTAGCGAACTCAGAGGAGATGCAGGGGCAGTTGATAGCCTTTGCAGTGAAACGGGAGTTAGGATGAGCGCCGCAGGTGGACTTATCCTTCTTATCGAATTTGGTGCAGTCCCAAGGATTACCCTTCCAGTCGATAGCGTTGCCGGGCTTGGGAGGATTCTTGTCAAGACCTTCCCACCAAACGGTGTTGTCAGCAGTGTTGTGAACAACGTTTGTGAAGATAGTGTCCTTCATAGTAGTGTAGAGAGCGTTGGGGTTGGAGTTGATGTTAGTGCCGGGAGCAACGCCAAAGAAGCCGTTCTCGGGGTTAACTGCCCAAAGACGTCCGTCCTCACCCACTCTGAGCCAAGCGATATCATCACCTACGCACCAAACCTTATAGCCCTGCTTTGAGTAGTACTCGGGGGGAATAAGCATTGCGAGGTTGGTCTTACCGCATGCGGAGGGGAATGCAGCGCAAACGTACTTTGTCTCTCCGTCGGGATACTCAACGCCGAGGATAAGCATATGCTCAGCCATCCAGCCCTCTTTTCGTCCTAGGAAGGAAGCGATACGGAGAGCGAAGCACTTCTTACCGAGAAGAACATTTCCACCGTAGCCGGAGTTAACAGACCAAATGGTGTTTTCCTCGGGGAAGTGAACGATATATCTGTTCTCCTCATCGATATCAGCGCGAGCGTGAAGACCCTTGATATAGTCTGCGCTATCACCGAGAGCCTCGAGAACGTCGTTGCCCACGCGAGTCATAATAAGCATGTTAAGAACGACGTAGATAGAGTCGGTAAGCTCAATGCCGTATTTTGCGAAGGGAGAGCCTACAACAGACATGGAATAGGGAATAACGTACATGGTACGACCCTTCATACTTCCTGCGTAAAGCTTGGAGAGCTTCTCTTTGCACTCTGCTGGATCCATCCAGTTGTTGATGTTACCTGCATCCTCCTTCTTGGAGGTACAGATGAAAGTTCTGCCTTCAACTCGCGCAACGTCGTTGACAGCCGTGCGGTGAAGGTAGCAGCCGGGGAGCTTTTCCTGATTAAGCTTGATCATCTCTCCGGTAGAGCAAGCCTCAGCACGGAGTGCCTCTGCCTGTTCCTCGCTGCCGTCGATCCAAACGATCTGATCGGGCTGAGTCATAGCCGCCATCTCGTTGATCCAATCAAGAACATACTTGTTGTTGGTAGGTGTCATGTTTTTTTCTCCTTATATTATTGGATTTTAAATTACGAAAATTGTCGAACGTAAAGATACCTTTTGTTCGCCATTATACATTTTACTATATTTTTTGCAAGTTTGCAATATATATTTTCAAAAGTTTCAAATTGTTAATATTTTCTTTTGCGTAAAAGACTTTTTGCGAGCAGTGTGCTTTCAGACGAAAAAAATTCACAAATTGTTCTTTGATAGTTTTATTATAACTGATATAAATATGTTACAATACAATAAACATACATTTGTACTAAATTTTACTTACAGAGAAAGGTAAATATAATGGAAAAGCTTAAGCCAAAGGAACAAAAGGTATACGATTACATAGTACACTCGGTGAGAGAGAACGGTTTTGCCCCCAGTGTTCGAGATATTATGAGCGATTTGGGTTACAAAAGCACTTCTACCGTTCACATGTACCTTAACCGTCTTGATACTCTTGGATATATCTGCAAGGAGGACGGCAAGAGCCGTGCTATAAGGATAGCAAGCGACGATATGCCGGAAGTTTGTGCAGTACCTGTTTTGGGAACGGTTACCGCAGGTCAGCCGATCCTTGCCGAGGAGAATTTTGAAGGCTATATCGGATATGTCGGACACTCTGGCTCTGACGGAATGTTTGCGCTTAAGGTAAAGGGCGAGAGCATGATAGAGGTCGGCATACTTGACGGCGATATGATAATCGCGGAAAAGACCTGCTATGCCGATAATGGTGAGATAGTGGTAGCTCTTATCGAAAACGAAGCTACCGTAAAGAGATTTTTCAGAGAGGACGGACATTACCGTCTTCAGCCCGAAAACAGCACGATGAGTCCAATAATCGTGGACGAGGTGCTTATCCTCGGTAAAGTAGTCGCTATTCAAAGAAGCTACGCCTGATCTTTTTGCTTGAATTTGTGAGGCTAACATATAATGAATGAAAATATTTTTGCTGGACTTCAAAAGCTGACCCTGCTTGATTATCCCGGCAAGGTCGCCTGCACGCTCTTTACAAAGGGATGTAATTTCCGTTGTCCATTTTGTCATAACGCGTCATTAGTGATAAGAGCCAATGAGCAGCAGATGTATAAAAATGACGAGATAATTGCGTTTTTGAAAAAACGGCAGGGCGTTCTTGACGGAGTTGCGATCACCGGTGGCGAGCCTACGCTTATGAGCGGTCTTTATGATTTTATAAAGCAGGTGAAAGAGCTTGACTATTCGGTCAAGCTTGATACCAACGGTTCGCGTCCCGATCTGCTCAAAAGACTTATCAATGACGGTCTTGTCGATTACGTCGCTATGGATATTAAAAATTCACCCGAAAAATACGCCTATACCTGCGGTCTGCCCGAAAGCTATGACCTCTCTAAAATTGAGGAGAGCAAGAATTATTTAATGGAAGGAAATGTCGATTTCGAGTTCAGGACCACAGTGGCTAAGCCCTTCCATTCCGAGGAAGATTTTTACCAGATAGGAGAATGGCTGAAGGGAAGCGAGAAGTACTTTTTGCAGCAATTTAAGGACTCGGGTGACATCATTGGGCAGGAAATTTCTCCATTTAATGAGAGCGAGATGGAAAAGTTTTTGAACATATTGTTGCCTTTTGTGCCAAACGCACAATTAAGAGGGGTGTAAAACTATATATTGTGACGAATTTTGGAAAATAACACAATATCTTGTGTTTTGGGGTTGACAAACACTACTAAATATAGTATAATGCTAATGCGGCGCGGATGGCTGTCCGCGCCCTATTTATGCCGTTTTTTGTCTAAACCTATATGGCAAAAGGGAAATTCAGTAGATCAATTCACAAAAATATTTAAAAATTTAAGGAGAAAGAAATGTACAGCGTACAAAAGAGAGACGGAAAGATCGTAGAGTTCAACTTAAGCAAGATCTCCGATGCCATCAGAATGGCATTTGAGGCACAGGAAAAGCAGTTCAACCAGAATATAATCGACTTCTTGGCGCTCAAGGTCACCGCAGAGTTTGAGCCTAAGATCAAGGAAGGACTTATCGCCGTTGAGGAGATCCAGGACTGCGTTGAGTCGGTTCTCGTTCAGGCGGGATATGCAGACGTTGCAAAGGCATACATCCTTTACCGCCGTCAGAGAGAGAAGCTCAGAAACGTTCAGAATACCGCACTTGACTACAAGGACACCGTTGATCAGTACCTTCAGGCTCTTGACTGGAGAGTTAAGGAGAACTCCACCGTTACCTATTCCGTAGGCGGACTTATCCTTTCCAACTCGGGCGCTATCACCGCTAACTACTGGCTCAGCGAGGTTTACGACGACGAGATCGCAAACGCTCACAGAAACGTTGACATCCACATTCACGACCTTTCTATGCTCACAGGTTACTGTGCGGGCTGGTCATTGAAGCAGCTTATTCAAGAAGGTCTCGGCGGTGTAACCGGTAAGATCACCTCCGCACCCGCATCTCACCTTTCCACCCTCTGCAATCAGATGGTAAACTTCCTCGGTATTATGCAGAACGAGTGGGCAGGCGCACAGGCATTCTCCTCCTTTGATACCTACCTCGCTCCTTTCGTAAAGGTTGACAACCTTTCCTACAAGGAAGTAAAGCAGTGCATCCAGTCCTTTATTTACGGTGTAAATACTCCTTCCCGTTGGGGTACTCAGTCTCCCTTTACCAACATCACCCTTGACTGGACCGTTCCTAATGACCTCGCCGAGCTCAACTGTATCGTTGGCGGCAAGGAAATGGACTTCAAGTACAAGGATTGTAAGGCTGAAATGGATATGGTCAACAAGGCGTTCATCGAGATTATGATCGAGGGAGACGCAAACGGCCGCGGCTTCCAGTATCCTATCCCCACCTACTCCATTACCCGTGACTTCGACTGGTCCGAGACCGAGAACAACAAGCTTCTCTTTGAGATGACCGCAAAGTACGGCACTCCTTATTTCTCCAACTATATCAACTCCGATATGGAACCCAGCGACGTTCGTTCCATGTGCTGCCGTCTCCGTCTTGACCTTCGTGAGCTTCGTAAGAAGTCCGGCGGTTTCTTCGGTTCGGGTGAGTCCACAGGTTCTGTCGGCGTTGTAACCATCAATATGCCCAGAATCGCGTATCTCGCAGAGAACGAGGAGGACTTCTATAAGAGACTCAATAAGCTTATGGACATCTCGGCTCGCTCCCTTAAGACCAAGAGAACCGTTATCACAAAGCTTCTTGACAACGGACTCTATCCTTATACCAAGAGATACCTCGGCACCTTCAACAACCACTTCTCGACCATTGGTCTTGTTGGCATGAACGAAGTTGGTCTTAACGCTAAGTGGCTGAGAGCCGATATGACTCACAAGGAGACACAGGAGTTCACTAAGAACGTTCTTAACCACATGAGAGAGAGACTTTCCGACTATCAGGAGATGTACGGCGACCTCTACAACCTCGAAGCTACACCCGCAGAGTCCACCTCTTACCGTTTCGCAAAGCACGATAGAAAGAGATGGCCCGACATCATTACCGCTACCGATAACGCAAAGGCTCCTTACTACACCAACTCCAGCCATCTTCCCGTTGGCTACACCGAGGATATCTTCGACGCTCTCGACATTCAGGACGAGCTTCAGACCCTCTACACATCGGGTACTGTATTCCACGCGTTCCTCGGTGAGAAGCTTCCTACCTGGAAGAGCGCGGCTAATCTCGTTCGCAAGATTGCTGAGAACTATAAGCTTCCTTATTACACAATGTCTCCCACATACTCCGTATGTATTGATCACGGTTACATTAACGGTGAGGAATACACTTGTCCCAAGTGCGGCAAGAAGACCGAGGTTTATAGCCGAATCACCGGATACTACCGTCCCGTTCAGAACTGGAACGACGGTAAGAGCCAGGAGTTCAAGGAGAGAAGAACCTATAATATCGATCGCTCCACCGAGCTTCATCCCGAGATCAACGTTGGCACTGACAGCGTAAGAACTATCAGCATCATGCCCGAACCCATTGTAGAGGAAGAGTGCGTATGCGAGACTGTTGCAGGCAAGAAGGTTCTGCTTTTCGCAACCAAGACCTGCCCCAACTGCAAGATCGCAGGCGAGTTCCTCGATAAGGCTGGAATCTCTTACGAAAAGCTCTTTGCAGACGAGCATCTTGACCTCGTTGCACAGTACGGCATCAAGCAGGCTCCCACGCTTGTAGTTGTTGAGGACGGACTTGAGATCGCCAAGGCTGCTAACCTCTCAAACATCAAGAAGTTTATCGAGGAATCTCAGAACTGATTTTAATAACAACTCAAGAAATTCCCGCAAGCGCGGGAATTTCTTGGAATTAATTCCGATACTTAGAAAGGAATTTGCAAAAATGTACGATTTAATAGTTGTCGGTGCGGGTCCTGCGGGACTTACCGCCGCAATTTATGCCAGACGAGCTGATAAAAGCGTTCTTGTTCTCGACAAGGGAATGTTCGGCGGTCAGATGACCTTTTCCCCCAAGATCGAAAACTACCCCGGATACGGACAGATAAGCGGAAACGAGCTGGCTGAAAAAATGGTCTCCCAGGCAATAGAAATGGGCGCGGAGATCGATATGGCAGAGGTAACAGGCATCGAAAAGGAGGGGGAGCTTTTCTGTGTATTCTGCGGTGACGATATTTATATGTCAAAGACTGTAATTCTTGCCACGGGCGCTCGTCACCGTCTCTTGGGAATTGACAGAGAGGAAGAATTTATCGGCGACGGCATCTCCTTCTGCGCGGTCTGCGACGGCGCGTTCTACGCAGGTAAGACCGTTGCGGTCATTGGCGGTGGAAACTCGGCGCTGCAAGAGGCAATTATGCTTTCCGACGGATGTGCTAAGGTCTACGTCGTTCAGAATCTCGATTTTCTCACGGGAGAAGAAAAACTTGCCGAGATCCTTCGCAAGAGAGTTAACGTTGAGATAATCTACGGTTGTACGGTCGAGGCTATCCACGGAAACGACGTTTTCGGCGGTATCGTTATCAAAAACACCGCAACAGGAGAGAAAACGAGACTTGACCTTGACGGAATGTTTGTCGCTATCGGTCAGGTTCCCGAGAACGAGGCGTATAAGAACCTTGTAGCTCTTTCCGACCGTGGCTACGTGGTCTCCGATGAGAACTGCCTGACCGAGACCGACGGTCTCTTTGTTGCAGGCGATTGCAGAACTAAAAATATCAGACAGATATCCACGGCTTGCGGAGACGGTGCCACCGCCGCCCTCGCCGCGTGCAGGTATTTGGATAAGTGATTTTTGGGGAGGGGGAAACTTCTTGGAAGAAGTTTCCCCCTCCCCAAACCCCACCCTCTTCAAGAACCTTCCCAAAAAAGAAAAAGAATATTATTTTGATTAAATCTATTGATTTAATGGGCGTTTTATGGTAGAATGATATGGGCAAATAATGCTTTTATATAAATATTTTTATAGAAAGGAATAAGTATGTTAGAAATTAAGAATTTAACGTATACGGTAACCGATGAATCGGGAAAAGAAAACCGTATAATTGATAATATAAGTCTTACTATTAACGATCGCTTTGTTGCGATCACGGGTCCTAACGGCGGCGGAAAGTCGACACTTGCCAAGCTGATTGCGGGAATTTATACTGCTGATTCGGGTCAGATCTTGCTCGACGGCGTTGATATTACAAATATGACGATCACCGAGAGAGCAAACGCGGGCATCAGCTTTGCTTTCCAGCAGCCCGTCAGATTCAAGGGCATTACGGTCAAGGATCTTATTTCCTTGGCGGCTGGAAGCAAGATTTCGGTTGCAGAGGCTTGCAAGTATCTCTCCGAGGTTGGTCTTTGCGCGAAAGAGTACGTAAACCGCGAGGTAAACGAATCACTTTCGGGCGGTGAGCTTAAAAGAATCGAGATCGCGATGATCAACGCAAGAGGCACAAAGTTTTCCATCTTTGACGAGCCTGAGGCGGGAATCGACCTTTGGAGCTTCAACAATCTTATCAAGGTCTTTGAAAAGATGCACGAAAGAACTCACGGTTGCATTATGATAATCTCCCACCAGGAAAGAATCCTTGATATTGCAGATAAGATCGTGGTCGTTGCCGACGGAAAAATCGCCGCATACGGCGCTAAAAACGATATCCTGCCCGACCTCCTCTCGGCTCAGGCAGGTTGTAAGTTTACCCAGGGAGGTGACGAATAATGGCTGAAAAAAAGCTTGATAGCATCAAACTTAATATTCTCCGCGAGGTAGCAGACCTTGAGGGAGTCCCTGCGGGTGCTTATTCTATCCGCGTTGACGGAGACACCTTCGATAAGAGATCTTCCGAAAACATTATAATTGAGAAAAAAACGGACAAGCCCGGTATTGACATCTACATCAAGGCGGCAGGGAAAAGAGAGAGCGTTCATATCCCCGTAATTCTCGCTGAAAGCGGACTCAAGGAGGTCGTTTACAACGATTTCCATATTGAGGAAAACGCAGACGTTCTTATTATTGCAGGTTGTGGAATCCACAACTGCGGTGTGCAGGACAGTGAGCATAGTGGAATCCATAGCTTTTATGTGGGCAAAAACGCAAAGGTAAAATACGTTGAAAAGCACTATGGCGACGGCGACGGAAACGGAAAGAACATTATGAATCCTCACACCGTGGTCGAGCTTGCAGAGGGTGCTTATATGGAAATGGAGACCACACAGATCAAGGGCGTTGACTCCACCAAAAGAAAGACCGAGGCGATTCTTGAAAGCAAGTCAACTCTGGTCGTTCACGAAAAGATAATGACACACGGAGAGCAGTTTGCTGAGACCGAGTTTGTAGTTGATCTCAAGGGCGAAGACTGCGGAACACACGTTGTCTCCCGTTCTGTCGCAAAGGACAACTCCCGTCAGCTCTTTATCTCTGACGTGGTTGGTAACGCAAGATGCTCGGGACACACCGAGTGTGACGCAATTATTATGGATAACGCAAGCGTTGTCGCAGTCCCCAAGATCGTCGCTAACAACACCGAAGCATCACTTATCCACGAAGCCGCAATCGGTAAGATCGCAGGCGAGCAGCTTATCAAGCTCATGACACTCGGACTTGACGAAAAGCAGGCAGAGGAAGAAATTATCAACGGATTCTTGAAGTAATTTTTGAGGTATAGGCTATGAAAATTACCGAAAATCCCGACAAAGAACTTGTTGCCGTTATTAAGGAAGGACTTCGCCGTCGCGGTGGATTCTGTCCCTGCCGACGTGAGGACAAGGAAGAATACAGATGTATGTGCGAGGAATTCAAAGCGCAGATCAAGGATCCAGATTTCGAAGGATATTGCCACTGTATGCTGTACTATAAAAGCAAATAAGGAGAAACAGATATGTTAGAAATAACTAATGCTAATTTTGAATCAGAGGTAGTAAATTCCGAAAAGCCTGTTTTGCTTGATTTCTGGGCAGAGTGGTGCGGTCCTTGCCGTGTGATCTCTCCCGCTATTGATGCAATCGCCAACGAGAGAGAGGACATCAAGGTTGGTAAAGTAAACGTTGACACTGAACAGCAGCTTGCAGTTACCTTTGCAATTGACAGCATTCCTACCCTTATCATCGTGAAAAACGGCGAGGTTGCAGGAAAGCTTATAGGATTAAACTCCAAGACCATTATCGAGACGTTTATTGATAAGTATATGTAAAAAATTCCACCTGCGGACATTCGCAGGTGGTTTTCGTATAAAAAGAGCGAATTATATTCCAAAAAACAATTTTTGACGAAATGCACAAATTGTTTGCCAAAATTTTCGAAATATCGTCATATCTTTCAATTTATTTTTTTTTAAAAATGTGTTAAAATATATATTTGGTAGAAAAATGTATTTTTAGTATTTAATTATTAAGGAGTAAGTATGGTAAGAGAAGATTTGAGAAACGTTGCGATAATAGCACACGTTGACCACGGAAAAACCACCCTTGTAGACGGACTCTTGAAGCAGGGCGGAATTTACAGAGACAATCAAGAAACCGTTACGAGAGTTATGGACTCGGACGAAATTGAGAAAGAAAGAGGCATTACCATACTTGCCAAAAACACAGCGGTTCACTATAAGGACGTCAAGATCAACATCGTCGATACCCCCGGACACGCGGATTTTGGCGGCGAGGTCGAGCGCGTGCTGAAAATGGTAAACGGCGTTATTCTGCTTGTTGACGCAGCCGAGGGTCCTATGCCCCAGACAAGATTTGTCTTGAAGCGCGCCCTTGAGCTGAACCACAAGGTTATCGTTTGTATCAATAAGATAGACAAGCCCGACGCACGTCTTGGTGAGGTTGAGGACGAGATCCTTGAGCTTCTTATCGACCTTGGCGCTAACGACGATCAGCTTGACTCTCCCATGCTTTACTGCTCGGGACGTTCGGGTACTGCAACCACCGATCCCGACGTTGAGGGAGAAGACCTGACCCCTCTCTTTGATACAATTCTTGATTATATCCCCGCACCCGAGGGCGATCCCGAGGGCGACCTCCAGGTTCTCGTTTCCTCTATCGATTACAACGAGTACGTAGGACGCATCGGTATCGGACGCATCGAGCGCGGCTCAATAAAAGTAAACCAAGAGGTCATGGTGTGCAACTACCACAAACCTGACGAAAAGCCGAGAAAGACCAAGGTCGTTGCGCTTTTCCAGATCGACGGACTTAATAGAGTTCAGGTCGAGACCGCAAAAATGGGTGATATTATCTGCTTCTCGGGCGCAGGTGACATTTCCATCGGTGATACTCTCACAGCAACCACAAACCCTGAACCTATCGAGTTTGTAAAGGTCAGTGATCCTACTATGGAGATGACCTTTGCGGTAAATACAAGCCCCCTTGCAGGTAAGGAGGGTAAGTTCGTTACCTCCCGTCAGCTCCGTGAGAGACTGTATAGAGAGCTTCTCCGCGACGTTTCGCTCCGTGTCCGCGACGGTGACACCACCGACGAGTTTATCGTTTCCGGTAGAGGAGAGATGCACCTTTCTATCCTTATCGAGAATATGCGCCGCGAGGGATATGAGCTGACCTGTTCAAACCCCAAGGTTATTCTCAAAGAGATCGACGGTGTTAAGTGCGAGCCTATGGAGAGAGTAACACTTGACGTTCCTAACGAATACGTTGGAGCGGTCATTGAAAAGCTTGGACAGAGAAAGGGAGATCTTATTGAGATGAACCCTGTTGGAAGTCGAATGAGAATAGAATATAGTATTCCTTCAAGATGTCTCTTTGGCTACCGTTCCGAGTTTTTGTCCGCAACTCACGGCGAGGGTGTGCTTAATACACTCTTTGAGGGTTATCAGCCTCATCGCGGCGGCATTATTATGAGATTTACGGGCGCGCTTGTTGCAAGTGAGGCGGGCGTTACCACCAGATACGGTCTCTTTAATACTCAGGAACGTGGTCAGCTCTTCGTTGGGCCTCAGACCGAGGTATATGAAGGTATGATCGTCGGTGAGAATCCCAAGAACGACGATATTTCGGTCAATCCCTGCAAGGAAAAGCATCTTACTGCTATCCGTAGCGCGGGTGCTGACGAAAAGCTCCTTCTCACACCTCCCAAAATTTTCAGCCTTGAAGAAGCAATCGAGTTTATCGCAGACGACGAGCTTATCGAAGTTACTCCCAAGTCGATCCGACTCCGCAAAAAGATCCTTGACACCAGCACTCGTATGAGAGAAATGGTCAAGGCAAGACGTGCGGCAGAGAATAACTGATAATTATAAAACCCACTGTGAAAAAACAGTGGGTTTTTGCTTGCTTGGGTATTATTCGGATGGGATAGGTTCTTCCGAACCAAGACTTGAATCAGAGGGATTTTCGGAAAAACCGTTAAAGCCGTATTCCTTTATAAGAGTGGGATAATCCTTATAAGAATAGTTGAAATCAACGTCGCCGACTATCGGTGTGAGCTTACCCGTCATGCAGTATTGCCACATTCCCAGGTGTTTGCCGTATTTTTCGGTATTCCAAACGAAAATCTCGGAATCCTCAGCATTCCAATCAAAGGGATCTAAGGAAGGATAGCGAGCATACCAGATCTCAAACAGTTCTATCATATTATCGGTTTGAAGAATATTGAAAAGAAACTCGTTGTTGACGTAAAGACCGGTATAATAGCCCTCTTTTTGAAGCGTGGAAAAGAAGGTCAAGCACATTTCCGTCAGTATTGGCGAGGCTATCTCACTTGGATAATAATCTTCATTGGGAACATCCTCAATGTCAAGATATATCGGATATTCAAATTGCTTGCCGTCAAGCCAGGTGAGAAGAAGCTCTGCGTCCTTCTTTATCTCGATGACGCTCTTTGCGTATGTAAAAAAGTATACGCCAACGTCAATGCCTGCCGCCTTTGCGCCCTCGTAATCCATCTCGAAAGTCGGTTCAAGTCCGCCGTCAGAGCCGCCGTTACGAACTGTACTGCCAATCTTAAGAATAACGTAATCAACGCCCGATTCTTTAAGCGCTACCCAATCGATAGGCTCGTATTCGCCGTCGGAATTTTGTGTGTGATTCCATTTTGAAATGTCTATGCCTCGCGAGAATACTTTATCTGTTCCCGCGTAAGCGTTATCAAGTATCTCACTGTAAAAGCGGTAATTTCCAACGTATGAAAATCCGCACTCACAGGTGTATTCCGTGTAACCCATATCAGATACGGTGGGATTGGTCACCTTTTCCACGAAGCTATGACCCGTAGGAGCGTTAATTTCTGTATAGTTGTCCCCACAAGAGCATGTGTACTTTATTTCGCCGATATTTGTGCAGCTGACGAAGGAAAGTGTCTCGGAGTCATAATTATGTCCCGTTGGATCGGTAAAATCGGAAACGTAGGTGTAATCACACTCGGAGCATGAATATGTGCTAAATCCTTTTTCGGTACAGGTAGGCGCAGTTATAGAATCGACTAAATAATTGTGTCCTGTCGGCTCTACGTAATCGGACTTAAATGAATAGTCACAAGCAGAGCAGGAATAGGCAGTATAGCCTTGATCAACGCAGCTTTGAGCGGTAACGACCTCGGTCAATTTATGCCCCAAAGGCTTTGTAACATCTGCTACATAAGAGCTGGCACAATTTTTGCAGGAATATGTCGTGTATCCGCTCTTGGAGCAGGTCGGTTGCGTAGTTTTTGAGGTATACTGATGTCCCTTCGCGGATGTAATGTCAGACTTATAGGAATAGCCGCAATCACACTCATACTCGGTATAACCCGCCAAGCGACAGGTCGGATCAGTTACCGAGGACGTAAGTGTATGCCCGTTAGCTGGCAAGACCGTTTCTTCTACCTCATCGCATATCTTACATACTTTGACAATTTTACCGTCATCAGTGCAGGTAGGATCTATCACAGTGGAGTCAAATTCGTGCTTGCAGGAGTTGTCGCATGAAAAGAGTGAGACTGAAATGAAAAGCAGAATAATAATAAAAGTTAGCTTAAAGTATTTCATAATAATCAAAATTTAATCGTTAATTTCATTGTAAAGCTTATCAGAAAGAGTACAGAAGTCAGAAACCGTCAGCTTTTCGCCGCGAATATCGGGTTTCAGACCGCTCTCAATTATGATCTCTGTCAGTCTTTCCTTGCTGATTTCGGAAAATCCAGTCATAAGCGAGTTTGGGAGAGTTTTACGTCTCTGTTCAAATGCCGCCTTGACGGTTCTGAAGAACATCGTCTCGTCAATGGGTTTGATAGGCTTGTCCTTCCAAAGATCAATGCGTACAACGCTGGATGTAACCTTGGGAGGGGGAATAAATCGGTCGGCGCTGACGGTAAAGAGAAGCTTTGCGTCACCGTAATAGTCGATCGCCGCCGTGATCGCGCCGCAATTCTTTTTGCCCGCACCCGCCGCCAAACGCTCGGCAACCTCGGTCTGTACCATGACGGTGATGCTGTCAAAGGGCAGCTTGCTCTCGATCAGCTTCATAAGAATAGGCGTGGTGATGTAATAGGGAAGATTGGCGCAGACCGCAACCTTGCCCATTTCAAAATAGGGCGCAAGCGTAGCTTCAAGGTCTGCCTTCATAATGTCCTCGTTGATAACGGTGACGTTTTTATATCCGTCAAGAGTGTATTTGAGAACGGGAATAAGCCCCGTATCTATCTCAAATGCGACTACACGTGCGTATCTTTCGCAAAGTTCACGGGTCATGCAACCAATACCCGGGCCGATCTCTATGACGGTGATGTCCTTATCGTCGTTGCAAGCGTCAGCAATATCCTCGACGGTCATATTGTCGGTCAAAAAATTCTGTCCGTACTCCTTTTTAAAGGAAAGGCCGAACATATCCATTACCTGCTTTATTGTTCTGGGGTCGCAAAGATTAAGCATAATTTTTCCTTTTAATTGTTGTGTTTTTTGTTGAAACTTTTGGTCTTATCAAAATGTTTGGACTTATCGAAATTCTTTTTTTCAAAAGGCTTGTCCTGTCTGAATTCGGCAGGCTTGAAGAACTGATAAAGGTTGCAGGGAAGCATACCGTTATAAAGCTTTCTCGTCTTGTCTGCTCGTCTGCCGTAGAGCTTCTCAAAGTAGTCGCAAGAGGTAATAACGTAGACGTGCCAAGGCTCGAAGCTCTTGAAATGTCTGCCGATATCTCGGTACAGTCCCTCTACCTCACGCATATCTCCCATTCGCTCGCCGTAGGGGGGATTGCAAACGATAGTTCCGCGTCTACCCTCAGGCTTTTCTATCTTGCGTGCGTCAGAGCAGAAAATATTGATGTTTTCCTCAACCCCCGCGCGCAAAGCGTTCTCATAAGCTACGTCAAGAATGTCCTCGTCAATATCACTTGCCCACGCCTCGAATTTTGAATCCTTGATCTCAAAAGCTGCCGCCTCCTCACGGGCAAGTCTCCACATTTCAGCGTCAATTCTCGGGAAAGCCTCGGCAGCAAACTCACGTTTAAGTCCCGGGGCGATCTTGCGAGCTATCATAGCCGCCTCGATAGCGATAGTGCCTGAGCCGCAGAAGGGATCCCAGAAAAGCGTATCGTCATTGACTCTTGATGTCAGCGCGATAGCCGCCGCCAAAGTCTCACGCAAAGGGGCGGCACCCGCGTCGGGACGGTACCCTCTCTTATGAAGTGCTATTCCCGACGTGTCTATCATAAGCATTGCCTCGTCTTTGAGGATGAAAAATTCCACCTTGTATTTTACGGCGGTCTCGTCAAACCAAGAGACCCCGTAAGCGCCCGAAAGTCTGTCAACGATCGCCTTTTTGACAATACTTTGACAGTCGGGGATAGAAGTCAGCTTACTTTTTATCGAGTGACCCGTAACGGGAAACTGATCGAGCCTGCCGATCCATTCCTCCCAGCGTATTGCGTTTGTTCCGTCAAAAAGCTCAGTAAAGCTTTCGGCGTGAAAACGACCGAGAACGATAAATACTCTCTCGGCTAAACGAAGATTTATATTAACTCGGGGGATATCCCTCTCCTCGCCCTCAAAAAGCACACGACCGTCAATGGTCTCGACCCTTTTAAGTCCGAGAGCGTCTATCTCCTCGCCAAGTTGTCTTTCAAGTCCGAAAAGACAGGTTGCGGCAAGTAACATAGTCTTTTACCTTTCTAAGATTAATTTCACTGTAATTATTATAATATATTAGCTTGCTTTTGTCAACAAAAAACGGACGAAATCCGTCCGTTTTAAGTTAATTTTATTCGTCATTATCCGATAAAGATTGCTGATCTATTCCGAGTATCTCGTCCGACTCGGGAGTGTCAAGCGCCTCAATGCCTTTAAGCTTTTTTTGGATCATATCGTTTCTGTGCTGGGCGTCGTCAAGAGATCTGCCTGCCTCGTCGATCTTTTTCTTTGCCTTTGCAAGAACGTTGGAAAAAGTGTCGTATTGAGCCTTAACGGCAGACAGTATCTTTCTCACCTCGTTTGCCTTTTCGTTGATAGCGGCAAATCTGAAGCCCATAGCAAGGGAATTAAGCAGTGCGGTTATTGTTGACGGACCTGCCACCATTATGTTGAACTCGGTCTGCAATCTTTCGGGGATAGCGTTCGGCGAGCTTGCGATCTCGGCGTAAAGTCCCTCGCTGGCAAGATACATGATGCCAAATGGTGTGGTCTTAGGCACGCTTATGTATTTTCTGATAGATCTTGCCTCTTGAATAACGCGCTCCTCAAGTGCCTTTCTTGCAGCCTTAGTTGCCTCGGGGTCGGCTCTGTCTGCCGCTTCACACAGACGAACGTAGTCCTCCATTGGGAACTTGGAGTCCAAGGGCAGGTAGGTTATCTCGGAATAGTTGTCACCCGACGGGATCTTAATCGCAAATTCAACCCTCTCCTTGCTTGACGCGCTGGGAGCGTAGTTTTCGACGTACATATTGGGGATCGTCTGATCAAGTATATTCTTAAGTTGAACCTCTGCCCAAGTACCGCGTGCCTTTACGTTTGTAAGCACTCTGTTGAGGGACGTGACGTGTTCGGTAATGCCGCCCGACATTTCCTTCATCTCTCCGAGAGCCTTATAGAGATTTTCAAGCTGATCGGAGACGGTTTTAAAGGAGCTGTCAAGTCTTTGAGTGAGAGTATTGGTAAGCTTTTCGTCAACCACCGCGCGCATCTCCTCAAGCTTCTTTTCGTTACTCTCACGTATCTTGGTCAACGACTCTTCAATGCGAAGATTCTGTTTCTCGTTCATTTCGGCGTTCTTTTCACGGATAGTGTTGATTCCAACCGACATTTCCTTGAAAATACGAACGAGCTGAGCGTTGTTAGTCTCGGTAAGAGCCTCCAATCGCTTGTTGATCTCGGATATCTGCTTTGATACCTCTGCTCGCTGAGCCTGAGCGCTTGAAGCCTGCTCGCTTCTGTTACGAGAAAACTCGTTATATATGCTTTCTTTTAGTTCATCGAGCTTTTTTTCGGTCTGAGAGCTATCGGAAAGCTTGCTGACACGCAAATAAAGAGCAACAACCGCGATCAAACAACCGATTGACACAACCAAAAGGGCAATACAAATTATTAAAATATAGTTATCCATACGCACTCCACAAATTTATTGATCTAATTATATCACAAAGTAACGGCTTTGTCAATAAAAGAACCGTTGCTGTTTTGCAACGGTTCTTTTTAATCACGTCATTTCCTCAATGTGATGTATGTATTCGATCGAACGAAGAGCGTCAATTATCTCACTGTGAGTTTTGTATTTCTTGAGTTCCGCGCTCTGGATGGTAAGAGATATAGAATAAACGCTGAGACCCGAATTGATATAAGCGGGATTGACCTCGATGTCGTCGATCCTGAGTCCAAGCTTACGGATAGTGGTAACAAAGCTCTGAAGATTTTCCTTGTTTTTAAGCTCAAGGTGTATTTCAAAATGATTAGAGCGATTCTTGAAATGACGCTCCATGCGAGGGAACATAGAGAGACACATCATCATAGCAAAGAACGCAATAATGGAAACGGTGTAAAATCCTGCTCCGATAAGCAGACCGATAAATCCAACCGCCCAAAGACCCGCCGCGGTGGTCAGACCTTTGATTTGATTTTTTGAGCTGAACAGGATCGAATTTGAGCTTATTACAGCGATACCAATGACTACCGCCGCAGATATTATGGGGAATCCAATAGTAAACTTAGTAATAAGGAATAGGTCAAGGAGCATAGCTATAGTGGATGCCAAAGAGATCAGCATAAACGTACGCAGACCTGCGGCATGACGCTTGGTTGATCGCTCCCATCCGATAATAGCGGAAACCAAAACCGAAAGAACTATTCGAAGAAGTATAGATAAAAGATCAAGATTTGACGACCAGGCACCGAGAAGATGACTGATAGGATCAACAACATTAAATATTTCTGGCATATCTGTAAACCTTTCTTAATTTGAATTTATCGGCGGTTTCTGAACCGTCTGCGTTGAAGCTCTGAAAGAGCCTCGTATTGCTCGTCTGCCGCTTCGAGGAATGCTGCCTCCTCGGGTGACATCTCGATCTTTTCGGGTTCGGGAAGTTCCTCACGGATCTTTCCGATCCTCTCTATAAGTATATCGACCTCGCTCTTGGGATTTCCGTTTGCGTCAACGGTTTCGACAGGAGCAATATCTTCGATCTTGTCGGAAAATGATCCCGAAAGATGAAGCGAAAGCTTGGCGCAAGCAGGACCGATAAGCTCGTATAGAATACTGGAGGCAAGAATTATAGTTTGGAGGTTTTCTCCTGTCTCGCCGCCAAGGGTTCTCGCCGCCATTGCCGCAAGACCGATTGCAACACCCGCTTGAGGAATAAGTGCAAGTCCCAAGAAATTTCTTATGCTTCGAGGACTCTTGGTAATAACTCCTCCCAAGAATGCGCCTCCGTATTTACCAACCATTCTTACTACAAAGTAGAGTATTGATATAAGAATGATCGGAACCGCACCAGAGTTTCCCGTAGGGGAGAATAGAGAATCAATTTGCAGGTTTGCTCCCGAACGAACGAAAAACAGAAGCATTACGGGGGGACTGAAATAGTTGAGCTGCTTATAAAGCTTGTCGTCCTCGGTAATGTTTATATAAACCATTCCCATGGTAATGCAACCGAGCAGAGGAGATATATCAAGCAACGCGCATATTCCGCAGAACAGGAACAGCATACTGATAAGGATTATCAATCTGTTATCGGTGGAACGCTTTTTGGGCATCAGAAGCTTTAAGAAGAATCCGAAGAAAGCGCCGAGAATCATAACGCCTATATTGATTATTATAGGCATAACGATGTCAAGTACCGATACCACGCTGTCACCATCTGCCATAAGAGTTCCTGCCACAGACAATGCAATACTGAATGCGATAAGGCTCAAAACATCGTCAAGAGCGATGACCTGAAGAACCGTGTCAACGAATTGTCCCTTTGCCTTCGTCTGACGTATGGTCATAGCGGTTGAGGTTGGTGCGGTCGCCGCCGCAAGCGCGGACAAAACTATCGAGAATATAGGGTCTAATCTCAGAATAAAGAATGTCAGAATGAACACCAAAAGTGCCGCCGCAAGTGCCTCGCACAGGGTGATTATCAAGGTCTTAAGTCCGTTCTTTTTGAGAGAGGACAGCTTGAAAAATTCTCCGACACTGAAGGCTATAAAGGCAAGTGCGATATCGGAAATAAAGTCAGTGCCTTGTATGACGCTCTGCGGCACAAGGTCAAGACAAAACGGTCCTATTATAATTCCCGCAACTATGTAAGCTGTAACGTTAGGAAGCTTGAGTAGCTTTGTAACTCTTGTTAAAGCAAATCCCGAAAACAGCATTATTGAAACCGCTATAATAACCACGGCTGTGGGTGAAATCGTGGCGTAAAAATTATTTAACACTCTCAAACCTCCTTAACAAGTTTTATAAAAAACGAAAAGACACATCAAAACAAATGGCAAAAACAGCCTTTTGTCTCGATACGTCTCTATAAACTATGTATCGATTACCTATTATACAACACTTTATTCGTTTTGTCAAGTGCTATATTAAATAAATTTTTATTTAGTTGACAAATATGTTCGTTTCATGGTATAATTAGTTAACATTAACTGCCCATAGAATCTATTTTGGAGGATATATGAACGATAATATAAATTGCGGGAGCTGCTCAAAGGAGACCTACAAAACGATTCCTTTGACACGGGTATTTGATAAGCTCAACGATCTGTTTTCGAGAAATGACCTTGCCGCGGTCGGCAGAACTCTTGACTATTGGGAGGGCGAGGCGCGCGCTCTCGGTGATATGAGAGGTCTTTTGGAGATACTTAACGAAAAGATCGGATATTACAGAAGAACCAACGAAGAAAACAAAGCCTTTGATTCAATCAAGGAAGCATTTGAGCTGATCGAAAAAAAGGGAGTAGGAGATCCCGTTTCTACAGGCACCGTCTATCTTAACGGTGCTACCACCATGAAGGCATTTGGCAGGGCGGAAGACGCTATGGAATATTACGAAAAGGCGAGAACAATATACGAAAGTCATCTCGAACCTAACGACTATAAGCTTGCCGCATTACACAATAATATTTCGTCTGCCTATAAAGATCTCGGAGAATATTTGAAGGCAGAGTCGGCGTGCTACAAAGCAATTGAGATATTAAAGAATAATGAGGACTGCCGCGGCGAGATTGCAGTCACGTTAATAAATATTGCTCATATTTATTACGATCAGAACCCACTTGACGAAAGAATATACGAAATAATGGACAAGGCTTGGGATCTGCTCAAATCGGAAAAGAACACTCATGACGGGGATTTTGCTTTTCTATGCTCTAAGTGCTATCCTTCCTTTGGATTTTTCGGTTATTTTGAAAAAGAGGCAGAGCTTAAAGCCTTAACGGAGAATATCTATGCAGGGAATTGAGCTTTCAAGATCATTTTATGAAGAATACGGCAGACCTATGCTTGAGAGTGAGTTTGCCGAGCATCTGGACAGAATAGCGGTCGGCTTGGTCGGTCACGGCTCGGAGTGCTTCGGATTTGACGACGAAATATCCCTTGACCACGACTTTGAACCCGGATTTTGCATCTGGCTGACCGAGGAGGACGAAAAAAAATTTGGATTCAGGCTCTTTCGTGCTTATTCAAAGCTTCCCAAGGAGTATATGGGAGTACAATGCCATGATAAGAGTGCTATGGGTTCAAAAGAAAAGGGCGTTCACACAATAGAGGAGTTTTATTCGTCTTATACGGGTCGCAGAGGCGCTCCTGAATGTTGGCAGGATTGGCTCTACACACCATCAAACTATTTTGCCGAGGCAACAAACGGAATCGTTTTCACAGATCCTCTTGGCAAATTTACAGAAATTCGCGAAACGATTAAAAACGGTATGCCTGAGGACGTAAGGCTTAAGAAAATTGCTTGTTGCGCTCTGCACATGGCGCAGGCGGGGCAGTATAATTACAAAAGGTGTATAGCCCACGGCGAGGTCGGTGCGGCTCGATTTGCACTTGACGAGTTTGCGAGAAACGCATCTGAATTGGCGTTTTTGCTTGAACGTCGTCACGCGCCTTACTATAAGTGGATATTTAGGTCGATGAAAGGGCTTAAATCTCTTGGCTTTATTGCCGATAAGCTTGAAACACTTGTGACCCTCCCTTCGGATGAGACGTTGAAGATCGAGCTTTTGATTGAGGAGATCAGTTCGGTTTTCATCGACGAATTTAAAAAGCAGGGAATTACCGAGGCTACTTGTAATTATCTCGAATCGCACGCCTATTCAATCAACGATATGATATCTGACGGTGAGATCAGAAGCCTACATATTTATTATAAAGAATAAAAAAATTTATACCTATTTTATAATAATAACTATTGACAAACGATTTTAACTATGATATAATTTTCATCGTAATGTTAGGGAGTAGCCTACGACACTGTCGCATCTTTTCGCGTCAATACGGTATTTACCCGCGAAAGATTTAATTGGCAAGACTTTCGTTGCAGTTTTTTTGCTGCGCGAAAGTCTTTTTGTGTCTTTGCGCTCCTGATATTTTTAAAGGAGAATGGAAAATGGGATTTTTTGAAGAACTGTTTTCAGGATTTACCTATATCGCTACCGGTGATAACTGGAAAACGATAGTGATGTGGGTAATAGGTGGCGTGTTGATCTTCCTTGCTATCAAGAAGAAGATGGAGCCTACTCTGCTTTTGCCTATGGGACTTGGCGCGATCCTCGTAAACCTGCCCTTAGCAAGCGAGGGAATAGTCAGCGAACACGGCTCAATAACTACGCTTTTTAACGCAGGTATCGCTAACGAGCTGTTTCCGCTTTTACTGTTCATCGGTATAGGCGCGATGATAGACTTCGGCCCACTGCTTTCAAACCCAAAGCTTATGGTATTCGGTGCGGCTGCTCAGTTCGGAATATTCTTCACTTTGGCGCTTGCGGCGCTTCTTGGATTTGAACTGAAGGATGCAGGTTCTATCGCAATTATCGGAGCGGCGGACGGTCCTACCGCTATTGCGGTTTCTCAGTCTTTGGGTTCAAATTATACTGGAGCTATAATGGTGGCGGCGTATTCGTATATGGCTCTTGTTCCTATCATTCAGCCCCCTGTGATCAAGCTCTGCACGACCAAGAAAGAGCGAATGATCCGTATGCCTTACCGTCCCGCAAACGTCTCAAAGCTGACGAGAATACTTTTCCCCATCGTCGTTACCATTATTGTTGGTATTTTCGCCCCGAAGAGTGCGGAGCTTATAGGCTTCCTTATGTTTGGTAACCTCATCCGTGAGTGCGGTGTTCTTGATAACCTTTCCGAGACTGCTCAGAATGCACTTGCGAACATTATCACTATATTCCTTGGAATCTCTATTTCCGCAAGACTTACCGCGGCAGAATTCTTGCAGCTTGATACACTTATGATTCTTGGTCTCGGTCTGTTTGCTTTCATTTTCGACACCTTTGGCGGAATAATGGTTGCAAAGATAATGAATATATTCCTTAAGGAAAAGATCAATCCTATGATCGGCGCGTCGGGTATTTCCGCATTCCCGATGTCTGCCCGTGTAGTACACAAGATAGGTCTTGAGGAGGACAATCAGAACTTCTTGTTGCCTCACACTATCGGTGTAAACGTATCCGGTCAGGTCGCGTCTGTTATCGCGGGCGGTCTGATTCTGGGAATGTTGATGTAAAGGAGGAAAATTATAATGACTAATACTGAATCAATGTCTATTCTTGAAACTGTTGAAGAAAGCTTGGAAGAATCTGTTGCTGTTGAAACCTTTCCTCCCGAGAACAATCAGTTTGATAATATGTTATATACGCTTCCTATGATGGGCAAGGGAATGCTTGGAATTTTTCTTGTAACTATCATCATTGTAGTTGGCGTAGTAATACTGAACAAGGTCACAGGCGGAAAAAAGTCAAGTTGATCTTATATACGAAAAATAGCGTGATGCTCGTAATTGAGTATCACGCTGTTTTTACATGTTTTTACAGTATTATTCCGCCTCCAACGACGTAATCACCGTCGTACATAACCGCCGACTGCCCCTTGGCAGGCGCTCTTTGCGGTTTGTCAAAGGTCAAGGTTATCTCGTCCTCACCCGTCTGCTCGGCAAAGGCGTCACTCTCTGCGTGACGGTATCTGATCTTGGCTTTAACTCTAATTTTGCCGTCGATCTGATCGAAGGGAATAAGATTAATTCCTTTTATCACAACGGTTCTCGTAAAAAGCCTGTCCTCATCTGCAAGGGTCACGGTATTGGTCTCGGCATCCTTTTTCGTGACAAAAATATGCCGTCCCATAGATATACCAAGCCCCTTTCGCTGACCTATTGTGTAGTGAATGATACCCTTATGCTTTCCGAGAACCTTTCCGTCCTCGTCAACGTAGCCGCCGCAGGGATACTTTTCACCAACCTCTTTTTCGATAAAGGCAGCATAGTCTCCGTCGGGAACGAAGCATATATCCTGGCTGTCGCTCTTGTGAGCGATAATAAATCCGTTATCCTCGCCCATTTTACGAATTTCAGGCTTTGTAAGGTCGCCAAGAGGGAACAGAGTGTGAGATAACTGATATTGGGAAAGAGACCATAGCATATAGGTCTGATCCTTTTTCTCGTCAGCCGCTTTTTTTAATAAATACCTGCCGTCCTCACGGCGTTCAATTCTTGCATAGTGACCGGTAGCGATAAAGTCCGCTCCGTTGTCAATCTCCTCGTCGAGAAGCGCCCCGAATTTAAGTAGTTTGTTGCAAACGATGCAAGGGTTGGGAGTACCACCCGAATAATAGGTATCAATAAAATCGCGAATAACGGTAGAGTGAAATCTTTCCTCAAAAGAATACACCCTGTGCTTGATGCCAAGTCTGTCGCATACCGCTTTTGCGTCGGCAATATCCTGCAGGGCAAGATCCGTGCCGTTATGAGCAATCTTGGGACATAGGCTCATAGTGGCACCGCTGACGTCATAGCCATATTCAAGCGCAATAAGTGCCGCAACCGCGCTATCTATTCCGCCGCTCATAGCGACGGTAACTTTTTTTCTTTCAACCATAAATTTTCCTTAATTACCAAGTGAATTTAGTAAGCTCTCCGATCTCCTGCATACCCTCAAAATTCTTCTGACGAAGTATCTCATACACCGCTATCGCCACGGAGTTTGATAGATTGAGAGAGCGAAGCTGATCTCTCATAGGAATGCGGACGCAGGTGTCGGGATTTTTATAAAGAAGCTCCTCTGGAAGACCGCGCGTCTCCTTGCCGAACATTATCCAAGCATCTTCGGGGTATGTAATGTCAGAATATTTATGCTTTGCCTTGGTAGAAAAATAATATACCGTAGTATAGGGATGCTTGGCGTAAAAATCGTCAAGTCCGTCATAGAATGTGATGTCAAGCTTGTCCCAATAATCAAGTCCCGCGCGCTTTAGCTTTGCGTTGTCGATCTCAAAGCCAAGAGGACGGATAAGATGCAGGGATGCGCCTGTAGCGGCGCAGGTACGGGCGATATTGCCCGTATTCTGCGGTATTTCGGGTTCGCAGAGAACTATATTTATTCGTGACATTTGGTCATCTCCGTAATTCTAAATTATATAAATATTATATAGCAAAGCAGTCAAATTTTCAAGTGTTTTACGAAAATTTACAAATAGCGGTTGCTTTAAATTAAAAAGTATTGTATAATATAATTTATAATGCGAAAGTGTGCGCAACTACGCGGAGTTTTGTGCTAAACAATATTATTTACTTGAAAGGATCCTTACTAATGGGACTTAAAGAAAAGATTTTCGGTACTTACAGCAGCCGACAGATAAAAAAGCTTGAAAAGATAGCCGCAGAGATAGAGAACCTCGCTCAAAAATACTCTGATATGACCGATGAGGAGCTTAAAGCGGTTACTCCCGCGCTCAAAGAGAGGCTTGCTAACGGCGAGACCCTTGACGATATTCTTCCCGACGCATTCGCCGCAATACGCGAGGCGGACGACAGAGTTCTCGGCAAGCGTCCATTCCACGTTCAGCTTTTGGGCGGTATCATTCTTCATCAAGGAAGAATTGCCGAGATGAAAACCGGTGAGGGTAAAACGCTTGTTGCGACCCTGCCTGCATATCTTAACGGTCTTTCAGGCAACGGCGTTCATATCGTTACCGTTAACGATTACCTTGCTCGCCGTGACAGTGAGGAGATGGGCAGAGTTTACGGCTTTATGGGACTTGCCACCGGACTTGTTGTCCATGGAATATCCAACGCCGAAAAGCAGGCGGCTTACGCTGCTGACATCACCTACGGAACAAATAACGAGTTTGGATTTGACTATCTCCGTGACAACATGGTCGTCTACAAGGAGAGAATGGTTCAAAGAGGTCATGCATTTGCAATCGTGGATGAGGTTGACTCGATACTGGTGGACGAGGCAAGAACCCCTCTTATTATCTCGGGCGCAGGCGACGAACCTACTGATATGTATGAAAAGGCAGACCGTTTCGCACGCACTCTCCGCAAGCTTGTCAACAAGGAGATCGATGCCAAGATAGAACAAGACGAGTACGACGCCGATTATATAGTTGACGAAAAGGCAAGAAACGCTATCCTTACTCCCAAGGGAGCGAGAAAAGCAGAGGCATTCTTCGGTGTTGAGAATTTTACCGACTCCGAGAACGCCGACCTTATGCATTACGTAAATCAAGCGATCAAGGCTCATGGAACAATGTTCCGCGATCAGCAGTACGTTGTAACCGATAAGGGCGTTATTATCGTCGACGAGTTTACGGGACGTATGATGCCCGGCAGACGCTACTCCGACGGTCTCCATCAGGCGATCGAGGCAAAAGAGGGAGTTAAGATCGAAAAAGAAAACAAAACTCTTGCTACCATTACGTTCCAGAACTACTTCAGAATGTATAAAAAGCTTTCGGGCATGACGGGAACTGCTTTGACCGAGCAGGAGGAATTTAAGGAGATCTACTACCTTGACGTAGTTGAGGTCCCCACCAATAAGCCTATGATCCGTGTTGATCACCCCGATGCGGTCTATAAGACGGTTAACGGCAAATATAACGCAGTCATAGAGCAGATAAAGGAATGTCACGCCAAGGGTCAGCCCGTGCTGGTAGGTACTGTTTCCATCGATAAATCCGAGGAGCTTTCCCGCAGACTTATGAACGCGGGCATCAAGCACACCGTCCTCAACGCTAAATTTCACCAGAAGGAAGCGGAAATAGTCGCTCAGGCAGGTAAGCTTGGCGCGGTAACGATTTCCACCAATATGGCGGGACGTGGTACGGACATTATGCTTGGCGGTAACCCTGAATTTCTTGCAAAGCAGGAGATGCGTTCAAGAGAGATCTCCGACGAGCTGATAGCCGAGGCAAACGGAACCTCTTATACCGACAACGAGGAGCTTATAGAGGCAAGAAAGCTTTTCGCAGAGCTTTATGAAAAGTATAAAGAGGAGATCGCACCCGAGGCAGAAAAGGTCAGAGCGGCAGGAGGCTTGTTCATCCTCGGCACCGAGAGACACGAGAGCCGCCGTATTGATAACCAGCTTCGCGGACGATCGGGACGTCAGGGCGACCCCGGTGAATCGAGATTCTATCTCTCGCTCGAGGACGATCTTATGCGTCTCTTTGGCTCTGAAAGAATAGCAGGTCTCGTTGACAGAATGGGACTTGACGAAAACACTGCCATCGACGCGCGTATGCTCTCAAACTCGATAGAAAGCGCGCAGAAGAAGATAGAGGACAACAACTTTAAGCGCCGTAAATACGTCTTGGCTTACGACGACGTTATGAACCAGCAGAGAACTATCATCTATAAGCAGAGAGGTGACGTTCTTGACGGTGGCGACAGTATTGAGGACACCATCAAAAAGATGATCGTTTCCACTATCAGAGATTGTGTTACGATTCACACCAACGACGAGCTTACAGAGAACTGGAGCTTTGACGCACTTCGCGCCGACCTTTCTTACGTCTGCTCTGAAAATGACTTTAATTACTCCGAGGAAGAGCTTAAAAAGCTTAAAGCCACCGATATTGAGGATATGCTCTCGTCTCGCGCTCTTGAGCTTTACAATGAAAAAGAACAGCTTTTCGGCAAGGAAGTATATCTTGAAATTCAGCGTTCGATCCTATTGAAGAACGTAGACTTGGCGTGGATGGAGCATATCGACGCTATGGACGATCTCAAGGGAATGATAAATCTTCAGGCATACGCTCACCGCGATCCCATTACCGAATACAGGATCACGGGCGGTGATATGTTTGACAATATGATCGCCGAGATACGCGACAAAACTGTTCGTATGATCCTTGCGGTCATGCCGAGACCTCAGCAGCAAATACAGAGAGTTCAGGTGGCAAATCCTCTTACCGCAGGCTTTGAGGGAGCGACACAAAAAACTGTTAAAAAGGTAAGTATTAAAAAAGATCCCGCGCAAAAAGTGGGAAGAAACGATCCTTGCCCCTGCGGTTCTGGCAAAAAGTATAAGAACTGCTGCGGAGCAAACGGCGGCAATAATTGATCTTGAATATTTTAAATGAAAGGAGAACAAAATGGGCTTTGGTTTATTGTTAATAGGCTATATGTTTGCTTTCTTGGCAACGGCAGGCCTCGGTCCTTATATTTTTGCAGGACTCTTGGTTGGAAGTGTATTTATGTTTTTCGGCTTGAAAGAATTAAAAAAATACGATCCCGTATTTATATATGCACTTATCGCAGACGTTCTCCTTTTCATCTGCTCACTGCTTTCCGCCACCTCTTGGGCATTGGAAAGTTTTACTTCGATAGATGTAGAAATATACTCCACCGTAATAAACTTCGTCAAGCTTGCGATCTGCCTATTCTTTGAGATCTCAATGCTTTACGGTATCGCTGACCTTTCAAAGCGAGTTGATTATCCCGACACAAGACAAAAGGCGTACACTAACATGATATACGTCGGCGTATTCAACCTTTTTCAGATAATCACGCTCACGCCTATCGTCACCTCTCTCGACGGAGAAAACAAAGCGACCGTACTTACGATCCTGATGATAGCGCAGATAATCTACACCGCTATCAACACCTTCTTGATCTTCAAATGCTACGCTATGATATGTCCCGCAGGGCAGGAGGATATGCCCTACAAGAAGTCCAAATTTGCTTTCATCAATAAGTTCAGAGAGATAAGAGACGCCAAGGACGAAAAGGCGATTGAAGAAATGAAGAACTACTACGAGGATAAGCTGAAAAAGAAGAACGCCAATCGCAATTCAAAAAAGAAAAAGAAAAAATAAAGGAGTGGTGGATTTGAACGGAAAACTGAAAAAAAACATCGGTTTCTCTTTACTGCCTTTCGCGTTTCTCTTTCTTTTTGAACCGGGATTTACTTTAATAGATCCACTGCCCGACTTTATCGGATATATTATCATCTGCTTGGCGCTGATCAATCTTTCAGACATTAATTTCCGCATTTCTGACGCTGTAGGCGGCTTTAAAAAGGGAATAGTTATCAGTCTTTTGCGCTATGTAGCTATGTATCTTCTTGATAGCTATTTTGTAATTGACGAGCAGTCGGTAGGGCTTTTGCTCTTTGTATTCGTCTTTTCCTTTTTCGAACTGATCGTATTAATTTCCGCATACAAAAGCTTATTTGAGGGACTTTTGTCTCTCGGTATGCTTCACGACGGAAATTTCGTATATCAAAAAAAGGTGCGAAAGAGACTCAAGGTTGACAAAAAGAGCGGCGAAAAGATCTTGTATGTCCGAGAAAGTAAGAGAAATATAAGCGAAAAGACCTTTTTTCTCACCGCGACCATTCTTGTTGTGCGTTCTCTTGCGGTAACGCTCCCCGAATTTACCTCGCTTGCGACAAACACCGCCTACGAATTTGTTAATCTTCTCAGATTCTTAGGCTTTATTGTAGCTTTGCCGTTCGGTATGGTCTGGCTTATTAAGATAATTAAGTATTTCGTCTCGGTACGCAAGGACACTGCCTTTATTAAGAGCTTATCAGAGCTTTACTTATCGGAAATGAAGGGCAGACCCAATTTCTTTACCGTCCGAGAGCTTAACATCGGACTTAGCATCATGCTTGCTGCATTCGTTGTCTCCCTTGATTTTTACACCAACTACATAAACCTTATCCCAAACATATTGTTTTACTTGCTCCTGATATTATCGGTTATTTTTCTTCGAAAGTACAGTAAAAAATGGATAACAGTATGCGCCATGTCAGGCTTAGGAACGATCATTTCTACCGTTACACGGCATTTGGCAACAACTCTATATTCTAACCCGTTATTTTCCCCCGAGGCTATCAAAAAGGACCTTGAGGCTTACTTAGGATATTATCGCGTGGTGTCCTTCAATATTCTTGATTCCGTGTGGATGCTTATAACAATATTTACAGTGCTGCTCCTGCTATGGGATCTTTATAAAAAGCACTCGAATATCGCCATCGCATCCGATAGCAAAGAACTTAAAGAATATAAGGAACACAAACGAAGCTTTTTGATAAGAGCAATTTCGACTTTTTCGCTTGCAACTCTCACAACGGCGGGAAGCATATATTACGTTCTGTCACAACCCTTTGAGAATACCGGCAAATGGTATTTTTACTACGCCGCAATAATTGCTATCGTTATAAGCATTTCATTTGCGTCCGTTGCATCTTGTTTTATAGGATTTATTATCAACTCCATAAAAACCAGATACCGAATGGAGATATAAACGTAAATGAATATTGATATTATTCCGTGTCAATAATTACTCCGTAACGGGATATCCCGTACAACTAAAATCCATACGGAGGGCATTACAATGCAGAACAATCAGCAGAACAACAAGAATTCTCAGAACAATAATCAGAATCAGCAGAACAAAAACCAGAACAAGAATCAGAACCAGCAGAATAATCAGAATCAGCAAAACAATCAGAATCAGCAGAACAATCAGAATCAGCAGAACAAGAACAACAACCAGAACAAAAACGAAAGATAACAACAAATGCCGCCGCGCCACGGTGTGGCGGCTACTACATAAAGATTGAAAATGGAATTTAACGAAAGATTTTTAGACCTAAAACGCAGATTATTCAATAAGTGCTATCAAAGCCTCAATGCAAAGCAGCGAGAGGCTGTTTTTACTATTAATGATCCCTTGCTTGTCTTAGCGGGAGCAGGAAGCGGTAAAACTACTGTGCTTGTTAAAAGAGTTGTTTTTATAATCAAGTATGGAAACGCTTATTATACTGACTTCGTACCCGAATACGCAGACGAAGCCTATCTGCATGAAATGGAAGATGCGCTCGCAAGCTCCGACCAATCGTTGGCAGAGGAGATGCTGGCAGATTTTGCATATAATCCGTGCCAACCATACCGCGTATTGGCTATCACATTTACTAACAAGGCGGCGAAGGAGATCAAGGAAAGACTTGCCAAGGCACTTGACGATGAAACGGTAGCAAATGATATATGGGCAGGCACTTTCCACTCGATATGTATGAGAATACTTCGTGCAAACTGCGAAAAGCTTGGCTATAAAAACGGATTTACCATATACGATACCGACGACCAGAAAAAGGCGATCAGCTCGGCTATGAAGCGCTGCAATCTTGACGAAAAGCAGTTTCCTATCAAAAGCGTTATGTCAGCTATAAGCCGCGCAAAGGACAAGCTTATGACTCCCGACCGATATGATTCAGAGGTTAGCGGGGATTTCCGTCTGTCCAAGATCGCAAGGGTATATGCCGAATATCAAAAGACCCTTTTTGAGTCAAACGTAATGGATTTTGATGATATAATCATGAATACCGTCAAGCTTTTCAAAAACGAGCCGGACGTGTTGAATTATTACCAGAAGAAATTTAAGTACGTATGCGTTGACGAGTATCAGGATACCAACGAGGCTCAGTTCATACTTACCTCACTTTTGGCGGGCGGATTCAGAAACATAATGGTCGTTGGCGACGACGATCAGTCTATCTACAAATTCAGAGGCGCGACTATCGGCAATATTCTCGACTTTGACAAAAACTTCGAGGACGCAAAAGTCATCAAGCTTGAACAGAATTATCGCTCCACAGGTACTATTCTTGACGCCGCTAACGCGGTCATTGCAAACAACAAGGGCAGAAAGGGAAAGAAACTTTGGACTGCGGGTGATAGAGGAGAAAAGATCACAATTCGCCGTCTCGACGACCAGAATATCGAGGCAAAGGATATAGTGGATACAGTCTATAAAGCTGTTGCTCACAGAGGCAGAGCTTACCGCGATTTTGCCGTCCTCTACCGAACAAACGCTCAGTCCAACAGTATTGAACGTGCCTTTGCGAAAAGCGGTATTCCTTACAGAATGCTTGGCGGCGTAAGGTTCTCTGACCGAAAAGAAATCAGGGACGCGGTTGCGTATCTTCAGCTGATAGCAAATCACAGCGACCGCGAAAGATTGCTCCGAATTATAAACGAGCCTAAAAGAAAGATCGGTGACAGAACCATTGAAGCAATATCAATGATCGCGGCAGAGCAAAACTGCTCATTGTTCGACGTTATCGAAAGATCAAGTCAATATACCGCGCTCTCACGCAGCGCCGCAACACTTGAAAGCTTTGCCGAGCTTATAAATAAGTTAACTGTAATGGCTGAGCATCTGTCTCTTACCGATCTCTTTGACTCTGTTCTTGATCTTAGCGGCTATCGCGCCATGCTTGAAGCGGCGGGCGAGGAAGAAAAGGACAGACTTGACAACCTTGACGAGTTTAAGTCCAGCATCCAAGAATATATAAATAATAATGAAGCTCCTACGCTTATCGGTTTCCTTGAGGAAAACGCTCTCGTTGCCGACGTTGACCGTTACGATGACACCGCAGATGCCGTTGTACTTATGACCATACATAGCGCCAAGGGTCTTGAATTTCCTATCGTTATCCTCCCCGGCTTTGAGGACGGAATATTTCCCAGTATGCAGACCGCCGTTGGCAGTGAGGACGATATGGAGGAGGAGAGACGATTGGCTTATGTCGCTCTAACGCGCGCAAAAGAGCAGATATATATTATGCACACAAAATCAAGGCTTTTGTACGGACAGACACAGTACAATCCCATTTCTCGTTTCGTGCAGGAAATACCGAGAGAATACGTAGACGAGGAAGACAAGAGCAGCAGTGCGATCTTTTCTCAAAGGGTAAATAACGACGGCGCGGCAAAGGTATATTTCCGAGATTACTCGTACAATTCGGCTTCTTTTGCTCAGCAGACAAAGAAAAGTGCCTCATCAACCGTTTCTTTTGGAAACGCACCTCAAAAAAAGACGTCATTTTCAAGCAATACCGGCTCATCAATTGCCAATAAAACTAACAACAACCCGATTTTCGCCAAGAATTCCGTCGGTGCAAAGGAGACCTTTGTTCCCGGTGACCGTGTGCGTCATCTTACATTTGGTGACGGCGAGGTACTTTCGGTCAGTTCCATGGGTGCGGATACTCTTTATGAGGTCATGTTCGATAAAGCAGGAACAAAAAAACTTATGGCAGCTTATGCAAAATTAAAGAAGATATAGATTGAAAGGGGCTGTTTCATTTAGCGCAGAACAAAAGCCACTTTTAAAAAGCAAGTACAAAATTAGGTTTAAAAATATAGTTTTTAATTTTTATATGTCGAAATCCGCCGATTTCTCGGCGGATTTCCCCATTTTATGTGGCTTTTTAGTCGCGTTTTGGCTCTCTGGCGTACCCCCGTACGCCTACGAGAACCAAACCACGCCTTCTGCATCTAAATGACTCAGAACCTTTTTTGTATAGAAAAACTCCCCGCCAAAAGCGGGGAGTTAAACTATTATTTACCGAACTTTGTTTTGTTGAAAATAGTCTCCTGAACGAACTTCTGAATCGACTTGTTAGTATTCGAAGCAAAGGTGCTATAGTAAGAAGCAAGCTCTTTACCGCCATCCTCGGTTGCTCTGGTTACATAGGGGAGGAAATAAAGAATATTTTTCGCCGAATCGGCATAGGTTTGACCCCAGTCGGTGCATACGCTATCCCAGATATATTCATCAAGCATCTTTGCATCCTCGGGAGAATCCGCGATCTGCTTGCCAAGCATCTTTTCGTAAAAGCTAATTTTAACGTCGTCACTGTAGAAAGCAAGAACCTCAAGAGTTTCGCCTACCATCTGTTCGTTTTCAACGTAAGAGGGAACACATGTATATCCCCCCCACTGAAGCGAACGGTAACCAACATCCTTTTGAGCGGTATCATACATAGGATAGGGAAGAACTCCAAAGTCAATACCATATTGCGAGAAGGATTCAATGGTATACGTTGTTGTAAGCTGCATAAGCGCTCTGCCTGTTGTAAGGGGAATGCGAGGAGCATGAACATTTCCAATACCGGGGAAATCAAGGAAAGTACAATCTGATGCGGAGAAATCCTTTAATTTCTTAACAAGATCCTTAGTCTTTTCGCCATTTACCGCATTCATTATTGATATCTCATACTTGCCGCTTTCATTCTGCCCTACAAGATTGATATTACTTGCCTGGAAAAATCCGACCCAACGAACCCACTGGTCTCCCGTAAGACCATAAATATCATCATCGGTTTTACCGTTACCGGTCTTATCAGTATAAACAACCTGAGCAAGAGAGATCATCTCATCAAGTGTCCACTCGTAGTTTTCAACCATTTCATAAACGGTCTTTTCCCTAGCACCGTGATACTGATCCATCATGTCCTTATTGAATGCAATAACACATGTATAGATAATATTAAAATCGCAGAATCCGATATATCTGCTACCGTCGATAGCAACAGTATCCATGAAATCTGTATTCCAATAATCCTGCTCCAAATCGATTCCGGGAAGATCATTGAGATCCTTAAGATACATATCCTGAACAAATCCCGATACACCTTCAGAAACGTGTGAAATAAGGCAGTCTACAGAACCGTCTCTCTTTTCAACCGCATTTCTAAAAGGTTCGACATAATTTTCATAGTCACCTGCGTCTGATCCGATGATCTCAACTCCAAGATAATTATATACCTTTTGCTGTCTTGCGTAGAGAGCCTCGGACATAGCGTCGCCATCGCTTTTCTCAACCCAAAAAAACCTCATAGGATTAACGCCGTAAGCTACAGAGAGATAAAACTGGGAAGAGTAGTCCTTCTGCTCAACATTTTCGGGAAATGCCTCGGTCTCGTTTTCTTTGCCGCCGTTGTCATCGATATCCGCCTCATCCTCAAGTTGAACGCAGGATGCGAAGCAAGACATGACCATCAATAGCGCAAGGATAAGGGAAACAAGTTTAAAATGCTTAATCATTTTAATGGATCCTTTCTGAACATTGACTTATTAAAAAGTATTACAATTAAAGTCATGATAAATTATACCACAAAAAACAAATGGTGTCAATAGAATTAAAGCTTCACAAAAAAATATTTACAAATGTTTATAAAGCTTTTGAAATAAATTTACAAATAAGAAAAATAATCCGTCGAACAGTCATTCAACGGATTATAAGTTGTGTGAAATATCAATTAAATTCGGTTTTTATGAGTTTCGGACAGCAGGATGGAGAATACCGCCATGAGGATATATGCTTCGTTTCGTTGGCATCAACGAAATAATTAAGCTTTAATGAGTTTTCTTCATTTAAATAAGTATCTATCAAGACCAGCTTCAGTTTCATTCTTTCGGGTATTATGCTTTTTATGTATACTGCTGCGCATCTGTTTGGCTCTACTGATTTCATAGAGGCTGCGTCCTTAAGCTCGGCGAGTCCCGCAAGGTTCGGCGTAAGCTCAACGAATACCCCGTAATCCTCGACGCTTCTGATAATTCCCGTAACCGTCTGTCCGGGAGAGAACATGGCAGCGTTTTCTTCCCACGTTCCCAAAAGCTCTCTCATAGTGACGAAAATGCGGTTTTTCTCTCTGTCCCACGATTTGAGAACGGTATTTATCACCATTCCTTTATATAATCGGTCTCTTGGGTGGGAGAAACGTGAGACCGACATACAGTCCACAGAGAGGAGAGCAATGACTCCGCAGCCTATGTCCACAAAAGCTCCAAAGCTTTCAAGATGTGTCACGCGAGAACAGATTATATCTCCGGGAATCAGATCGTTTACATAATTATTAATACACTCTATCTGCGCGGCGCGGCGTGAAAGATAGGCAACGGTCTTGCCGTCCGATTCTACAATGGACATGACCTTGAAGCACACCGGCTTTCCAACTCTCGTTATTATAGCAATATCCTTGACCGTATCCGTGCCGTTTACGTAGCAGACCTCATTTTTCGGAATTATACCGATTATACCGTTCAGGTCGACGTGAAGGTTTAGATCTTTGTCACACAAGATCGCCATGCTCTCTAAAATAGCTCCCGCTTGCATCGCCTTTTCAAGACCGAATCTTCCGCTGTATAGCGTCGCTCTGTTTTCTTCCGTTCCGTAAAGCAGACCCTCGGGTCTATACGTATTCATCATTTATTTTTCCTCCGAAGCTTTTGAATTTACGATAACAATTTATGCAATTCTTAGAAGCAAATATAACTTTTTTACAGAAAACAAATTAAAAACGGAATCTAAATTGCATTTTCAAAAAAAATTTTTTACTTTATTCGCAAGAAAACAATATGAAAAAGCGAGAAAAAACGAGAAAACGCGAGCTTTGCAAAAGCTAAATTAAAAAAATCAAAAAAATTTCAAAAAAGGTATTGACAAACAAAAACTCTTGTGCTATAATATCCAAGGTTAAAAAAATGATCAATTTTTGGAGGATAACAAAATGTCTACTTTTATGCAGAAAAAGGAAGCAGTTGTCCGCAAGTGGTATGTTATCGACGCAGCAGGTAAGCCCATGGGTAGAACCGCTGTTGTTGCAGCAGACCTTCTCCGCGGCAAGAACGCTCCTGAATTCACACCCCACGTTGACTGCGGTAACTTCGTTATCATCGTAAACGCTGACAAGGCAGTGCTTACCGGTAAGAAGCTCGAGCAGAAATACTATCAGAGACACTCCGGCTACATCGGCGGTCTTAAGAGCATTCAGTACAAGAAGCTGATGGCTGAAAAGCCCGAGTTTGCTATGGAAGCAGCTGTTAAGGGTATGCTCCCCCACAACACTCTCGGTAGAGCAGCAGCTACCAGACTTAAGGTTTACTCCGGCGAGGCTCACAAGCATGAGGCTCAGAAGCCCGAGACCTACGAGTTTTAATTTAAGGAAAGGAAGGAAGTAAACCTATGTATACAAGTGCAAAGCCCTACTTCTACGGTACTGGTAGAAGAAAAAAGTCCGTTGCTCGCGTAAGAGTATATCCCGGTAACGGTCAGATCACTATCAACGGTAAGGACATTGAGGAGTATTTCGGTCTCGAAACTCTCAAGCTTATCATCAACCAGCCTTTCGGTGTAACCGGCACTACCGGCAAGTTCGACATCGTTGCTAACGTAAACGGTGGCGGTATCTCCGGTCAGGCAGGCGCTATCCGTCACGGTGTAGCACGCGCTCTCATCGCTGCTGATGAGAACTACCGTCCTGCTCTCAAGGCTGCAGGATTCCTCACCAGAGACCCTCGTATGAAGGAAAGAAAGAAGTACGGACTCAAGGGTGCAAGACGCGCTCCTCAGTTCAGCAAGAGATAATTACAACATTATCAAAAAGCGAGAAAACAAGAGAAAAACAGAGAAAAACGCCGTTTTTGCGAGATTTTGCAGAACGGCGTTTCTGTTTTGATGTCCGTTTGATGTCCGAACGCTCAAAAATTATAAAAAATCAGCGGTTAAGGCGTAAAAACCTCAACCGCTTTTTTGCTTTTTATCGGCTTGTTTCAATCAGATATTTTACAAGGTCAGGAAATATCCCTTGATTAGATGTATTACCGATAAATGATACATCTGCTATCTGTGGCGGTGTACCGCCGTTTGTGTACAGGCTCAAAACATCTAACATCTTGATACGTTTTTGTGTGCCGTCCTTGTATGTAACATCTGCCCACACATCACGGTACAGCTCTTTTTCAAGATCGGAAAGTCGTTCATATATTTTCTTCTGCATACGCTATCTCCTCAATTCTGTTTAATATTCTTTGCACATCGTCAAGGCTGTTTCCGCTTACTACTCTGATAAAGCAAGCGTTTGGATTTGCTTCAAGTTCATCAACGGAACATTCCTTTTCCACACCGTCAAAGTCTGCGAGAATAACAAGGCGATTAGGGGAAATTTGTTCAAGCCTTTTCAACCTTTGAATTATGCTGTTCGTCATCTGCTGTTGTTTCCTCTCCGAAAATTTCTCTTTCATACATTGAAATATCCTCGATTTCGATTACCTCGTCATTTTCCAACGCTTGAATACGTTTCAGTATATCCCTTGTCATTTAGTCCTCGCTTTCAAAATCGTGTATATTTCTGTTTGGCTGTGGGTGATCCATCAGGTATTGAATATAGTCCAAAAATTCTTGATGTGCTTTTTCTATTGCCTCATCGTGTACTATCTTCTTTTCAACCTCAATCAGCCTATTTTTAACCGTTTTACTCATTGCTTGTATCGGGGATAGAATAGCCCTCTACCTTTGCTATAATTTCGTCTGTCCTGTCCATATACTGCCTATCGAACACAGCAGAGAGTTCAATTTCATCAGGTCTTAACGCATATTCTCCCCATTTGATCACAGCTTCAAGGGCTTGACTATGAGCATTAGGGACGATTTGCAAAGCCCTGCCTTTGTCTGCCATTTCTCTATATCCCTGCTTTTCGCCTGTTTCAATGAGTTTTGCACCTATCAGCTTACGCATTGTATAATTTTCGGGATATTCGTCAGCAAGTGCCATTAAATCCCTGTTGCTTAACGCTCCGCTGTTAATCAGAGCAAGCCCCTTTTCGTCAATCTGTTCAGGCGTAGCACGATAATGTCTGTCAAATACGCCGTTTGCTTCGTTGAGGATTTCGGCAAATTCTGCCTTTGCTTCTCTTACCACACTATCAAGGCGGTTTTTCAAGTCCCTTTGCGTTTGCTCATTCTTGATATACGCTTCCTGTCTTTCGTTGGGATTTCTCCACCCTCTCTGCTGTTCCTTGTTCCACTTTTCACGTTCCTTGACAAGAGCATTTGCGTAAATCTCAAAGCCTGCACGTGCTTGTCTGTATGCGGTTCTCATTCTGTTGATATAATCGGTCAAATAAATTCTTTTCTCATTCATTTTAATAGCCTCCAGCTTCAAAAATATTTGAGGTGTAATTACCGTCTTTGTCCTTGCAAAGTCCCTTTGCGACTTGTCCTATAAAACTACCGCTTCCATAGGATAAATACGATATATCGCCCTTTGTGGCGTGTTCTAAAAGTTGCTCGGCGTTCAATATCTTTTGCGTGCCTTGTTTGTCCTTAATCATATATCTGCCGTCAGGATTGGCTTGCAAAAAATCATCAAGTTTTATCAATCTATCAATCATTGACATAGTGTATCACCTCTCAATTACTCACACTCTTTTCAAGTTCTTCAATCCTTGAAAGAATGTCTATCTGCTCGGTGTACTTCAAGCAATTTTGCAATATCAGGGCAGAGGCGTTTAATCTCACCTGTGGAGCGGTGTCCGTATCTTCCATAATGCCCCTGATCGTGTCAACCGCCTTTGTCAATGTTGCTTGTAATGTGGTACAGGCTTCATTCAAAACAAGAGAACGCCTGCGGTCATATTCTGCCTTGAATGTTTCATCAGCAAGCCTATTGTAAATCGTGGTACGGCTTACACCTGAAATTTTCTCGGCTTCCGCTATGCTTCCACACGATAACAGAGCGGTCAAGATGTGTTCGTCTTTCGGTTTCAATTCCATTAAATCACCCCTTATTTTGTGCGATTTTTCGCTGATATGTAAAGATTTTACCTGCTGTTTTGTCATACACTCGTAAGCCTGACGGAATAATCTCTATTTTGATTGTGTCCGTTTCAATGGCTGTATGAGGCTCTGAAACGCCCTCTGAACGCTTTACACGGACAGATCGGAAAGTGTATTCCTGTTCTGCTTCAAGGTCATATACGGTAGTTATTACGCCCTCTCGGACGATTAGAACGCTATCACTTTGATATAGTGTCTTTGGCTCATTATTACAGCCCACAAAGGACAGCAAACAGACAGAAACAAGCAAGAGAAAAGCAACTGTTTGTACACCTTTCAGGCGTTTCAGCTTTTCCGCTCTGTCTTTTTTCGATTGTTCAAGATTACATACATAATCAAGGGCTTTTTTGCCTTTGCGGTAGTTTTGATAATACTGCCGTTGATATGCTCTGCGTTTTTCGATCTTGTCAGTATCGGTCATTTATTCGCCCTCACTTTCGGATTTCTTCATTTCTTTAATTTGTCTTTTTAATCTGTTGATTTCTTTTCTTTGAGCTTCTTTTGCTTGCTCTAAACGCTGAATTTTTTCTTGTAAAAGTTCAATCAAAAGGGAATTATAATCTGCCATCTTTATCACCTACCTTTATCAACTAATCAACTGTGCAACCAACCAACTAATCACATTAAGACTTTATATATTGCTTGTTCAAAATATAAACTCTTATTTTAATAAAATATTAGTTGATTGGTTGACAGTATATAAAAACCCTTGTAAATACTTACTTTTTTAGTCAACTGAACACCGCAACCAATCGTCAATCATTCATTATTTGGGGAGTTCAGCATCTAATTTTTTGATCGCTTCGTTTGCTTTGGGATTGTAAAAAGATTTTTGCTTCCCAAAACCGTTGAAATTTTCTGCATTTCCTCTTGTCCACCCTAATTTATTGACTACTATTCCGATCAGTTCATTAGAGTCTTTTCGCTTCATTTCGGGGAAGTGCGGGGAGCGGTCTTTGTATAATGCCCTTTGCCATATCTCGATCAGACAAGTTCGCATCTTCCCGTCAAGGTATTCTTCGATTATACCTTCTCTCCAATCGTCTTGCTCTGCTTCACTTTGTTTTGATTTGATGTCAGACAATAAACTCACATTTTCAACAGGCTTTGCAAAGTCCTCACCCTTATCAAAAGCGGATTTCATTTCTGCCCAACATTGAGAAATATACTCTTTACATTCCTTTTCATTGTCATATAAAAATCGTGCATCTGATTTCACCGTAACAGGATACCAACGCCTATTGCCTGTCTTATCTGTGAGAAATTCCGCCCTGTTCGTTGTTCCGATAAAGATACATCTTCGGGGAGAGTCTGTCGGTCTGCGGTCGTAAGGTTTTCTATAAAAGTCGGAGGCTGTTGACAAGAACGCCTTGCAGTTTTCCTCTGATTTAGTTCCGCTATAATCATTGGCAAGAGTAGCAAGCAATTCTTCAATTTCAACGATCCATTTACCCGAAATACCCTCTAAACCCTTTTGTCCGTTTATGGTTTTGATACTGCTATACAATTCCATATCAAGTGCTAACCATTGGCAGATTGTGGACTTTCCACCGCCTTGTTTGCCTATCAAGACAATAACATCATCAAATTTACAACCTGCTCTATATGCTCTATTGATACCACCTGAAAATAGTAGCCTTGAACATTCTTTGTTGTATGGCGTATCGTCTGCACCCAACCATTTACACAAAAAGTTTTCTACTCGTTTTTCACCGTCCCATATAAGAGAGTCTATTTTGTCCTTGATCGGACAGTACTCTCTTTCGTGTTGAAATTCCGCAAAAGCATCTTCGTATTTTTGGCGGTTAAATATGCCATAGTTCGCTTCTATGTAAGTTCGTGCGGAAGCATCGTCTGCATCAGTCCATTGTGATTTTCCCTTGATTTTGTGCTTTTCGGGTAGCCCTGACAAAGTATTATATTTCACTATGGAGAAATAGCGATCATACCGCATAATGTCTAAATAGTTGGAAGCAACATTTGCAATCGTCGGGACTTTTACCCCATCAATTTTCTTGTCAAAGGTTATCAGGAACGGCTTGACTTCTTCAGGATTGCCTTCTCCCTCTGTGTTGACTACTGCTTCATAAATATCATCAAGAGAAAAGTTCTGCAACATTTCAGAAAGTTTCTGCGATGGCATATTTTTTAAGCAATAGTTTATCTTTTCAGTTTCTGTCAATACCTATCACCGCCTTTTTGCTTTCCTCTGTGAGCTGTTCAACCAAAAGGGGATAGTTAATCAAGCATTTGTTTCCGCACATTATGTGAGGGATTTTTCCTTGTTTTTGGAGCAATCTCAAAGCGTGCTCGGAGAGTATTCCTGTTTTTGCCGTTTCACGTATAGTCAAGAATTGAGGGGTAGTATCAAGCATTGGCTTCACCTCTCACAATTCGATCAATAGCAGAGAAAACAAGTTTTTTCTTGTCCTCTGCCAGTTCTTCTCTTAACCACTTGCAAAAGGTAAATTCAGATATGCCGATTTCCTTTGCAACCTCATAATGACAGAGGCGGTTTTTCTTAATCAACATTCTTACATCTAAATTGTACATATTTTTAATTCCTTTCATAAAATCAAAGGCTGTGCACATCCTTCATTTATATTGTACAACAAAAGTTATGCTTGACTTTGACAAAGTTTTGTGTTATAATAAATTATAAGTACAAAACATTTAGAGGTGATTATATGGCTTATATGCAAATACCAAAAGTATGTGGAGCAATAGGAAAAGACGGTAAATTCATAGAAAAAGAATTGCCTGTCAATATATACAAGTTATACATTCATAGTTGTAGCAATAACCGAAATTTCACGTTGTATGAATTAGAACAAGACAATGACCAACTATACACAAACTATTTTGAACATACAGGAAAAGAAGTTACATTCGATGTATTAACTGCCTTGCGATTGTTTTCTGATTTCCGTAAATATCATTTTGCAAACTTGAATTTATGGAATAAAAACAAAAAATCAGATAAAACAGATGATGATATAAAAGAACTTTCTGAATTGCATAGCATAACAATAAAATACTTTTTGGAAATGAGTAAAAATCCCGTTTTTATAAATAATGAAAATCAGTTCTATTCATCAATGGCAGACTTTGAGAATAATTTTAATAAAATCGAAAAGTTCTTTTGTGAAGATCGATTATCAGAAATGAGTTTAACAGAGTTAGAAAAGACTATTAAATATTTCTTTAATGCTGAATTGAATGTAGATTATATTCCTGTTGGTAACAAGGTGATTTCGGAGTTTACAGATCTTTCCGAAATGCCCAAAAGAACAGTGTATGAATATACTTGTAAAACTGTTTATGATGTATTCTTTGCTATAGTTCATTATTGCAAACTAACCGATTTGAAATTAAAATCTTGTAAATTGTGTCATACATTCTTTTTTGCAGATAATCTAAAAGAACAATACTGTACAAATTCCTTTTCTTATGTGGATTGGGAGAATAAAACACACACTTTTCCGCAGTGTGCAGGCAAAACAGGAGCAAGAAAAAAGATATGGGATAAGCTACAAGCAAAAAAAATCAAAATTTATAAATGGCTTGCTTATCACCCCCGAAAACAAGCAAAGTTTGGAATAGAATGTAGTAAAATCGAATGTCAAGCAAGAGATAATCCTTCGATTGAGAATTTGCAAATATACGAAAGATTTTTATATATTGATTGCGATAAATACCATAAAAAATACGAAAGAGCAAATAAAAAGTAAAAGGACGGTGTAAAAAATGGCAACGATAAATAAACGTGGAAACACATTTCAAATTGTGGTATCGCTCGGACTTGATACGAACGGAAAGAAGATCAGAAAAACTACCACATATAAACCGCCCGAAAACACCACACCGAAAAAGGCTGAAAAGCTCGCACAGGAATTTGCTATTGAGTTTGAGCGTAAATGTAGAGGGCTGTCCTCATTAAACGAAAATATGCGTTTCTCTGAATTGGCTGAATGGTATATTGAAAACTATGCAAGAAACAAGCTGAAACCGATTACAGCCTACACCTATGAGGGACAAATAAGAAACCATTTACTGCCTGAATTGGGGAATATGAAATTAAAAGATTTCACCCCTGCAAAGATTACGGCATTTTTCAAAACTCGTACTTATCAGCCTGCAACCTGTCGGAAAGTCTATGTAATTCTTCAAAGTGTGTTCGCTCGTGCTGTGGAGCAAGGTTTTATCAAGGAAACGCCCTGTACAAAAGCGGTTATACTTCCAAAAGCACAAACGCCGAAAGAAAAAAAGCCTTTCCTTGACGAAAATCAAGCAAAAGCCTTGTTAAAAATGGTAGAGGATAACACACAGTTCAACCGCATTATAAAGGTACTGTTATATACAGGTATGCGATCGGGTGAGTGTTTGGCTCTCCGTTGGCAAGATATAGACTTTGAGAACAGGACAATTCACATTGAAAACACTCTGACAGATGTCGGCGGTAAACATTGGCTTCAACCGCCGAAAACTGCAACAAGTAACCGTTATATTGCTTTGTCGGATATATTGGCTGAAATATTCATCGAACAAAAGAAATATAATGATGAAAAATTGAGCAGGCTCGGAAGTCTGTATCAATATCCTGAAATGGTATTCACAACAGATAGCGGAAATTATGTTGACAGGTCAGGGCTTAACACACAGTTCAGGCGTTTTGTAAAGGGAACGGACTTTGACTTTATTTCTCTGCATAGTTTACGCCATTGTAACGCAACGCTTTTGATAAACAGCGGTATTGATCTCAAAATCGTGAGTGAGTTGCTCGGTCATTCTGATGTGTCCACAACAGCGAATGTTTACGCTGATGTCCTGAAAAGCTCAAAGGCAAAAGTAGCAGACTTGATTTCCCTGAAATTACAGAACGATTGATGTCCGTTGATGTCCTTTTGATGTCCAAAATTACAAAAAGGTATTGCAATTTGCACCAAGATATGATACAATAATGCGTGTAAAGCCTTATATTACAGGACTTTTTCAAACGATACAAAACGGCACAAAACACCTACATTATAACAGCAAGAGATAATTGCATACAGCTTATTATTTCTCTTATATTGGCGTACATTTGCTGTATGCCGCAGCTTGCAAGCAAGCTTTCCGAGTACAGAACCACTGCATTTGCGGTGGTTCTCACTTTTTATTTCGATATACAAAAAGCTCTGCTATGCAGGGCTTTTTGTGTTTTACAGGGCGGTTCAATTTGTAAAAACTCTGCTGTCCTATTTACTTTTTGCCGTTTTTATGGTATAATCTAACTAATCGATAAACTTGAATTAGATAAAAAGGTGTTTTCAATGGCAAATAATAAATCACATAAAATAACAAGCAAGAAGAAATTTGGCAACATTACATCAGTGTGTATTCTTTCTATAATAATATTGGTGTTGACCTTGTATTTCGTTCAAGATATTGCTATCTTTGTGCATACAAATTCCGGACGAAATTGTGAGTATAGCGGTTCTTATGAATTAAGAAAAATCCATAGAACACGGAATACCACATATCAATTTACATTGGAAAACGGAGATACTGTTACCGCAATTCCCGGCAAAATAGAAAACAATCAAAGAATAGAAGATTTTGACGAATTAAAATTTTCATACACGTTGTTTAAGACCGCTCCATTTTTTACGCACACTGCGGTGTCAATTACTACAACTGATGGAGAAATTTGTTTTCTATCGATAGATGATACATTGGCAGAGGCAAGATTGGGCATTTGGACTTTTGCGATACTTATCGGTATAATAGTTTCGGTGGTTATCGCAGGTGGTGTTGTATGGTGGAGACTTTTAAGATCATCGAAGAAAAGAAAATGACAAATTCCAATTTGACGAGCTGAATAGGCGTTGAATGTTGGTGTGATTTTGGTGCAAATTTGGCACAACACTTTATCAAACGATACTCACGATATTCACGATATCGCACGAAAACACACGATAAATCTACGATATCACACGATATTTAACGATATTCACGATATCAAACAGTGTTCTTAAAACTCGAAGAGATAATTGCATACAGCATATTATTTCTCTTATATTGGCGTACATTTGCTGTATGCCGCAGCTTGCAAGCAAGCTGTCCGAGTACAGAACCACTGCATTTGCGGTGGTTCTCACTTTTTATTTCGATATACAAAAAGCTCTGCTTCGGCAGAGCTTTTTGTGATTTACAGGGCGTTCAATTTGTAAAGAATTGAGCTACCCAATTTACTTTTGGTGAAAATTATGATATAATGTAACTGTTAGATAAACTTGAATTTGAGAAACGGAGGATACATTATGAGAAAAGCAAAAAGAATTTTGTTTTGGACTATCTGTTATGTTCTTTCTTTTGTAAGTTTGATTATCGCTTTCCCGATCTTGCTTTTTACATTTTACCCGTATATCATCGTAGCCGTTGCTATTTACACTATTGTTATGGTAATTTTGTCGGTATTGAGTTTTCACAAAAGTGCTATAAAACACACAGCAATAAAACAAGTATTATTTGTGTTCCAGCTTATTCCGATAGTTACACTAATAGCAGTTTTGGTTTCAATCGAAACGGGATGGCTTCACTTTCCCGGTTGACAAATTCCAATTTGTCGAGCAGAGTCAGCAATTCAGGACCGATTATTGATAAACCCAAATCTTGACAAATGTAAACATTAATGATATAATAAAATCATCAAATTCAAGGAGGATACAAATATGGCACTTTTATCTTTTGGTTGTGACGCGCTTGTCTCGGCTCCCGCGCTTGCGCTTATCGCAGCTTCTATAGTTAGCTCGGTTGTAGTTTTCTTCAAAAAAAAGAAATAATATAAAGAACGGCGGATTTTCTACCGCCGTTTTTTCATGCACTTGTATCACTTCTGATTTTTCAATAATCAGAGTTTCGCTTCAGCAGAGGTTTTTTGGGGGCGGAAGTTTATTTTATAAAAGTCCTATTTACTTTTATGTCTTTTTGTGTTATACTCAAATAAACCATATAACAAATCGGAGGCTACTATGAATCCCATAAAAGTTGCTGATCAAGAATCCGAGCATTTGATATTGCCGGTGGCGGAAGACACCTTCATAATGAACGGAGAACAAGGCAAGCCCAATAACCGTATCGACCAAAACTTAAGCGAACGTGATACGCTCCACGTAAAGGGAGATGAAGGCACGGGAAGCCTGCATCGTATGATCCTACTGAAATTCGATATATCCCCAATACGGCAGACGGAATTTTCATCTGCTCAAATCACTCTTTTCGGTCTTGATAACTACGAGCCAAACGGTGTTTCTCTTAATCTGTATGCGGTTGATCCTGATGCGTGGCAGCAAAACACGGTAACCTACCGCACCGCACCCGAAATCGGTGAACTTGTCTGCTCTATTAAGGCATCCATGGGCGCAAATCAGCTTTTTGTGACCGATTATGTAAAACAAGCGCTTGCTTCAAGAAAACAGCAAATATCCTTTATCCTATTGAACGATATCGGCACTCCTCATCATATGAGATTTGTGTCGAGCAGGGGAGAGACTGCAAAAAGTCCAACTCTTGATGTCAATACCAATCCATACGGCTATCATACGCATTTGGAAAGCAAAACAGAGGCACAACAGATATGGGATCACGCCGCTAATATGGTAGATGAATGGAGTGCCGATCTTAAAAGAATTTCATCAAAGCCCTATACCGAAGTCGATCTTGTAGAAGATAATCCTGATGAATACACGTTGACCGTAGACGTCGCTCGAGTGCCAAAGGAGCCTTTTTATTGTTATAAAACAAGGATCTTGGATACCGTTGATAATTTTGTACCGAGCTTGCAGGATTCTGCTGATTACGATGAATACGGCGGTCTGATATGCAATATAAAATTTGAAAAGTCGAATTTTTATCGTATTGAAAAGCTAAACGGCCGTTTCTGGTGTGTAACACCGGAGGGAAATCCATTTTTCCGCAAAGCAATCGTAGAGGTCAGAGCAGGATCCTCACAAAGACAAAGAGAAACGGTATCGAAAAGATTTGTTTCTCTCAACCAATGGGCTGAGTACGAATCCGAGCATTTGCGCTCCCTTGGCTTCAATTCAATCGGAGGCTGGAGTGATACCCAATCGATGGCAAAGACTACGCGTCCGTTGGCACTTTCCCAAATCGTGTATTTTATCTCCGAATATACAAGGCGGATTCGTACGAACACCACAGACGGGGGCAGTACCACAAGCCTTGGAGGAGCAATTCCTGTATTTGATCCTGAATTTGAAAGCTTTTGTGACGAACGCGCACGTGAAGTAGTAAGTCCTTACATAGAAAACAGGCATTTTTTCGGATGGATGTCCGACAACGAGCTTCACGCCGATTTTCACTTACTCGATCACTATCTCGCTCTTGATCACAAAAATCCTCTGTTGTCCTATTCCTATGCAACCGCCTGGTCATTTTTATCAGCATCTGTCGGAAAAGAGAACGTATTTCTGACCGATATTACAGACGAAATGCGTCTGCAATTCCGAGCTATGATATACAACAGATATTTCAAGCTGGTGTCACGCGCTATCAAAAAATATGACCCCAATCATCTGTTTATGGGTAGCCGCTTTCTCCCCGGATGCTACCGTGACGAATACGTCAACCGCGTAGCAGGTGAGTATTGCGATATTATCAGCTTAAATTATTACGGTGCGTGGACCCCCGAAAGCCAGCTGATGGCAGACATTGTGCGGTGGTCAGGACGTCCGTTTGTGGTCACGGAATGGTATGCAAAAGGAATGGACGTGTGCAACGCGAAAACTCGACTGACTAACGACACTGGTGCAGGCTGGACGGTCAATACGCAAACCGAAAGAGGATATTTCTATCATAATTACGCCCTTAAATTGCTTCAATGCAAGGGTTGTGTTGGATTTGATTGGTTCAAAATGTGGGATAATGACCCCGACAATAAAAAAGCCGATTGGACTAATCGAAATGCCAATAAAGGAATATATAATACCGAATATCAGGAATATTTCGAGTTGACTTCTGCTATGAAATATCTGAACGCAAACGCATATAGACTGATTAAGCACTTCGATAAGAACCGATAAAAAACACCGCCGAGAGCGACCGTTTGGTCGTCCTCGGCGGTTCATTATTTCTATAATTACTTAAGCTCGATAATACTTTCATCCCACTTTGCGGGCGCTTCGTAACCCATAAGGCTTACCATAGTTGCCGCAACGTTGGACAGACCGAAGTTGCCCTCGTCTGCTTTTACGGAGTAGTGGTTCTTTGCATCAGTATTGTCGTAGATGATGCAGGGAACCTTGTTGAGTGTGTGGCTGGTCTTTGCCTTCATCTTGCCGTCCTTGGAGAGCTTGGGCTGACCCGACTTTTTGTCCATTTCAAACATTTCGTCAGCGTTTCCGTGGTCAGCGGTGATAAGAGCAACGCCGCCGAGCTTGTCAACTACTGCAAGGATTCTGCCCAGCTGAAGGTCAAGCGCCTCCATAGAGCATCTGGTAGCCGCAAGAGAACCGGTGTGACCTACCATGTCGCCATTGGGGAAGTTTACTCTGTAGTAGTCGTATGCGCCACTCTCAAGAGCCTCGATAAGCTTGTCGGTTATCTCGGCACACTTCATCCAGGGTCTCTGCTCAAAAGGAACTACGTCGGAAGGAACCTCAACGTAGGTCTCAAGCTCCTCGGAGAATTTGCCCGACTTGTTTCCGTTCCAGAAGTAGGTAACGTGACCGTATTTCTGGGTCTCGGAGATAGCGTACTGCTTTACACCGGTGTTAGCGAGGTACTCGCCCATAGTCTCGGTGATCTCGGGGGGATTTACAAGGAACTTGGAGGGGATGTGAAGGTCGCCGTCGTATTCAAGCATACCTGCGTAAACTACCTTGGGAACGCGAACTCTGTCGAACTTGTCAAACGCACCCTCGGGAGCGTCGAAGGTCTTGGAGATCTCGATAGAACGGTCGCCGCGGAAGTTGAAGAAGATAACGCTGTCGCCGTCCTCAACAGTACCGACTGCCTTGCCGTCCTCAGCGATAACGAAGGGAGGAAGATCCTGGTCGATGACCTTAAGCTCTGCTCTGTATGTCTCAACTGCCTCGTGAGCGCTTGCAAACTGTCTGCCCTCGCCGAGAACGTGAGTCTTCCAGCCAAGTTCTACCATAGACCAGTCTGCTTCGTAACGGTCCATAGTGATCTTCATTCTTCCGCCGCCGCTTGCCAGCTTTATGCTACAATTCTCGTCGGAGAGGGAAGCGATATATTCTTCAAAAGGATCGATGTATTCAAGCGCGCTGGTCTCGCCAACGTCACGTCCGTCGATAAGAATGTGAACTCGGATACAAGCCACACCCTCAGCCTTAGCCTGCGCGATCATCGCCTTTAAGTGATCGATGTGAGAGTGAACATTTCCGTCGGAGAAAAGACCGAGGAAGTGAAGTGTGGAGCCGTTAGCCTTAACGTTTCCAACTACCTCCAGCCATGTAGAAGAAGCAAACATCTTGCCGCTTTCTATACTCTGTGTAACAAGCTTTGCGCCCTGTGCAAAAACCTGGCCTGCGCCGAGAGCGTTGTGACCGACCTCGCTGTTACCCATATCGTCGTCAGAAGGAAGTCCGACGGCAGTTCCGTGAGCCTTGAGAGCTACCATAGGGTAGTTTGCCATAAGAGAATCAAGATTAGGCGTGTAGGCTCCTGCAACCGCGTTGGAAACAGTGTCGGGAGCAAGACCAACTCCGTCCATAACGACAGTAAGCACGGGGCCCTTAACGCCGTCAAATTTAGCGGATTTTTTAAGTGTAAGTGCCATTTTATTAATATTCCTCCATAAAATTATTCTAATTTGTACCAAATTATAGTATAACCTATTTTTCCTGTTTTTTCAAGAGATTTTGAGAAAAATATATTATGAATTTTCGACTTTTAGGCTAATGAAGGTTTGTGGGAAATAAACAATGCACAAAAATGCGATTTTCGAATATCACACAGAATTCACATAAGATCAATAAATATTTACAAATAACACTTGCCTTTTTCTCTTAAATAATGTATCATTATAATGTATTGTTATATTTAGAGAGGTATTTTATGTTCGGCTACATCCGCACCGACACGCCCGAATTGCGTGTGCGCGAAAATGAATATTACAGCGCGGTCTATTGCGGACTTTGCCGTTCTCTTGGTAAATGCACGGGACAATGCTCGAGAATGACGCTCAGCTACGATATGGTCTTTTTGGCTCTGCTCCGTCTTGCGATCTCAGGCGAAAAGCCTGAAATCAAAAGAGGAAGATGTATCGCTCATCCCTTTAAAAAACGTGCATACGTTGAGAATTGCGACTCGCTTTCCTATTGCGCCTACGCGTCGGCACTGTTGGTCTACGAAAAAACCGTTGACGACATTTCCGACGAGCGCGGAAGAAAAAGACTCAAAGCAAAGCTGCTTATGCCCTTTGCAAAAAGTATGCGTAAAAAAGCTCTCAAAAACTATTCCGAGCTTGACAAAAAAATTGAAAACGGTCTTAGAAAGCTTGCCGAGACCGAGAGCAAAAAGCTTAATTCTGTTGATCTTCCCGCGGATTGCTTCGGTGATATACTTGCGGACATTCTCTCGTTCGGTCTTGACGGAAACGACGAAATAGTCATGCATAACATAGGCCGTCACGTTGGTAGGTGGATATATATTGTTGACGCCTGCGACGACCACGAGGACGATCTTAAAAGGGGAAGATTTAACCCCTTTATATATCTTTATAACGGTGAACTATTAACCGAAGAGCAAAAAAGAGACGTATCAAATTCTCTCAAGCTTGAGCTTGCCGCCGCAGAACCCGCATTCGACCTTATTGATTTTAGCGAGTGCGCGACAGTTGAGGGAATAATTAAGAATATAATATACCGTGGGATGCCCGACGTAGTTGACAGAGTTCTTAGGCTTGACGGCAAATCCAAATTCGTAAACAAACGTAAAAACAAGAGAGGACAATCCGAAAATGGCTGATTATAAAGACCCTTATAAGGTGTTGGGTGTCCAACCCACCGCCACGGATGATGAGATCAAGGACGCTTACAGAAAGCTTGCCCGAAAATATCATCCCGATAAATATGTCGACAGTGACATGAAGGAGATCGCCGAGGAGAAAATGAAGGAGGTCAACTCCGCATACGAGGAGATCCAGCAGATACGCTCCGGTAAGGGTACGGGGTACGGTAACAATTACGGCGGATACGGCAGTAATTCTTCAAACAACTCATATAGCAGATATAACTACGGTCAGGTACGACGAAACATAAACAACGGCAATATTTCTGAAGCGGAAGCCGAGTTGAATTCAGTAAACGAAGGCGACCGCGCCGCGGAGTGGCACTATCTTATGGGTTGTATATTGATCAAAAAGGGATATTTCGTTGACGCTCAAAGAATGATCAATACAGCCTGCACCATGGATCCCGCCAATCCCGAATACAGAGCCGCAAGAGACAGACTTACCATGCAGGCACGCGGATACGGTCAGGGAGGTATGACGGGTAACGACGTAGGTTGCTCTGGATGTGACGTCTGTTCGTCGCTTCTTTGCCTTGACTGCTGCTGCGAATGTATGGGCGGCGACCTTATCAGATGTATTTAACGAGGTGTGAGACGTGAAAAGAGGAATACCTCAAAAAACCAAAAGACTTACCGCAAGCGCAGTATTGTCTGCTATGGGTGTAGCGTTGCTTTTGATCGGCTCGCTTATTGAAACGCTTGACCTTTCCATGGCAGCGATGGCATCGTTTTTCTGTGTTTTTGCCGTGCTTGAATTTAGGGGAGCGTACCCATGGCTCATTTATGCAGTGACGGGTGTTCTTTCGGTAGTACTTATGCCGCATGGCATGGGCGGATGGTTCTATATACTGTTTTTCGGATATTATCCCATATTAAAGGATAAGCTTCAAAGGCTTAAAGCACCTCTGTCCTGGACGTTGAAGCTTTTATTGCTCAACCTTGCTCTTATTTTAAGTCTCGTGTTTGCTTCCTTTGTTTTTTACAACGGAAATCTATATGAAACCTTTATGCTTATGTTTGGAGACGAGGGCTGGGGAATTTACGCAGCTATCGGTGTATATGTTCTTGTGAATTTTGTCTTTGTGATCTACGATATTGCTTTAAACAGACTTATAGTTTTCTATTTCGTCAAAATAAGAAGCAAATTCAAATTTTTTAAATAAAAAAAACAGACCTTTGGGTATTGGCGTGATACTCTTATCGGAGTATCACGCCAGTTCTATTCGCCTGTGGCGAGTGATATTGCTGACGCAGTTATATTCGGCATATGCCGAGTAGTATTCGCTTCGCGAGTTTCAGGGCGAATAGAATACCACTGAAGCCGCAAGGCTTCAATATCACTATCGCGTTAGCGAAAATACCACTCCGACGAAGTCGGAATATAACTCTTGCTTTCTCTGCTGATTTGTGATATAATATAGGGGTATGGGCTTTGCCCTATGCCTTTGTAATACAAAGGCGAAACTGGCGATAAAAGGAGAACACCAATGCTTGAAAAATCTTGTGGAACAATACCGTACACGATCAATAACGGAACGATTCATTACTTGCTTGTAAAAGCAAAAGATGATGGGTATTGCGGTTTTCCAAAAGGTCATGTTGAAGCAAATGAGAGTGAGGAAGAAACCGCACTTCGGGAAACATTGGAAGAAACTTCCGTTAACGTACAGATCAACAGAGATTTTCGTTATGAAATATCCAATAAAATGGATAATGGCAATACAAAAACGGTCATATATTTCTTGGCGAATTTTAAAAATCAAACGCCGAAACGGAATAATGACTTTGAGGATTTTGAATACTTGCTGCTTCCTTTTGACCTCGCTCTTCAAGAATTAACTTTTGAAAATACAAAACAAATGCTAAGAAAAGCGAATGATTTTTTGAAAAAAGTGTTGCACTTGGCTTGACAATATGACGAGCCTTTTCATAGCCGTTTCTTCTGCATATATAAATAAAGTTCCCACAAAACCATTAGTTGGTCTGTGGGAACTTTTCGTTATGGTGATTTCTCCGATAAGAACATCACGCTTTACGTCAAGAGGTCTGTTTTTTGCAGTTATTTTCTCTCCTCGGAAAGCATTTTCCAAACGCGCAATGCGGCGATCTGGGTCTTTGCGTCTGGAAGCTCTCCGTCGTTTATCATTTCAAGCATTTTTTCAAGGGGAACTCTTTCACATTCAAGAAATTCGTCATCGTCAAGATGTCGCTCTCCGAATTTAAGTCCACGGGCGAAATACATATAAATGACCTCGCTCAGAAGTGCAGGGGACGGATACATCTCTCCCAGATATATCAGCTCCTCGCACTCGGCGCCGGTTTCTTCCTTCAACTCACGAAGAGCCGCAGAGCGGATATCGTTTCTCTCTCCTACTTCAAGTTTTCCTGCAGGTATCTCAAGAGTGAATTTTCTGTGAGCGTAGCGGTATTGCTTGACAAGAATTACCTCTCCCTCATCGGTCAAGGGAAGAACGCATACACCGCCGTTGTGGTTGCAATACTCGCGAATACCCTCACTTCCGTCGGGGAGAATAATTTCATCACGGTACAGATGCAAAACTTTTCCGTCAAATATCAGCTCACTTGACTTTTCTTTTTCAATAAGCTTGCTTTCGTCTATCATAAGCACCTCACGGTAAAATAATTATACTTAATTATACACCAACCTCACTTTTTTGTAAAGTAGACTTGATTATTTTTTCAAAATATGTTAAAATGAATAAACAAATTGTAAATCGGAGCAAAAATCTAATGAACATAAAAGAAGAACAGTCGAGAACGGCATACGTTTACGGCGAGCAGGCGATAGGGAAGCTTAAGGATGCGAAGGTTGCGGTATTCGGTGTCGGCGGTGTCGGCGGATATATCTGCGAGGCGCTGTGCCGCGCGGGAGTTGGACATATTGATATATTTGACAGAGATACCGTCTCGCTTTCAAATATCAACCGACAGATAATTGCGCTTCATTCTACCGTCGGACTGCCAAAAGTCGAGGTAATGAAGGAAAGAATGCTCGATATCAACCCCGACTGTGAGGTCGGCGCGTATAACGTCTTTTATCTGCCCGAGAACGCCGACGAATTTGATCTTTCCGGATACGACTATATCGCCGATGCGGTTGATACTGTTGCGGCAAAGCTTGAAATAGCAACACGTGCTTATAAGCTGGGTATTCCCGTGATATCGGCTATGGGAGCGGGGAACAAGACCGACCCAACTCGATTTGAAGTCGCCGACATAAACGATACCACCGTTTGCCCTCTGGCGAGAGTTATGAGACGTGAGCTTAAAGCTCGCGGTATTAAAAAATACAAGGTCGTCTATTCAAAGGAAGAACCCCGCAAGAGCGGTATCATCGATCGTGAGAGCGGTAAGGCTATCCCCGGCAGCCTTTCATTCGTTCCTTCGTCTATGGGACTGATCATGGCAAGCGTCATTGTAAATGATCTGATCAAATAAAAGAAACACTTGGTTCGCAAAAGTGTACTATGAGGCACAACACCCTGTAACGAATTACAATTGAAGTTTGTTGATTTTTCAAGAAACACAAGAAAAAAGGTAAGGCGGAAAGTTCGAGGACTTTCCGCCTTAAAGTTAAACTATTCATTTTGTGCTAATAGAAGTCTTGAATTAGTGAATGTTGTATATCAATTGAACGAAAATGCAGATGCAAGCGACAATGAGCACCTCCACTCTGTTCCAATTTGCGTTCAGGACGGTAACTATCATGGGCATTCTATTGAAACAAAGTTTGAGCAGTACAGCAACACATAGCATAAATATTATAGCTAGTGTGCAGAGTGTAATAGTAATGGAACTAGGTTACTTCAATAAATTACAAATGTGCTTAGTTACAGTTCAATGAAGTCTATTGCACTTCAGTGTACTATATTGGAAAAATGTCTTAAAGACATAGATTTATTTAGGTTTACTACGGATTGAAAAATTCAAGCGCTTTCACAACAAAATACTCTTTACCTTCTCTCACTAAAAAACTGCCGATGCATAGGAAAATCGTCTCTCCGCTTCGCTTCGTGACGATTTTCCTATACATTTACATAATTCTTTTTCTTTTAGTCAGATTTTTCTCGCCCAACTATTGACACAGAGCCTTATCATTTTTGCTCTGTGTATTCAGTTAGATTTTTCTATTCATCATATGAATATCATTTAGATTAGAATCACTCCCTCCTACTATTATTTTGATCTTTACGTCTTGCAATGTAATAATATTGTAATTATCATATTCTTTAAGGAGTTGATAACAAATATTTATAATATCATCTTTTTTATCAGTCAACAAACAATCACTCTCCACAATGAATATGTTTGAAGCGTAATCCAGCGACACTACTGCTTTTGTGTATTTATTCTGAATTGCTTTCTTGACAGATGAAGCTGCATGCCCATATGAATACGATATCAGAGCCTTTCGATAATTCAAAAGATGCAAATATGTCTCTTGATAGCAATCACCAAGAAGATCATAGCAATCAAAATAGCTCTTAATCATATTTTGCTGAATAAATTTGTTGTTTTCCCACATGCTTTCGTCAAAGAATTGATCAGCTATGGCTGGTTCATACCATACATATAAATGATACTGAGTCTTTGCACCCTTCATAAACAGAGTTTGTTTCACTTTGACTCCCAAGACCCTTTCTGCCATAGACTTGAACAGTTCTTCTTGTTCGCAAATAATGTTTTTGCATGGAAATGGAAAATCAGACATATATTTTATCATATTAACCTCACCTATAGTTCCTTATTATCAGTAAAAATATCATAACCTTCAGTTGCAAAAAACTCAAGGAACGAAGTACCAATATGACCCGGATTGAACAAAATTTGCTGCTGTCAATTCTGTTAGCCCATATGCTTCTTTCAACCAATTCAACTCCATAGCAATACTGCTTTCAGGATAATTAAGTAATGTTTGCATTGGATTATGAGAGAATCAAAACTCTTTTCCAGCCATCTTTTGAGTGTTCAAAAAATGTTTGTTTGCAGCTCGCATCATATCGTCTCCATAAAGCGCTATCTTTTGCATAATATTCTTCCTTTCGTAATTTTTTATAGCAATAGGCGGGCTGCATATAGGCGAGACCTATATGCCGAAACATCGAAAGAGCAGAGGGACTCTGCGGTTGGTGAATGGGTGAACATTGTGATTGCATCTTTTCATCATAGACCAATCCCTCCTTAAAATAATATTCAACAAAATAGCGCATAAAGACAACAGGCGTTCCATCCTGACATCTCTATGCGCTGGTATTTTTTGTTAAGCTAAATATTCTTACACAGACTCCTCACGTCTGTGCAAGAACAACTCGGCAACAATAATTACATCATAAATCGCTGTTGGATTTGAATTTGTTCTACTACGGCTATTCTATTGTATTTGTATTATAAAATATTTTTCCTAATATTTCAAGGGGTTTTGTGAAAAAATTAGTTTTTACTGTGAAAAAATTAGTTTTTACTGTACCGATGTCGCACAGGTGCAGTCGGCAAAAGCATCAAAATGCAAGGAGGAGCTCGTCTTGCTTATACAAGACGGAAGGAGGGTTGCGCAACTCTCCCTCGAACTATAAGGCTCGGCGGTAAGGGAAATTGTTCTTGTAAACACGTTGGAAAACTATACAGAACGAGTCTGTCAAAAATACCGGTTGCCGCCTCAAGCGGTAGGAGCGTTCTCTCGTTCCATACTCATTTTACCATGCCCATATAGGTCAGTCAATAGCTTTTTGGAAAATGGCACACCAATGTCAGTAAAAAGGCAAAAATCAATCAATCTCTATTATTACAAATCTTTCTTCGATCGTTTTAGGAAAAAAAGGGATAAAACAGGCGGTAACTAACAATATGTCGTCACCGCCTGTTTTGAAAACTAAAGGTGAGAGTGTGTTGCCCGGTTTGTCTTGTTGTTTATACCAGCATGTGATTCAATACACAAATCACACAGTATTATAAATAACATTAAGCAATTTCGGAACAGGCATTGAGAAGGCTTTCTTCTATTCGCTTGGCCACATATTCACAACTTCGCCACTGGTTTTAGAGATAGCAATGTTGTAGCAACTTCCTGGTATCTCTGTATCTTCGCCAAAATAGACAATCCACATATCATCGTCAGTGTCATAAAAAACGCCTTTCAAAACATAGGATTGACAAATTCCACTTTGTTTGATTTTTTCAAACTCATCAAGTGCAAGTGCTACAGCGGCATCTTTACCCATAACCGCGTTGTCACTGGACGAAGGTGTAGTTTGTGATTCATCGGTAGTGATTTCAGACCAATTTTTATCTGGATAAATACCTTCATTATATGTATAGGTTGTCGAGCCGTCATCAGTACTTTGTTTTTCATTATTATTCATGGTTTCATCTCCGATATTGGTGTCACAGCCAGCCAATGTAATCAACAATAGAATGGCAAATACTAATACAAAAATTTTTTTCATAATGTACCTCCTACGGAGTAGGCCACGTCATGTTACCACAACCAAAGCCCTTCGAACAATAACCATTCACTATATGACCATACCATGAATCATAAAACTCGGTTTGCAGTGTTTGTTTTTGTGCATCTGTCAGTGGCGTGGGTGTAATGGTTGCAACAGATATCGGATACTGTCCCGTGCTATAGTCATATTTTTGAACTTCAAGATTTGGTCCATTAAAATACGCATCAATTTTATAATAATTCGCATAATTTATATCCGAAGACGAGAACGAATTGCTATTTGGGTGCGTATGCGAGTAAGCTACAGCAGTACCGTGCGACGGAACTCGTCCCATGTCAATGCCTGACGCACTATGTGGGGATCCTGCGGCAGGTTCCGTATAATAGTAAAGAGTTCTACCATCTTCCGTAACTTTATATATCTCTGTGGAATACTCATGCCTAATGTAAAGACTTGCAGCGTATATTTCTGTTGCAAAGGCAAGAGCTGCTAAGTCAGCTGAGGCATAGCCATCGACAGTGACAGTCCACCACCAAACCCACGGTGCTCCAGAATAAGTTACGCCTACCTTGAATGTTCCAACTTTTTGGGCTGTCAGTTCACCGGTCATCGTGTCTATCGTCGCTATATCAGTCGATGCATAATTGGTTGTTCCAACCCGATATTTTACAGGTCCGTTGTGACCAATACGCGTGCTACGCATATATGCAACATATTGATGGGCATCACCAACTGCAAGCTTGTAATCGAAATCTTCTGGCTCAATGTCTTCATACACATTCCCAGTATATTTGTGAAAACTCCATTTTGTTCCACTATCGTCGGCGTTGGTGGTGAATATCAGTTTGCTATCGTTACCGGAGGAATACGATTGGACATAATACTTCGTTCCGTTCTGAGTATAGGTGATATAATAATATCCACTGGTATACTCGATTTTCCAAGTGTATCCCGTAGTAAGTTGTGAATCACTTTCAGTTCTGCGTCCTGCAATTGGGGCATTATTATGTACACTCGGATACACCACCAAAGAACTGTCCAGCATGCTTCTTATCACATAGTCGTTAGTGTCCGGGCGATAGCTAATTTTGAAAAGATTCTCCAAATTAGATGATGTAAGAGGTGGATCTGTGTATGATGTCGTATCTTGGAGAACCCAAGATAAATTGTTTGGGATATACGATTTGAAATAATAATCCGTTCCGGCTCTACCTATAGCATAAACACCCTCTGCTAAATGCGTTCCTGTATAGTTAATCGTAAGTTGCGCAAATTTTTGCATTTTTTCTTTAGCAAGAAACTTCACGCTATTTGCAGTTCCCCCTGAACGTTTTAATGCAAAACCACGATTCACGGTACCAGTGTACCAAGAGCGGACATAATCTGTTACGGTAAACGTCGCATACAAAGGATTCGTCGAAACGGCACCGTTAGCATATAGATCGACTGTATCTAAGCAAGAAGAACTCATAGAGGGCTTGGTATTCCACGTTACATAATCTTCATACCAGTTAGATGTAATTTGATAAAGATCAACGCTGATGTATACACCACTGGTTATGTCAAAATAATAAGGAAATTTTACAGACGCTGATGTGATGTATGTTCCATCTGGTAAATTTGGAGTTGCAAATTTGTAATATGTTTCCTCCACAGAAGAAACCCACAATGCATGAGTCCCCCCGAAGTTTCCTGTTTTATTTCTTGACGTTACATATGTATCATCAATTTGACCAATATCTACCAATGAAGGATCAATAACAACCGGGAAAGCACGCTCCTCTGAATTTATCCACTCCGTATCAGCGGTTAGCGTAAATTCATATTTGCCATTGTTCGAACTCGTTAATGTATAAGATACTTCTGTGGATTCTGTTCCTTTAGCATCGTACATATAGGGAGCCGGTATGCAATATATCATATCTCCCGTAGAAGAATCGCACAATAAAATATTGCCATTTTCAAGTTCAGCCATAAGGCCATTTAGATCAAGCGTAAATGTATAGCTATAACTGTCGGAAAGTTCTTTAACGATAATATTTTCTTTTATGCTGTTAGACACGACAATGTATTCGATATCAATTCCATCCAGAATATCAGTGTATGTTATGCTCGAAGAAATATTATCGACATTGATCAGTTGTTGAAGTTTTGTTGTGCCTTCTTCCGACTCGGATGCGTTTACAACTACACCCTCAACTTTCTTTTGGGCACCTAACAAACCTACGGTTACTTTATAACTACCATTATGAAGCGTATATATTGATCCATTACCGGTTATCTTTTTGGCGAATTTTACGCGAGAGTCACCAGTTATAATAGCACCGTTTGCTTCGGTTAGAGAATTGTCAATTTCTTCCCACTCTCCGTCGGAATTTAATCTATGAACAGGCTCCCCATACACTACCGCTTGATACGTTCCGTCTGATAGTTGAAAATGTTTTACATTTTCTTCACGCAAAGACGTAATTTCATATGTCAGGTCATCCAATTCTTGCTGTAATTCCGCTGGATCCTTGGGTTCTTTGAAAACTTCTACTGATTCCTCTACGGTACTTCCCGGAGGAATATATTCATCGGGAACCTGTTGATCTGTTGCAAACACAGTTGTTGGCAACAAAAAATTGACCATCAACATTATTGTGAGCAAAAACGATAAAATCTTCGTACTATTCCTCTTCATAAAATGTTCCTCCTATAAATTTTTAGTTTTGATAATGTAATTCCATTTTATCGGAATGTTGAAAAACTCCTTCACCAATTTTTATTCCATTGTTTGGCAAGGTAACCGATATTAGGTTAGGACAATTGTGAAAGGCATAATCCCCAATATACACTACGCTATCGGGAATAACAACAGATACAAGATATTTGTACTGCTTAAAAGCATAACTTTGAATGCCTTTTATCGGAACGCCAAATAATTCCGATGGGATTTCAATTTCATCGAAACAAGATAGGTAGATGCCAGCTACCTCATAATACTTCCCATCAACAAGATAGAAACGAAACATGCCATCGTCATATATCTCCGGCACGCCTGTCTTATCTTGTAACTCAGGTACAATAATTTTTGACGGAGATTCACCTTCACCAACAGGCGGATCTTCTGGAATTAAGTGGTCGTTATCGACCAAAACAGGGTTAGTAGTTTCTTGACTTTCATCCTTAACGACAATGTGCTCAGCGTTGCTAAATCCGTCATGCGTTTCATCAATAACGTTTTCGCTTTCCTCATAATCGTCAGTATCATCTATCGCATATGCAGTAGCGGAAGTAAGACAAAAAGAGAAGAGCAACACAAAGGATAAGGAAATCAAGAGCAGTGGGACTTTAAAAGTGGTTGTTTTTTTTGGTTGTTTGATCATCTTGTGTGATCCCTCCTTTTATAAATTCAACAAAATAGCGCATAAAGACAACGGGTAATCTTCCCGACATCCTTATGCGCTGATATTCTTTGTTAAGCCAAATATTCCTACACCGACTCCTCGTATCTGTGCAAGAACAACTCGGCAACAATAATTTCATCGCAAATGTTGTCGGGGTTGTATTTGTTTATTACGGCTATTCTATTGTGCCTTTATTATAACATATTCTGGACAATATTTCAAGTGGTTTTACTGAAAAATTTCAATTTTACAGTGTTCTTTGCATTGAATTAGCTACTTTGATTTCTTTTCTTAATATGAAATCGCTTTTCGAGTGATGTCAGTTTTGTTTTGAGCTGAATACGTTCATTGCGGTAAACACAAAATATGGGTACACACAACACAAGTCAGTTGTTGCTTTATTTTTAATATTTTCTACCAGAGGGGAGTTTTTTGTACTGTCCGCATAATTTGGGGCAGTTCATTCTGTATCTACAATATTCTTGCACCTAAATCTATCATTTGCCCTTGACATTAATTAATTAAAATGATAAAATATATTCAGCGTTAAAATATTTAAATCGGAGAATTAAAGTGAGTATAAAAATCGGAAATATAACCCTTGAAAACGGTCTGATGTTAGCGCCGATGGCAGGCTTTACCGACTATTCATTCAGAAAGATATGCCGAGAAAACGGGGCCGAATACACAGTCAGTGAAATGGTGTCCGCAAAGGCTCTTTGCTATGAGCAGATGTCTAAAAAAAACACGCTTTCACCGTCCAAGACCGCACCGTTAGCGGCAGTGAAAAATGAAGAAAACCCAATGGCAATACAGCTTTTCGGCAGTGAACCCGAGTTCGTTGCCGAGGCTGCGGCAATGATAGAGTCTCGAAATTATAAGTCCTGTGTCTCCGAGGCGTCCCCCGTGGCGATCGACATCAATATGGGTTGCCCTATGCACAAAATAGTAGGCAATGGCGAGGGAAGCGCGCTGATGAAAGATCCCGAACTGGCGGCAAAAATTGTGGAGGCGACCGTCAAGGCTTTGAAGCACACTCCCGTGACCGTCAAAATTCGCGCGGGATGGGACGATAGCTCCAAAAACGCCCCCGAGATGGCAAAAAGACTTGAAGCGGCAGGCGCGTCACTCATCTGCGTCCACGCAAGGACCAGAGAGCAGATGTATAATCCGGGAATTGATATGAATATTATAACCGCGGTCAAAAATGCAGTAAAAATACCCGTTATCGGAAACGGCGACGTCTATTCTGCTGACGATGCCGTAAAAATGCTTGAGGTTACCGGATGCGACGGATTGATGATAGGTCGCGGTTCACTTGGTAATCCTTGGATCTTTGACGAAATATCGGCTCGACTTGAAAATAAAGAATTTGCTTTGCCATCTATCGAAAAGAGACTTGATACCTGCCTTGAACATATACGTCTTATTAGAGATAACAAAGGAGAATACACCGCCGCCGCGGAAATTAAAAAACATGCGGCGCTCTATATCAAGGGTGTGCGAAGCGCGGCGTCTGTTCGTGACAGAATAATGAAAACTCACTCAACAGAGGAGCTTGAAGCTATCATTTTTGAATTAAAGGGAGGCGACGTATGAGCAAATTCGCGAAAATTGTTTCAGACGATAAACGTTTTGCTCGTATGCTGACTATCGAGCTTGAATCGATCGGTATAGAGATAGTCACTTCGTCTGATTCACTTGGAGAAGGAGACGTTTTATACGTTATTGCAGACCTTGATTCTGTTTCCGAAACCAAACTTCTTGAATATTCCCAAAACGCAATATTGATAGGCTTTTCACGCAGTAGCGAAAACGGTATTCACGAAAGCGCATGTCTTTGCGAGGAGTTTTTCAAAAGACCCTTTTCCATGCGCGATTTTCTCTCGCTATTCGGAGGAGACAGAAAAAGTCTGACCGAAAGAGGCTATACGAAAAAGGAGGCATCCCAAAACACCGCTTTTTTATCGGTATCCGACATCGACAAAGCGGCGGTTTGGGGAGATCAGCGTATACCCCTCAGCGACAATGAATATAAGGTCTTGTCTCTGCTGTGCGACAACAGATATCAGTTGGTAGAGCGCGAGAGGATATATGCGCTTCTCGGTGCGGACGAAGGAAATATGGGAGACGTCTACATCTGCCATCTCCGCAAAAAGATCGACAACAAGCTTGGCTTGAAGCTGATATACACGATCCGCGGCAAAGGATATATGTTAAAAAACTGACATATCACGAAAAAAGCGTGACATAACAAACAATTATAAAAGCGAACGGGGAATTGATCCTCGTTCGCTTTTTGTTTGTTATTATTTATTTACCAAGTAATATTTAGCGTTAACACTGTTAAGCACGCGACGCTCTGAAAAGCTTACACGAGAGCCTCTTATAAGCTGATACGTCTCGTGTCCTTTGCCCGCAAGCAGGACGAAATCTCCTGCCTCCGCGATCTCATAAGCCTTCTCAATTGCCTCGGCTCTGTCGGGGATCATATATACAGGCTTGTCCGTACCGCGAAGTCCGACCCTTATTCCGTCGATTATCTCGCTGGGATCCTCATTGTCGGGATTGTCAGAGGTAAGTATAATAACGTCAGCACCCTCTTTAGACGCGCGTCCAAGCTCGACGCGTCTGCCAAAGGTTCTTCCGCCAACGCTTCCGAAAAGCACGATGATCCGCTTTGGTTCATATTCCCGCAAAGAGCGGAGAACCGCTGTAAGACTTGCGCCGTTATGTGCGTAATCGATAACAAAGAGTGTATCGGGGCGGTTGTCAAGCTCAACGGTTTCAAACCGTCCTGGAATCGAAAGCCTTGCCATTTGTTCGGCTATAAAATCCATATCTATTCCCATAAGAGAGCAGATAGCCACGGTCAATAGACCGTTTTCCACACTGTAAAGACCGGGAATAGGAATAAACATCTCACGTCCGTGTTCGTCAATAGATATGCTTGAGCCGTTGCCCGAAAACATTTCAAAGGAGACACCCGGCAACACGCCGTTTTTTGTTCTTCTCGTATTGTGGGCGAAAAGGTCACAGTCCTCATTTCCCTTGGCAGATGTGGTTACGATATTATCGCAGGTTATTCCGTCGATCATATATCTGCTCTCGGAGCAATCGGAATTAATAACAATGCTTTTCGCGCCGTAATCGGTGAAAAGAAGCCTTTTGCAGTCTCTGTAATGCTCGATAGAGGGATGCTCAACTCCGCCTATATGATCCTCGTAGAAATTAGTAAAGGCGCATATATCAAAATTCAAGCCGTATGTACGCTGCTGCCAAAGGGCTTGAGAGGAGACCTCAATAACTACGTCAGTAACACCATTATTAAGCATCTCGCGGAGAGCCATTTGAAGCTCAAGACAATCGGGAGTGGTGTTCGCGGTCTCAAACACTTTCCCATTGTAATATATGCCGTTGGTTCCGATGTAGCCGATATTGATACCTCTTGCCAAAGCAATATTGTAGACCGAAAGAGCAACGGTCGTCTTGCCCTTGGTTCCCGTGATTCCTATGAGACGAAGCTCCTTTTCGGGGTCGCCGTAAAAAATGACAGAGAGACGGCGAAGCGCCTCCGAAGAATCCTTTACAGTAATAATTGCCACATCGTCGGGAAGATCAACCTCTCGCTCGACCACAAAAAATCTTGCGCCGTTCTCATAAGCGCTTCGGGCGTATTTGTGTCCGTCGCAAAGCGCACCGCGTTTACAGAAAAAAAGACAGGTCGGAGAAGCGGAGCGGGAATTGTGACAAAGATGAACGATAGTGCGTCCGCGCATACCCTTCGGTATTTTATACGACACGCAATCAAGGCTAAGGATAATATCCTTTATCTTCATCATAGCCGCGTTCTCCTTTCATTATTGATTATATCGTCGTAGGAAACCGCAATATATGCGCTTTCTACCGTTTTAGAATAATTTCTTATGAAATCCTGTGATTCACCGTCACAGAAAATTATAACGGGAAACAAATATTCCTCAAGAGATTCCGCAAAGGAGATCAAACTCGTTTCAAGCAGGTCCCCAGAGGTTGGCGAGACCTTATGGCAGTAATAAAACAACCTTTCCCATAAAGTGAATCTTTCGGCAAAAATATGCGCTCTTATGCCGGTTATTCTATATATCTTTTTTGCCGCCTTGTATGCCATCTGACCGTTGCCGATAATCACCGGAACCAAGTATTCGTGTTGTAACCAATCCATAATTCACCGTTCTGCTGATCAATATGACTAATTATATCATATTTTAACTGATTTGTCATATAAAAACAAAAAAATTTACACAACTTCCAAAATTTGACTTGTAAACGGTTGCAAAATGTAATATAATCTATGTAACGAAATTTTTAAGAGGCTGAAATGAAAAAAGAGTTGATATACAGTATATTTTCAAAAATTCCTACGCTTGAGACCGAGCGTTTTTTGTTACGCAAGCTTTCTGTTGACGATACAGACGATATGTACGAGTACGCAAAGGAATACGACGTTACAAAATATCTTACTTGGTCTCCTCACCCTAATAAGGCTTCAACCTTGGAGTATCTTATGTATCTTCAAAACCGATACAAAACAGGGGATTTTTTTGATTGGGCGATAGTATGCAAGGATAGTGGCAAGATGATCGGAACATGCGGATTCACGCGTTTTTTCTTTGCTCACGACTGCGCGGAAATAGGTTATGTTATAAATCCTCAATATCACGGACAGGGAACTGCCACCGAGGTCGTCGGCAGAGTAATTAAATACGGATTTGAAAATCTTGCGCTTGAAAGAATTGAATGTAAATTTATGGTCGAAAACAAGGCGTCCTTGCGCGTCATGGAAAAAAACGGCATGACCTTTGAGGGGATCCGCAGAAAAGGAATGCTTATCAAGGGAGAATACCGTGACGTGGGGGTATGCTCAATACTGCGCGAAGAATTTTTTGAAAATATCTGATTTTGTACTTGAAAAATAATGAAAAGTATGCTACAATAGTATCTGTGCTTCGGCACATAATTAAATAGCACGCCTCCATAGTTAAATGGATATAATAAGCCCCTCCTAAGGGTTAGTTATGGGTTCGATTCCCGTTGGGGGTGCCAAAAGGGCAGACCGAGTCGGTCTG
>JAZSRA010000018.1:0-18266 GCA_045538195.1 Eubacteriales bacterium | reverse complement strand
TGGAGAAAATTTGTTGACCATTTACAACGGTTCCGTTGTATATAGTAAGAACAAAATGGAGGAATGAGAGAATGTCAAAGAGAACAGATTTGAAAAAGATTTTGATCATCGGCTCGGGTCCCATCGTTATCGGACAAGCCGCCGAGTTTGACTATGCAGGCACGCAGGCGTGTCTCGCACTCAAAGAGGAGGGCTATGAGGTTATTCTTGTCAACTCCAATCCCGCCACCATCATGACCGACACCAGCATTGCCGACAAGGTGTATATGGAGCCGCTGACGCTGGAATACGTAGCAAAAATTTTGCGCTACGAGCGTCCCGATGCCATCGTTCCCGGCATTGGCGGACAAACGGGACTGAACCTTGCTATGCAGCTCGAAAAGAAGGGTGTACTTCGTGAATGTAACGTTGAGCTTCTCGGAACGAGCAGCGAGAGCATTGCACGCGCCGAGGACCGCGAGCTGTTCAAAGAGCTTTGTCAATCGATTGGCGAGCCGACCATTCCTTCCGAAATCACTTACTCCTTGGAGGAAGCCAAGGAAGCCGCAAAACGCATCGGCTATCCCGTTGTTCTTCGCCCTGCATTCACACTCGGCGGTACGGGAGGCGGCTTTGCCTATGACGAAAAAGAGCTGATTGAGATAGGCACCAACGCGTTCAAGCTCTCTCCCGTTCATCAAGTATTGATCGAGAAGAGTGTGAAGGGGTATAAAGAAATCGAATTTGAAGTGATGCGTGACTCCCAAGACAATGCCATTACCATTTGCGGCATGGAGAACGTTGACCCCGTTGGTGTCCATACGGGCGACTCTGTAGTAGTTGCTCCCATTCTTTCCCTTAGCGAGAAAGATCATAAAATGCTCAATGATAGTGCCATTAAGATCATCCGTGAGCTTAAAATCGAGGGCGGATGCAACGTACAGTTTGCACTTGACCCCGAGTCCAGCCAATACTATCTCATCGAGGTCAATCCGCGTGTGTCGCGTTCTTCGGCACTTGCATCCAAGGCGAGCGGTTATCCCATTGCACGCGTCACCGCAAAAATTGCCGTAGGTATGACACTTGATGAAATTCCCGTAGCGGGCGGCACGGCTGACATTGAACCCCGACTTGACTACATTGTAGCAAAATTCCCGCGTTTCCCCTTTGATAAATTCACCACTGCATCCAACCTGCTTGGTACGCAAATGAAAGCAACAGGCGAGGTTATGGGCATTGGCTCCAACCTTGAGGAGTGTTTCCTCAAATCGGTTCGCTCGCTTGAAATCGGCGTTTGCCACTTCCACCTCGCTAAGTTTGACAATATGAGCGAGTGCGAGCTGCTCGACTACCTCAAGGAATACCGCGACGACAACATCTATGCCATTTGCCAACTGTTGCGCATGGGTATGAGCATCGAAAAGCTCCACGAGGTTACAAAAATTACTGAGCTCTTCCTTGAGAGTTTTCAGAAGATAGTCGATATGGAAAAGCTTTTGGAAGGGAATGCAGGAAACACAGAAACGCTCCTTGCTGCAAAGAAGATGGGCTTTTCCGATAAGTTCATTGCACGTCTTTGGAATACCGATGAACTTTCCATCTACAACCAACGCAAAGCCGTCGGCATCACTCCTGTGTTCCGCATGGTTGACACGATGCACACCGGCAAATATATCGCATATCTTTATTCCTCTTACACGGGCGAGAACGACTCCCGCCTGACCGAGAAGAAAAAGATCGTTGTTCTTGGTGCAGGTCCTATCCGCATCGGACAGGGCGTTGAGTTTGACTACTCCACCGTACACTCGGTGCAAACCATCAAGCGCGAGGGCTACGAGGCGATCATCATCAACAACAATCCCGAAACGGTCTCTACCGATTACACCACGGCAGACAAGCTCTACTTCGAGCCTCTCACACCCGAGGACGTAATGAATATTATCGAGTTTGAAAAGCCCGAGGGCGTTGTTGCTTCTCTCGGCGGTCAGACCGCCATCAACCTTGCTCAGCCTCTCCACGATCTCGGCGTTAAGATAATCGGTACCGATTGCGCCGCAATCGACAAGGCAGAAAACAGAGACGCGTTCGAAAAGCTTCTCAAGGAGCTTGGTATTCCTCAGCCTGCAGGCCGTGCGGTTACCAAGATCGAGGACGGCGTTGCCGCTGCGGCTAAGGTCGGCTATCCCGTGCTTGTCCGTCCTTCCTTCGTGCTTGGCGGTCGCGCTATGCAGATCGTCGCTAACGAGGAGCAGCTCCGTCACTACCTCAAGACCGCAGTTGAGATCGACGAGGACAAGCCCGTTCTCGTTGACAAGTACATCAGCGGTAAGGAGGTAGAGGTAGACGCTATCTGCGACGGACACGACGTATTCGTTCCCGGTATTATGGAGCTTGTTGAGAGAACCGGCGTTCACTCCGGTGACTCTATCAGTGTTTACCCTGCGTTCTCTATCTCCGATAAGGTAAAGGGAACTATTCTTCAGTACGCGAAGAAGCTGGGTCTCGGTATCGGTATAGTAGGTCTTTATAACATTCAGTTTATCGTTGACAAAAACGACGAGGTGTTTATCATCGAGGTAAACCCCCGTTCGTCCAGAACCGTACCCTTCCTCTCCAAGGCAACCGGCTACTCTCTCGCTGATATCGCTACCGAGTGTATTCTCGGCAAGTCACTCAAGGAGCAGGGAATATTCACGCTCTATCCCGAGGAAAAGAACCGCTGGTACGTAAAGGTCCCCGTGTTCTCCTTCAATAAGCTTCGCGGTCTTGACGCTTACCTCTCTCCCGAAATGAAGTCCACTGGTGAGGCGATCGGCTATGACGACAAGTTCTACAGAGCGCTTTATAAGGCACTTCAGGCATCCGGTATGCACCTGCAGAACTACGGAACAGTATTTGCGACCATCGCGGATTGCGATAAGGAAGAGGCTCTGCCTCTTATCCGCCGCTTCTACAACCTCGGATTTAATATCGAGGCTACCGAGGGAACTGCAAAGTATCTCAAGGAGAACGGCATCAGAACTCACGTGCTGAGAAAGCTCTCCGACGGAAGCGAGGAGATCGCCGAGTCTATCCGCCAGGGACATATCGCTTACGTTATCAATACAAGCGATCCTTCTTCTTCTGGTATCGCGCGCGACGGCTTTGAAATCAGAAAGTACGCGACCGAGAACAACGTGACTATGTTTACGTCTCTTGATACGGTTCGTGTTCTTCTTGACGTGCTTGAAGAAACCACTCTTACCATTTCCACCATTGACGCATAAAAATAACGATTTGCAGGGCGGCGGGGCAAGCCGCCGCCCTGCGATAAGGGATTATAATGAAACAAACGATTTTTACCATAAAAGAAAATATCGCGCTCACAAGTAACGTCTATAAGATGCTGCTTGAAGGAGACACGAGTGATATTACCAACTGCGGTCAGTTCGTGAATATCAAGCTTGACGGACTGTTTTTGCGCCGTCCCATCTCGGTCTGCGATTGCGAGGGCAATATTCTGACGCTTATTTATAAGGTGGTCGGAAAGGGAACCGAGCAGATGAGCAAAATGACCGAGGGTGAGACGCTTGACGTTCTTACGGGACTTGGTAACGGCTACGGCACCGCCTTTTCGGGTAACGCTCCCATTCTCCTCGGCGGCGGCGTTGGCGTGCCTCCTATGTATATGCTCTGCAAAAAGCTTATTTCAGAGGGCAAGAAGGTTTCCGTTGTGCTTGGCTTTAATAAGGCGGATGAAGTCTTTTATGAACAGGAGTTCAAGGCTCTTGGCGCGGACGTGACGGTTACCACTGTTGACGGCTCTTACGGTGTCAAGGGATTTGTTACCGACGTAATGAAGGACGCGGAATATTCCTATTTCTATACCTGCGGTCCCGAGCCTATGCTCAAAGCGGTCTACAAGACCGGCGTGACGAGCGGTCAGTTCAGCTTTGAGGAGAGAATGGGCTGCGGCTTTGGCGCTTGTATGGGTTGCTCCTGCAAGACTATTACGGGATACAAGCGTATTTGCAAGGAAGGACCCGTTATGAGAAAGGAGGAAATCCTTTGGGAAAAATAATGCCAAGCACAGAATAAAGCTCTACGGCGGTGTTCTTTTGAAGGTTTTTGCAAAGCTTTTTTCAAAAAGCTTGCGCTAATCCAACGCGCGGAGCGTTGGTCGCTCTCCTCAGAGAGCGAAATTCCTTATCGTTAAAAAGCGCCACGAAAGGGTGAATTTCAAGCCGTGTACGGCTTGAAAGAGGGAAAACACACAAGTGGGGTTTTTCCCTATCTATGCATCAACATTATGCTTTGCCAAAGGCAAATTTCTATGAACACAAAAGTCAATCTTTGCGGCAAAGAGCTTGATAACCCCATAATACCCGCGTCGGGTACTTTCGGATTCGGTTACGAGTTCGCCGAGCTTTACGATATAAACCTTCTTGGTACCTTCTCTTTTAAGGGAACTACCAAAGACCCCCGTTTCGGCAATCCCACACCGAGAATAGCCGAAACACCCAACGGAATGATCAATGCGGTCGGTCTCCAGAACCCCGGCGTTGAAAAGGTCATCTCCGAGGAGCTTCCAAAGCTTAAAAAATGCTTCAATAAGCCCGTTATGGCTAACGTTTCGGGATTTTCGGTTGAAGAATACGTATATACCTGCCAAAGAATCGATAAATGCCCCCAGGTCGGCTGGATCGAGGTCAATATAAGCTGTCCTAACGTCCACGGCGGCGGTATGGCATTCGGCACTACCCCCGAGGGTGCGGCTGAGGTCACAAGAGCGGTCAAGGCGGTTACCACAAAGCCTATCATAATCAAGCTTTCCCCCAACGTCACCGACATTGTAGCAATTGCCAAGGCTTGCGAGGCGGCGGGAGCTGACGGCATCAGCCTTATCAACACCCTGCTTGGTATGAGAATCGACCTTCGCACGAAAAAGCCCGTAATTGCAAACAAAATGGGCGGTTTTTCGGGTTCTGCGATCTTCCCCGTAGCAGTAAGAATGGTTTATCAGGTCGCTCACGCGGTAAATATTCCCGTAATAGGTATGGGCGGTGTTTCCTCTGCTGAGGACGTCATCGAAATGATGCTTGCGGGTGCGGTCGCCGTTCAGGTAGGCGCGGCTAATCTTGTAGATCCCTTCGCTTGTAAGAATATTATCGAGGATCTTCCTCGTGTTATGGAAAAATACAGAATCGAGTCTCTTGAGGGCTTGAAGATAGATTGATCAAGTAAATAATTTGAAAGGATATATAAGAAAATGGGAAAAGACGTAATTATCGCGTGTGATTTTGACAGCGCGGAGAAGACATTTGCATTTCTTGACAAGTTCACAGGCAAAAAGCCCTTCGTCAAGATCGGTATGGAGCTTTACTATTCGGAAGGACCTTCCATAGTAAAGGAGATCAAGGCAAGAGGACATAAGATATTCCTCGACCTCAAGCTTCACGATATTCCCAACACGGTTAAAAAGTCAATGGCGGTGCTTTCTCGCCTTGACGTTGATATGACCAACCTTCACGCTGCAGGCACCAAGAGAATGATGGAGGCGGCTATTGAGGGTCTCACCAGACCCGACGGCACTCGCCCTATGCTCATAGCTGTAACTCAGCTTACCTCCACCGACCAGGAGAGCATGGAGAATGACCTTCTCATCCGCGAGCCTATCGACAAGGTAGTTATGCACTACGCACACAATGCTATGGAGGCAGGACTTGACGGCGTTGTTTGCTCGCCCCTTGAAGCAGGCAAGGTTCACGAAAAGTGCGGAGCGGGATTCGTTACCGTTACCCCCGGCGTCAGATTTGCTGACGGCGACATCGGCGACCAGAAGAGAGTTATGACTCCCGCCGAGGCGAAGAAGATCGGATCTGACTACATCGTTGTAGGACGCCCCATTACTGCGGCAGCCGATCCCGTAGCGGCATACGAGAGATGTATCGCAGAATTTGTTGACTAATTCTGCCAACTCAATTTCTCCGGATACTGCGTTGCTCCTCACAAGCAGCTTGACGTAGGGAAACTACGTCTGCGCTTTGCTTGCTCCGGTGCGCCTTGTCTGCAAAAAAATTGAGCCGGCATTCGTTAGTACAAAAGATTGCCGATGCCGAAAACAAAGTTTATCTATATTCGTTGGGTTCTACACTCTATCAATACAATAGCGGCTAGCAGGCTGAAATTTGCGAGCAAATTTCAGCGTCACTACACCTTGGTTAGAACCCCCGAGGTAAAGTTTCTTTGCTTCTTTCTTTTCAAAGAAAGAAGAGAAAATCCTAACATTTGCTAACTACACAGGAGAATAAAAATGGAACAGTACAAAAGAGAATTTATACAGTTTTTGGAGAACGCGGGCGTTCTTAAATTCGGTGATTTCACCGCAAAGAGCGGCAGAAAGAACCCTTATTTCATCAATGCGGGAATGATCAAGACAGGTAGTGACATCGCTACCCTCGGCGAGTTCTACGCAAAGGCATATTTTGAAAAGCTTGGTAAAAAGCAGGCTGTTCTTTATGGCCCTGCATACAAGGGAATTTCTCTGTCGGTTTCTGCGGCAGTTGCGCTTTCCAAGAACGGTCTCAACGTGCCTTTCTTCTTTAACCGTAAGGAGGTTAAGGATCACGGCGAGGGTGGTACGTTCGTAGGATACGTTCCCACCTCGGGCGAGGAGATCGTCATCATCGAGGACGTTATCACCGCAGGCACCGCGATCCGCGAGAGCATGGAGATCCTCTCCCACCTTGAAGGAGTTAAGGTTGCCGCTACATTCATCATGGTCGACCGTAAGGAAAAGGGACAGGGCGATAAGGGCGCTATGCAGGAGATCGAGGAGCAGTTCGGCTTCCCCGTATACTCCATCGTAGACGTTTACGATATTATCGAGTACCTTGAAGAGGACGAAAAGAATGCGGAGAACGTTCAGAGAATCAAGAACTATCTTCAGGTCAACGGAGCAAAGGCGTAATTGCGTAAAAGTTACTTCCAACTTATAGGTAAATTAACTGTTTCACGCGCGAATTTTGCAAAAGCAAAATTCATTTATCGATTGATTTATGCCGTTTGTGCGGCGGGAAGGTTAAATTATGAGACATCTTATTGATATTCAGGAGCTTTCCACCCTTGAGATCGAGGAGCTGGTGGCGGTTGCCGAGGATATTATCGCAAACCCAAAGAAGTACGCTGACTCTTGCCGATACAAGAAGCTTGCAACACTTTTCTTTGAACCCTCAACGAGAACCAGACTTTCCTTTGAGGCGGCTATGTACGAGCTTGGCGGAAACGTGCTTTCTATGTCCAGCGCAGGCTCCTCCAGCGCGGCGAAGGGTGAGAGCGTTGCAGATACTGCAAAAACTGTGTCCTGCTATGCAGATATTATAGCTATGCGTCACCCCAAGGAGGGCGCGCCTCTTGTGGCTTCGATGAACGCTTCTATCCCCGTTATCAATGCTGGAGACGGCGGTCACAATCACCCCACCCAGACACTTGCCGACCTTCTCACCATCTGGAGAGAAAAGGGAAGATTTAACGATCTGACAGTAGGCTTTTGCGGAGACCTCAAGTTCGGTCGCACCGTTCATTCGCTGATAAGCGCACTTTCCCGCTACACGGGCGTAAAGATCGTGCTTATCTCCCCCGAGGAATTGAAGTTGCCCAGCTACGTTAAGGAGGAATTTTTAAAGGCTCGCGGGATCGAGTACAAACAGACTACCGATCTTTTGGAGGTAATGCCCGAGCTTGATATTCTCTATATGACGAGAGTTCAGAGAGAGAGATTCTTCAACGAAGAGGACTATCTCCGTCTCAAGGACAGCTACATACTCACTCCCGATAAGCTGAAGACGGCGAAGGAAGATCTTTCGATCCTCCATCCCCTGCCCAGAGTTAACGAAATCTCGGTGGCAATCGACGATGATCCCCGCGCTTGCTATTTCAAACAGGTGCTTAACGGAAAATATATGAGAATGGCTCTGATTCTTAAGCTTTTGGAGGTGAAGGTATGAATATAGATTCTATCAAGAACGGTATAGTTATCGACCACATCACCGCAGGTCTTGGAATGACGGTTTATCGTCTTTTAAATCTTGATAAGCTTGATTGCGCGGTTGCTATAATCAAGAACGCAAATAGCCGCAAGATGGGAAGAAAGGATATTATCAAGATCGATGCCGACATTGAGCTGAATATGGATATTCTCGGTTATGTTGATCCCGGTATCACAGTTGATATAATAAAGGATTCTAAGCTTATTGAGAAGAAAAGCATAGGGCTTCCCGAAAAGCTTACTAACGTTATCAAATGTAAAAATCCCCGTTGTATCACTACGACTGAGCAGGAGCTTCCCCATATTTTTAAGCTGACAGACAAGAACAAGCGCGTTTACCGTTGTGTCTACTGTGAGGCAAAGGCAGAGGAAAGCAAATTGATATAATTTTAAAGGGCGGTCGCAGTGCCACCCTTTGTCATAGCTTCCGCGGGCTTGGTTTTTTGTCGTTTCCTCTGTATGAAAAGACAGTTTTAAAGGGAGAGCGTCTTGGCTCTCCCTTAAAATTTTAATTGTAATAATGAAACCATTCCTCGCGGCTCATTCGATATGCGGTCAGGCTTTCAAGATCAAGGTGAGCGTTTTTCAGCCTTACTCCGCGTATTTTTCTGCAGGAATAGGTGGTGAAATAATAGGTCAGACCTTCGGTATCCATGCAGGAGGTGTAGACGGTGCGGAGCTTTCTTTCATCCGCTATGAAAAGCCCGTTCGGTTGATTGACGGTACCCATAATATGGAAAAATCTTGAAATCGACTCGATCCTGTCCCCCTCGGTCTCGGTATGCGTTTTGGCGTTGACGGCTCTGATGAAGCGAGAGGCGGACGAGAGGTCTCCGAGGACGTGATCCCCGTGTTCTTGGAGCAGCCTTCGCTGTGTTGGAAAATCGGGGGCGTTGGTCAGCACTCCAAGGTCGTTGTCGTATATTTTTATGCCGTCCTTGACAGACTCTATGACGAAGGACTGCTTGCTGTCGCCAATGATCCAGTGCAGGGGAGTGGAGGGAAGCTCGTGCGAAAAGCTTTCGGGGGTCACGTTGACGTTTAGGAGAGCCTCCTTTGCCTCCTCCGCACTTTCAAAATTGCAGAGTATCCAAGGGATCAGCTCAAAGGATGCAAGATTATGCCGTCGGGGCTTTTTTTCGTGATATACGGTCAGCTCGGGAAAGCGCAGAGCCGCAGCGCAAAGTCCCTTTTCGTTCATGCCGTCGTAGTAGAGCGGAGTGCCGTCCGCTATATGCGCCGCGCCGATCATGGCAAAATGCTCATGGCTTTTGCCCTCGTGTATAAATGAAAAAGTAAATCGGCGGGGAGTTATGACCACCTTTTCGTCATAAGAATATTCAAGGTCAAGAGTTCTGCCGAAAAGATGAAATTTTGACGTTTCGTTAATTGCGGTACACATAAAGACTCCTTCGTTTTTTTATTATTTTGTGCGGTTTTTAGTGGAATAATACTAAAAACGAAGGAGTTGTTGTGAAACTGCTCAACGAAGTTTATTTAGGGTTTAAAGTAAATGGGAAATATTCAACTGATGGTTTCACAAATAAACACAAAAGGCAGGCATAAAGCCCACCTTCTGTATTTGTGACGTGTGTCCGATTTAGATGCAAAGCCGTGTGTGGCTGATTTAGAAGCAGGTCGGTTTTGCAGAGGGTAATAATTGCTATTATCGTCTCAAAAAATCGTTCATTGTTACCTCATTTTCCAAAGGGGATCGATATTAACTTGACCGCCTTGGTCAAGCCATCTGCTCAACTCAACATCAAACTCTTTCATAACCAAAATACCGTTTTCCGCAAGGTCACAATAATCTGAAAGTACACCGCATTGATTTTGAAAATAACAAAACGGTATTTTCTGAGAGAAACGGAACAAAGCCGACATTACATCGTCTTTTGTTAGATTACCGTTTTTATATCCGTCTCTCAGATACACACGCAATCTGACATATACCGATTCCTCGTCAAAGGGCTTTTCAAGGCAGTAAAGATTTAAGCAGTGCTCAACCTCTTTTATGTCACCATGACAATCAAGCAATTCAAGAACAATATCCGATAGCGGATCTTCGGTCTCAAGATAGGAATCAAGCCACTCGTCATAGTTGTCCCAATAACCGCATAGCAGCATTATTCTCTCATAATAAGCATCTTCTCTTGTCATACTGACTCCTTATTCAATAGGGATTCGATAAGTTCCATCCGTATGGTTCTTATACAGTGCATATAGAACGACCTCATTGGTACTTCTGTCAACGTAAGCACGGCTTACATAAGTCCATTTGGAATTTTCGATCTTGTGTACGACATTCCCTCTATTATCAAGAAGGAAAATCAATTCTTTCTAACGCACATCTCTTTTTACATCCGGAAGATCAAATATTCCTATCAGCTCCGTTCCTCGCACAACGTAATATTCGTCTGCTTCAATAATCTCACGAAAATGGTATATATTGAGTTTTGAAAGAGACACTTTTGTAATAATCCCTTGGCGATGATGGGAGTTAAAAGGTTCCGCGATCTACCGGGCTTTTAACGCCATGCTTGCAAACGAGTCCTATGTAAAAATCAATGTTCACCCGACTCAAATACTGTTTCTATATTTTTGTATTCTTTGTAATGAGATTCCAAATAATTTTTTATAATGTAATACTTTTCGGGATCTTTTTTATGTGACATATCGCCGACCGAAATTGTACTAATTTCTTGGTCGTATGCTCTGCCTGCCATAACAAATTGATGCTTCATTTTGAATTCGTTTTTTTCGAATCCACTCGAGGAAATTCGCACGGCGTATTCTGATATGCCGTCTGTACCACTCATAATACTAATTTTCTCAAAAGCGGATGACAATTTCATTCGGTCAATATATACGTCGTTTGAAATGCCCGAAAACGAATAGATCGAATCAGCCCAATTTAACATAACAGATTCTAAATCGACCGCCTTACCGTATGTAGAAGCGGTTATACGGTAGGTGTCAAAAAAATTCCACAATTCGATAGTCCAGCGTTGTTCGGAAAAATCGGCAAGGACTTTTAAAAAGCTCTCGATTGCATCTTCGACATTTTTGCAGATCAGATCTTTTGGAGCAATAAAATATTTGCATGAACTGCTTTCGATCTCCTTGATTTTCGGAATATCAATTTTTTCTATGCTATAATTGCTCTTGTAGAATTTCTCGGTAATCTTTAAAGCATTGTATTTTTCATCAAGCTCATAGAATTGGTTATTAAATACATCTAATTGTTCAGCGATTGCTTGATCAATTTCGTTGTCAAAATCAAGAGGAGGAATTGAATCAACATAATCACAAACTTCCAAAACATACGGCGTGAAAGCCTCGTGGTTTAAGAGGGTAGCGCTCTGCCGCAAATGAATATATGTCAGCTTGCTTGAGTTTGTAAAATATTGCACCAAGCCACCGTTTAAGACCTCATTTACAAATGTGCTGAAAACATAATAAACCATTAGATTCGCAGGAAGAATGTTCAGTTTCTGTTTCCTTTCCAAATCTAAAAGATAGTTAAAAAGATGTTCATTATTAAAAATAGAATCGGGGCGTTTGGGTAACTTTATTATCATGTGATCACCGCCTTTCTTTTTACCATTATATCACAACTTTGTAAACATTTCAACCGTTTCGCCGGCGATTTTCAAAAGGCTCCCTCCTGGAGGGAGCTGGCGCCGCAGGCGACTGAGGGAGAGCGCGTCGCCGTAAAGTCTAATTAAAATTCAAAGTCGCGCAGGCTCCTTCCGTCACGCTCCGCGTGCCACCTTCCTCCCGGAGGAAGGCTTTCGCTGGTTCGAATCTGTCTACAGACCCGAAATGCCCGAAATGCATCTACAAAATTTCGAAAAACTTCAGAGTCGAAAAAAGCGGAGAAATCTCTCGAAATCTCCGCTTTTCTCGTTTTTTTGTGCCTGCATCTAAATCAGACACTCATCATGGCTGGGATGGCCAGATTTGAACTGACGAATGCTAGAGTCAAAGTCTAGTGCCTTACCGCTTGGCGACATCCCATTATTCAACTATGTTATTATATCAAAAAGCCGCATCATTGTCAAGTGCTTTTTGGTATTTTGAAAAAAGATTTCTTTTAATTACGTATAGTGTATTCTTGTATCTCTTAAAAAATTGTCTAATAAACTCGAAATTAACAAGGTTTAATTGTCTATATTGCATATTGACAAAAGGCGATTTAGGGCATATAATATCAAAGTAAGATTAATATAAGCAAAATCGCGCCCGTGAGGCGCTTTTTTGCGGATTTTTTGAAAAAATTGAAACGGAGAATTATATTATGGACAGTTCTGCTACGGTTCAAGTGTTGCTCAGTATTTCGGTGTGTGCGCTTGCCGGACTACTTATGTCTCGAATTTGCAAGCTTTTAAAGCTTCCCGCGGTAACGGGTTATCTTATTGCCGGAATTTTGGTCGGATGCTTCTGTCTCGGACGTTTCACGCTCCCGGGCGGTTTTCATCTTGGATTTGGAGAGCTTGACCACGGTCTCGGCATTATCTGTGACATAGCGCTCGGCTTTATCGCCTTTTCGATCGGTAGCGAGTTCAAGCTTTCCGAGCTGAAAAAGACGGGTAAGCAGGCGACGATCATCGGTATTTTGCAGGCGGTGGCGACGACGATCGTCTGTTTGATAGTGCTGATCGCTCTGCATTTCATTCTGCTTTCGGCGACGGGCAGGGACGTTCTTCCCATTCCCGCGGCGCTCATCCTTTCGGCTATCGCAACGGCGACCGCTCCCGCGGCAACGCTTATGGTAGTCCGTCAGTACAAGGCGAAGGGCCCCCTCACAAATCTGCTTCTTCCCATAGTCGCGCTCGACGACGCGGTGGGTCTGGTGATCTTCGCGATCCTTTTGGGAATAGCAAAGGCGATCGCAGGCGGTGAGCCCGACGTTATCTCTATCGTAGTAGAGCCGCTTGTTGAGATCGTGCTTTCTCTCGGTATCGGCGCGCTCCTCGGATTCGTGCTTTCCAAGATTGAGAAGCTCTTCCATTCAAACAGTAACCGTTTAAGCATCGTTATAGCGTTTATTTTCGCTACTGTTGCGATCACCGAGCTTGATAATCTTCAACTTTGGGGCGTACACCTTCATTTCTCCTCGCTCCTGACCTGTATGATGTGCGGAACGATATTCTGCAACGTCTGCGAATGTTCGGACGAAATGATGCACAGAGCCGATAGTTGGAGCAAGCCTCTGCTCATTCTGTTCTTCGTTCTCAGCGGTGCCGAGCTTGATCTCAACGTGTTTACCCAGCCCCTGCTTGTGCTTGTTGGCGTTGTTTACATAGTTTCCCGTTGCATTGGTAAATATTTCGGAGCTATGGGTTCGGCGAAGATGACAAAATGCTCGCCCGATATAGTTAAATATCTCGGAATCACGTTGTTCCCGCAGGCGGGAGTTGCTCTCGGTATGATAAGCACCGTCAAGAGCGACGGAGTACTCAGCGGTGAGATCGCAAGTGTCGTATCTTTCGTTATTCTTTTCGCCGTTCTCGTATACGAGATAGTCGGTCCCGTTATGACCAAGTGGGCGCTGACAAAGGCGGGAGACATTACCGAAAAGCCTGCGAACGCCAGCAGGAGAGTAAAGAACGTTGCTCGCGAGCGTCACGATTTCCGTTGGCTTCTTAGTCACATAGGTCATCACGACAAAAACGAGAATCAGGAAGCCGAAGATAAAAAATAATTTAATATTCTGAATAAAGAAGCCATCGTGTGAGCATAATTCTTTCGTTATTAAAAAGAAAGGACGTTTATACGATGGCTTCTACTAAAAAATTACTTATATGCGCTTTTCTCATTCTTACGGTCGCCCTTTTCGCGGGGCTTTTCCCCGTACACGGGGAGGAGGAGATCTACGACACCGTGGTAAGACTTCACGTGCTTGCCAACTCTGACAGCGATGCCGATCAGGAGCTTAAATTAAAGGTTCGTGACCGCGTGGTCGAGCTTGTAAGCCCTGCGGTGGAGGGCTGCTCCACTCAATCGGAGGCGATCGAGGCGATCGAGGAGATAATGGACGAGATCGAGGCCGCCGCCGAGGAGGTCGTCAGAAGCGAAGGCTACGATTATGACGTCATCCTGCTTATGGGTGAGGAATATTATCCCACCAGAACCTACGAGACCTGCGCCTTTCCCGAGGGCGAGTACGTCTCTCTGCGCGTCTGCATCGGCGACGCCGAGGGGCAGAACTGGTGGTGTTGCCTTTTCCCACCGCTCTGTCTGTCAGCCGCAAGTGAAAAGGCGACACAAAGCAACGAGGACGCATTTATCTCGGTCGGACTTACGGGAGACCAGTACAAGCTGATAACCGAGAGCGACAAGCCTCAGTACAGAGCAAGATTCAAGATACTTGAGACGATACAAAAGTTTTTTAAATAAAAATTGCCTTGGCTTTGATAACATTTAAAGCCGAGGCTGTTTTTTACCGCGAGAGTTAATCAAACTTAACATTTGGTTTTCCTATTTGATTGTTGACATGGCGGAGCATTTATGATAAAATATAAAATGAAGTAATATGTTTGTTTTTAGGACGGTTCAATATGAATGGATTTATAAAGAGACCCGAGCTGCTCTCTCCCGCGGGCAATTTTGAAAAGCTGAAAGCGGCGCTGCTTTACGGAGCGGACGCGGTATATCTTGCAGGACAAAGCTTCGGTATGCGCTCGGCGGCGGACAATTTTACCGTCGAGGAGCTTTACGAGGCGGCAAAATATACTCACGAGCGCGGCAAAAAGCTCTATCTGACCCTTAACACAATGCCTCACGGCGACGAATATCCCGCTTTGCGTGAGTTTTTGCGCGCTATCAAGGACGCGGAGATCGACGCATTTATCGTTGCCGACCTCGGCGTTATGGCAACGGTCAGAGAGATCATTCCCGATATGGAGATACATATTTCGACGCAGGCGAGCATAGTTTCCCCCGAATCTGCTAAGGCTTACGCCGCGCTTGGAGCGAAAAGGCTTGTGCTTGCGCGTGAGCTTTGCTTTGAGGAGATAAAGGCGATAAGACTGGCGCTCCCTCAGGACGTCGAGATCGAGGCATTTATTCACGGGTCGATGTGCGTGTCGTACAGCGGCAGATGTATGCTGTCAAATCTTATGACCGAGCGCGACGCAAACCGCGGCAGATGCGCCCAGCCCTGCCGTTGGAATTACATAATTTACGAGGAAAAACGTCCCGATCTGCCGATCCCGATCGAACAGACCGAGATTGGCACATTCATTATGTCCTCAAAGGATATGTGTACCTTGGAGCATATTCCCGAGCTTATCGCGGCGGGGATCAACTCCTTTAAGATCGAGGGCAGAATGAAGAGCGCGTACTATACGGCGGTGGTTACCAACGCGTACAGAATGGCGATAGACAGCTATCTTGCCGACCCCGTGGGCTACAAATTCGATCCCCTCTGGTACCGCGAGATAGAAAGCGTCTCTCACCGCGAATACTGCACGGGATATTATCTTGACGATCCTATGGAAAATCCTCAGCTCGGCACACATACGGGATATATCCGCGACAAAGCATATTTTGCTACGGCGGTCGAGTATAATTGTGAGGAGGCCGAAAGGATCAGCGCGACCGGTGTCGCTCTTGAAAATGAGAACGGCAGACTTTACCGCTTCATTCAGAGAAACAAGGTCAAGGTCGGCGACTCTGCCGAGATGATCTCGCCCGGCAAGGTCGGAAAAGCATTCGTGGCAAACGAGCTTTATCTTTCAGACGGCGAGCCTTGCGAAAGCGCACCTCACCCCTCGATGATCTTCTGGTGCCGTGTACCCTTTGAGGTAAGCGAAGGCGACATTATGAGAGCAGGAGAGTAAGCATCACACAATAAGCTGCGCCATACTTCGTTGCTACTCAAAAGCGGCTCGACGTAGGAGAACTACGCCTTCGCCTTGCTTTTTGCGGTGCGCCTTGTCTGACTTGCTTCTTGCGCGAGCCTTGTCTGATAAGTGGTGTATAAGAAGAAAAACAAAGTAATAGGAGAATACCTTGACTGAATTTATAGAGATTTTAAAAGCCGTAATATTTGGCGTTGTGGAGGGCATAACCGAGTGGTTGCCCGTCAGCTCCACGGGGCATCTGATACTCCTTGACGAATTTCTGAAGCTTGACGTCGCCCCAAAGCTTGGGGCGACCTTTGCCGACGAATATATGAGTATGTTCGAGGTCGTCATTCAGCTCGGCGCGATACTTGCCGTCGTAGTGATGTTTTTTGGAAAGCTTAACCCGTTTTCACCGAAAAAAAGCGACTCCGAAAAGAAAAGCACTTGGCTTTTATGGCTTAAGGTAGTGATTGCGAGCATTCCTGCCGCCCTTGTGGGTGTGGTAGGCGACAAACTGCTTGAAATAGCCACGGGCAAGGACATCGACGGCTGGATCTTCAACGCTGTAACCGTGGCGGTGGCGCTGATAGTTTACGGTGTTCTGTTCATACTTATAGAGCATTTTCAGAAAGGCAAGAGAGCCTCGGTTGAGCTTGTCGACGGCATAAGCTACACTCAGGCGATGCTGATCGGGTGCTTTCAGACACTTTCGATAGTTCCCGGCACATCTCGCTCGGGTTCGACTATCCTCGGCGCGCGGTTTTTGGGTGTTTCAAGACCTGCCGCGGCAGAGTTTTCGTTCTTTTTGGGAATCCCTGCTATGGCGGGAGCCAGCCTTATCAAGGGCTACGGATTTTTCGACTACGTAGGCGAGAGCGGCGTTAGCGTCCCCCCGCTTGCGTGGGTAGTTTTGGCGGTCGCAAGCCTCGTTGCCTTCGGCGTTTCTATGGTGGCGATCAAATTTTTGATGGAATTCGTGAAAAAGCACAGCTTTGCGCCATTCGGCATCTATCGAATTATCCTCGGAGTTCTGGTTCTGCTCTCCTTTTTCATTTGAATGCGGGGCTGACCCCGCACCCCACTTGAACCTTTTTAAGGAAAACCTACGTAAACCGCAAGCGGTTTACTGTGCGAGCTTGCTCCGCAAACTTCGAGGTTCAAGACTCCAAAAACTTTCAAAAAAAGGGTTATACATAAGGATTGTATATCTGAAAGGAAAAAATGGACAGATTAAAGATTGATCTTCCCATTATCGTGGAAGGAAAATACGACAAAATTAAGATCAAATCGGTGGCGGATGCCTGCGTCATACAGACCGACGGATTCGGAGTTTTCAAAAACCACGAGAGGCTGGCTCTTATCCGTCAGCTTGCCAAAAAGAGCAAAATTATCGTCCTGACCGACAGTGACGGCGCGGGCAAGGTCATTCGCTCTCATATCACCTCGGCGATCCCCGCGGACAGACTGATCCAGCTCTACACTCCGCAGGTCAAGGGAAAGGAAAGACGCAAGGATGCCCCCTCTGCCGAGGGCTTTCTCGGAGTTGAGGGAACAGATGCAGATCTTATCCGAAAGCTCCTTGAACCCTTTGCTGTCGGCTTTTCGTCCGAGGACACGGTGCGAGAGGAGATCACCAAGGCGGATCTTTTTGAATTTGGGCTTACGGGCGGCAGTGACAGTGCGTCACGACGCGACGATTTCGCGGTTTCCGTCGGTCTGCCGCGCGGAATGACGCCAAATGCACTTCTTGCGGCACTCAACGTCATTATGACGAGGGAGGAGCTGTTTGAAAGCTTCAATAAATCGTGATTTAAGCACGAAAGGAAGAATAAATGAAAAACAAAACACTTTACGTTTCAGATCTTGACGGAACGCTATTGCGGAGCGATCAGACCCTGTCGGATCATACGGTAAAGACGCTCAACCGACTCATATCGGAGGGAGTGATATTTTCATACGCAACCGCGCGGTCATACGCAACATCGAGTATCGTCGCTGCGGGTCTTGATGCAAAATTCCCCGTGATCGTCTACAACGGCACGTTCATTTTAGAAAAGAAACGCGTTTTGTTTATGTTCATTTCTTGCCTGCGGCAGAAGAAAACGAACCAAAGAAACGCAGGTTTGTTCATTTCTTGTCACCAGCGACAAGAAACGAACCAAAGAAACGCCGCATAGGGTAAAGAGGGTCTTGTACGAGAAAAAGCGAACATGCCGCATTTTCTCGTCCTGCGACATCCTCTCTCCCCTATGTACCCCTCTCTCCTGTCGGCAGAGCCGACGAAATGGGTTTGTTGATTTTAAAGAAGAGAAATCCTTCTTATAATTTTGATTTGTAGCCGTAATCTTATTGTAATTTTTTGCTTTGTCGCGTGAGCGACCTTTCCCGAAGGGAAAGCTTTGTTGAGA
>JAZSRA010000038.1:0-8392 GCA_045538195.1 Eubacteriales bacterium | reverse complement strand
TGCTTCTTTTGTAGCAACAATTCTCTCGTGCTTTGCAAGTTCCTTGTAGACCGGGAGAGTGATATTGCAGCCGGTTCTCGACGGTACGTTGTAGAGAATGATCGGCTTGTTCGTTGCTTCGGCTACTGCTAAGAAGTTCTTGATCATGCCCTTCGGCGTTGCCTTGTTGTAATACGGAGTTACAAGCAGCAGTGCGTCGGAGCCTACTTCACAGGCGTACTTCGACAGGTCGATTGCGTAGTCGGTGTCGTTTGAGCCTGTGCCTGCAATAACGGGAACTCTGCCGGCTACCGTATCAACACAGAACCTTATGGCATCCTTATGCTCGTCGTCGGAGAGAGTGGAAGCCTCTCCCGTGGTTCCGCAGACAACGATAGCGTCGATGCCCTCGTCGATCTGCCAATTTATAAGTCTTTCAAAGCTTTCGTAGTCGATCTTGTCGTCCTTCATAGGAGTAATTATGGCGGTTGCCGCGCCGGTGAAAATGGTCTTTTTCATAATATATGTTCCTCCGAAAAAATATACTGAAATAAAAATGTGGCAGAGAAGTGCATCTCCGCCGCCCAAATACTTTCGATTCAATAAAAAACAGCCGTATAAACGGCTATCCTACCGAACCCGAAAGGAACAGTTGAGATAGCACTCCGCCCGCTTGAGCGACAGCAAAACGGATATTATCCGAGTTGCCAGAGCCGCCTGCGCCGTGCGGTCTCTTCGGCACCTAATCCTTTCGTCTCCGCAACGCCTGCGCAGGCTTGGCGCGGAAAATACTGATATTGAGGTGCGCCTCTATCATTCTTTTTTGTAGTATATCACAAACTGCTTTATTTGTCAATAGAATATAGGTATTTTAAGAGTATTTTTTAAATGATTTTATATTTTTTTCAATATTTTTGAATTATTTTCAAAAAGCTATTGACTTTCACGCTTTACCGTGGTAAAATGATAAAGTGTTTAATCGAGTCCCCGTCTTTTGATTCAGAATTAAGGAGAATTTTTTGATGAGACCAAATATTACAGAAGAAAACCGCGCCTTGTTTGAGGCGGTGCTTTCCCTTGAGAGCTTTGAGGAGTGTGCAGCGTTTTTCGAAGATATATGCACTATCAAGGAGCTTCAGGATCTTTCCCAGAGACTTTCGGTCGCCGAGATGCTAAACGACGGAGAAAAGTATCAAGCTATTGAGGAGAGGACGGGCGCCAGCACTGCTACTATCAGCCGAGTTAATAAATGTCTCAATTACGGTAGCGGCGGATACCGTGCGGTGCTTGAAAAAATGAAAGCATAGCAATATACGATTATCGAAAGGAAGAATTTTATGAAATTCACCCAAACGGGAGGCCGTGGGGGCGAGAGCGCGGTATATGCGCTGAAGAGCCTTTACGAGAGCTACGGCTATTCCCAATATAAAATGAGCAAATTCGAGGAATACGAGCTTTACGTCAGAAATAAAAGCTTTCTCGTATCCGATCACATAATCACATTTACCGACGTTGGCGGATCGCTTATGGCTCTGAAGCCGGACGTAACGCTGTCGATCGTAAAGAACAGTCCCGAAAGTGAGCAGGGGGTTCGTAAGGTCTATTATAACGAGAACGTTTACCGCGTGCCTAAGGGAGCATTGTCATTTAAGGAAATTATGCAGGCAGGGCTTGAGTGCATCGGTGAGATCGATAAATATTCGGTTGCCGAGGTCTTGACCTTGGCGCGCAAAAGCCTTGAAAGCGTTTCACAGGACTACGTGCTTGACGTGTCCCACATGGGCATTATTTCCGCGTTAGTAGACGAGACGGGACTTTCCGCAAGAGGAAAGGAAGACTTGATCGATTGTATCGGAGAGAAGAATATCCACGGTATCGACGCGCTATGTCGTGCGGAGGGAAAAAATGCCGATACGATCAAGCGGCTTGTGTCTATGAAGGGTGACTCCGAGGAGATGCTTGAGATACTTAAGGATACAGCCTGCTACCAAGATGCCTTGCTTCTTGCCGAGATACTTTCTGCGGTAGGAGGCAAAGTGAGAGTTGATTTTTCTGTTACCGACGATATGAATTATTACAGCGGAATCGTTTTCAAGGGCTTTATCAAGGGCATACCCACAAGCGTGCTTTCGGGCGGTCGTTACGACAAGCTTATGAGAAAGATGGGAAAGGCATCGGGTGCAATCGGCTTTGCGGTCTATCTTGATCTGCTTGGCGAGCTTGAAGCCGAAGTTAAGGAATATGACGGAGACGTTCTTATCCTTTACGACGATAAGACCGACGCAAAAAAGCTTCTCAGCCTTACCGATGCTCTCATCGACGAGGGCAAGAGCGTTTCAACTCAAAAAACGGTTCCCGAGAGACTGAAATACAAGGAAACTATCGATATGAGGGAGGGCGAAAAGAATGGAAATGCTTAACGTTGCGCTCCCCAAGGGCAGACTTGGCGAGAAGGTCTACGATATGTTTGAGGCTGCGGGCTTTGAGTGTCCCAGTATCAAGGAGGTCAACCGCAAGCTGACCTTTGAAAACGTCGAAAAAGGAATAAGATACTTTTGGGTAAAACCCTCGGACGTGGCTATTTACGTCGAGAGAGGCGCGGCAGACATTGGCGTTGCCGGCAAGGATATTTTGCTTGAATACGAGCCGGAAATATATGAGCTGCTTGATCTGAATATCGGCAAGTGCCGTATGGCTGTGGCGGCTCCCAATGGCTTCAGAGACAACACGGCACGTCCCTTGAAGGTGGCTACGAAATTTGCCAATATTGCCAACGATCACTATGCTTCGTGTGGCAGGGAGATAGATATTATCCATCTTAACGGATCTATCGAGTTAGCTCCCATTCTGGGACTTTCCGACGTTATCGTTGATATAGTTGAGACCGGAAAAACTCTTATCGAAAACGGTCTTGAGGTCTACGAGGAGATAGTTCCCATTAGCGCGAGACTTATCGCAAATAAGTCAAGCTCGAAGTTCAAGAGCGAGATGATCGAAAAGATTGTTGATGGGCTTGCGAAGCAGGTAAAATGAGGTTAGATTATGATTAAGATTTTTAAATACGGTGAGGTTTCAAACGATGAAATTTTCGCTCGCTTTGAACCCACGGTAAGCGTTGAAGGCGTGGTTGCGGATATTATCAAAAATGTGAGGAAAAATGGCGATAAGGCGCTCTTTGAGTACTGCGAGAAATTCGACAAGGCAAAGCTGGAAAGCCTTTTAGTCAGCGAAGCCGAGATCGACGAGGCGGTGGCGCAGGTCGAGCCTGAATTTCTTGAAATCCTCAAAAAGGCGGCGGCAAATATCCGCAAATTCCACGAGAGACAGGTAAGAAACAGCTTTATTTTAAACGACACTGACGGTGTCGTTATCGGTCAGAAAGTAATTCCCGTAGATAGAGCCGGCCTTTACGTTCCCGGCGGCACGGCAGCTTACCCCTCAACTGTTCTGATGGACTCGATCCCCGCAAAGATCGCGGGAGTTAAAGAGGTGGTTATGGTGACCCCTCCGAGTAAGGACGGCAAGGTCAATCCCGTTATCCTTGCGGCGGCGAAGATCGCGGGCATCGACAAGATCTTCAAGGTTGGCGGCGCGCAGGCGGTGGCTGCTCTGGCTTACGGTACCGAGAGTGTTCCCAAGGTCGACAAGATAGTCGGACCGGGTAACGCTTACGTTGCCGAGGCTAAAAAGCAGGTTTTCGGAGTTGTGTCTATCGATATGATAGCAGGCCCCAGCGAGATACTTGTGGTTGCCGACGGCAAGAGCAACCCCAAGTTCGTAGCGGCAGACCTGCTTTCTCAGGCAGAGCATGACAAAATGGCAAGCGCGGTGCTTGTCACCGACAGCTTGGAGTTTGCCGGGGCGGTCTCCTCGGAGCTTGAAATACAGATTCCGCAGCTTCAAAGAGCCGAGATCGCCCGTGAGTCGATAGACAAAAACGGCAAGATAATCGTTGCTCCCGACTTGATGTGCGCTATCGACATAGCCAACGAGATAGCTCCCGAGCATCTTGAGCTTTGCGTTGACAATCCCTTTGACTATCTCGACAAGATCCGTCACGCAGGTTCGATATTTATGGGTCGTTATTGTCCCGAAGCGCTGGGCGACTATTTCGCAGGACCTAACCACACCCTGCCAACAAGCGGCACGGCGAAATTTTCCAGTCCCTTGTCGGTGGACGATTTCGTCAAAAAGACACAATACACCTACTACACTCGTGATGCACTCCAAAAGGTCGCAAAGGACGTTGCTTTTTTCGCCGAAAAAGAAGGTCTCGGCGCCCACGCCAAGAGCGCGACGGTAAGATTTGAGGAAGAATAATTTTATTTCGTAAAATGAGTAAGTTTTTAAGTAAAAAATACGCGGCTCTCACCCCGTACATCCCGGGTGAGCAGCCAAAAGAGAGAAAATACAACAAATTGAATACAAACGAGTCGCCCTTTCCACCCTCGGAGAAGGCAATAGAGGCGGCTATGACGGCGGCGAAGTCGCTTCAGCTTTACAGCGACCCCGAAGCGAAAAAGCTTTGCGAAAAGCTCGAGGAGGTCTGCGACGTTGCGCCCGATTGCGTGCTTCCCACCAACGGCTCCGACGAGATACTGAACTTTGCCTTTATGGCGTTCTGCGACGAGGAGCATCCCGCGGTCTTTGCCGATATTACTTACGGCTTTTACAGCGTTTTTGCGGAGCTTAACCGAGTGCCGTATGTCATCAAGCCTTTGAGAGACGATTTTACAATTGACGTTGACGACTACTGCGGCAACTGCGGTACAGTTTTTATTGCCAATCCCAACGCGCCCACGGGTATTTTGCTGAGCCTTGACGATATCGAAAGAATAGTCAAGTCCAATACCGACAACGTGGTTATCATTGACGAGGCTTACATTGATTTCGGCGGAGAGAGTGCTGTTCCGCTTACCAAAAAGTACAAGAATCTGCTTGTGACACAGACCTTTTCAAAGTCAAGGTCTATGGCGGGCGCGAGACTTGGTTTTGGAGTAGCTTGTCCCGAGTTGATCGCCGATTTGAATACGATAAAGTACTCAACAAATCCGTATAATGTAAATTCAATGACCATGGCGGCAGGGCTTGGCGTCCTTGCCGACGAGGAATATACGAGAGCAAACTGCAAAGCGGTCATAGAAAACCGTGAATGGACGGTCGGAGAACTTAAAAAGCTTGGTTTTGAAATGACCGACACCAAGGCGAATTTCATTTTTGCAAAGAGTGACAAGATCGATGGCGGCGAGCTTTATTCAAAGCTTCGTGAACGCGGGATATTGGTGCGACACTTTACCAAGGACAGAATTGCCCAGTACAATCGCATTACTGTCGGCTCGCGCGATCAGATGGCAGAGCTTGTTGATGCAATTTCTCAAATACTGGAGGAAACCAAATGAGAACTTATGAAATTAACCGCAAAACTGCGGAGACCAATATAAAATTGAGTTTGAACCTTGACGGCTCGGGCAAAAGCGAAATTCAGAGCGGTTGCGGATTTCTTGACCACATGCTGACCTTGTTTGCCTCTCACGGACGGTTTGACCTTACTGTGAAATGCGTTGGTGACACTCAGGTAGACTACCACCACACGGTTGAGGATATCGGCATCTGTCTCGGTAAAGCGTTTTCTGAGGCTCTTGGCGACAAAAAGGGAATCGAGCGCTACGGTTCGATGATACTTCCAATGGATGAGGCATTGATCCTTTGCGCCGTTGATTTTTCTGGTAGGGATCTTCTGAATTTTGACGTTGAGATACCCTCCGTCAAGGTCGGAGACTTTGATACCGAGTTGGTTGAGGAGTTTTGGCTTGCGTTCACCCGTCAGGCAAATTGCACGCTTCACTTCAAAAAGCTGGCAGGCAAGAATTCCCACCACATAATCGAGGGAATGTATAAGGCGGCGGCAAGAGCATTCAAGGCGGCGGTCAAGATCGACCCCGAAAGAGCAGACGAGATCCCGTCCACGAAAGGGGTACTGTGATGGTTGCTATCATTGATTACGGCGTGGGAAATCTCTTTTCCCTCAAAAGCTCCTTTGCCGCTATTGGCGAGGACGCTATAGTTACCGACGCCCCCGAAAAGCTGAGGGCAGCCGATCGTCTTATCCTCCCCGGTGTGGGAGCGTTTGGCGATGCCGCGGCAAAGCTTCGGGAGAGCGGTCTTGATGAAATTTTGATGCAAGAGGTTGAAAAGGGCAAGCCTTTGATGGGTATATGTCTCGGGATGCAGATGCTGCTTGACCGTAGCTTTGAGTACGGCGAGCATAAGGGATTAGGACTTATCGGTGGCGACATAAGACCTATCTCTGACGTCATTCCCAAAGATCTCCCCATTCCCCAGATCGGATGGAACGCATTGAGAATAAAGGGCGAAAAGCATCCGATCTTCAAGTATGTTGAGGACGGGGACTGCGTTTATTTCGTTCACTCCTACTACGGAACAAACTGCGACGAGAGCGTTATTGCCGACACAGAGTACGGGGCTTACTTGACCGCGGCGGTTGCCAAGGGTAACGTTTGCGGATGTCAGTTCCATCCCGAAAAGAGCGGAAAAGTGGGACTGTCCATACTTAAAGCATTTTGTGAGATGTGATTTTGTATGGCGGGGGGCGATTTGCTTGCAAATGAGATCCCACCGCTAACAGATGAATTAAAATAATGAAACGGCGGGAGCAAGCCCCCGCCATACGATGAAAGGTTCTATTATCAATGTTGATTTTCCCTGCAATCGACCTCTACGGCGGCAAAGCAGTTCGTCTCTTTAAGGGCGATTACGAACAAATGACGATATACAGCGACGATCCGCTTTCGGTGGCACGCGATTTTGAGAATAAAGGCGCTAAATGGGTACATTTAGTCGATCTTGAGGGCGCAAAGCTTGGCACGACACCAAACATCGGCGTGGTGGAAAGCATTGCCCGTGAGACCTCGCTCTTTTGTGAGATAGGTGGCGGCATACGCAATATGGAGACCATTGAAAAATATTTCGCCGTGGGAGTTGCGAGAGTAATTCTCGGCACCGCAGCAGTGACAGACGAGGCATTTTTACGCGAGGCGGTGGCAAAATTCGGCGAGAAAATTGCCGTTGGTGTGGATATTAAGGACGGTATGGTAGCCATCAAGGGTTGGATAGAGAAAAGCGAATACGATGCCTTTGATTTCTGCGAAAAAATGCAGAAGATCGGTGTTAAGACGATCATCTGCACCGATATTTCCAAGGACGGAGCTATGAAGGGCGCAAATCACGCGCTGTACCGTCAGCTTTCCGAAAGATTTGATATGCAGATCGTGGCTTCGGGCGGAGTTTCCTCTATGGAGGACGTGAGAAAGCTTGCCGCACTTGACATTTACGGCGCGATAATCGGAAAAGCATACTATACGGGTGCTATCGATCTTCTTGAAGCGGTATCCGAGACGCAAAAGTTATAATTTTTGAGGTGTATTATGATAACGAAAAGAATAATTCCTTGCCTTGACGTGCGTGACGGCAGGGTAGTAAAGGGAGTTAATTTCAGAGGGCTTTGCGACGTTTCCTCTCCCGTGGAGTTGGCTAAATATTATAGCGACAACGGCGCTGACGAGCTTGTCTTTTACGACATAACCGCATCTGCGGAGGGCAGACAGCTCTTTACCGATATTCTTACCGAGGTCGCAAGCACTATCTTCATTCCCTTGACGGTCGGCGGTGGAATAAATACGCTTGAAGATTTTGACCGCGTTCTTAAATGCGGTGCGGATAAGGTGAGCGTCAATTCGGGCGCAATCCGCAATCCAAGTCTTATCGACGAGGCGGCAAAGCGCTATGGAAATCAGTGCGTGGTGATTTCCGCTGACGTCAAGCGTGTTGATAAGGTTTTCCGCGTTTACGCCAAGGGCGGTCGAGAGAACACGGGCAAGGAAGCGATCTCTTGGATCAAAGAGTGCGTTGAGCGAGGAGCGGGCGAGGTCGTTCTTAACTCTATCGACACAGACGGAGTTAAGGCAGGATTTGACCTTGAAATGCTAAAAGAAGTGTGCGACGCAGTAAAGGTTCCCGTAATCGCGTCGGGCGGTGCAGGCTGTGCCGAGGATTTTGTCCGCCTCTTTAAAAAGATTCCCGAATGTTCGGCGGGTCTTGCGGCTTCGATCTTCCATTTCGGCGAAGTGGAAATAAAGGATCTCAAACGCCAGCTGGCAGACAGCGGCATTTCTGTGAGACTTTGAAAAGTGTAGGATGCGTTCCACCTTTTTAAGTCGGAAGGCCAAGCGGTCTTAGGAAGACAATGACTAGACCCAACTCCTTGGCTCACAGAACGACATGGCTACGATCCGACTTTTTCGGCGAAGTGGAAATAAAGGATCTCATACGCCAGCTGGCAGACAGCGGCATTTCTGTGAGACTTTGAAAAGTGTAGGATGCGTTCCACCTTTTT
>JAZSRA010000035.1:0-2177 GCA_045538195.1 Eubacteriales bacterium | reverse complement strand
CATTCTCAGTGAATGGGTTAGTGAATAAGCCTCTTTAAGGTCGGGATATTGGGCAAAAAGTATATTTGCTCGTTCCTTTTGTGATTTACTCCATTTTTCAGGTGATTTAAACAGCAAATATCGGCTTCGTGCAAGCAATTGTTTCTTTGTATCGCCATTTGGGAATATAAACGGATGATATTCCTTGCCGCTCCATTTTGCATTCTCTTTAGCATCGGTTTCTTCCTGTATTGCATCCCAACGGTGCTTTATTCGCAGTTCCTGTACTGCTTCGCAAGCTTCCTTTTGAACGTGGAAGCGGTCGATGACCTTTATGGCGGAGGGAAAGCAACGTGTGACAATGCGGTTCATGCTGTTTGACATATCAAGCGTAACCTCCTTGACCAGTCGCCTGTGCTTCTCGGGTATCTTGTTGATGATTGCAATAATATCATCAGACTTGACACCCTCTATCATCGCTACAAGAGTGCCTTTTTTACCTCTGGCATCAGGGTTGGATATTATGGTATAAAGCTCGCCGTTGCTCATAGATGTTTCGTCTATGCATAACCTTGGCCCGATGTTCTTGGCGAAAAGCAACCATTTGTCAGCATGCTCTTTGGCACTCCATGACTCGTAGTCGCTCATGTGATTCTTGTAGGAGCGTTCTATCTCATCACCACTGATATGACAGAACGGCTCAAGCGAACGGGCCGATTGGGGATATGTCTCCAGGTAATGCTTTTAAAAAAGCCGCAAACTCTTTTGAGTAGCGGGTGCCTTTATAGACTGTATCGTAAGTGTTGGTAAAATACTCGTCAGTGGTGTGGTCGTACCATTTGCGACGGCGGACCTTGAAATTTACACGCTTGTCGCGAAGAGGAAAGTCTCGAACTGTTACTGAATCAAGAAAACCCTTGGATTCAATCTTGTGACCTTGGCGTTCTTCTGGAAGGTTATCAAACTCATCAAGTGAAATCTCGACATCGATATCATTGCTGGTGATACCTATTATCTTGAAATTCTCAACAAAACCTGATGGCAATATCAAACGGGCTAATTCCAGTAGTATTTTTTCGTCTTGCATAGTACTTTATTTTAACTATGCGAAGATAATATTTTTATATCATCCCCCCAACTTTTGGGCTCAACGTAAAAAGTTGAGGGGTAAAAAATAAAAGTGTATTTTTGCTGTCAATAAAATTCAAAGACTATGCAAAAAGACGGCTACTCCCTTCTGCTTCCTACAGGCACACTTGATTATTTTGATGTTGTCAATGTACATGAGGATTCTACTCAAATAGTAATATACCTTGAAGAAAAGAATATCGTCCCTGCCGAGTATTCCGGCAAAGATACCGAGAGTAAAGGATTCTTTGAGCCAAAGGTTGTTCAGGACTTTCCCATTCGTGGTAAACAGGTATTTCTAAATGTCCGCCGCAGACGGTGGATAGTAAAACCGGAGGGCAGGTATATATCCCGTGACTGGCATTTGGTGGCCTCCGGCACATCCATGACGCGTGAATTCGCGTCTTTTTTAAAAGAGATATGTAGATAGTCTGCCCGTAAGCTGCAAGACTATAGGCACTCTTTACGGTGTGGACGGCGAGAAACTGGAACGTCAGTACCGTGACCATCTGAGCGGATATCATGAGTGGGAGCAGCTGCTGCATGCATCGGAATGGATTCTCTTTGAGAAAAACATAGGCGCATACGTGGGATTGGATGAGGTATGCCTCTCGCGTGGAGAACTCTACACGGTTCTCATCAACAAGGAAAGAAAAGGCGGCAAGGGCTCAATTATAGCAATAATAAAGGGTACGCGCACAGAGGATGTATGCAGGGTGCTGTTGCAACTCTCACGCAGGCGCCGCTTCCAGGTAAGGGAGATAACACTTGACATGGCTGCCAATATGGCTAAGATAGCCTCCACCTGTTTTCCCGCAGCAAGGCAGGTCATTGACCGTTTCCATGTACAACAGTTGGCATTTGAGGCGCTGCAGGACATGCGTATCAAGGCAAGGTGGGAAGCGTTGGACGAAGAAAACAGGGAGATACTTAAGGCAAAGGTACAGGGAAGGACCTATCAGCCGACTGTCTTTGAAAACGGAGATACAAGAGCGCAGTTGCTGGTAAGGAGTATTTATCTGCTATACAAGAAGGAGAGCCTATGGAGCAATGAGCAGAAGGAAAGGGCA
>JAZSRA010000094.1:0-10339 GCA_045538195.1 Eubacteriales bacterium | reverse complement strand
ATCTTATTAAAACTTAAAGCTTTGTCGCGTGAGCGACCTTTCCCGAAGGGAAAGCCTCTTTGAATTTAAAAGTTTGATATTGTTGTAAGCCGTACTAAGTCGGATCGTAGCCATGTCGTTCTGTGAGCCAAGGAGTTGGGTCTAGTCATTGTCTTCCTAAGACCGCTTGGCCTCCGACTTATCTTATTAAAACTTAAAGCTTTGTCGCGTGAGCGACCTTTCCCGAAGGGAAAGCTTCTTTGAGGTAAAAAGTTTTATATGGTTGTAAGCCGTACTCCCCTATATCAACCCAATGGGGTTGGGGGACACGGGGGAGGGGATGTCGTAACGAATAAAAACGCGGCTTGCTGCTTTTTTATTCGTAAGACCCTCTCCTGCCCCCGTGCGGCTTTTCTTTTCGTACTTTTCTTGCAGCTGGTGGCAAGAAAAGTACATATAAGAAATCGCTTTTTTGGTTACTTTCTGCCGACGCGGGCAGAAAATGGACATATCCTCAATTATTTCTCACTTACAACCGCTAAAATCGCCTGCCATACCTTTTGGGTAGACGCAAGATCAAGATGTTCGTTAGGTGAATGAATGTCGTACATATTGGGACCTATGGAGATAATGTCCATACCCGGCATTTTTGACGAAAGAATACCGCATTCAAGTCCTGCGTGAATAACGCCCACTGACGGCTCTTTGCCGAAAAGGAACTTGAATTTTTCAATATACTGCTCACGAAGAAGCGACGCAGGCTCAAACTCCCAACCGGGGTAGCGAGCGTAGTGACGGCAGTCTGCTCCGACGAGAGCCGCAAGAGAGTCAAGCTCGCGGATCGAAAGATCAAGCTGTGCTTCGATTGACGAACGGGTTGAGAGAGTAAAGCGGATCTTTTCTCCCTCGGTTGCCGCAATTCCAAGATTTCTTGAAAATTCCACCAGACCCTCGATCTGATTGCTCATCTTAAGCACTCCCGTGCGAAGAACCGTCAAAAACTCGACCACTTTTTCGGTGGTGGAGGCATCAAGATACACCTCGATTGCCTCTGCTCTGCCGATTCCGACGGACAGCTCGCGGTCGTCCTTGTTTATCTCTTTTCTTACCTTCAAGGACTCGCCTATAATTGCCTTTTTGGCTGCATTTGCAATATTTTCATCTTCAAAACGAAGAGTCGCAAAGCACTCTCTTGCGATTGCGTTGTCCTTGCCGCCGCCGTTTATCTTGACGAGATTGAACTTACCAACGGAATAAGCAGCCGAAAGAAGTCTGCCCATAAGAACGATAGCGTTAGTCTTGCCGCAGTGGATCTCGGCTCCCGAATGACCGCCCGAAAGACCGGTCACTGATATGTCAATGAAAACATCGCCCTCATTTGAGGGTATTTTCTTATAATCAAAGGTAAATTCTGTTCTTTTGCCACCCGCACAGCCTGCGGTTATCTGGTGATCCTCCTCACTGTCGAGGTTTACCATTCTCTTTGCGGTGACCACCGAGCAGTCAAAGCCCTGCGCTCCCGCAAGTCCGGTTTCCTCCTCCACGGTGAACAGGCACTCAATGGTGGGATGATCTTCGGTATCAAGCAACGCCAGCATCATAGCGACTGCTATGCCGTTGTCGGCACCGAGAGTGGTGCCGTCCGCCCAAAGAAATCCGTCCTTGACCGAAAGCTTTAATCCGTCGCGGAGAAAATCATGATCAGAGTCGGAATTTTTCTCGCACACCATGTCCATGTGACCCTGTAAAAGTATGGCGGGGGTATCTTCGTATCCCTTTGCCGCGTCCTTGCGGACGAATACGTTACAGGTTTCGTCGCGGAGAACGAAAAGTCCTCTTTTTTTGGCATAAGCCTCGATATAGTCGGCAACTCCCTTTTCGTTGCCCGAACCGTGAGGAATGGCGCATATATCCTCAAATATTTCAAAAACCGCTTTCGGCTCGTAGCCTCTTACAACGTAGTTCATAAAAATAGCCTTTCAAAAATTATCTTCCGTAGGGAGACGACGCGTCGTCGTCAAAGGAGAATTTGTTCAAGGTCTCCATCTTCTTGCCCATTCCAAGAGCCGTGCAGGACTCGGGAGTCTCGGCAATCACCGTCTTGATTCCCGTAACGCGGTGGATCAGCTTGTTAAGTCCGCGAAGCTGAGCGCCTCCGCCCACCAAAATAATGCCGTTGTGAAGAATATCTCCCACAAGCTCGGGGGGAGTATGCTCGATAATGTCGCAGATTCCGTCGATGAGAGAGGTCATAGGCTCGTACATCGCGCCTATCATCTCCTTTGAAGAAAGAGTTACCGTTTTTGGCATACCGCTTGAAATATCTCTGCCCTTGACCTCAAGAAGCCTTGCCTGACCATGCTCGTAGACCTCACCGATCTTCATCTTGATGCTCTCCGCAGTCCTCTCACCTATAAGTGTATTGTAATTGTCTCTGACGTATTCCACTATCGCCTCGTCAAAGCTGTCGCCGCCGACCTTGATAGTCTTGGAAACCACTATGCCGCCCAGAGAGATCACCGCGATCTCGGTCACTCCGCCGCCGATGTCGACGGTCATATTTCCAATCGCCGTGTTTATGTTCAGTCCCGCGCCGAGAGCCGCGGCTATCGGGGACTCAATAAGATATGTTTTTCTGGCACCCGCTTCTCTTGCCGCGTCAAGTATCGCTCTTTCCTCTATCTCGGTCATACCAGAGGGAACGCTTATCATTATTCTCGGAGGAAGAATCGTCTTTCCGCAGGCACGGCGGATGAAATACTGAAGCATTTTCAGAGTGACGTCATATTCGTTTATTATTCCGTCCTTGAGAGGACGAAGCGCGGAAATAGAGTCGGGAGTTCTGCCAAGCATGTCCTGCGCTTCCTTACCGACCTTTATTACTTTATCAGTTGACTTGTCAATGGCTACCACGCTGGGTTCGCACATAACGATTCCCTTTCCCTGCACGAATACCTGCACGGTGGCGGTGCCAAGATCTATTCCAATGTCTCTGCTGAGAATTATGTTTTTAAACACAGATTAATCCTCCGTAGCGAGTCTCTATATAATATCTCATTATAATTATACAACAAAATACTACTAAAAGTCAAATATTTTTTATAAATATATCATTAACTTACAGAAAACAAAAGATCGAAGAAAGAGATTTGTTGTCGTATATAGCAAAAGACTCGGGTTTTTCGACTATTATTTCGGAAAGCTCTTGTCCTTTACGCTTTTTGCGATACACGCGACGACTGTATTTTTCACGCCTGTCGGGGACAGCAGCTCGACCCCGCGGCGAAGTGTCGCACCCGAGGTCAATACGTCGTCTATGATAACCACGTTTTTGTCTTTAAGAAAAGCGTTAAGACCCTTTGATCTTAAAACGGGTGAAAATCCTCTCATGGATTTGTTGAGCTTGAAATGTTTTTCCGCGTTACTTTTGCGAGATCTTTTATCAAGACGCTTTTGTTCCTTTCCACCTACGCGGATGAATAATGAACGGCATTCCGCTCCAAAAAGTTTGGCAAGTCTGACGCTCAGCTCCCTGCCTTGGTCGAAACCGCTTTCGACGATTGCATCACGTTTTCTCGGCATCCAGGTAAAGACGCAATCCTTGCCGTCGATACCCATTTTTCCGAGCGTTTTTTCAAGTTTTGGACGCAGTTCGATCGCCATAAACTCAAAAAGCTCTACGTCAAGCCGCCTTTTCATGGTTATAATGGCACGGCTGGGCGTGTTGCCCGAAGCAGGACGGTAAAAGCAGAGGGACGGAATATCCGGCTGATATTTGAAAAAGAAATCGGGGGTGCAGTTGCATTTTTCGGAAAGATTATAGCAGGTGGGACAGATCTCCGCCTTGGCAACCTGCCATTTTTCCCTGCATTCTTCGCAAAAGCAGATCTTTCCGTGAGTGATCTCCTCCCTCTCGGGAATGGGAGAGAGCCGCAGATTGCAGGACGCGCATCTGGGGACGAGTATTAAATTTTTTATAAATCTTAATGCTTTTTGGGTTTTGTGGTTCATGTTGTTTGTTATTTTAATTCACTTTGTCCGAGACGTCAAGACCCTCAAAAAAGTCGTCGAAGGTACAACCGTAAATCTTTTTAAGCTCTATAAGCACACTTATTTTGACGTTTAGCTCGCCCGCCTCGTATTTGGCGTAAGCGCTACGCGCAATATCGCATCCGCGTCTTTGCAACTCGGCGCAGAGCTTTTCTTGTGAAATATCGTGCTTGTCACGCAACGCGCGAAGATTGTTTCCTATTCGTCTGTCTCTTCTCAATTTTTGTTCCATTTAAAGCTCCAAATATCTTATTTGATATCGAATATTTCATCGTAAGATACGTTCAGTATTTTCTTGATAAGAATTATTTCATCCGAATAGAGATGTCTCTGCCCTACTTCGATCTTCGCAACCGCGCTTCTGGTTATGTCGCAGCCTTCAAGTTGAAGCTTGGTGGCTAACATTTCTTGGGTCATTCCCACTTTTTCTCGTAGAACTCTAATATTTTGCCCTACTATTTTTTCTGTTTTCTTGTTCATAATAAACCTTCCTTTTGCACCGTTTTAGGAGCAATTTATAGGTTTATTATACTTATTAACAGAGAACGCTTTGCACTGATACAAGTGCAAATATAAAAAAGCAGTGCTTTTCACTGCTAAAATAATTATTTTTTGGAGTTTTTTTGGAAGGAGGGGGTGCAGGGGGGGGAAACCAATTTTTGCAAAAAATGGTTTCCTCCCCCTGCATATAATATATCATAATAATCTTTGTTTCAAGCAAGTATAACGCAAGCTGGTATGGGTGTTTGACACCATAGTTTTGGCAACGTCTGCCCTACCGACCAGCACCACCATTTTTTGCGCTCTTGTGACGGCAGTATAGAAAAGATTTTTCGTCAAAAGCATGGCGGGCGCTCCGTAGAGCGGCAGGATAACTATTGGATATTCGCAGCCCTGACTCTTATGGACGGTTATCGCATAGGCGTGTTCAAGCTCTTCAAGAGAGGTGAAATCGTAGGTTACGTGCTTATCGTCGAAAACTATCTCCATGCACTCGTTGATGCCGTCGATCCGCAGGATCGTGCCGATGTCTCCGTTGAAAATACCCGTTCCCGTGCTGTCGTCCTCGCGGCACCACTCGATCTCGTAGTTGTTTCTGATCTGCATGACCTTGTCGCCCTCTCGGAAAACTCTCTCGCGATGCTTATGCTCCTTCTTCTTCGTTGAGGGAGGATTGAGCGCCGACTGTATCAGCACGTTCAGGTTTTCGGTGCCTGCGTCGCCCTTTCGCGAGGGCGATATGACCTGAATATTCGCTACCGTATCAGCTCCGTAGGTCCTGGGCAAGCGGTTTTTGTATAGATCTGTGACGGTAAAGGCAATATCCTCGTCAGAGCTTCGTGGGAGGAAGAAAAAGTCGTTGTCCTTGACGTCAAGCCTCGGAACTTCACCACGGTTTATCATGTGGGCGTTGGTGACGATCAGCGACTGTTGTGCCTGACGGAATATCTCGTCAAGACGGATGGTGGTAAAGCGTCCGCACTCCAAAAGATCGTGAAGCACGTTGCCCGCCCCCACGCTTGGGAGCTGATCGGCGTCGCCAATGAGAATGACCCTCGCGCCCGGCTTGACCGCACGGAGCAGAGCCGACATAAGTATATTGTCTATCATCGAGGACTCGTCGATAATGATCACGTTTTCTTCCAGCAGATCGTTTTCGTTCTTGCGGAATCCGGGACGGTCGGAGTCGTCGGTGGCATATTCAAATTCAAGCAGACGGTGTATCGTTTTTGCCTCATGGCTGGTAGCCTCGGAAAGTCGCTTCGCGGCACGCCCCGTGGGAGCCGCCAGCGCCACCTTCATATCCATACTGTGGAAGATGTCGATAAGCGCCTTGACGATAGTGGTCTTACCCGTACCGGGGCCGCCCGTCAAAAGCATAACGCCGCTTTCCAGCGCGCCGATTATCGCTTTTTTCTGCATTAGCGCGTAGGTGAAGCCGTTCTTTCTCTCCTCTTTTTCAATGAAAAAGTTAGCGTCCGACACGTCCACCGCGGGACAGACCTTGTCAAGAAGATCAAGCTTTTCGGCAATATAGCACTCGCACTCGTATGCGAATTTATCATAGAGATAAACGGTTTCGCCAAAGCGCGAGTATTTCAGCTTGCCCGTGGCGATCATGTCGTCGATGACCTCGTTTATCTTTTCTGCGTTAGCCCCGAGCAGGTGGGAGGACGCTTGAATCAGCTTTTCTCTGGGCAGGCAGACGTGACCGTTCTGCGCCGCGTTGTAGCGGATAACGTGGGCGACACCGCTGACAAGACGTGCGTAGGAATCTTTTTCAAGACCAAGCTTCATTGCCATGCTGTCGGCGCGTTCAAATCCGATGCCGTCGATCTCGTCGCAGAGACGGTAGGGGTTGTTTTTAGCTATGTCGATAGCCGCAGAACCCCACTTTTTATATATTTTCACGGTGGTAGTCGCGCCGAAATAGTCTCTGAAAAAGAGCATAGCGGTGCGGATGCCGGCTTTTGCCTTGAAATCCTCGCAGATCTGCTTTGCCTTTCTGAGACTTATTCCGGGAATGTCGGAAAGCCAGTCGGGGTGGTTTTCGAGGACTTCAAGAGTGTTGTCGCCAAACTCCTCGACAATTTTCAGAGCGGTCTTTTTGCCGATTCCCTTGATAGCGCCCGAGGAGAGATAGCGCAAAATTGCGCTGGCGTTGGCGGGCATATATCGCTCGTACTGGCTAACTACGAACTGCCTGCCGTATCTTGGATTATGCTTCCATTCGCCCCAGACGGTAAGCGAGTCGCCCTCGTTTACGTAAGGCATAACACCGGTTATGGTTATGAGGTCGTCGTCATCGGTGCCGAGATCGCAGACCATATAGCCGTTTTCTTCGTTTGCGTAAATGACCTGCTCTACGCTACCCGCAAGCTTTATGAGCTTTTCGTTTTCTTCGGGGACTATATCACCGAACAGATTTCTGTTTTTCTCGTCCATAGACGGCCTCCTTTTCTTTTGATTTTGGTTTGACCCCTTGCCCGATATTCAAGTAGTCAAATAATGTAAAACTCCGCGCCGAAACGGTCAATATGCTCTTTGACGAGGTTTTTGTCCTTCCCGTCGCAAGCAGACCATATCTCCTTTGGCACCAAGACTGCCAGTCTGCGGCGGCGGATGGCAAAAAGCGCCGACGATGCATCGTCAAGGAGCAGGTCGAGATTGCGGAGTTGGGTTTTGTTGTCAATTATTACGGTCGCCGCGAGGGTTTTGCTGGCGAAAATCAGGGATGAAATAATTTTGAAGAAAAAGTAAAATCCCATTATTGCCAACGCCGTGACGGTTATCATAAAAGCCGTTTCCATATTTGCTCCTTTATAAAGTTACTTTATAAAGGATATGTGGCGAGGGGGGAAAATGTGATTTTATTTGTTCATTTTCTGCCCGCGTCGGCAGAAAACGAACCAAAAGAACGCCGCACGGGGGTAGGAGAGGTCTAACGAATAAAAAAGCAGCAAGCCGCATTTTTATTCGTTACGACATCCCCTCCCCCGTGACCCCCAACCCCGATGGTTTGGTTGAGTGAGGTTTGGCTTATAACATATCAAACTTTTAATTTCAACAAGGCTTTCCCTTCGGGAAAGGTCGGCTTTGCCGACGGATTAGAATTGTGGGGGTTGCTTACTTAAACTTAAATAAAACTATAAATTTAGTTAAACTTTTCGGCTGGGTTCAACACCCTTGCAATAAGAAAAGGTCAGTGAGGGATTTTTTTAGCGACGAAGGAGCGAAAAATCCTCCGACACCCTAAAAGGACCCAAAAAATTCGGGAAGTTTCTTTGCCTACTTTCTTTTCAAAGAAAGTAGGTCGCATCCCTCGCATCCCCGCATCCCCTTACATACACTTAGCTCTGAGCTTTTCAGCGAGGTCGCGTTTTTCCCAAGCTACGTCGAGGTCTTCTCTGCCCATGTGACCGTAAGCCGCGAGATCGCAATAGATAGGCTTGCGGAGATCAAAGTCACGAATGATAGCCGCGGGACGGAGGTCAACAAGCTCGGTAACTGCCGCGCTGATCTTTGCTTCGTCAACGATAGCAGTGCCGAAGGTGTCGATCATAACCGATACGGGACGGGCAACGCCGATAGCGTATGCAACCTGAACCTCGCACTTTTTAGCAAGACCAGCCGCTACAACGTTCTTTGCGATGTAACGAGCCGCGTAGCAAGCGCTACGGTCAACCTTTGTGGGGTCTTTTCCCGAGAACGCTCCGCCGCCGTGGCGAGCGTAGCCGCCGTAGGTGTCAACGATTATCTTTCTTCCCGTCAGACCAGTGTCGCCCGCAGGGCCGCCGATAACGAATCTGCCCGTGGGGTTGACGTAGATCTTGGTCTCGCCGTCCATAAGAGACGCAGGAACGATAGGCTCAATAACGTTTTTGATAATATCGGCTCTGATCTGCTCAAGAGTTACGGCGTCGCTGTGCTGAGAGGAAATGACGATAGTGTCAACTCTCACAGGAATGTCGTCGTGGTATTCAACGGTAACCTGAGTCTTTCCGTCGGGACGGAGATAGTCAAGAGTCCCGTCCTTTCTCACTGCGGTAAGCTGACGAGCCAGCTTGTGAGCGAGAGAGATAGGAAGGGGCATAAGCTCGGGAGTCTCGTCGCAAGCGTAGCCGAACATAAGACCCTGGTCGCCTGCTCCCGTGTCAAGACCGTCGGTGTCTGTTCCCTCTTTTGCCTCAAATGATTTGTCAACGCCCATAGCGATGTCGGGAGACTGCTCGTGGATCGAGCTGATGACGGCGCAAGAGTCACAGTCAAAGCCGAACTTTGCTCTGGTGTAGCCGATCTCACGGACGGTACGGCGGACTACCTCTTGAATGTCAACGTAAGCCTCGGTGGTTATCTCTCCCATGACCGAAACTAGACCTGTCGTGCAGAAGGTCTCGCAGGCAACGCGGGAATTGGGGTCTTGACGGAGCATCTCGTCAAGGATAGCGTCGGAAATTTTGTCGGAAATTTTGTCGGGATGTCCCTCGGTTACCGACTCAGATGTAAACAGTACTTTTTTCATTTTTCTTTACCTCATTTACATATCTTTATTTTTTTACTTTATTGATTTTTAAATTTTGATTTATCTATGGGTTGTTTACGTTCATTTCTTGCCCGCGTCGGCAAGAAACGAACCAAAGAAACGCCGCATTTAAGTTTTGATTTATCGGTAAGTTTAATACTAACTTTTCTTGTCACCAGCGACAATGAAAACTGTCAACAAGCGCAAGCGCTTGATTGACTCGCAAATGCAAGCATTTGCTGTTACAAAAGAAACGCCGCATAGGGAAAAGAGGGTCTTGAAAAATCAAAAGCAGCGAGCCGCATTTGATTTTCCTGCGACATCCTCTCTCCCCTATGAACCCCACTCACCTGTGGGCTTCGCCCACACCGGATGAAGCAATTGCACGAAGGGGAAAAAGCTTTGTCGCGTAAAGCTTTTGCTTGATAATATCACTCCACTTTGCTTGTCGGCAAAGCCGACAGGTGAGGGAGATTCTCAAGAGGGAGAGGATGTCGTAACGGGTAAAAGAGCGGCTGGTCTGCTCTTTTATCCGTTAGACCCTCGTCCTCTTGAGCGGCGTTCTTTTGGTTCGTTTTCTGTCGCTGTTGACAGAAAATGAACATAAAAACATACCGATAAATCAAAATTTGAAAAATAAACTCGCAACAGATAGCAGAGAGAATTTGTTTCAAATCCCCACCATTTTAAAACCAAAAACGGCTACTTTTCAATCTATCCTTATTGCAGGTTTTTTGTCACACTTTTTTGCAAAAAAGTGTGCCGCCGGAGGCACGTGCTTCTTATTTGACCGTTGAATAAGGATAGACGTAGCCCGAGAGTGAGGTGAGGGGGAGAACGGTTGATCCGATATCGACAACTGTGCCTGGATTGATGACGCAGGATGCACCGATTTTTACTCCGTCGCAGATTACTCCGCCAAGGCGGTCTTTGCCGAAAACGTATATTCCTTCGGGCATATCTACAGTTACGTTGAGTCCGTCAAGTCTTGCATCAGCAACTACGCACCCCTCACCTAAAAGCGCCTCGTATCCTATGAGTGAGCTGTTGACCGAGTTGTGTCCCTTCAGAGTAGAACGGTCAAAAATAATACTGTTTTTTACCTGACACATTTCTCCAACCGTGGCGAAAGCGCCTATTACCGACCCCTCGACGTGCGAAAAATGGCGCAGCTTTGCGCCGCCGCAGATTATTGCCGGGGGATCGATCTTGCAGGTAGGGGAGATATATGCAGAAACGTGCACCCAAACATCTTCAGCGATTTCATCGTATTCGTCATAGGGAAGC